>CAQGLR010000019.1 GCA_948794795.1 uncultured Lachnospiraceae bacterium | reverse complement strand
TTGCCAGAGTAATATAATCTTTGTGCAGTTTGATGGTTTAAAAGCAATTTTCAAATACGCCCTAATGTATAAGATTATTTCTTTTATTTGGATTGCCTGTAGTTATATTATACTATAAAACGGGTCTCGTGCATTATTTATTTAAAAAAGTAGTAAACTGTTATATTTAATTTATATATTGGGAAGGGGAAAGGTTTTATGGTATATTTTATTGCTGATACACATTTTTCAGAAGAAAATATAATATTATATGAAAACAGGCCATTTAAAAATGCTGAAGAAATGGATAGTGGGCTTGCCAGCCGCTGGAACCAGGTTGTAAATAATAATGATGATGTATTTGTTTTAGGAGATTTTGGGGCAGCTGGCAATGAAAAGACTATATTAAGAAAATTAAATGGCAGAAAATTTCTTATTAAAGGAAACCATGATATAGAAACTAATAAATATTACCGTGATTCAGGATTTGAAGAAGTTTATGATTATCCAGTGATTATTAAAGATTTCTGGATATTATCACATGAACCATTATATGTAAATACAAATATGCCATATGCCAATTTATTTGGGCATGTTCATAATTCACCAATAATAAAAACATTTAGCAGCCAGCATTATTGTGTTTCTGTTGAAAGGATAAATTACACTCCAATATCTTTTGACAATATTACTTCAATAATAAAAAGCCAGAAATAGTAAATTTATGTTATCTGCCATTTCATATAATGCTTCCATATTAATTATAATTTAAAATATCCAGTTAGTGCACTGGCTCCTATAAACTCTAAGAAAGTTTTACAGTTACAAGGTGACAGCATATTGGTAAATTCAAGAGTTTCCTGTTCCATTTCAGAATATGCATTATCATCAATAAGCCCTTGTGGAAGAAACCATCTTACTACAATACCGTCATCAAATTCCACTAAAACTGTGTCTCCTGCTGCATTTAATGCTTCTATTCTGGAAAAATAGCTTTTCTCTGGGTGTAATGCTATGGCAAATGCTTCTTCATTGTCTTGTGACAACCAGCTCATAAGGTCCAGAAAACAGCCTCTGTTTATTTTTTCTACAGGACATGGAATAATAGTCCATTCTTCGTGTTTGTAATACCCGCTGATTTTAGGGCTGTCAATAAAGAGTTCACTATATTCTTTAAGCATATGTGGAACAAAGTCTTCATTTTTGAAACATCCAATAATATATCTTGTATATTCATTTTCTGGAAAAAAATAGCCTGTTTTATTTTTCTTCATTAAATCCCTCCCGTTACTATTGGTTTATGTCTGCTTATGTATTGTTATGCCATCTTTTGCAGTCTGTCCATAGCTTCGCTATGTTTCAAAGTTACTTTTTTTAGATTGTTTATGTCTATTTCCATTACATCAATTTTATCAATTCCATGCTGGTAACGTTTATATGTGCCAGTATAACAGGATTCTATTTCTTCCAGCCTTGGTAATATTACATTTTCCTGGAATATTTTTACTGCCTGTAAGTCTGCTTTTACTGCCTGTAAGTCTGCTTTTACCGCTTGTATTTCTGCACATAAGCCTGTTTTTAAAGACTGTATTTCATTATTGACAGGTTTTAATTTAGCATCCATCATATTAGACATTGCTAATAACATTTGTTCATCTGTCATTTTAACACATCCTTTCTATAATTGTTATAACAACTGTGTACTTTGTAGATATTATAACATATATTGTAAAAAAGTAAACCCTGTTAATTACCAGATATGTTAGATTATATTAATAAATAATTCAAATAAAAAACCAGGCATTAACACCAGTGACAGCAATTATAATCTCTGCAGGTTCTTAAATGGCTTACCTGATAAGGTTAAAAAACCGCAATAAATAGAAATTAAACCGCAATAATTGATTAGAATACTTTTAATTAATGTTATACCCTTAAAAAGGATACTATCATTTAAAGGTATTTTTTATTATTGATTTTAATTATATATAGCAGGGAGAAAGTATGTTAAGAATTGCAAAAACTGAAAACGGATTAACCAGGGGTCTGCCAGCACCGGACCCACGTATTACAGTATTTAAAGGTATTCCTTTTGCAGCACCGCCTGTATATGGAAACAGGTGGAGGGCACCAATGCCGTGTAGTAACTGGGAAGGGATATTAGATGCTTATAAATTTAAACCAATACCAGTGCAGGACAGACCTGGAATTGGAGATGATATTTACTGCAGGGAGTGGCATGTTGAACCGGATATTGAGATGGATGAGGACTGTCTGTATCTTAATGTATGGACTAATGCCAAGACAGAAGACAGTTGTCTTCCTGTATTAGTATGGTTTTTTGGTGGTGCACTGCAGTGGGGTTATACATCCGAAATGGAGATGGATGGTGAGCGTATAGCAAGACGGGGAATAGTAGTAGTTACTGTAAGTTACAGGCTTAATGTGTTTGGTTTTATGGCACATCCAGAACTTACATTAGAACAGCCTGAAGCTCCTGCCAATTTTGGAAGTTTAGACCAGCAGGCAGGGCTTAGGTGGGTAAAAAGAAATATAAAAGCATTTGGTGGTGACCCAGATAATATTACAATAGCAGGACAGTCTGCAGGCGGAGGCAGTGTGCTGTCACATATGGTCTGTAAAGAAAACAAGGGATTATTCCAAAAAGCTGTTGTAATGAGTGGAATGATAAGAAACCCCTATGAAAGGGATTTTGTTTTTGCACCTGAAAGTATGGACAGTGCACAGGAAAATGGCAGAAGGTTTCTTGAATTTGCAGGGGCAGAAAATATCAGCCAGGCAAGAATGATGGATGCAAAGTATCTTAGCAGGAAATATGCAGAATATGTAAAGAAATATCCAAGAATGCTGACAGTTTGTGACCAGAGGTTTTTAATGGGTAATCCTCTGGAGCTTATTGCAGAAGATAAATATATTAAAGTCCCAGTAATGGCAGGAAATACTAAGGATGAGTTTTTAAATACAATTACTGCTGCTACAGAAGAAGAATTAAAAGAAAAAGCGGAATTAATATTTGGTGGAAAAGCAGAAGAATTCATGGAATTTAAGGAAAGCCATGTATACAGCAATAACGGTTATGCACCTGTAAGCGGAATAGAATGTGCTGTTAAAGAAACATTTCTTAAAACAAGGGAAAATGGTAACAACGAGAACTGTTATTATTACTGCTTTGATGCAGATATTCCTGGATGGGATAATCCTGGAAGCTTCCATTCTGTAGATTTATGGTTCTTCTTTGAAACACTTGCCAAATCCTGGAGGCCTTTTACAGGAAGACATTATGACTTGGCAAGGAAAATGTGTGATTATTTATGTAACTTTATTAAAACAGGAAATCCAAATGGCACTGGTACTGATGGGGAAGAACTGCCAGAATGGAAGCCTTATACAGAAGAATGTGCATGTGAAATGCTTTTCAGGACAGATGGCATAAGGGTAAATACTGGTACTGAAAAACCATTTACCAGATTTATAATGGAACAGACTGGAATTACTAAAAATACATGTAAAAAGAAAGAAGCATATAATCCGTACCTGCCTTCATGGGAATATATACCAGACGGTGAGCCATATGTTTTTGATGGAAGGTTATATATATTTGGTTCGCATGACAGATTTAACGGGTATGTATTCTGCCCTGGAGATTATGTATGCTGGTCGGCACCAGTAGAAAATTTAGGGGAGTGGCGTTATGAAGGGGTAATTTACAGTAAGACGGATGACCCAGCAAATACTGGTGGCAATATGTGTCTTTATGCTCCTGATGTGGCAAAAGGGGCAGATGGAAGGTATTATTTATATTATGTATTAGATAGATTACAGACTGTTTCAGTTGCCGTATGTGATACACCTGCCGGACATTATACGTTTTATGGGAATGTACATTATCCTGATGGCACACTGCTTGGGGAAGGGGATAATGACGAGCCACAGTTTGACCCAGGAGTGCTTTTTGAAAAGGATAAAGTTTACCTGTATACAGGTTTTTGTGGAAAAGGTGATAAATCAAGGACAGGAGCAGCAGTAACTGTACTTGGTGAAGATATGCTTACAGTTATAAAACCGCCAGCTATAATTGTCCCAGGCAGTGAATATAGTGAAGACACAGGTTTTAAAGGACATGCATTTTTTGAGGCTTCCTCAATAAGGAAAGCAGATGGCAAATATTATTTTATATATTCTTCAGAAGTAATGCATGAATTATGTTATGCAGTTAGTGAAAAGCCAGACAAGGATTTTGTATATGCAGGTGTACTTGTAAGTAACTGTGATATTGGGATTAGTACATACAAGCCGTCAGATAAGGTTATGGCATATGGCGGGAATAACCATGGAAGCATAATAGAAATTAATGGGAAATGGTATGTTTTCTACCACCGCCAGACTAATGGTACATGGTATAGCAGGCAGGGATGTGCCCAGTATATTGAAAAGGACAGCAATGGCATGTTCAGACAGGCAGAAATTACTTCATGTGGTTTAAATGGCAAAGCACTGGAAGGAAAAGGTGTACATCCTGCGTATATTGCCTGCAATATGTATACAGATAAATTTTCTTTATATGCTGGGGAAGGAGACAGTTTCCCAAAAATAACACAAGACAGCAGTATAGATACAGGATATATTGCCAATATACAGGATACAGCAACAATAGGATTTAAATATTTCAGCTGTAAAGATATAAAGAAAATAAAAATCTGGACGAGAGGATATATTAAAGGAGTATTTGAGGTACGTCTTGCCTGGGATGGCAGGTGTCTGGCCAGGATACCTGCCAGGTTTTCAAATATATGGGAAGAAAACCAGGCAGATATTGCAATACCTGATGGTATATGGCCTGTATACCTTACATTCAGGGGAGAAGGCAAAGGAAGCTTAAAAGCATTTGGACTTTATTAGATTTGGAGGGGGTTATGGCCAGAAATCCAGTTATATGGTCGGATTATCCAGATATAGATGTAATCCGGGCAGAAGATACGTACTATATGGTTAGTACAACTATGCACTTTATGCCAGGTGCAGTGATATTGCGTTCATATGATTTGTGCCATTGGGAAATAATTTCATATGTATATGATACCCTTGACAGTACAGAAGGACAGAAACTTTCTGATGGGAAAGGTATTTATGGAAAAGGAATGTGGGCTGCTTCCTTAAGATACCATAAAGGGGTTTTTTATGTATGTTTTGCTGCAAATGATACAGGAAAAACATACCTGTTCCAGTCAGAAAATATTTATGGACCATGGAAGAAACAGTATATAGAAGGGTTTTACCATGATGCTTCCCTGTTATTTGATGATGATGACAGGATTTATATAATGTATGGAAACCGCCAGATATATATTACAGAACTGGAACCTGATTTATCAGGCCCGTTAAAAGGCGGGCTGGACCGTATGGTTCTTGAAGATAGTGATAATTATAAACTTGGGTTTGAAGGGACACATTTATATAAAATTAATGGAAAATATTATGCCTTTTTTATACATTGGGCAAAGAATGGAAACGGACGCCGGATGGAAGCATGTTATGTGTCAGATTCACTGGACGGACAGTTTAAAGGTGGTGACATACTTGATGATTCATTTGGCTATATAAACGCAGGTGTTGCCCAGGGAGGCATAGTACAGGCACATAATGGAAAGTGGTATGGAATGTTTTTTCAGGACAGGGGCGCTGTGGGGCGTTGCCCTTTCCTTGTTCCAATGCATATTGAAGATGGGTTATTTATTCCAGATGGCAGAAAAGTTCCAGAAGAGATAGAAATTACAAGTACAAGACCAGGGCATATTTATAAACCTTTAAATGAAAGTGATAATTTCTTATACAAAGCAGACAATAAAGGAAAAATACATTTAAAAAAAGCATGGCAGTGGAACCATGAGCCAGATAACAGTTTATGGTCAGTTACTTCTAAGCCAGGGCACTTAATAATAAAAACAGACAGGTTAAGTAGTAATGTTACAATGGCAAAAAATACACTGACACAGCGTATGTATGGACCTGCCTGTACAGCAGAAGTACAGATAGACGGAAGCGGTTTAAATAACGGGGATTATGCAGGAATTTGCGCTTTCCAGGAATTTTATGGTTTCCTTGCATTAACCAGAAGGGAAGATGCATATGAAATAGTATTACAAAAAAAGGGGTTGCCAGAGAGCAGCAAAACCGGTATTCCAGATGATGTCCGCCATGTACCAGTGGAATGTGCAAAAGTTAAAGCAGGTAAAAAGGCTTGTTTAAAAATAACCTGTGATTTTACAGATGGCAAGGATAAAGCATATTTCTTCTATAAAGAAAATGGAAAATGGAAAGAAATAGGAAACCCGTTGAAAATGGTATTTAAACTTAGCCATTTTACAGGATATAGGTTTGCATTATCTTATTATTCTTCAAGACTTGCTGGCGGGATAGCAGATTTTTCTGGCTTCCAGACTGGACAGGAGGTGTATGGGGATGAAAAGAATAAGTAAAAAAGGGCATAGTTTAGAAGTTCCATTCTATAAAAGTATTTCCCTGCGTCTTATTATCTGTTTTCTTATACCTGTAATTGGAATACTTGTTCTTGGAAGTGTTTCTTATAACAGTGCATCAAAGGCAATTATTAACAGTTATAAAAAGTCTGTAAGCCAGACTGTAGGTATGCAGCAGAAATATATAAACCTTGCTGTTTCAAGTGAAATAGATGAATTTAAAAACTATTTTACAGACAGCAGTTTAAGGACATTTTTTGGCGGAAAGATGGATATTATTGAAGCAAGCAATTTGAAAAAGAAATACAACAGCAGGCTTGTAAGCAAACTGTCTATGGATGAAAAGGCAGGCGGGGCGTATTTTATTGCAGATGGTGGAAGAAGCCTGCAGGGTGGCAAAGCTTTGCTTCCTGCTGATGCTTACAGTGCATACATGGAAACAGGGCAGGGTGCCATAGTTAATGCAAATCCTAACGACTGGCTTTTATTTGGGCAAGATAAAGAAGCTGATGGTGTGCTTGGTATAGATACACAGGCTTACAGCGTAAGGATTGCACGCAGGTTCCAGGGACAGGATGTATGTTTAATAGTTGATATTGACAGGGAATTTATACGTAGTGTATTAGCATCAATAGATACAGGAAAAGGTGGCTGTGTGGTACTGGTTACAAGTGATGGCAAAGAATTTTATGCAGAACCAGGAATAGAAATAAAAAATACATTAATTTATGGCACAGAAATCTATAATAAGGCAGTTGCAGCAGCAGAACCAACAGGAAACCAGATGGCTGTTATAAATGGCAATGAAAGCTTATTTGTGTATGGAAAGATGGAAACTGGAAATGCACTTGTCGCAGCAGTTATACCTTCGGGACGGCTGCTGGCTGAAACCAAAGAAATAAAAATGGTATCATTTCTACTTACAGCAGTATTTGCTATACTGGCATTAATTCTTGGCCTTTTAATATCAAGAAAAATATCAGGTATAATTAACTATATTTTACATAAACTTCACAAAGTTGCTGGTGGTGATTTAACAGTACATCTTGAAAGCAGGAACAGGGATGAATTTGGGCTTTTATGTGATGGTGTCAACCAGACAGTAAGCCAGATGAAAGCAATACTTGAAGATGTAAAAAGTGTAAGCTCAGAATTAAATGATACTATTTCTTATGTAGCAAAAGCCACCAATGTATTTATAGAAACTTCAGAGAATATTAAAAATGTGGCTGCTGAAATTGAAACTGGTGCTGGAAAGCTTGACAAAGGTTCAGTGGACTGTCTTGGCAATATGGAACTTTTATCAGGGATTATTAGCAATGTAAGTGCTAATACAATGGAAATAAGCAGGCTTGCTGTAGAAACAGGTAAAACAATAAGCTCAGGGATAGATATAATAAAAGGGCTGGGCGAAAGTACAGAAGTAACTACTAGTATAACAAGAAATGTAATATCTTCAATACAGGAACTTGAGAAAAAGTCAAAGTCAATAAGTATAATTGTATCTGCTATTAATGATATTTCTGAACAGACAGGTCTTTTGTCTATAAATGCTTCTATTGAAGCGGCACGTGCTGGTGATGTTGGAAAGGGCTTTGTAGTTGTGGCGGAAGAAATAGGAAAACTATCTGGACAATGTTTAGAATCAGCAGGACAGATATCTGGAATTGTTACTGAAATTATAAAACAGACAAATGATGTTGTCTTGGCAGCAAAAGAAACCGAACAGGCTGTATCTTCACAGTCAGGGATAGTATCAGGGACAACACAGTCATTTATGCAAATTGGAAGCCAGATAGATAATTTATCGGGTGCACTGGAAACAATTACAAATAATGTACATGATATGGATATATCAAGGAATAAGACTCTTGGAACTATTGAAGATATATCTGCAGTATCTGCAAAAACGTCAGAATGTTCAGAAAATGTAAGCCTGGCAGCGTTAAAACAATCAGATGCGATTAAAGATTTGGACAGTTTAGCAAAACAGCTGCATACAAAAGCTGATTTTCTGGTTGAAATTTTAGGTTCATTCCAGTTATAATTATAAATTTTTAAACAATACACAAAAAGTGCAGGAAAGAAGTAAGGGTGAAAGAAAAATAGAAGAAAGGGTAAAATGCAAACACATATCTTTCATCCTTTGTGTTTGCGCCTCAAATGAAAATGCAGGAATTTCTGCTTGAGGCTTGGTGCAAATTATGAATGGACTGGCAGCGCCAAAAGACCCAGAGAAAAAAAGGGATTTCTTTTATATTATAAAAAATAAAGATATTTTTGGTACAAAAATGGAAGATGGCAGAGGCATACAATATTTGTACCAGGATGACGGAAGACTTATAAACAGTGCAAAGATTACTGGAGGAATTACAGATGGAACAGAACTTAGGCTTCTTGAAGATACAGAAGGTTTTAAGAAACTGGTACATAGTATAGGGGTTTCTGTTGAAACACCAGACCCAGAAGAAAATGTTCTATTTATATTCCAGATGTATGGCAGGAATGACATATATGGAGGTGGCACTGAATTAAAATTATATTTAAAAGGAAATGGTACTGAAATAAGGATTTATCTTGATAAAATTACTTGGAAGGAAGATGATTTTAAGCCTGGTCAGATTAAGGTAATTATGGAAAAACCTGGTCAGACTGCAAAATTAAATGTAAGGTTTTACCTTAATGATGGCTATTCTGCACCAGAAATTAATGAAGAAAAGGAAATTGATTTTAATTGTACAGATTATAAACATATAATTGCAAGCTCACTTGTATCAATGGGAGACACTACAAGGCTTAAACGTGCAATAGACAAAGCAGAAAATGGCAGGGATATATGTATTGCATATATAGGCGGGTCAGTAACACAAGGGGCTGGTGCGGTGCCAATTAATACAGGATGTTATGCATATAAATCTTATTGTGGTTTTAAAGATAAATATGGAACTGGAAATAATGTACATTTTATTAAAGCTGGAGTAGGAGGCACACCATCAGAACTTGGAATAATACGTTTTGAGCGTGATGTACTAAGGGATTATATAGTAGAACCAGACATTGTTATAATTGAATTTGCTGTAAATGATGAAGGTGATGAAACAAAAGGTGTTTTTTATGAAAGCCTTATAAGAAAGGTATTAAAGATGCACTGTAAGCCAGCGGTAATACTTTTATTTTCTGTATTTGCTGATGACAGCAATTTACAAGAACGTATGATACCTGTAGGGGAGTATTATAACTTGCCAATGGTTAGCATAAAAAATGCAGTAACAGAACAGTTTTATAAAAAAGATGGCAAAGGAAGGGTATTAACTAAAAACCAGTTTTTCTATGATATTTACCATCCTTCTAATGCCGGGCATAAGATTATGGCAGACTGTCTTTTATATCTGTACAAGCAGGCAGAAACTAGGAAAAACCTGGAAGGCCAGAAAAAAAGTACAAGTAAGCTGTTATTAAAAGAACCTCTTACTGGCAGTACATTTGAAGATATAAAGCTTCTGGATAAAAGGAATACTTATAATAAAGCAGAAATAATTCCTGGTGGTTTTACTGGTACAGACAATATATTGCAATGTGTGGAGATGGATGCTTCACTTGAACCTGTTCCACAGTTTCCTTATAACTGGTACTATGATGGAAGCAATACAGATATGCCATATTTTGACATGTGGATTGTATGCCGGGCACTTGTACTGGTATTTAAAGATTCAGGGGAAACTGATGCAGCAAAGGCAGATATTTACATTGACAATAAACTGGTAAGGACAGCGGACCCTTATATTAATGGATGGCTGCATTGCAACCCTGCTCTGGTAATTAATGAAAATAAAAACGGAAGACATTTTGTACATATAGAAATAAAAAAAGAAGATGTAGAAAAGAAATTT
Organism: uncultured Lachnospiraceae bacterium; assembly: GCA_948794795.1. Taxonomy (GTDB): domain Bacteria; phylum Bacillota; class Clostridia; order Lachnospirales; family Lachnospiraceae; genus Butyribacter. The sequence goes on along the minus strand of CAQGLR010000019.1, from coordinate 70,687 downwards.
ACAATACTTGGATTTGGGTATGTAGTATAAAAACACATAATTTATGCTGGTGTACCAAAGCCATAACAAGAAATGGAGGAAAAAATAATGGTAAAAGCAGTAAACCCAGTTTTAAGCGGATTTTATCCAGACCCGTCTATATGCAGGGCGGGCAAGGATTTTTATATGGTTAATTCAAGCTTTGCATATTTTCCAGGAGTGCCCATTTTCCATAGCAGGGACTTGGCACATTGGGAACAGGCAGGCAATATTCTTGACAGGCAGGAACTTCTTCCACTAGATGGAAGTGAAATATCAGAAGGAATATATGCACCAACTATACGTTATAATAATGGTACATATTATATGATTACTACTAATGTAAGCCATGGTGGCAATTTTATAGTAACAGCAGAAAAACCGGAAGGACCATGGTCTGGCCCATATTATCTTGGAGAAGAAGCTAAAGGGATTGACCCAAGCCTTTTCTTTGATACAGATGGAAAGTGTTATTATACTGGCACAAGACCAAATCCAGAAGGGGTACGTTATAACGGTGACTGGGAAATATGGATACAGGAACTGGATTTAAAACAGATGAAACTTACAGGTGAAAGCATGGCAATATGGAAAGGTGCCCTGAAAGATGTTATCTGGCCAGAAGGACCACACATTTATAAAATTGGAGATTATTATTACCTGTTACATGCAGAGGGCGGTACTGGTCCAGAACACAGCATAAGTGTGGCAAGGAGCAGGAATTTATTCCAGTGGTTTGAAGGCTGTCCAAGAAACCCTGTTTTTACCCATAGAAACCTTGGTATGGATTATCCTGTAATTTATGCAGGACATGGAGACCTTGTTGATGACGGAAATGGCAACTGGTATATAATAATGCTTGCATCACGTCCATGTAAGCGCCATAGCAGCATGGGAAGGGAATCATTCCTGGCAGAAGTGGAATGGGAAAATGGCTGGCCTGTAATTAATCCTGGAATTGGAAAGCTTTGTAAAAGCATGGAAATCCCGTTAGAGGAATACAGATTTGCTAATGAAATATCTCATCATGACCATTTGCATTTTTATGATAACAAACTGGATGACAGGCTTCTTGGAATACATACAAGAAATGAGGAACAGTATTCACTAAAAGCAAGAAAAGGATTTTTAAGGTTGTTTACAAGGAAAGAAAAAATAGAAGATAAAACTAATACATCATACCTTGGAATACGCCAGAAGGATTATTGCTTTGAAGTGCGTACAGGGCTTGAATTTACACCAGCCAATAATGAAAGTGCAGGTTTAGTATATTACCAGAACCATGAAAACCACCTGCGTATGGAGATAAAAAAGAAAGGCAGCAGTAATATGTTCTATGTTGTAGAACATATTAAGGGGATTAGCAATATTATCTCTGGAACAGAAATTGGAAAAGGGATGGCAGAAATTATATTAAGGGCAGAAAACCAGAAAGCATCTGTATATATAAAAACAGAAGGAGAACAAAAACTGGCTGCAGAAAATATAAACCTGCTTCCATATACTACTGAAGAGGCAGGTGGTTTTGTAGGATGTACAGCTGGCATGTATGCATCTTCCAATGGGGAAAACAGCAGTAACTATGCGGATTTTGCATGGTTGTCATATGATGCAGTATAAATAGTATTAATATACAGTTTCCAGTGTTTCTTTTGTGGCATTGCTGTACCTGTAACTGTGTTTTACAGAAGAAATATGGAAACTGTATAATCTTTATAAATCATTGGTTTGTGTAACATTTATAAACATATTGCGGTATTCTGTAGGAGTACAATGGTTAATCAGTTTAAACATACGTATAAAAGCAGAAAGGCTTGAAAAACCAGAATTTAGTGCAACTTCAGTCACAGATATTCCAGGGTTTGCAAGTAATTTCTGGGCGTGTTCTATTCTTTTCAGGTTGAGGTATTTATAAAAAGTAGTAGTAGTAATTTGCTTAAACAGCCTTGTAAAATGATATTTACTAAAACCAGCAAGTTTTGCAATTTTATCAAGGTTTAAATCTTCTGTACAGTGTTCATTAATATAATTGCAGATAAAAATAAATTTTTCTGTATATTCCTTATTCTGGTAGTCCATTCCATTGAAAAATACAGAATTGCTAGTATAATTGCGTCCAACCAGCACAAATATATTTAGTAATTTTGAATAAATAATTGTTTCCATTAAAATATTACTATTATTGTATTCTTCATTTATCTGCAACAGCAGGTTACATATATGTTTATGTATATCATGTGGGTTTTCTTTTGTTATCTTAAGGACTGGTGACATAAGGCTTAGAATAGATTCAAATTCCCTTATTGCAGTAAACATTGTAATTTCAGCCTGGAAGATTATACGCCTGCCTTTGCCATGGGCTTTTAGTGAATGGATAACCCCAGGACATATAAATATAATATCTGTAGGGTTTAATGTGATAGTATGTCCTCCAACTACAACGGAGTATATATTTTCTATTGGCATAATAATTTCAACAGGAGTATGCCAGTGGTCTGGATAATCTTCTATTTGTACATTGTTGTACAAACGTAGCCTGGTATCTTTTCTATAATTAACTGTTTCACGTATTCCATTTAAATTTTCTATCATATTAATCCTCCATGTCATACCTTTTACAGCACAAATAGTAATGAAAAATATTTTTTGTACAATATTTTTATTTTAATCTTGTTTAGTATTTAAGGCAAGATATAAAAAGCAATAATTGATAATCCAGTGGCAATAATTAAGAAGATGGCAGTGACAGGTTCTGGTATAGTAATAAATAATAAATATTTTAATAATAAGGAGTGAAGAAATGAGCCAGAAAACAAGAGAGTATGCACATGAACTTGTATCAAAAATGACTATTGAAGAAAAAATGAAACAGATGCTTTATGATTCACCAGCTATTGCAAGACTGGGAATACCTGGATATAACTGGTGGAATGAAGCCCTTCATGGTGTTGCGAGAGCCGGTGTTGCAACTGTTTTTCCACAGGCAATCGGTATGGCAGCGGCTTTTGACCCGGATTTTTTATATAAAGTTGCTGATGTTGTATCAACTGAAGGACGTGCAAAGTTTAATGAATTTTCAAAACGTGGAGACCGTGGAATATATAAAGGCCTGACTTTCTGGGCACCTAATATTAATATATTCAGGGACCCAAGATGGGGACGTGGACATGAAACTTTTGGTGAAGACCCATATCTTTCAGCAGAACTTGGCATAGCATATATAAAGGGCCTGCAGGGTGAAGACCCTGAACATCTTAAATCCGCTGCCTGTGCAAAGCATTTTGCAGTACACAGTGGTCCTGAGGAGCTGCGCCATGAGTTTGATGCAAAGGTATCAGACCATGATTTGTATGATACATATCTTTATGCATTTAGCAGGTGTGTAAGGGAAGCAAAGGTTGAGGCGGTAATGGGTGCCTATAACAGAGTGAACGGCGAACCAGCATGTGGCAGCAGGAGGCTCTTAAAAGAAATATTAAGGGGTGAATGGAAGTTTGAAGGTCATGTGGTATCTGACTGCTGGGCAATAAATGATTTCCACGAACACCATAATGTAACAGATACAGTAGAAGAATCTGCTGCCCTGGCAGTAAAGAATGGCTGTGATTTAAATTGTGGAACGGCATATCTTCATTTAAGTGATGCATACAGCCAGGGTCTTATCAGTGAAGAAGACATAACAACATCAGCAGAACGCCTTATTGAAGCCAGGATACGTCTTGGAATGATGGAAGATTACCCATCCCCATACAGTAATATTTCATACAGTAAAGTAGAATGTAAAGAACATACAGACCTTTCTATTGAAGCAGCAAAAAGAAGCCTTGTTTTATTAAAGAATAAAGATAACATACTCCCACTGGATAAAAATAATATAAAGACAATCGCTGTAATTGGTCCAAATGCCAGTTCCAGGGATGCACTTGTTGGAAATTATACAGGTACATCTTCAAGATATATTACACCACTTGAAGGCATACAGCAGTATCTTGGTGATGATGCAGAAGTACTATATGCGGAGGGATGCCATTTATATAAAAATAAAGTAGAGTTCCTTGCAGAGGAAAAAGACCGTTTTGCAGAAGCTGTTATAGCTGCAGAAAGGTCAGACGCTGTTATAATGTGCCTTGGCCTTGATGCCACAATAGAAGGTGAAGAGGGTGATGCGGGGAATGAGTATGCAAGTGGTGACAAGCCTGGGTTAAAATTGCCAGGTTTACAGCAGGAACTTCTTGAAACAGTTACAGCAACAGGAAAACCTGTAATACTTGTGCTTCTTGCAGGAAGTGCAATAGACCTTTCATGGGCAGACAATAATGTTGATGCAATTATTTGTGCATGGTATCCAGGGGCACGTGGAGGAAAAGCAGTTGCAGAAACAATATTTGGTGAAAATTCACCATCTGGCAGCCTGCCAGTTACATTTTATGCGGACACAAAAGAACTTCCAGATTTCTGTGATTACAGTATGAAAAACCGTACATACCGTTATACAAGATGTAAAGTGTTATATCCGTTTGGATATGGGCTTTCTTATACAGATATATTATACCATGATGCAAGCATAAACTGTACAGAATGTGATGTTAAAGACAGTGTAATTATTAAAACAAAGGTTACTAATAAAGGAAAATATAGTATAAATGAAAGTGTACAGGTTTATATAAAACATATTAATGGTGAAGATTATGAACCAGGTTACCAGTTAAAAGGGATTAACAATATTTTCTTAGAACCTGGCGTAACCATGGAAGTGGAAACCAGATTAAATGCAAGGGATTTTGCAGTTATTAAACAGGACGGGCAGTGTGCTGCCATTCCAGGCAATTATATTATAAGCATTGGCGGACACCAGCCAGATAAAAGAAGTGAAGAACTTACAGGATGTAAAGCAGAAACATTTGTAATAAAAAGGACAGGAGAAGAAACAGAAATAGAATATTAAACTTATTATATAAGATGCTATATATGAAAGGAAAATTAATATGTTATATGCAGGCGTGGACCTTGGGACATCTTCAGTAAAACTTCTGCTGATGGATGAAAAAGGGAATATACAGAAAATAGTGTCAAGGGATTATCCATTATATTTCCCAGAAGATGGATATTCTGAACAAAATCCAGATGACTGGTGGGACAGCCTTATGGATGGCATGGAAGAATTATTTGCAGGCTGTAATAAAAGCCAGGTGGCAGGAATAAGTTTTGGCGGGCAGATGCATGGGCTTGTTACACTGGACGGTGAAGATAAAGTTATAAGGAATGCAATTCTTTGGAATGATTCCAGGGCAGGTGTGGAAACAGAATACCTTAATAATGTTATAGGAAAGGATAAACTTTCAGAATATACCGCTAATATTGCATTTACAGGTTTTACAGCACCTAAAATTCTATGGATGCAAAAACATGAGCCAGAATTATGGGAACGTGTTAGAAAAATTATGCTTCCAAAAGATTATCTGGCTTATAAAATGACAGGAAACTTTTCTACAGATTATTCAGATGCATCAGGTACACTTCTTCTTGATGTCAGAAATAAATGCTGGTCTAAAGAGATGCTTGAAATATGCCATATAGATATAAACCAGCTTCCAAAGCTTTATGAAAGTTATGAAGTTATAGGTACATTAAGAAAAGCAGTTGCAGAAAAACTTGGGCTTACAGAAAATGTAAAAGTAATTGCAGGGGCAGGGGATAATGCAGCAGCAGCAATTGGTACAGGGACATCAGGTGATGGAAGATGTAATATTTCCATTGGTACAAGCGGTACAATTTTTATATCTGGCAGTTCATTTATGGCTGACAGCAATAATGCCCTTCATTCATTTGCACATGCAGACGGCGGATACCATCTTATGGGATGTATGTTAAGTGCAGCATCATGTAACAAGTGGTGGGTTGAAAATATACTAAAAAGCAACAGCTATGATAAGATATCAGGTCTTGTAGAAGAGAAGAACCTGGGAGAGAATAATGTATTCTACCTGCCATACCTTATGGGTGAACGTTCCCCGCATAATAATCCTTCTATACGTGCAATGTTTCTTGGAATGTCAATGGATACATCACAGGCAGAAATGACACAGGCTGTATTAGAAGGTGTAGCTTTTGGGCTGCGTGACTCACTGGAAGTTGCAAGAAAGCTTGGAATAAAAATTAATACATCAAAAATATGCGGTGGTGGTGCAAGAAACAGCTTATGGAAGAAAATTATAGCATCAGTGCTTGATATAACACTTGAAGTCCTTGAAAGTGAACAAGGACCAGGAGCAGGGGCGGCAATACTTGCAGCAACAGGCTGTGGTGAATATCCTGATATTGGCATAGCTATAAAAGAAATAGTTAAAGTATCAAAGGTTATTGAACCAGATAAAACACTTGTAGAAAAATATAATTATAAGTATAATGGATTTGTTAAGATATATCCAGCAGTAAAGCAGTTATTTAACTAATAAATGGACTAAAGACCTTTTGGGTAATACAGAAGGTCTTTGTCAGCTTATAAGCTGGATTGTTGTTGCTTTACAAGTGAAATTTTGGAATTGCCAGAACCACATAATTTGATTTGTAAAGTATTTAATTTTCAAACTGGAGGGGATTAGCATGCATAATAAAAAATATATGGTTTCAGAAAAAGACAAAAGTATTCCTTTAATTGTTGAAAAAACAGGGTTTGAAGGTGTAAGGAAAATTGCTTTAAAATCAGCAGAAGATATGGAAATGGTTATTGGCACACGTCCACAGGTCCTGGATGATTATAATGGATTTAAAGAAATAATATTATTTGCAACAATTGGAAGAAGCTGTCTGCTTTCCATGCTTGAAAAGGATGGCAAAATTGATTTAAGTATGGTGGAGGGCCACAGGGAGGTATATGGGATATATTTTATTGAAAATCCATTTAAAAATGTGGAAAAGGCTTTAGTAGTAGCAGGCAGTGATAAGCTTGGAACAATTTATGGCATTTTCACATTGTCAGAAAAATTTGGGATAAGCCCGCTTATTTACTGGGGAGATGCAACTGTAAAATATACTAGGAGTATTACCTTTAGTAAAGATATGGAAGAAATATCTGGTGAGCCTTCAGTAAAATACAGGGGATTTTTTATAAATGATGAATGGCCATGTTTTGGCAGCTGGGCATCCAGCCATTTTGGTGGGTTTTGTGCAGAAATGTATGACAAAGTATTTGAATTATTATTAAGGCTTAAAGGCAATTATCTCTGGCCTGCAATGTGGTCATCCTCCTTTGCACTTGATGGGCCAGGGGATTTAAACGAAAAGCTTGCAGATGAATATGGCATTATTATGGGAAATTCGCATCATGAGCCATGTCTCCGTGCTGGTGAGGAATGGGATATATACAAAAAAGAAGATAAAAAGTATGGCACAAAGTGGAATTATAAAACTAATAAAGACGGGCTTTTAAAGTTCTGGGAAGATGGTTTAAAACGGAGTGGCAGATATAGGAATATCATAACTGTTGGAATGAGAGGTGAACGTGACAGTGTAATGCCAGGAAGCAGTTCACTTGAAGAAAGCATACAGTTATGGAAAGATATAATTACAGAACAAGACAAGCTTATTAGCAGATATGCAGATACAGAAGAAAATAAACATAAAAAACTGTTAGTAATTTATAAAGAAACAGAAGAATATTTTTATGGAACAGAATTAGTCCAAGGTTTAAAAAACTGGGAGGGGCTTAACGATAAAATAATTATGTTTTGTGATGATAATTATGGATATTTAAGAAGGCTTCCAGATAAGACAATGCAAAAACATAAAGGCGGGCTTGGTATGTACTACCATCTTGATTACCATGGAGCCCCTATATCTTATGAATGGATAAATACTACACAGCTTTCTAAAATATGGGAACAGATGTCACAAGCATATGAATATGGAATTAAAGAAGCCTGGATTGTAAATGCTGGGGATATAAAAGGAAATGAGCTGCCATTATCATATTTTATGGCAATGGCATATAATTTTGAAAAGTGGGGTGGTTCTACAAACCTTGGCAGCTATAACAGCTTTATAAAAGAATGGGTTAAAATACAATTTGGAAATATACTAGAAGATGAAATGGTTTTAAAAATAAGTGAAATTATAAATGAAAATATAAATATTATTTCAATGCACAAGCCTGAGGCTATGAATAGTACAGTTTATCATCCTTGTAACTATGAAGAAGCAGATTATATGTTAAGACGCATTAATTCGCTTTTAAAAAAGGCAGCTGCATTAAAAAAAGTACTGCCAGATATATGTAAGGAAACATTTTATAGCATTGCAGGATACCCGCTGTTTATAGGAATGAATTCGCTTCTTATGAATTTATATGCAGGAAAAAATGAATTTTATGCAAAACAGGGAAAGGCATGTGCCAATAAATACAGAAACCTTCTCTCAAGAACTTTTTATATGGAAAGAAGATATAAAGAAGAATTCCAGAAATTTAAAGATGGGAAATGGCAGGGAATGGAGCTTGGACAGCATACAGGCTTTGTAAAATGGAATGAAGATGGATGCAGGCTTCCTTTCCGGTGTACAATTGAACTGCTTGATAAGGCACAATTAATTGTATCAAGACCTGGTGAGCCCTATACTGCAGTGAAAAATTATGGAACGCCTGACCGTATAGAAATAAAGGATTTTTTATATCCAGGCGGGAATTATGTAAAACTTGAAATAGGCAATGGTGGGAATGAAGGTTTTGAATGTCATTTAAGACAAAAGCCATGCAGCTGGATTAAAACAAACTGGACTAAGGCAAATATATCCAGCCAGGAGATACTTATTATATCATGTAAAGAAAATAAACTTCCAGATGAAGCTACAAAACATACAATCTATATTGTGGGGGCTGGGGCAGAGATTGCTATAGATATATGGGGATGTAAAATGAATAAATCCGGTTTTCCAAAAGGTACATTTTTTGGAAGGAATGGCTGCATAGCAATGTATGCAGGACATGCTTCATACATTCTGCCAGCTTCTGGAAGCACATGGCAGGTTTTAAGTAATTATGGCAAACTTGGCAGTGCTTATAAAGCTATTCCAGACCCAGATAAACTAGAACCACCAGTACTTGGGTATTACTTCGTTGTAAGATACCAGGGTACATACTGTCTTGAAATATGGTCAGCGCCAGCAAACCCAGTTTCCACAGACAGCCGTATAAGTTTTGGTTTAACCGTAAATAATAAAGAATTGGGGGAAGTTCCTACAATACAAGAAGATTATAAAGCTGGTGAACCAACGGACCAGGAATGGTGTAATGGTGTACTTGAACAGGTGCATAAGACAAAGTTACAAGTTAATTTAAACCAGGGGTTAAATAAAATAGAAATTTCTGCCACCAGTACAGAATTTGTATTAGAAGGGATGTTTATATCAAGCCAGCCTTTAAAGGAATCATATCTTGGCCCACAGGAAAGTTATTATATAAATTGATATACAAGATGTGCATGTAATGATAAAAGGATGGTGGCTGTGTATGAAAAATATATTGCAAAAACTAGAAAACCGTATTGATAATTGCAATATTAAAAAGAAATTTTATTATTTATATATAATATGTATACTGCTTCCCCTAGTAATTACAGATAGCATTATAGTTTATATTGTTATACGTTCAGAAAAAATATCACAATACAAAGAAATGGAAAATGCTGCTAATGCTGTACAGTATAGTTTAAGCAGTACATTTGAACAGGCAGCAGGATTTGCCAAAAAAATATATATGAATAAATATGTTAACGAATTTCTGGATAAAGAATATAAAAATACTTATGATTATGTAACAAGCTATTATGATTTTTTTAGGGCTACAAGGTTTGAAGACAGTATTGGTCATAACTATGTAAAAGTTACAATGTTTAGTGATAATGATACAATTGTAAATGGAGGAGGATTTTCAAAAATTGACAGGGATGCTGGTTTAGACTGGTACAGATGTTTTAAAAAATCGGGATTGACACAGATGCTGTTTTTTGATTATGACGTAACCAGGCATCCCGTAATTAAACCAGAGCGTAAGGTTATGTTTATAAAGAAACTGGATTTCTTTAATAAGCAGAGAGAGAAACTTTTTGTGGCTGAACTGGATTATAGTAATATAATAAGCTATTTAAAGAAGATGAATTATTCTATGGATATTTTTGTATGCCAGGATAAAAAAATTGTATTATCTAATGGAAAATATACTAATATTATGGATGAATTTGAAGAATTTAATAACCAAAAAGATGCAGGTTATAAAACCAGTATTGTAATTTATGGGGCAGAACTTGATTTTTATGTATTAAATACAAAGAACACTGCATTAAAAGAAATACTAAACCACCTGCCAATTATTATATTCCTTGTTATGGCAAATGCAGTTTTTCCAATTATTATGATGCAGTTTTTGCATAAGTCATTTACTGTAAGGCTTGGTATATTAAGTGATACATTGAGGAACGTTGATAATGAGGAAGACCTTGTTGAAATAAAAAATATACATGGTGATGATGAAATAGGAAGTCTTATGACCAGTTACAACAAGATGGCAGAAAGAATAAATATACTTATAAAAATTATGTATAAAAACAAAATTAAAGAACAAGAGATGATTTTAGCAAGACAAAAGGCAGAACTGCTGGCACTGCGCAGCCAGATTAACCCTCATTTCCTGTTTAATACACTGGAAAGCATACGGATGCACAGTGTTTTAAGAAATGAGAATGATACTGCTGACATGATAGAGAAACTAGCTGTATTAGAAAGACAATATGTAGACTGGGGTGATGAGGGGTTTGCAAGTGTATCAAGGGAAACAGAACTTGTTAAAACATATTTAGATATACAGAAATACAGATTTGGTGACAGGCTTTCGTATGAAATTGATATAGACAGCAGATGCAGGGATTTTATTATTCCTAAACTTACAGTAGTAACTTTTGTAGAAAACGCTTGTATACATGGAATTGAAAGTAAAACATCATCAGGATGGATTTTTGTACGTATATACCGTAAAAATGGATTTATGTATATTGAAATTGAAGATACAGGAAAAGGCATGGATGAAGTTTACATGGAAAGGCTTTTATGGAAAATGCGCAATGCAAATATACAGCTTCTGCAGGGTAAAGAACGTGTTGGTATTATTAATGCCTGCCTGCGCTTGAAAATGGAAACTAATAATGAAGTTGTATTTGAACTTGATGGGGAAGAAGGAATTGGGTTTATAGTACAGATTAAAATTCCATACAAATATTTAAAACCGGAGGTGGAAGTGTGTTAAAAGTACTTCTTGTAGATGATGAACATTTTATTTTGCAAGGATTAAAGGTTTTAATTAATTGGGAAAAGGAAGGTTTTATAATTGCAGGCACTGCATCAGACGGATATGAGGCACTAGATTTTCTTAAAAATAATAGTGTAGATTTAATTATAGCAGATGTAAATATGCCTGTAATTTCAGGACTCCGTCTGTTGCAGAAGATACGTGATGAAAAGCTTTCAGATGCTTATTTTGTCATACTAAGTGGCTATGCAGAATTTTCTTATGCACAAGAAGCAATGCGTTATAAATGCATAGATTATATTTTAAAACCTGTAGAGAAAGAACAGTTGCTTGAAACATTACACAAGGTAAGCGGGCTTGCTGCAAATAAAGAAAAGAAAAACAAGGCAAGCCAGAAGATGGAAAGGGCATTTCTTGCGAGAAATTTAATTGCTGTTACAGGTGGCAAATATGATGATGTCAATTTAGAATGTATAAGGAAACAGATGCGTTTTGAAGGCGGTATACGTTATATAGAAATTGAATTGGCAGAAAACATGCTTGATGATGAAATGTCTGATGACGAAAAAAGGGCATGCCAGCGCAAATTGTTTGAAGTATGTATAGAATACCTGAATGATTATGCAGACTATTGTGTTTTTGATGTTTCGGGTATTGAAAAAATATATGATATTGGTTTTTTATATTGTGACTTTATGTCAGAAGAAAGTTTAGAAACAGAAAAAGAATATCTTGAAAACTTTCTTTCATTTATAAGGTCAGAAGCTAAAATTCCTGTAATTATGCTGGCAGGGAAAAAGGTTGATGATATAAGCAATATTGCGAAATCATATAGTACTGCATGTATATTGCGCTCATGCCAGGGTTTTAAAAACAGCAAGGATATATATTATTATGATGAGGAAGTACAGGTTTCCAATAATGGGGCAATATTATGCAAGAAAGAAATTGACTCACTGTTAACTGCAGTTGAACAGAATGAGCCAATAGAAATAATGAAAGCTGTAGACTGTTTTTTTGAGGAAATCCAGAAAACTGGCGGAATATACCCGGGAGGGGGTATCCAGAACCTTAACATTAATTATCTTATATTCCAGCTTGTACATCTTGCAACAAGGCAGGATGATAATGTTAACCAGGAAGAAATCTTAAGAATAATAAGTGAACATTCTTTTAAAAAAGGGATTGGACGTGGAAGCAGGGCACATATATTAAGCTTTGCCCGTGAATATGCAGAGTATCTTGCACAGCTGCGTAAAAATGTTTCAAGGGGCGTACTGGCTGAAGTTGAACGTGAGGTTAAAAGTAATTTTGCAGAAAACCTTACATTAAAAGGATTAAGTGAAAAATATTATGTAAACAGCGCATACCTTGGACAGTTGTTCAGAAAAAAATATGGATGTTCATTTAAGGATTATCTTAACCAGGTAAGGCTTGATGAAGCTGCAAGACTTCTTGTGCATAGTGACAAGAAGATATACCAGGTAGCAGAGGAAACAGGATACCATAATCTTGATTATTTTGTTAATAAATTTATAAGTGCTAAAGGATGTACACCTGCAAAATACAGGCGTAAAGCAAGGACATAAGTTTCATTATCCTAATACTATACTTTACCATGGTTTTTTCTATAGTTTATCAGATTGAATACAACTACATTATTTTATAAAATTATTATTAACAAAATAAAAAAGAGGAGGTTTTATTATGAGAAAAAGGCACGTTAAAACTTTAATGGCTGTTACTTTAATGTCAGCAGTGCTTGTTACCGGCTGTGGAGGTGGCGGTGGAAGCGATAGTAAAAAGTCAGGAGGCGGAAGTTCTGGCAGTGGTATAAAAGAGTTTACAGCATTTTTTGCAACACCTGGTTCAGAAATTAATGACGACAATGAGATACAGAAGATTATTGCAGAAAAGACAGGTGTAAAGGTTAAGGAAACCTGGCTTACAGGCCAGACTGCAGAAGAGGCAATAGGTACAATTATTGCTGGTGGTGATTATCCTGATTTTATAGAAGGCGGAAGTGGTACACCACAGTTATATGATGCTGGTGCACTTGTAGCACTTGATGAATATATTGAAAAGTATCCAAATATTAAAGAATTTTTCACAGAGCAGGAATGGGATTCATTACGCCAGGATGACGGGCATATATACTGGATTCCGCAGTTTAGCAATATATATGGTGAAGAGAAAGCCTGTGAACACAATGATGAAGCTTTCTGGATACAGACAAGAGTGCTTAAATGGGCTGGATATCCCGAGGTTAAGACAATGGACCAGTATTTTGACCTGATTGAAAGATATAATAAAGAAAACCCTAAGATGGAAGATGGTACAGAGAACATACCATATACAATACTTTGTGAGGACTGGCGTTATTTCTGCCTTGAGAATGCACCACAGTTCCTTGACGGTTATCCAAATGATGGTTCTTGTATAGTAGACCCACAGACATTAAAGGTAATTGACTATAATACAACAGACACAGCAGTCAGGTATTTTAAAAAGTTAAATGAAGAATACCATAAAGGTATTGTGGACAGGGAATCATTTACACAGACATATGATGAGTATATTGCAAAGCTTTCAAGCGGACGTGTACTTGGAATGATAGACCAGTGGTGGGATTTTGCATATACAGCAGGTGATGCAATTAAATCAGCAGGCCTTGATAAACAGGGATGCAGCTATGTCCCACTTCCAATTACAATAGATGAAAGCAAGACAAACCAGTGGCATAACTCAGGCGGTGTAGTAAATACTGGTACAGGCCTTGCAATTACTACAAGCTGTGATGATCCAGACGCAGCTGCTAAGTTTGTTAATGACCTGTTAAGCCAGGAAATACACGATTTACGTTTCTGGGGTGAAGAGGGTAAAGACTACCAGGTAAATGATAAAGGAGAATTTTCACGTACAGATGAAATGAGAACACAATGTTCTGATACTGCATACAAGGCTTCACATCTTTGTACATATTCATATTTCCCACAGTATCTCGGAACAAGCAGGGATGGTATTAATGCAATGTCTCCAGCTGGCCAGGCAAGTGAATTTTATGACGGGCTTAAGAGTGATGTCAAGGAGTGTTTTGATGCATACGGTGTAAAGACATATGTTGAAATGCTTGGTACAAGTGAGGCTCCTGGTGACTGGTATCCTATGTGGAGTTATTCTAATAACCTTACTACTGAAACAGATGGCGGAATGGCATGGACAAAGATTGGTGAAATAAAACATGAATATCTTCCAAAAGTAGTTATGGCAGATAACTTTGACAAAGCATGGGATGATTATATGAAAGAATATAAAAAATGCAAACCAGAAGACTTTTTAAGTGAAATGCAGACAGAATTAGACCGCAGAATGGAAGCAGCAGCAAAATATAAGTAAAATAAATCCATAAAATAAGATGCATGGCAGGCATAACGGCTGTAGCCGTATGCCTGCCGCAGACTGTATAATGCGCAGGAAGCGGCGCAGGAGGGAGGTTAAATATGTCTGCTAAGAAAAAGAAGAAACAGGCTGAAACTGAAATGAAAGTTAAAATCACCTGGAAAGAAGTAAAACAGCAGAAAGTTCTTTTATTCTGGTCTGCAGTTATAGTTATATATGGGATTATCTTTTATTACCTGCCTTTAGGCGGATGGCTTATGGCATTCCAGAATTATAAACCTGTAAAGGGTTTGTTACATTCAGAGTTTGTGGGGCTTGATAAATTTAAACGGCTTTTTTCAGATTCAACTTTTATCAGGGTAATAAGAAATACGCTGGCGATGGGATTGATTAACCTGGTAGTAACATTTGTAATGGCAATTTTATTTGCAATACTGTTAAATGAAATAAGGCAGAGACGCACCAAGAAGGTAATCCAGACAGTATCTTACCTGCCACACTTTCTTTCATGGATTATAGTTACTGGTATTTTACATGATGCATTAAGTGGTACAGGTATAGTAAATGAACTTTTAAAAAATTTCCATTTAACAGAACATTCAGTTGATTTCTTTGCACATACTTCATACTTCTGGCCAATAGTAGCATTTGCCAATGTATGGAAAGAAACAGGATGGAATGCAATTATTTACCTGTCAGCAATAACATCTATTGACCCTTCATTGTATGAAGCAGCATCTATAGATGGTGCCGGAAGGCTGGCAAAGATTATGCATGTAACCCTTCCAGGAATTAAGCCTACTATAATTATCCTGCTACTTATGAATGTTGGTAATATACTTAATGCAGGATTTGAAATCCAATACCTGCTTGGTAACGGGCTTGTAAAGAGTGTATCAGAAACAATAGATATTTATGTACTGAAATGGGGCATAAGCCAGGGTGATTATGCTATAGGTACTGCAGCTGGTATATTCAAGAGTGTTGTAAGTATCCTGTTAATTGTTATTGCAAACCAGATTGCAAAGCGCAGTGGTGAAGAAAGGCTGTATTAAAGGAGGGATTGTCTATGGAAAATATAGAAAAGAAAAATAAACACAGAAAAAAATCATCTACTGCCGACATAGCATTTACTGTTTTTAATTCAATATTTATGATTCTTTTTGTAGTTATTACTTTATATCCCGTAATAAATACCCTGGCAATATCACTTAATGATGGTACAGATGCTTTGAAGGGTGGTATATATTTACTTCCAAGAAAATTTACATTCAAGAATTATACAACAGTATTACAGAAGAACAATCTTATAACAGGAGCATTTATTACAGTTGCACGTACTATAATTGGTACAGTGACAGCACTGGTTATGAATGCAATTTTAGCTTTTATTGTAAGCAGGCCACGTTTTATGTTCCGTAAACAGTTATCTCTTTTCTGGGTTATAACAATGTATGTAAATGGCGGTCTTATTCCTACGTTTATATTATTTAAAAACCTTGGACTTACTAATTCTTTCTGGGTATATATAGTTCCAGGTATGATTAGTGCATTTAATATGCTTGTAATACGTACATATATGAACGGGCTTCCAGACAGCCTTGTAGAATCAGCCCAGCTTGATGGTGCTGGTTATACAACAATTTTTATAAAAATCATATCACCATTATGCAAACCTGTTTATGCCACAGTTGCATTATTTGTAGCAGTAGGACAGTGGAATTCATGGTTTGATGCAATGCTTTACAACCGTATGAGTGGTGAATATACAACATTACAGTATGAACTGATGAAGCTTTTATCATCAGTAACTCAAACTGGTGCAACAGCAGAATCAATGAAAAACGCTGTAGGCGCAGTAACACCAGCTTCTGTAAGGGCAGCTGCAACTATTATTACAATGCTCCCTATAATATGTATTTACCCATTTTTACAGAAATACTTTGTAACAGGGCTTACACTTGGTGGTGTAAAGGAATAATAATAAAGCTGCTGGACAATACAGATAGTTTTACTGGTATGGACTGCAGGCAGATATTATAATTTTTGAAATTTTAGCCAAGGTTATATTCTGGCAGTTGAATATTGCCAGAATATAACTTTTATTATTATTTGGAAAAGAATTGCATGTTTTACCAGAAACCAATATTCAAGCTGCCAGAGACGGAATGGAGGATTAATATGGATAAAAAAAAGAGCAGGATAAGTATTAAAGCAGCAGTTTATATAGCCGTTATGCAGGCAGCAGTTATGATATGCCTGTTTTTATTTATTAGTTTTTCTGTATCTTCAAATATGAAGAAAATAACAACAGATAATATGCAGACCATATCTACAGACAGGGCTAAAATTATAGAAGATTATATATATTCATCAGAAGAGTTTCTTACAGCATACAGCAGGGCAGGGGAAGTGGCAGCTTTATTATCAGGACCAGATAATAAGGAAGCTGTGGCAGCAGCACAAAAATATACAGAAACTTTAAGTGCTGATAAAAAGTATCTTGAAGGGATATATATATGTGACTGGAATTCAAATGTACTTGTACATACAAACCCGTCTGTTCCCGGACTGGTAATGAGAAAAGATGATTCATTAAAACAACTCCAGGACTCACTGCTCAAGGCAGATGGTGTATATAATACAGGCATTATTATGTCCCCAGCAAGCCAGCAGCAGGTTATAGCAATGTACAGGGCTTGTTATGGCAGTGATGGCAAGCCTTTGGGATTTGTAGGAGGAGCAGTATTAACAACAGGATTATTTGAAGAAATAAACAAGCTTCCTAAAAATGGCTTGGAAAGCAGTAAGTTTTATCTTATAAATGTTAAAACTGGGGAATATATTTTTAATAATGACAAAGAAAAAATAGCAGCAATTGCAGAAGAGAATTACATACAAGATTTATTAAAAAAGCTAAAAGATAATAGCAGTAATAAAAGTGGCTATATTGGGTACAAAGCTGGAAGTAATAAGTATCTGTCATCATATTATTATATGGAAAGCAAGGGCTGGGTATTTATAATGGAAGCTCCAGAAACTGAAATATTTGCATCTGTACAAAAAATAGAAGCAACTTTAATTGTTATCTGTGTATTAGCTGCTGCAGGTATAACTATGTTATCATTTGTATTCCTTATGTTGGTTTTAAAACCTTTAACTATAATAAATAAAGCAGTAAATAAACTTGGAGAGGGGTATATATCTGATGATGGCATAATAAGTGGATACATAAAAAGAAGTGATGAGATTGGGCAGATAAGTACTTCTGTAAAGTATTTACAGGACAATTTAAAAGATATAGTTTCGGGAGTGACAGAGAAAGCAACAGAACTTGATAACAGCAACCAGGAATTTTTAAAAGGGTTTACAGAAATATATGGTGCAGTTTCTAATATAAATACTGCAGTAGAAGAAATAGCAAATGGTGCTGCAGACCAGGCACAAGATACTGCAGAAGCTGGAAGGCAAATGAAATTAATTGCAGATGAATTAAAACATAATTCAGATAATATAGCCTGTCTGGAATCAGCAGTAACTAAAACGGCAAGCCTGTTTAGAAATATGGCAGATATATTTAATGATTTAACAGATATTTCTGGAAAAACAGTAAATGGCATAACTGAAGTTGCTACAAAAACACAGGCAACAAATGTATCGAGTGGAAAAATAAAGGAAGCTGTTGATATTATTAAGAATATAACGGAACAGACTAACCTGTTGTCATTAAATGCTTCAATAGAGGCAGCGAGGGCAGGTGAAGCTGGCAAAGGCTTTGCAGTAGTTGCTGATGAAATCAGGAAACTGGCTGATGGAAGCGCAGAAAGTGCCGGGGATATTGAAAAACTTGTAAATGACCTGGTTAATAATTCAGATGCAAGTATAGCAGAGACTGTAAAACTTAATGATATTCTTGATAAACAAAAAAAAGAACTGGAACTGGCAATTAAAGGGTTTGAAAACTTGAAGATGGAAATTTTATCTGTTGAAGATGTAAGCAATAATATAAATGACAGCAATGAAAGAATAGAGAAACAGCAGAAAGCATTAAATATTATTGTAGATAAACTTTCTGCAATATCAGAACAAAATGCTGCAAATTGTGAAGAAACCAGTGCAACAATGGAATCAATTTCAGAGGATATAAATTCATATAATGAAAAAATCCATTTATTAATGGAGCTTTCTGAAAGTTTAAAATCACAAGTATCAAGCTTTAAATTATAATACCAGAAGATATTATATTATAAAACCTAAGTAAAGAAAGGTTGTTTTTATGTATTCTAATATAAATTATAAAAATATTTTTGCAGAAGCAGGATATTCACATAAAGAAATAGAAAAGAAGGTTTCAAATTGTTTTAATGAAATATTTTATGGTGAAAATAAATTTTTCTATATGACAGAAGACAGGGAGATGGCTTACATTGAGGATACAGGAAACCATGATGTACGTACAGAGGGAATGTCTTATGGGATGATGATGTGTGTGCAGACAGACCATAAGAAAGAGTTTGACTTCTTGTGGAAATTTGCAAGGACTTATATGTATATAGATTATGGCAGGAATACTGGTTATTTTGCATGGTCAGTTGCATGTGACGGAATGAAAAATGCAGATTCACCAGCTCCAGATGGTGAGGAATTTTTTGCAATGGCACTCTTATTTGCTTCACACAGGTGGGGTGATGGCGAGGGAATTTTCTGCTATTCAAAAGAGGCAAAAAAACTTCTTTATACTTGTATACACAAAGAAGATAATGGCATTGGAAGAAATATGTGGGATATGGATAATTATTTGATAAGGTTTGTGCCGGAATGTGATTTTACTGACCCGTCATACCATCTGCCACATTTTTACAGGCTTTTTGCATTATGGGGCAGTAAAGAGGATAGTAGTTTCTGGAAAAAGGCAGCAGAAGCAAGCAGGGAATATTTACAAAAAGCATGTGACAGTATAACAGGCTTAAGTCCTGAATATAGTTATTTTGATGGGACACCATATGAAAAACAGGAAATATTTGGAAGGCATGACTGGTTTTATAGTGATGCTTACAGGACTATTGCTAATATTGCACTTGATAATATATGGCCTGGAATGGAAGATGATAATTATAAATTGTGGAGCAGCTGTACAGCTTCAAAATTACAGCATTTTTTTGATAATAAATATAAAGAAGGTTTTGATATAGTTTATACAACTGATGGCAGGGAAACAGAAGAAAAGGTACTGCATCCTGCCGGCCTGCTTGCTACAGTTGCACAGGCATCTTTAATAAGCAGTGATATTTCTGCACTTAAGTGGGTACATATATTCTGGAATATGCCAATGAGGACAGGGGAGAGAAGGTATTATGATAACTGTCTTTATATGTTTGCTGTGCTGGCATTAAGCGGGCAGTACAGGATATGGTAAAGGATTTTTTAGCTATTTCCCAGGATGTTTATACTGTTATGTTTGTTATGCACATAATATAGTCATAATACATACAGATATAATACATATAATACTTCCTGTCTTTTTATTTGAAGACATGCCACTGCCTTTAACTATACCAGCTATAAATAATACAAGCAGCTGTACAGGCTGTATAAGCGCATAAAAATACAAGTTAGCTGTAGCAGCAAGTGCTTCTGTAAGCAGCCCCGTAGCATTAGGGATTCTTGTAGCACAAGCTGCCAGGAATCCTTTTTTTGATACAAGTTTTTTAATATCCAGTTTAGGTAATTGTATAACTGATGTTACAGACAGTACAATTACCAGGATTGTTACAGAGCTGCCATAACCTGTTGCTTCCTTCATATGTACACCATACATAAGTTTGGAAAATATGTAAAAAATACAGACAGGAATAGTTTTCAAAAGATTTTTCTTAGTATTATTACTATCTTTAATTATAATATAAATTCCAAATAATAAAAATGCCCCAGGTATAAGTATGTCTGCCCTTAAAGTGTTTTTACCATTATATACATTATATAAATATGATAAAATAACATTTATGCCAAGCCATACTTTAAGTTCATATGGTTCCATAAATTTAAGAAGTATGGAAGTGGTATAAAGTTCTATAAGTTTCCAGATTATAAGGAAAAACAGTAATAAAAAGCTTTTACTTCCAAGCTGGAAATACCATCCTGTAAAAGGAAGCAGGAATAAAAGCCATAATACTGTAGCAGCAGAAACAATAAATGTATATTCTGCTGGATTACATTTAAGCTTTGCTGCTATATATTTATCACCAAAGGCTGTAATACTATAAGAGATTACTGTAAGGAATGGCCATATCATTTTAATACCTCATTTAAAAAATATTGCAAGTGATGTTATATGCTGTTATATTGGCTGGCATACCAGAAATAAATATAATATTACCTGAATATAATTCTAATTTCAATCCTTTTTAAGACATATTATTGTTTTGCTATACTTTACCCCTGTTTTTTCTATAATTTAACATGACAAAACTAAAAAAAACATAATTATAATAGAATTGTAAATAATCCAGGCAAACAAAATAACAGGAGGAGTTTTATGGTAAAATGGAAACAAGTATTAAAAAGACCATTTTGTATAACCTTATGTAGTGCATTGGTTATAACAAGTGGCAATTTTACTGTACCAGGAATGGCAGTAAAAGCATCAGCAGAGGAAAATAAAAATTTTATATTAAATCCTTCATCCGGAGATATAGCCAGTAATGGTGCCATTACAGGGTGGTATCAAAACAATGAGGCAGAAGTGGTTACTGGTTGTGCAGATAATGTTTCATTTGTTAAAGAAACCGTAGAAAAACCAGATGTAACTATTCCTGAAAAAGGTACAAATATTTTAGACAATCCTTCTTTTAATACAGATACACAAGGATGGTTTGCAACAGGGGGAGACCTTGAATACTATGCTGGTGACAGCGAGGATGAAACTGGTGGATGTGTAAAGGTTACTAACAGGACTGATACCTGGAATTCACTTGCCCAGAATATTGAATCCAAAGTAAAGAATAACACAAAATATTATTTTAGCTGCTGGGTTAAGCTTAGTGATGAATATGATGGAGAAACAGAAGTTAAAGCAGGACTTACAACACAATCTACTGGTGATATTGGTAATAATGGTAATATAGGTGGAGAAGCTTATGATAACTGGGGTATTTCAAATAATATAATTAAAGCTTCTAAGGATGAATGGAGAGAGATTAAAGGAAGCTTTATGGCCAACTGGACAGGAGAACTTCAAAAAGCTGAGTTTAAAGTTGCAGATGAAAGTAGCACAAAATCATTTTATGTAGATAACCTTTCTATTATAGAAGATGTACCAACCGTAGAAAAACCAGATGTAACTATTCCTGAAAAAGGTACAAATATTTTAGACAATCCTTCTTTTAATACAGATACACAAGGATGGTTTGCAACAGGGGGAGACCTTGAATACTATGCTGGTGACAGCGAGGATGAAACTGGTGGATGTGTAAAGGTTACTAACAGGACTGATACCTGGAATTCACTTGCCCAGAATATTGAATCCAAAGTAAAGAATAACACAAAATATTATTTTAGCTGCTGGGTTAAGCTTAGTGATGAATATGATGGAGAAACAGAAGTTAAAGCAGGACTTACAACACAATCTACTGGTGATATTGGTAATAATGGTAATATAGGTGGAGAAGCTTATGATAACTGGGGTATTTCAAATAATATAATTAAAGCTTCTAAGGATGAATGGAGAGAGATTAAAGGAAGCTTTATGGCCAACTGGACAGGAGAACTTCAAAAAGCGGAGTTTAAAGTTGCAGATGAAAATAGCACAAAATCATTTTATGTGGACAATCTTTCCATTAAAGAAAATGATGCAGATTTATCAATAGAGAAAGATATCCCATCATTAAAAGATTATTTTGTTAGTGTAAATCCGGACTATGATTTCAGGGTTGGTACTGAACTGACAGCAGACCAGCTTTATAATGAAAATAAAATGGCACTTGTATATAAACATTTTAACAGTTTTACAGCTGGCAATGAAATGAAGCCTGGTTATATTATAAAAGGGATTAACGATGATGGCAGCTTAAATCTTGATTTTACTATTCCTGATACTACACTTGATGTTTTCTGGAACTATAACCAGGATAAAGCTGAAAAGGACCAGATACATATACGTGGACATGTACTTTGCTGGCATTCACAGACACCAGAGTGTTTCTTTAAAGATACAGATGGTAATCTTCTGGATAAAGAAGCAATGAATGCAAGAATTGAAGAATATATACAGAAAGTGCTTGGCCATGTAAATAAAAAATATCCTGGGCTTGTATATTGCTGGGATGTTGTAAATGAAGCAATTATCCCGTCTGATGGTGAAAAAGGCGGTTTAAGGGTTTATGATGGCAATGGTGAAACATTCTACCACAAGATTTATAAAGACAGCAACGAATATATTATACATGCATTTAAATCTGCAGCAAAATATGCAGCAGATGGAGTTAAACTTTTCTATAATGATTATGGCGAAACAGAACCAACAAAAGTAAAATGTATTTCAGCACTTGCAGATGCAATAAATGCAGGCGGCGGAAGAATTGATGGTATTGGCATGCAGGCACATTATTCCATGGAATCACCAAGTGCAGAAGAACTGTATAATGCAATTACAGAGTATGATAAACATGTGAGTGAAGTACAGATTACAGAGCTTGATATGCTTGCAAGTAAAAGCTATGACGGAAGTGATGCACAGAAAGAAGCAGAACAGGTAAAACAGGCATACCGCTATAAAGAATTTGTTGATACAATACTTAAAGCAAAAGATGATGGTGCTAATATTACTGCATTAGTATTCTGGGGTGTATCTGATGATGATTCATGGCTTGTATCTCCTGAATTTTCAGATGGCAGGCACAATATGCCATTGTTATTTGATGAGAATCTTAAAGCAAAACCAGCATATTGGGCAATTGTTGACCCATCAAGGCTTTCGCCAAATATAAATGAAGCAGATGTTCTTGAAAGCAGCAGCAAAGACTGGTCTCTTGCAGCTCCAGTAAAAATTGGCACAGATGGAAAAGCATCAATGAAACTTTTATGGAATAGTGGAAAGCTTTATGCACAGGTAACTGTAAAAGATGAAACAGATGATGCGGATGACAAAGTAACTATATATCTTGATAAAAATAATACTAAGGCAGAAAATATTGACGGTGTTGAGATAATTACTATTAAGAGAAATGAAGCTGCAGCAACAGTGGATGGTTATGTGGCAGAGAAAGAAATTGATATTACTGGCAAAAATGCTAATGCAAAGCTTGGTTTTGATGTAGTAGTTTATGATGCAGCAGCAAGTGTTTCACAGTGTTGGAATGATTTCCAGATGAAACAGGATGAAAGAAGCAAATATTATGGTACATTAATATTAAAGCCATTTATGGTAATTACAAAAGGTTCAGCAATTATAGATGGCAAAATTGACAGTGCATGGAATAATGTACCATCACATAACCTGACAGTAACTTCTAATCCTTCTGTTTCTACAACAGGAAATGTAAAGACTATGTGGGATGAGGATTATCTTTATGTGCTTGCCAATATACAGGATGCAGTGCTTAATAATAATAATCCAAATGAATGGGAACAGGATTCATTTGAAATATTTGTAGATGAGAATAATGGCAAAACTTCAAGTTATGAAGATGATGACTGCCAGTACAGGATAAGTTATAAAAATGAATTAAGCTTTAATGGCAAAAACTGTAATGCAAAAAATATACAAAGTGCAGTAAATGAAACAGAAAATGGTTATATTGTAGAAGTAAAGATTAAGTTTAATAAAGTAAAAGGCGTAGCAAATAATCTTATAGGTATTGATTTCCAGATTAATGATGCAGATGCCTCTGGAAAACGTGTTGCTTCAATTAACTGGTATGATGCTTCTGGAATGGGATATGCACAGCCAGCAGTATTTGGCACGGCTAAGCTTGTAACAGCTTCAACAGTTCCAACAATTCCACCAGAAACAAAGAAACCGTGGCCAGTTATTGTGCCTCCATACCAGACAGCTACTCCAGTACCAGAAGTTACACCAGCACCAAGTAGTACTCCAGTACCAGTACAGAGCACAACACCAGCAGGCACAGTACAGCCATCAGTTACACAGACGCCGTCAGCTACACAGACACCAGGTACTACAACTGAAGTTATAAAGGATAATGTTACAGGTGCAGTTACAGAAATTACTACTACAATAGAAAATGGTAAAACAATAGTAATAGAAAAAGTGACATTGCCTGGCAATATACAGAATATTAAAGAAACAGTAACAGAAAATGTAGACGGACTGGTAAAGACAACAGAAAAGTTAAGCAGCAGTTTAGTTAATGCTGTAATGATAACAAATAAAACTTCTAAAATGGATGGGGCAATAGTAGAATCAGATTCTGTTATCTATACAGGTATTTCAGATATTAACAGTAATTATTCTGCTAAAGTTAAGATACCAGAAAGTTTTATGTTAAATGCAAAGAAAGCGGATGTAGATATAGTTGATATTTACATTGAAAAACCTACAGTTGATGCAGTTAAAACAAACCAAGGACGTAAAATGGTTGTAAAAATAGCAGTTCCTAGTGTAGAGGGAGTATCTGTTGGAAAAGTGGTAATAACAAAAGAAAGTATATCAGGTGCTTCAGGCGGGGCAAGGAAACTTGTTGTTAAAGTTGAAAATGCTAAACCATTAGAATCATATACTGTTACAATACCACAAAGTGAACTTGCAAAAATGTCTGGTGACATTGATATAACTGTAAATACCAAAAAGGTTTATGATGCATCTGGCAGCATAAAGAAAAATGTGGAAAAAATATTAGCTGCCAATAATGTTATTATAGATAACTCTTATATTGTATCTATAGCTGGCAATAAGACAAAAGGAGGCATTAAAGTTTCATCACCTGTCCTTGCTTCTTCAGTAAAAGCAGGTGATAGTGTATATGTATACTGTTATAATAAAAAGACAGGGAAACTTGAAGAGATTGCAAATAACAAGAGGATTGTACTTAATGACGGCATGGCAGGAATTGAAGGTTATCCTGGCAATGACTATATAATTACAGATAAAGAATTAAGCGGTAAAAATATTATTACATTGCTTGGCAGTTCAAAAGTTACAATTAAAAATACTTCTGTAAAAAAAGGCAGCAGTACAAAGATTAATATTAAACTGCCTTTACAGTTAATAGCAAAAACAGGATTTAATAAAAATATGTCTTATGGCAAGCAGGCGGCAGTTATTACATATAAATCTTCAGATAAAGATGTTGCCAAAGTATCAAAAAATGGTACAATCAAGGCAAAAGGCAAAGGTAAAACTGTAATAACTGTAAAAATTAAGCTTGAAGATGGCAGGACAAAGACAGTTAAGAAAAAAATAACTGTAAAATAACAGTTAAAATTAAATCTGGTTTTATTATACAGGCCTCTGTTAAAAAACAGGGGCTTGGTTTTTTCTATAATTTTTACCTGTTTTTTCTATAATTCACAGGGACAAAATTTTGTATAAAATGTTTATAATATAAATTGAGTACAGCCAGGCGTTACCAATGTTTTACAGTATTGGATAAATATTTATTTGGCCTGGCCAGGCTAAAATAATAACGATTGGAGGAGGTTTTTATGTTTTTAAGGAAATTAAAAAAGATAACTTGTACTGTATTATGTGCATCTATGGTTTTAACAAGTGCATGTACAGGTTTCACAGGAATGGTTGCCAGAGTATCAGCAGCAGGTGTTAATCTCCTGGATAACCCATCATTTAGTAAAGATGCAAACGGATGGTTTGCAACAACAGCTGATACAGCAAAACTAGAATTTATAAATGATGGAAAAGGACATGACCAGGATGGTGGTTATGTAAAGGTAACAGAAAGGTCTGATACATGGAATTCACTTGCGCAAATTATTAAGGATAAGGTTAAAAATAAGACAAAATATAATTTTAGCTGCTGGGTAAAACTTGGAGAAGAATATACAGCAGAATCAACAGTTAAGGCAGGCCTTACAATACAGTCTACTGGTGATAATGGAGGTGAACCTGTCTATGACGGATGGGGGATATCAGGTAATACAGTAACAGCTTCTAAGGATGAATGGAGGCAGATAAGTGGAAGTTTTACTGCAAACTGGTCTGGAGATCTTACAGAATTACAATTTAAGGTTGCTGATGAAACATGTAAAAATTCATTTTATGTAGATGAACTTTCTATTACAGAAAATAATGCAGACTTATCAATAGAGAAAGACATACCTTCTTTAAAGAATTATTTTGTTTCACAGAATGCAAAGTATGATTTTAAAGTTGGCGGTGCACTGACAGCAGATTTACTTACTAATGAAAATAAGATGCAGCTTGTGCAGAAACATTTTAATAGTGTAACAGCTGGTAATGAAATGAAGCCGGATTATATTATTAAAGGGATTAATGATGATGGCAGTTTAAAGCTTGACTTTACTATTCCTGACACTACACTTGATGCTTTCTGGAAATATAACCAGGGTAAAGCGGAAAAAGACCAGATACATGTGCGTGGACATGTACTTTGCTGGCATTCACAGACACCAGAGATTTTCTTTAAAGACAAAGATGGAAAGCTTCTTAGTAAAGATGCTATGAACAAAAGGCTTGAAGAGTATATCCAGAAAGTGCTTACACATGTACAGGAGAAATATCCAGGACTTGTATACTGCTGGGATGTTGTAAATGAGGCAATTATCCCATCTGATGGTGAAAAAGGTGGTCTCAGGGTTTCAAATGGCTCAGAGGAAACATTCTACCACCAGATTTATAAAGAAAGCAATGAGTATATTATAAATGCGTTTACATATGCAAATAAATATGCAGATAAAGCAGTAAAACTTTTCTATAATGATTATGGTGAAACAGAACCTGTAAAGGTAAAATGTATCTCAGAACTTGCCGATGCAATAAAAGCTTCAAGTGGTGCAAGAATTGATGGTATAGGCATGCAGGCACATTATTCAATGGAAAGCCCAGGTACAAATGAACTTTATAATGCAATTAAAGAATATGGCAAACATGTAGATGAAGTTCAGATTACAGAGCTTGATATGCTTGCAAGCAAGAGTTATGATGGAAGTGCAGCACAGAAAGAAACAGAACAGACAAAACAGGCATACCGCTATAAAGAGATTATAGATACTATTCTTAAGACAAAAGATGAAGGTGTTAATATAACAGCAATAGTATTCTGGGGTGTTGCAGATGATGATTCATGGCTGCTGTCACCTGAATTTTCACAAGGAAGGCATAATATGCCACTTTTATTTGATGAAAACCTTAAAGCAAAGCCAGCTTTCTGGGGAATTACAGACCCTTCAAAGCTTCTGCCATATATTAATGAAGCAGATGTCCTTGAAAGTGCAGATAAAGACTGGACACTTGCATCACCAATAAATATTGGTACAGATGGCAATTCAACAATGAAGCTTTTATGGAACAATGGCAAGCTTTACCTTAATGTGACAGTAAAAGATGCAACAAATGACACAGAAGATAAAGTAACCATCTATTTTGACAAAGATAATACTAAAACAGAAAATATTGATGGTGTTGAAGTTGTTACTATAAACAGAAGTGAAGCTGCAGCAACAGCAGATGGTTATTCAATAGAAAAAGAACTGGATATCACCGGAAAAATTGCAAATGCAAAGCTGGGGCTTGATGTAGTAGTTTATGATAAAACAACAGGTACTTCACAGTGCTGGAATGACCTGCAGATGAAGCAGGATAAAAGAAGCAAGTATTATGGTACATTGACATTAAAGCCATTTATGGTAATTACTAAGGGCAATGCGGTTATAGATGGTGAAATTGACAAAGCATGGGAAAGTATAACAGCACATAAGCTTACAGTAAACGCAAACCCATCTGCAACAACAACAGGTACAGTAAAAACTATGTGGGACAGTGAGTACCTCTATGTCCTTGCAGAAATTAAAGATGAAGTACTTAACAAAGATAATGTTAATACCTGGGAGCAGGATTCATTTGAAATATTTGTAGATGAAAACAATGGTAAAACTGAAAGCTATGAAGCGGATGACTGCCAGTACAGGATTAACTATGTAAATGAGTTAAGCTTTAATGGTACAAACTGTAATGATTCAAATATACAGAGTGCAACAAAGAAAACTGCTGATGGTTATATTTTAGAGGCAAAAATTAAATTCAATACAGTAAAAGGAACAGAGAATAACCTTATAGGTCTTGATTTCCAGATAAATGATGCAGATGCATCAGGTGTACGTACATCTACAATTAACTGGTATGATGCTTCTGGAATGGGATATGCACAGCCAGCTGTATTTGGTACAGCAAAGCTTGCAGGCAGTTCCAGTGATGATGCCAGCATAAGTACAGCACTTGTTACAGGTATTAAAAATTATACTTATACAGGAAAAGCAATTAAACAGGACTTAAATGTAGAAGTAAATGGAAAACAGCTATCTAAAGATAAGGATTATACAGTAAGTTATAAAAATAATGTTAATGCAGGAACTGCAGAAGTTACAATTACTGGCAGCGGAAGTTATTCAGGTTCAGTATCAAAGACATTTAAAATTGCAAAAGCTAAACAGAAGATACAGATTAAGAAATCTTATTATAAGAAAACTGCTGGAAGCAAAAGTTTTAAATTAAGCGGAATTAAAGGAATTGGTAAATTAAGTTATAAAAGCTCCAATACCAAAGCAGCATCAGTAAATGCAAATGGAAAAGTCACAATAAACGGGGCTGGCACAGCAAAAATTACTGTTACAGCAGAAGGAAATAAAAATTATAAGAAAGCATCCGCTATAATTAAAATAAAAGTAGTTAAAAAGAAATAACACAGGTCAATGTGAAATTATTTTAACCTCATTAAGTAAGCCCTTTAAAATACACACTTCTTAAGCGGTGGGTTTGGTTTACCAGGGCTTGCTTAATCTGGCAGGTAAAAGCTCTAAGGGAGCTGCCACATCAAAAAACATTATACAAGATATAGAAAATTTATTTTACTAAGAACTATATGTTGTGTATTTTGTTTTTTATGTGACAGCTTCCTTTTTTAATTAACAAAGGTTTGGTTTATACTTAAAGAGTAATAAGGTATTCTTAAAAAAATTATGGAATGTAAAATTTTGATGCTATTGCAAAAACCATTCTTCCATAGTATATTTAATAATAAGAACTGTTAATCTGTTTTATAAGAAATGGAAGTAATTATTATCCAGGATATTTAAGGCTTACCTGGACAATATTTAAGAATGGAGGACTATTATGGCAGATAATTATGATGGACAGAAGTTAGTAGAGCAGATACATAGAATGGAACATGGCAAAGCAAGGACAGATATGATAAAAGATGCCATTATACAAGCAGATAAAGCAGGTGACAATTACTGGAGGATGTACATGCGTTTTGACTATATTTCAGAACAGTATTTCCATGGTGACCCAGTAAAAAGTATTCCAGTAATAACTGAATTGGAAAACGTTTTTAAAGAAGACCCTGGTGCTGTAGAAAGGTATGAAGGGGATGACCTTGGAAAAGAAGCCTATGTTATGGCAGTATTGCTTGGTGTTGATACAATATTATGCCTGCCACAGGTAACAACAGAACAGTGGGAAAAGTTGCTGGATAATTTATATAAACTTGTAAAACAATTTGGAATGGCAGAGAGAAGTTATTACTGGCAGATGTTCTGGAGATGGCTGTATGCTGATTTTAATAAAGCAGAGGAATATTTAAAAAAGGCATGGAATACAGAACCAGATTACAGGTTTGATTGTGAATCATGTGAACATGCTTATGCTGCCAGGCTGTATCTTGAGATGGGGCAGAAAGAGAAGGCAGATAAATATTTTGAAAAAGTTGATAAAGGTCTTTTAGATGACGTTTGTGATGATACATATCCACAGCTTTGGTATACTTATTTAAAATATATGCTGGACAATGGTGATATAAAAGGGGCAAAACCATTTGCAAAAAAATTATACAGAAAACATAATGAAGACCAGGGAGACTTAGAATTTATGGGTGCGGTTCTGCGTTATTATGCTTATGTAAATACTACTAAGGGATTGTCAATTTTTGAAAAACGCCTGGAGTGGACAATAAATATGTGGAACCAGAAAGCAAAATATTATTTTTATATGGGAGCATATGTGCTTTTCAGGGAGATTTCAAAAAAACAAACAGATGTAAGAATGGAACTGCCAGTAAAATCTGAAGTCTGGCGTGAAGATGGAATATATAATACTTCTGTACTGGCAGACTGGTTTTATACACAGGCATCAGGCATTGCAGAAAGTTTTGACAAGAGAAATAGTAATGATTATTATACAAAACATTTAGAAATTGCCTGATAGAATAAATATATGCAAGGGGATTAGTGTGAAAAATATATCTAAGGCAGCAAAAAAAGCTACATAAGATATATTAAATTTCACACAGGAAAAATGCAAAACCAGCATTTTTCTAAAGCAGGCTTGTCCTGCTATGTTATTTGAACCGCCCAAAGCCGGCATGGAGGATTATTATGGTTAATATAAAAGACAGTGATAAAAAGAAAATAATGGATGAAATACATTATTTCTTTAAAGAAGAATATAATCTGGACTTAGGGTATATTGGACAGGATAACGTATATAATTTTTTTATGGATATTTTAGGAAGTTATATTTATAATGCTGCACTTGATGATGCCAGCAGCTTTTGCAAAAGACAGCTGGAAAATATGGAGTCAGATTTTTATGCACTTTATAAAGATATTTAATAATGAATAAGTACACTTTTCCAATATTTTAATATACTATTCCAAATAAATATTTTTGGAGAAAATAGTGTATGGAAGAAAAAGAGAATTTAATTGCTAATAACTGTAATTTCCAGGGTATAAGGCCAGCTATGGCAGACCTTCCTTATCCTCCTGTACAAGTAAGAAGCAGAAACCAGGTATATGCAGACCTGCTCAGTGTTGATTACTGTGGTTCTGTATCTGAAATGTCAGCAATTACACAGTATATTAATAATGAAAACCGTTTATCTTGTATTAAATGTCCTTTAGCTAAAACAATACTTGGAATTGCAATGGCAGAAATGATACATTTACAGAAACTTGGTGAACTTGTGGTACTGCTTGGCGGAGATATTAGTTTTGTAGCGAAATACCGCAATGGCAGCAATAGAATGTGGACACCTGGATATTTGTCTATACCTGGTAATGCCAGAAAAATGATAATTGCAGATATAGAAGCAGAGAAAGACGCTATAAGCCAGTACAAAGCACATATGCAGATAATCAGGGATGATTGTGTTAATGCAGTTATAGCAAGAATTATTAAAGATGAGGAATACCATATTATGCTGCTTCAGGCTTTGCTTAAAGAAGTATAATAATATTTAAGTTTATATTATTAAAAATACCCCGCTATAATAAAATTATATTTTAGTTTCTTTATAGTGGGGATTGTATTTTATAAAAAAATATTTAAAGTAATATGTGGATTATCTGGTTTTCAAGCAGGCAGGTGACGGATGCCTGGTTTTAGGTAATATATATTGCAAATATATGTCTGGTGTATGTCCAGGATATTGTCTGGTTTATTATAGAAAGGGGTTTTTATGAGAAAATATATTATGGCACTTGATGCAGGCACTACAAGTAACCGTTGTATTTTATTTAACCAAAAAGGTAAAATTGTATCAGTTGCCCAGAAAGAGTTTACACAAATTTTTCCAAAGCCAGGCTGGGTAGAACATAATGCTAGTGAAATATGGTCTTCCCAGCTTGGTGTTGCTGTAGAAGCAATGGCAAAGGCAGGTGCTTCAGCAGGAGATATAGCAGCAATAGGAATAACAAACCAAAGGGAAACAACTATTGTATGGGACAAGTATACTGGTGAACCAGTATATAATGCTATTGTGTGGCAGTGCCGCCGTACATCAAAATATTGTGACAGCTTGAAAGAAAAAGGGCTGGCAGAAATATTCCGTAAGAAAACAGGGCTTGTGGCAGATGCATATTTCTCTGCTACAAAGTTAAAATGGATTCTTGATAATGTGCCAGGTGCACGTGCCAGGGCAGAAAATGGTGAACTTTTATTTGGTACGGTTGATACATGGCTTGTCTGGAATCTTACAAAAGGCAAAGTACATGTAACTGATTATTCAAATGCATCACGCACTATGATGTACAATATTAATGAACTGCAATGGGACAATGATATATTGCGTGAACTTGGTATTCCTGGAATAATGCTGCCAGAAGTAAGACAGTCAAGTGAAATATATGGCATGACAGACAGTTCATATTTTGGAGGCATGGTTCCTGTTGCCAGCATAGCTGGGGACCAGCAGGCAGCACTTTTTGGACAGGCATGTTTTAATAAAGGTGATGTAAAAAATACATATGGCACAGGTTGTTTTATGCTTATGAATACAGGAGATGTTCCTGTATATTCAGATAACGGGCTTGTAACTACTATTGCATGGGGACTTGATGGCAAAGTAACATACGCCTTGGAAGGTTCTATTTTTATTGCAGGTGCTGCAGTACAATGGATGCGTGATGAAATGCGCTTAATTGAGTCTGCTGCAGATTCAGAGATAATGGCGCAGAAAGTCCCAGATACTAATGGATGCTATGTTGTGCCAGCATTTACAGGTCTTGGTGCGCCTTACTGGAACCAGGATGCAAGGGGAACTATTACAGGGCTTACACGTGGTACAAACAAATATCACATTATCCGTGCAACTCTTGAATCTGTTGCATACCAGGCAAATGATGTGCTTGATGCTATGACAGCAGATTCAGAAATAAGGCTTTCTGCATTAAAAGCAGATGGAGGCGCAAGTGCAAACAGCTTTTTAATGCAGGTACAGGCTGATATTATTAATATACCTGTAATACTTCCAAGCTGTACAGAAAGTACTGCCATGGGTGCAGCAGGTCTTGCAGGTCTTGCTGTAGGATACTGGAAGGATAAAGAAGAGATTGCAGGCAATATGGAAACAAGTAAAATTTTCTTGCCAGGAATAACAGAAGAAGAAAGGAAGGAGAAACTGGAAGGGTGGAAAAAGGCAGTAAAATGTGCTGCAGTCTGGGCAGGTTATAATTAATATCCCAGCAATTATAAGGGAGAAAACCTTAAAATGTGAAAAATATAATTAAATTATTATCAGAGGAACTATTTGAAGATATTCAATTTTCAATAAAATCTGAAAATATAAAAAATATACTTATGCAGAATATGTTCCAGAAATATGACAGATATTGAAGTCCCAGAAATAAAAGCTGGCAAAGCAGAAAACAGTGAAGCACAGAAAAAATTAGAACATACAACAGAAGAAATTAATAAAGAAATACAGTAAATTACAGATAAGTTAGTTAAGGAGTTTGAATAACAGCTTGATGATAAAGAAGGTTATCAATATGTTATTGTAAAAAATAAGATACTTGCAGCAACAGATAATTACTTTACATTGAAACGTATGTATTACCAGGGTGCAAACAAGAGCAGAGAACATATCACTTTTATTAGTGGCCGGTTCCCTGCTTTTCTGTTATGCAATAAAACACCATTTTTTAGGGCTGGCATATAAAAACCTTTACTTTATTATTTTAACGCCCGCAAAGCTATATAAAATTTTTTGTCCATAAGTCCATCCCTATACCTTTTTCTTTGTTATTGGTATCCACACCTCATATTGTGCGTTCTGTGGGTCTGGATTTTACTTGCCTTTGTCTTGTAACTTCATACATTAAAACAGATGCGGCACAGCTTACATTAAAAGAAGTTGCATATGATTCTGGTGACATAGGTATAGTACATAAAACATCACAGTATTCTTTGAATGTCTTGTTCAGTCCCATGGTTTCATTTCACATCATAAGCATAAAAGTTGTGGTGTAAGGCAGTAATTTGTTTCGGTTTTTACGGTATGGATGGTTTCTTTAGCCCAGTCTGACAGGTTATTTTTATTATAAATCCAAGATTTGATATTCCAGCCGTTTTTAACCGCCTCTTTTAAACTACGCACTCCCTCTACTAGAAATTCATTGTATTTATATCTTTTATTTCTGTTTGTTTTTAGAACTTCAAATCTTTGGTAATAGTTGTTTTTATTATTTATGTGTATTTCATTCATATAAATTTCCTCCGTTAAAATAATTGTTATCACTAGTCCTTATGATTACTAAGGTGGTTAAATGCTAATATTTTGACTTGGATAAATACGTCCTGGTATTTAACTGTATTATTAATATCTGTAGATTTTAAATTTTGACAGGAAAAATTTTTTTATTTTTATTGCCAAAATACCTGATAAATTAATTGAAAATGATATAGTGTTTGTACCTCTTATATTAAAAAAAAAGAAATTAATATAAACATGTATTTTACAATTATAGGAATTATTTGTCAATAAAAAGATATCTAGGTTTTATTATTTTTTTAACCTGGATAATAACTATCAATTAAAAATAATAATTATGACATATACAATAAGAAGCAGGCAAAGAATGTATTTTTTATAATAATATATTTTTATGTGACATACAGCCATGAACTTTTTAGTGGAAATTATATGATATTTATGGTATACTGTTAGAAATGTAAAAGTGTAATACAGGGTATTATTGTATTTTGTAAGTAAAAAAACATAAATTAAGAATACAATTTGGAGGTCGGGCATCAATGCTTAATAATGGATTAGTAGTTACAAATGACAATTGTATAGGATGTAATAAGTGTATAAGTGTATGCAGTTGTGCAGGAGCCTGTGTAGCATCTGAACTTGAGGACGGAAAGAACAGGATAGATGTTAACGGGGATATGTGTGTATCATGTGGGGCATGTTTTGATGTATGTGAACATAGTGCAAGGGAATACATAGATGACACAGAAGAATTTTTTGCTGCATTAAAGAAAGGAGAGAGGATATCGCTTCTGCTTGCGCCTGCATTTAAGGCAAACTATCCAAATGAGTACGAAAAAGTTCTTGGAGGTTTGAAGAAAGCTGGCGTAAACAGGATTATAAGTGTTTCTTTTGGAGCAGATATTACAACATGGGGATATTTAAATTATATACAGAAAAATAATTTTAAAGGAGGTATTTCACAGCCTTGTCCTGCAGTTGTAGGTTATATTGAGCGTTATATACCTGAACTTCTGCCAAAGCTTTTTCCAGTACAAAGCCCAATGATGTGTGCCGCAATTTATGTTAAAAAGGTTATGGGAATTACAGACAAGCTTGCATTTATAAGCCCCTGTATAGCTAAAAAGCTTGAAATGGAAGAACCATCTAATAAGGGGTATATACAATATAATGTGACATTTGACCATCTTATGAAATATGTAAGGAAGAATAACATATATGGTGAGATGTGTTCAGATGAGATTGAATATGGGCTTGGTTCACTTTATCCTGCTCCTGGCGGACTTAAGGAGAATGTATACTGGTTCCTGGGTGAAAGTGTATTTGTCAGGCAGATTGAGGGTGAAAAGCATTTATATGACTTCTTATGGAAGAATAAAGACAGAATAGCAAAGGGAAGTACTCCTTATCTTTTTATAGATGCACTTAATTGTTCAGAAGGATGTCTTTGCGGTACTGCTACAGAACCTGAGATATCTGAAACAGATGATGCGCTCTATAATGTGCTTAAAATCAGGGAAAATGTCAAGAAAAGCAGTTTGTCTAGTGCCTGGTCTAAAAATCTTTCACCAAAGCAGCGTTTAAAGAAATTTAACCATCAGTTCCGGAACCTTAAACTTGAGGATTATCTTAGGACATACAATGATTTGTCAGATACATGCAAGAATGAAATTCCTTCAGAACAGGAGAAGCTTGAAATTTTCCACAGTATGAATAAAAATACATATGAGGAACAAAATATAAACTGTTCATGTTGTGGCTATGACAGCTGTGAAAGTATGGTTACAGCAATACATAATGGTTTTAACAGAAAAGAGAACTGTATTTATTATATTAAGAGCCAGGTTGAAGAGCAAAGGGAAAATGCTATGCAGCTTGCCAGGGAAAACCAGGAAGAGAAGGAGATTATTAAACGCCAGGGCGAGAATGTCATGGAAACGGTAAATGATATTAATGACAACTTTGAGGCATTGCATGAGGCAGTAGACCATATGGCAGAAGGAAATACAAGTAATGCGGATGAAAGCACTGAGATTGCAAAACATATGCATGACATTACAAGTTTCTGCAAAGGCCTGAATAAGGCAATGCATGAAATTGATGCTATGGTATCAGAGCTTACTGCTAATAATGAAGAAGTAGTTTCTATTGCATCACAGACAAACCTGCTTGCACTTAATGCAAGTATTGAGGCTGCAAGGGCTGGTGAAGCTGGGAGGGGGTTTGCAGTTGTTGCAGATGAGATTAACCATCTTGCTACAAGTTCACGTGAAACTGCATCAAGAAGCAATGAGAGCCAGGAGAGGATTATACATCATGTTTCAAGGATAATAGAAGACAGTACAAGCCTTATGAATGTAGTAACAGATATTAATGAGAGAGTTGACAGTCTTGCCGCTTCTACAGAGGAGATAGCTGCTTCGGCAGATATAATCCTTGCTACTGCAGATGATGTTAAAAACAGGCTTGTTGCCCTTGTAGATGAGAATAAGAAATTTGAATAAAGATTTTAGATTATTATAAAAGCTGCTGCATATAGCAGGGTTATATGGCCTGCTGTGTGGCAGCTTTATTTTTGCAAAGCCAAAGGAAGAATATATACAATTTTACTGGCATAATCCAGCCAAATGGAATTATATTAAAATTATTTTATATAAAAATTTAAAAAATGATTGACATCTAATATATGTTAGAGTATACTAACTATATAATAAAAAATAAATAAATACTAGGAGGGGTTATATATGCCACTTACTTTTGTAAATGCTGGTGAACAGTATGAAATAAAGCGTATTGGTGGAAAAGGGGAAACCAGGAAGTTTCTTGAAAAGCTTGGTTTTACCACAGGGGGGATTGTTAAAGTTATATCTGAATCTGGAGGCAATATAATTGTCAGCATAAAGGATTCAAGGGTTGCCATTGGTAAAGACCTGGCGGGAAGGATTATGGTATAACAGGGGGAAATACTGGTATAGAATGGAGGTCTTGGCAAAATGAGGACTTTAAAGGAAATAGAAAGCGGAAATACTGTCAGGGTTATTAAGCTTGACGGGGAAGGTCCTGTAAAGAGAAGGATTATGGATATGGGTATTACAAAGGGTGTAGACATCTATGTAAGAAAAGTTGCACCTCTGGGAGACCCTGTAGAAGTGACAGTCCGGGGATATGAGTTGTCACTCCGTAAGGCAGATGCGGAAATGATAGAGGTTGAGTAGATAATATATATTTTTTTGCTTATGGGTTAGTATATACTAATATTAATGAGATAAGACTATATAACGTTTTGTGTAACTAAGCAAAGTGCCCCGCTATAAGAAACATGGCAGATTGCACATTTTGGCTTTGCATTTGTGGAAATAAATTTAAAAAAGATAGGAGGCATTAGATATGCCAGTTAAGATTGCATTAGCAGGAAATCCAAATTGTGGTAAGACAACATTATTTAATGCACTTACAGGTTCAAACCAGTTTGTTGGAAACTGGCCAGGTGTTACTGTTGAGAGAAAAGAGGGAAAGTTAAAGGGACATAAAGATATAACTATTATAGACCTGCCAGGGATTTATTCACTGTCACCTTATACACTTGAAGAAGTAGTTGCAAGAAATTATTTAACAGGTGAAACCCCAGATGTTATTATTAATGTTATAGATGGTACAAATATTGAAAGAAATTTGTATTTATCAACACAGATACTTGAGCTGGGCATACCAGTTATTATAGCTGTCAATATGGCAGACATAATTGAAAAATCAGGTGACAAAATACATATTGGCAAGCTTGGGGAAAAGCTTGGCTGTGAAGCAGTTGCTATTTCAGCGCTTAAAGGTACAGGGATTATGGAAGCAGCAGAGAAGGCAACAGCTTTGGCAGGAAAAGGCAGTACACCAGTTGTACACAAGTTTTCTGATGACTGTGAAGAAATAATACAAGGAGTTATGGAGAAATTAAATGGCAAAGTGCCAGAAAGGCAGAAAAGGTATTTTGCAATAAAGCTTCTTGAAAAGGATAGTAAAATTATAGAACAGTCAGATAACCTTCCTGATATAACAGAAGAAATTAAAACAATGGAAGAAAAGTTTGATGATGATACAGAAAGTATTATTACCAATGAGAGATATGTATATATTTCATCTATTATTGGAGAATGTTATACAAAAGGAAATAAAGGCAGTTTACCGGTTTCAGATAAAATCGACAGGATTGTCACTAACAGGATACTTGCGCTTCCAATTTTTGCGGCTGTAATGTTTGTAGTATATTATGTATCTGTTACTACTGTTGGTACATGGGCTACGGACTGGGCTAATGACGGGGTATTTGGCGATGGCTGGAACTTCCTTGGGATTGAGTCTTTACATATTCCTGGAATACCTGGTGCTGTAAGCGGGCTTCTTGAATCTATAGGCTGTGCAGAATGGCTTTCAGGGCTTGTTGTAGATGGAATTATTGGCGGAACAGGTGCAGTACTTGGATTTGTGCCACAGATGCTTATATTATTTATATTCCTTGCATTCCTGGAATCATGTGGATATATGGCAAGGGTTGCATTTATAATGGACCGTGTTTTCCGTAAGTTTGGGCTTTCAGGCAAATCATTTATACCTATGCTTATTGGCAGTGGATGTGGCGTTCCTGGAATTATGGCTTCAAGGACTATTGAAAGTGACAGGGACCGTAAAATCACAATAATGACTACTACATTTATACCTTGTGGTGCGAAACTTCCAATTATTGCCCTTATTGCAGGTGCTTTATTTAATAATGCATGGTGGGTATCATACAGTGCATGGCTTGTAGGTATTGCAGCAATCGTATGCTCAGGAATTATATTAAAGAAAACAAAGCTTTTTGCTGGGGACCCAGCACCATTTGTTATGGAACTTCCTGCTTACCATATGCCAACTGTTACCAATGTACTTAGAAGTATGTGGGAAAGAGGCTGGTCATTTATTAAAAAAGCAGGCACAATTATCCTTCTTTCAGCAGTAGTCCTCTGGTTCCTGCAAGGATTTGGCTGGGCGGATGGCAAGTTTGGAATGCTTGAAGAAGAACAGCTTGATAAAAGTATACTTGCAGCAATAGGAGGAATTATAGCCCCACTATTTGCACCGCTTGGGTGGGGTAACTGGAAAATGGCAGTTGCTGCTGTTACAGGACTTATTGCAAAAGAAAATGTGGTAACTACATTTGGAATACTTTCTGGGATTGGTTCAGAAGCAGCAGAGGATACACCAGACCTTCTGGCAGCAGTTGGTGCAAGCATGGCCGCCCTGCCAGCATATTCATTCCTTGTGTTTAACCTTTTGTGTGCACCTTGTTTTGCAGCAATGGGGGCAATTAAACGTGAGATGAATAATATCCGCTGGTTTTTTACAGCAATAGGGTACCAGACAGTGCTTGCATATATAGTATCACTTTGTATATACCAGATTGGAAGTTTATTTACAGGCAATGGTTTTGGAATATGGACATTTATAGCATTTTTATTTATAATAGCATTTATTTACTTACTTTTCAGGCCTGGCCATGAGAAGAATGTATTAAAAACAAAACTTGCACATGCAGAATAAACAATATTAAAATATCTGCAGATGCATATAAGCCAGGCAGTGGCATAAGAGTGGTTTCTAAACATGCTTAATGAAAGGAGAAATATATTTATGGGAACATTGGTTACAGGGGCAATAGTTGCCTTATGTATCCTGCTTGCAATACGCAGTATGGTTATAAATAAAAGAAATGGAAAGTCTTTGCAATGTGGTTGTGACTGTAGTAAGTGCAGAGGCGGCTGTAAATAGAAAATAAGATTTTTATTTTAATTTCTGGGCAGACACCCCATTTTACAGATAGTATATATTCTGTAAAATGGGGTATTTTTTTATTATATAAAGTATTGACTAAGCAACTTTTATTAGCTATAATTAATTATAGTTAGTTAAAACTAATAAAAGGAGGGCATATGAAACAGAAGGTTATTGAAATGATTTTAAAAATGGATTTAAAAAGTATTGAAACACAGCTTGCGCTGCAATGTGCACCTTTTCTTACAGGGCTTAAGGTTTCTAATCTTCTGGCAATACCAGCTGATATGGAGAACACTGCTATGGATATGTTAAAGAATACAGGCATTTCATTTTTCAGGATGATTAAAACAGATAAGAAAGTAGTAATACTTTTATTCCGTAGAAAACAACTTGAAAGCTATCTTTACAGGAAAGATGTAAAAGAAATTCTTAAATCAGAAGGATATGTGGAATTACAGATTGGATATGTATTATATATGTTCAGTAAAAGATACCAGGATTACATATGTGGCAATGGTAAATTTCCGCATGAAATAGGTCTTATACTTGGTTATCCAGCAGAGGATGTAAAGGGATTTATAGATAATAATGGAAGAAATTTTTTATATACAGGATACTGGAAAGTATATAAAGATGTTGATAATAAAATAAAATTGTTTGAAAAATTTAAAACAGCAGAAGAACTGCTTATAAGGCTGCTTTCAAGCGGTATGGATATGGAATATATTATAAAGGCATGCAGTACAGGAAAATTTCAAAGTTGTGTATATAGTATCTAATTTGGAATGCGCAAAAAGCAGCGCAGAAATGAGGGAAAAAGTGAGTATTGTTATTATAGGAGGACATGACAGAATGGCCTGCCAATATAAAAAAATATGCAGGCAGCATAACTGTAAAGTAAAGATATTTACGCAGATGCCAGGTAATTTAAGCGGCCAGATAGGCAGTCCTGATGCACTCATATTATTTACCAGTACAGTTTCACATAAAATGGTAAAATGTGCTATAAATGAGGCGCAGAAATGCGGGGCAGATATTGTGCGCTGCCATACAAGCAGTAAATATGCATTAAACGAAATATTAGAAAGCCTTGTAACAACAGGATAATCATATATCTAGTACAAAATATTATTCTATTTTAAAATTCAAATAAAAATCCCATATATTTTATATAAAAATAACATAATTGTACGGCAATACTGATGTTTAAATCTAGTCTTAAATGCTTAATAGAAACAAAAGTTTCTATTAAGCATTTGGAGCTTTATGCATCACTGCGTATCCCATCCAAGTGCAAACGGGCTGCTGTTGGTAAAATTTTGGAATTGCCAGAGCCGCATAACTTGTAAAATTTTGGAATTGCCAGAGCCAAAATACTTGTATATTTAAAAAATGAGAAAACTCAAAAAAAACAGGTATTGAGAAAATTATTCATATAGTATATACTTATAAACAGGTTATTTGATGTTTATAAAAAAGAGGAGGAAAGCATATGTTTGCTGATGAAGGAATTATTAATTTAAAACATGAAGTTTTAAATATGGTTGCAAAACTAGCGTTTGAAGGGAAACTTGAGGAGGAAAGGGATAATATCCCATATAAAATTATAGAAGGGCCAGAACCTGAGTTCCGCTGCTGTATTTACAAAGAGCGTGAAATAATCAGGCAGCGTGTAAGGCTTGCCGAAGGGAAAGCACCAGGTGAAGTTGATGATGGCAATATAATACAGGTAATCCCGTCTGCATGTGCTGACTGTCCGATTGCAAGTTATATTATTACTGACAACTGCCAGAACTGTTTAGGCAAATCCTGTATGAACTCATGTAAATTTGGTGCAATCACAATGGATGGAAAGCATCCAAAGATTGACCCTAACCACTGCCGTGAATGTGGAATGTGTGCTAAAGCCTGTCCATTCCATGTTATTGTGCACCTGCAGAGACCATGCAAATTCAGCTGTCCAGTTGACGCAATAACATATGATGAACATGGTATTTCAGTAATTGATGATGAGAAATGTATTAAATGCGGCCAGTGTATACATAAATGTCCTTTTGGGGCAATAGGTTCAAAAACATTTATTGTAGATGTTATTAATGCAATTAAATCAGACAGGCCAGTTTATGCGCTTGTTGCACCTGCGATTGAAGGCCAGTTTGAGAATGGCATAACAATGGCAAGCTGGCGTAAAGCACTTATAGCAACAGGCTTTACAGATATGGTAGAAGTAGGCCTTGGCGGGGATATGACAACTTCAAGTGAAGCAGAAGAATGGTGGGAAGCACATGAAAAGGGAGAAAGAAAGACAACTTCATGCTGTCCTGCGTTTGTAAATATGATAAGGAAACATTTCCCAGAGTCAGCAGACCTTATATCAACAACAGTTTCGCCTATGTGTGCTGTATCAAGGATGATTAAGGCAAAAGAGCCGGATGCATATACTGTATTTATTGGCCCATGTATAGCTAAGAAATCAGAAGTAACAGACCAGAAAATAGAAGGCAACGCAGATGCAGTCCTTGCATTTAGCGAACTCCACGCAATAATGCTGGCAGTTGACACAGAGCATTTTGATGAAGTTGACGGATACCAGGAAGCAAGTAAGTTTGGCAAGAGATATGGCAATTCAGGCGGTGTAACAGCATCTGTTATAGAGTATCTTAATGAAACAGGCCGTGATGGCAACAGCCTTTCAGTATGCAAGGCAAGCGGTACAACAGAATGTAAAAAAGCATTGCTGCAGCTTAAAGTAAATAAATTAAATGAAGAATTTATAGAAGGAATGGCATGTGAAAATGGTTGTGTAGGTGGTCCAAGTTCATATGGTGTATATCCTAAATTCAAAAAGAGCAGGGATGACATGATAGAAACAGCAGATAACAGAAGTATTGTAGAAAACCTTAAGAATTATGATATGTCATCATTCTCAATGCACAGGGATTAAAGCCATCCAGATATACGTAAAACATATATAAACATTTATATTATTCCATCAGGACAAGGTTCTTACCTGGTGGGATGGAATATTAAAGGAATTGCGGCTGTAAAGCCGCTTTTCCCATACATGAGCTTCTAAATGCGCTGCAGTTACGGCATATGGAGTTTGTCTTTTACAACAGCTTGCAGGGCATTGGTTTTTGCAGTGATAAAGGATAAGCGTTTTTTAGGACAGGTGGGGATAAAGTAATTATGGAATTAGAAAATAATAGAGATTTATCTGGTGAAACTATAAATATTGCATGTGGAAGTGTTGTTTACCAGAGGAAAGATGATAAAGTTATCCTTGTAACGGCAACTCCATCTGCTTTAAAGATGGTTGGGCATGAAGGCAAGGAAATTGAAGAATTAAGGAAAATTGATATTTTTGATGTACTGCATCTGGATGATATAGGCAAAGTGCTGCATATATTTACTATGGCATTTGACAATGAGGAAAGTTCAGAATGTGTTTTCAGGCATATTAACTTCCGTACTGGAAAATATGTATGGCTTTATACAAGCTGTATGCCAGTAAGACAGGCAGACGGGCAGGTATATGCCTGCTGCAGCATAGTTGACATAAACAGGCAGAAAGAACTTGAAGAAGA
Organism: uncultured Lachnospiraceae bacterium; assembly: GCA_948794795.1. Lineage (GTDB taxonomy): Bacteria > Bacillota > Clostridia > Lachnospirales > Lachnospiraceae > Butyribacter. Next base: position 26,381 of record CAQGLR010000019.1, on the reverse strand, counting down.
GCTTGCAATAAGCAGGAAACTTGAACAGGAAGCAGTGGCAAGGCTGAACAGGCTTTATGACGAGGAAGTAATGAGGCTTAGTAATTTTTATGACAACTATATATGTATAATCCGGTATAATATAACCAAGAACCGTGTTGAATGTATGAAAGGTGAAACTATGTCAGGGCTTATTGATGCAGGCATGTCCCTGGATGAGTGCTATGACATAGCAGAATTTCTTTTTAAAGACAGTGGCGTAGAAGAAGGTTTTTATAATATTTTTGACAGCAGGGAGCTTGCCCGGATATTTAATTCAGGAAAGAGAACTTTAACTCTTGAGCTTCCATTTGTTATTAATAAAAATACAGGGACTCTTTTTATACGGTTTAATATAACTATGAAAAAGAACCCGTATACAAATGATATAATAGTATTTGCTATAGAAGAAGACATAACTAAAGAGGTTCTTACAAGGGAAGCATTTAATAATGTTGTAAAGACAGAATTTTTGTCAATACTTTGTGTAGATATAGTTAAAAACAGGTATTTCTGCTGTTTTACAGCAGAACCTGAAATGTATGTTGACAATGGTAAATATGGGAGAAATGGAGATTACAGCAATACAATGCGGAAAGTCTTTTATAATATACCTGGAGTTTCAGAGAATAAAAGGAACAGGTTTCTTGAGAACCTGGATTCTAAGCTTATAAAAGAAAAACTTTCAAACGCATCGGAGTATATATTTTACTATGACAGGACAGTTAATGGCATAGAAAAGCGCTATAAAGTCAGCATAAGATGGCTTGACCAGAAACACAATCTTGTTACAATAGCAAAAAAAGATGTTACTGATGCAGTATATGAGGAACAGAAAAAGGAAAAAATGCTTTTTGATGCACTCGAGGATGCAAGGAAAGCAAATAAGGCAAAAACAGAATTTCTCTCTAATATGAGCCATGATATGAGGACTCCTCTTAATGCTGTAATAGGCTTTACAAATCTTGCAATAGAAAGCAATTCAATTAAACAGAAAGATGAATACCTTGGCAAGATAAAAACTTCAGGCGAATTTCTTGTACAGCTTATTAATGCCACACTTGACTTAAGTAAAATTGAAAGCCATAAAATGACACTTAGTTATGAAGATACAGAATGGGATGAAATGTTTGAAAGTGTTATTAACTCAATACAGTCAGAAGCCGACAGGAAAAATATAGACCTTATTATAGATGCATCAAAATGGAGTTACAGAGGCCAGGTATACGTAGATAGTCTAAGGATTAAACAAATATTTTTAAACCTGCTTTCCAATGCAATAAAATTTACACCTAAAGGCGGAAGAGTTGAATTTACACTGGAATGTATGGCAAAAAATATAAAAGGATGTAACTGTAAATTTATAGTGCAGGATAATGGCACAGGCATGGGTAAAAAATTTGCAGACAAGGCATTTGAACCATATTCACAAGAAGAAACAAGGGAAATTACAAGGACAGCTGGTACAGGCCTTGGCTTATCTATTGTTAAAAACCTTGTAGATATGATGGGTGGTTTTATTAAACTTGAAAGTGAAGAAAATGTTGGCACAAAGTTTACAGTATACCTTCCAGTAAGGAAGTCAGACAGTACTGCAAAGGAAGATTCCAGCAGCATTGAATATATTAAAAAACTGCTTGCAGGAAAGAATGTATTGCTTTGTGAAGACCATCCTGTAAATACAGAACTTGTAAAACTTATATTAGAAAGTTCAGATATAAATGTTACATGTGCAGAAAACGGCAAGGAAGGCTTTGAAATATTTAAATCATCAGCTGTATGGTATTTTGATGCTGTACTTATGGATATATGTATGCCATATATGGATGGAATTGAAACAACAGAGGCTATACGTAAACTGGACAGGGATGATGCCCGCAGGATACCAGTTATTGCAATGACTGCCAATGCATATGATGAAGACAAGCAGAAATCATCTGCTGCAGGAATGACAGCACATCTTTCAAAACCAATAGATGTAAATGAACTGTTCTGTACACTTGGGGAACAGTGTATTAAAAAGAACAGTTAAAAGGGAGGTAATCCATGGCTGGTAAATATTATGTTGTCCGCAATGGAAGAAAGAATGGCATATACAGGACCTGGAATGAGTGTAAGGTCCAGGTAGATGGTTTTCCATGTGCTGTATATAAAAGCTTTAAAACCGAAGAGGAAGCTATACAGTTCTATGGAAAAGGTAATGGGACACCAGAAGAAGCAGGATGGGATACAGACAATGTTGTAAAAGCATATGTGGATGGTAGTTTTTACCAGGGGGAATTTTCTTATGGCATGGTTATCCTGCGGGCTGGCAGGGAAATATGCTTTTCAAAAAAAATCAGTGATAAAGGACTTGCACAGATGCATAATGTTGCAGGGGAAATAAAAGGAGCCGAAGCAGCAATGCAGTATGCCATAGATGAAGGGATTAGAAGGATTATAATTTACCATGATTATGAGGGTATTGCTAAATGGTGCCTTGGTGAGTGGAAGACAAATAAAGAAGGAACCCTGGCATATAAAAAGTTTTATGACAGCATAAAAGACCAGGTTGATGTAAAATTTGTAAAAGTTAAAGGCCATTCAGATGATAAGTATAATGACATGGCAGACAGGCTTGCGAAAAGTGCATTAGGCATTGCCTGATGATAGAATGTTATGGCAGAAAGGAACGCGCCAGCGTTCCTTTTTTAGCTAAGATAAATTTATGTACAGGAGGTGGAATAGGTGAGAAGGCTTGTTATAGGTATACTTGCACATGTAGATGCAGGGAAGACTACATTGTCAGAAGGAATGTTGTTTCTTGCAGGAAATATAAGGAAGCTTGGGCGTGTAGACCACAAAGACGCTTTTCTTGACAACCACGGGATTGAACGTGAAAGAGGGATAACAATATTTTCAAAACAAGCCGTTATTAACTGGAAAGATATTGAAATATCACTGCTTGATACTCCTGGACATGTAGATTTTTCAGCAGAAATGGAGCGTACGCTTAATGTACTTGATTATGCTGTGCTGGTTGTCAGTGGTACAGATGGTGTACAGCCCCATACATTAACATTGTGGAGGCTTTTAAAAAGGTATAATATACCAGTATTTATATTTGTCAATAAAATGGATATTGCTGCCAGTGACAAGGCTTCTGTACTTGCAGGGATTAAGGATAAGCTTGGAAGTGAGTGCATTGGCTTTTCAGATGGTGAAACAGATGGGTTTTATGAAGAAATAGCTATGTCAGATGAACAAGTGCTGGATTTCTATATGGAAAATGACATGGTTGGCAGGGAAGATATTAAAATGCTTATAAAATCCAGGAAAGTTTTTCCTTGTTTTTTTGGTTCTGCATTGAAAATGGATGGTGTAGAAGAGTTTATGGAAGGTATTGCAGTTTATTCTTCTGATATAGAATATGGCAGCAGTTTTGGTGCAAAGGTATATAAAGTTGCCAGGGACAGCCAGGGCATGCGGCTGGTATACATGAAGATTACAGGTGGAAGCCTGAAAGTTAAAGAACAAGTTCCAGGAACACAGGAAAAGGCAGAACAAATAAGGATTTATTCAGGTGAAAAGTATAAAACAGCAGATATTGCAGAAGCAGGCATGGTGTGTGCTGTTACAGGGCTTAAAAGTGTAAGCCCTGGAGAATGTCTTGGTGCAGATAGTTCATTAACTATACCATTACTTGAACCTGTAATGTCATATAAAATAATGCCATCAGATGGAACTCCTGTACATCATCTGATGGAAAGCCTGAAAATAATGGAAGAAGAAGAACCACAGCTTCATATAGCATGGAATGAAAAACTTCAGGAAATTAACCTGCAGCTTATGGGTGAAGTGCAGTCAGAAGTTATAAAAAGGCTTATCTGGGAACGTTTTAATATAAAAACAGAGTTTGGACATGGAAATATAGTATATAAAGAAACTATTGCAAATATAACAGAAGGTGTAGGACATTTTGAACCATTAAGGCATTATGCAGAAGTACACCTGATGCTTGAACCTGGTGAAAGAGGAAGTGGTATTGTAACAGCATCATTATGTAAAGAAGATGACCTTGACAGGAACTGGCAGAACCTTATACTTTCACATATTGATGAAAGAGAACATCCAGGAGTGCTTACAGGTTCTGCAGTTACAGATATAAAAATTACTCTTGTTGCAGGAAAGGCACATCTTAAACATACAGAAGGTGGTGACTTCAGGCAGGCAACATACCGTGCTATAAGACAGGGGCTTATGCAGGCAGAAAATGTATTGCTTGAGCCATATTATAACTTCCGGCTGGAAGTGACCCCTGGCTCAGTAGGAAGGGCAATTAACGATATACAGAGGATGGAGGGGACATTTGAAGGACCAGTGGCAGATGGCAGCCTGCAGGTTCTTTCGGGAAAGGCACCAGTATCACTGATGTCAGGCTATACGCAGGAAGTAGCAGCATATACTGGAGGGCTTGGAAGGCTTATATGCAGCCCAGGAGGGTATATGCCATGCCATAACACACAAGAAGTAATAGAAAATACAGGATACAATCCTGATGAGGATATGGAAAATCCTACAGGTTCAGTATTTTGTGCACATGGTTCAGGATTTTATGTTCCGTGGTACGAAGTAAAGAATTATATGCACCTTGAAGGAATGGATACAGACACGGGAAAAAGTGAAATAGAAATATCTGCTTATAATGCTGCCAGGCAGGGAAAGGCGTCTGCCATTACTTATAATGGTACTATAGAAGAAGATAAAGAACTTGAAGCTATTTTTGAAAGGACATTTGGTGCTTCCAGAAAAAAGTTAAAAAGTGAAACAGAAGGAAATCTTGGCTATGAGAAAAAAAAAACCAGGAATAAGCTAGAAGATGAAGAATATAAGAAAGAACTTGCAAGATATAAAAAGAAAAAATATAAAGATGTAAAACAATATCTTCTTGTTGATGGGTATAATATTATTTTTTCATGGAAAGAATTAAATGAACTTGCCAGAACCAGCCTTGATGCTGCAAGGGGAAAACTTATTGATATACTTTGTAACTACCAGGGGTACAAGCAGTGTATACTTATACTTGTATTTGATGCATATAAGGTAAAAGGAAGCAGGGGAGGAATTACAGATTATAATAATATACATGTTGTATATACCAAAGAGGCAGAAACTGCTGATATGTATATAGAAAAGGTTACACATGAAATTGGTAAGAAACATAATGTAACAGTTGCCACATCGGATGCACTTGAACAGATTATAGTAGCTGGTGAAGGTGCAATAAGAATGTCTGCCAAAGAATTTGAAGAGGAAGTCAGAAGGGTGTCGGAGCGTATTAAGGAGATTATAGAAAATGATTATTAAAAATTGTTTTTACCGTATTTACCAGAGTGTATTGCTTAATGTTATGCATATAGTCCGGTATAACCATAATGTTATATCAGGAAACGGGGCAGTGTGCAGGATACCTGGGATTTTAAAAAAGCATAATATTAAAAAGGTACTTGTATTTACAGGGCCGCATCTTGTGAAGACAAGCCTGTTTAAGAAGATAATTGCCATGTTCCGTGAAAAAGGGCTGGAATGTATTGTGTTTTCTGGGATAAGTGCAGAAACAGGTACTGGAAGTGTAGAGATGGCGGGAAAAACTTACCTGCAGCATAAATGCAATGCAATTATTGCAATAGGCGGCGGTTCTGTAATAGACTGTGCAAAGGCAGCAGCAGGAAGTATTGTTAATCCAGGGAAAAGTATAATGCGCCTTGCAGGATACCAGAAAGTAAGAAAGAAAGTACCTGTAATTATAGCAGTACCTACTACTGCTGGGACTGGTGCTGAAGCTACAGCATGCGCAGTTATTAAAGATGACAGGACAGGAGTTAAAAAAATTATTGCAGATACAAAAATAGTGCCAAGGTATGCTGTGCTTGACCCTGTAATGACAGCAAGGATGCCAGGTTATCTTACTGCTTATACTGGAATGGATGCACTTACACATGCAACAGAGTCATATTTAAATAAATATTCTTCAAAAAGTTCAAGAGCAAATGCCCAGGCAGCAGTTAATCTTATTATAAAAAACATTATACCTGCATATTATAAGACAGGCGGCATAAGCCCAAGGAAAAATATGCTTGATGCATCATATCTTTCAGGATGTGCATTTGTCAGGACATCTGTAGGATATGTACATGCAATAGGCCATGCAATAGGAGGGAGATATAACCTGCCACATGGAATGGTAGTAGCAGTAGTATTGCCATATGTACTTGAATGGTATGGCATATGTATATATGCTAAACTTGCCAGGCTTGCAGATATTTCAGGTATAACAGAAAAAAACATGTCTGTTGAAAAAAAGGCAAAAGCATATATAATTTATATAAAAAGGCTTAACCATAAGTTTGGAATTAACAAAAACTTTTATAAAGAACTTAATAACAGCATTGAAAAAGAAAACATGTCTTTAATGGTACAAACTGGTGACAAAGAGGAAGATGGGAATATAAAAATAGCAAAAGATAACAGTATAAAAACCTGTTTAACTGGCAAAGTTCATAAAAATAAAGGAATAGCGGAAAAAGATGTAAAAAAAATAGCAAAGTGTGCTATAATGGAGGCAAATCCGTATTACCCCGTTCCTAAGATAATGGCCCTTAAGGAATGTGAAAAACTGGTGTACAGGATTTGTACAAGACAGTAATTTTAGTAAACCATGTATGCTGGCTTTACAGGGGAATGCGCAGGAAGAAGGGAAGGTAAATTTATGGGAGAGCCATTAAATACAGTTTATGTTTTGTATTTTCAGATAAGGGTAATAAATGCCCTGCTTTTAGGTATAATATGGTTTTTATACCTTAAGAATAAGAGGCTTCCATTTGAGAAGGGGAATTTTTTTAACCAGACACTTGTAGCAATTTCTGCAAATATGATGTGTGACATTATGTCTACATACGGTTTACTGCATTTTGACACAACTGGAAAGATAATATGGAACCCGGTACACAGACTGTTCCTGCTTACAATGTGTATGTCAGTGTATTATATACACTTGCATATAACATCGTTGTGTGGACAGTATAATAAGTCACATACAAGGATTAATATACTTATATCAATACCATTTATAACAGCAGCGGCAGCAGGGTTATTTGCACCACTGGAATTCCACGCTGGCGGAAGCGGCGCATATCTTTGCGGGACTTCTGTAAATGTAACATTTGTGGTAATGGGGATATACCTTGTTTTATCAATTATATGCCTTGTTATAAATTATAAGCATCTTAGAAAAAAGAATACAGGTAATGTAATAGCAGGGCTTGTAATATGTGCAGGTTTCTGTATAGTACAGGTCCTAAACCCTTCAATACTGCTCTCAAGCACAGGGCTTATTATATTAGAACTTATGAATTATTTTAATTTTGATGATTCTAAGCTTTATATTAATTATGAAACTGGCTGTTTCAACAGTATGGCATACAGAAAAATGCTTAATTCATATTTTAAAAAGAATACAGGTTTTTATGTTGCACAGATAAGTTTCCATGAATTTTATATACTGCATGGACAGTATGGGCATGATGTCTGCCAGAAGATACTTAAGGATATTGCCAATATTATAGAGGATACGTTACATGAAAATGTATATTCAGTTGAAGAAGAAGTCCTTGGTATTATAATAGAAAAAAACAATTATGATGTAGACAAAATTAAAAAACTTATAAACAGGATGGATTATGACTACAATTATAATGCAAGTATACTGCATGTGACTGGTACTGTAGATATACTGCACTGTCCTGATGAAGCGGAAAGTATAATAGAAATTGAAGATATATTTAATTTTATGCTGCGCTTCCATGAACGCCAGAACTGTTTCTATATGTATGATAAAAGAATGTACAAAGAGAAAGAGCGTTATTCAGATATATTGCGTATACTTGACAATGCTGTTAATAATGATGGCTTTTATATGGTTTACCAGCCTATTTATTCTGTAAAAAAAGGTGATTTCCACTCTGCAGAAGCACTTATAAGGCTTAAAGATGACAAGACGATAGGCTTTATATCACCAGAAGAATTTATACCTATAGCAGAAAAGGAAGGCCTTATAATGAAAATTGGTGAAATTGCACTTTCAAAAGTATGTGAATTTTCACAAAGGGCTAACCTTATAGGGAGGGGTATTGAATATATTGAGATAAATCTTTCAGCTGTGCAGTGTATTGACCAGGGGCTTACAAGACAGATTAGGGATACAGTATATAAATATGGGCTTCCATATAATTTCCTTAACCTTGAGATTACAGAAACAGCAGCTACTTCATCTGGAAATATGCTTAGCAGGAATGTTGAAGAACTCAGGAATATGGGCGCGTCATTTTCAATGGATGACTTTGGGACTGGATACTCCAACCTTGCACAGATGGTTGATATCCAGTATGAGCTTATAAAGCTGGATAAAAGCCTTATATGGTGCTGTTATCCTGAACAGCGTAAAAAAATACTTATGAAAACAGAAACAGAAGAAAACAGGAATGATTCAATTAATAAATCATTTGCTGTACTTACAAAGATAATTGAGCTTATTAATGACCTTAAACTTAAGATAGTTGCAGAAGGAGTTGAAACAAAGGAGATGGTTGATGCACTTTCTGAAAAAGGGGTTGACTACCTGCAGGGATATTACTTCTCAAAACCACTTAAAGAAGAAGATTTCCTTGAATTTTTAGAATCCACAGCAGAATAGGCTGTCTGGTAAATTTAAAACGTAAAGAAAGGTTTTATGTTTTTAATGGATAATGATATTATATTACTAGAAGGGCAGGAGTATTTTATTAAAATGGCTATGGATGTTTCTTCTGTCCTGGATATAGTACGTAAAAAAGGTTACTTCAAAAGCTGTGGCAAATTTAATATTTACTATGAATTTTATATTAACCCATGTGAAAAGGCATCAATTTTTATTTCACATGGGCTTTGTGAATTTACTTCAAAATATGAAGAGGTTATTTATAAGCTTTTTAGTGAAGGATATTCCGTATTTATTATGGATTACAGAGGACATGGTTATTCGGACAGGGCAGTAAGTGACTTATCTAAAGTTTATACAAGGTCTTTTATGGACTATGTAGAAGATGCAAAATATTTTATCCAGGAAATAGCTGTAAAAGAGAGCCTGACGGGCAGTATTTTTCTTTTTGCACATTCTATGGGAGGAACTATAGGGGCACTTCTGCTTGAAGAATATCCACGTCTTTTTAAATGTGCAGTTTTATCATCACCAATGTTTGAAATAAATTTTGGAAGATTTCCATGGCAGCTGGCAAGGGTTGTTTCCTATACGGCAAAGTTCTTTTTTCTTGGCAAGATGTATGCTTATGGACAAAAACCTTTTGATATGACATATAATTTTGAAGCTAACAATACATGTGTATCAGAAGCAAGATACAGGTATATCCTGCAAAAGCGGATTGCAGATAGTAAATACAGGACATCGGGCGTAACATATGCGTGGAGCAGTGCAGGGATTGCAGCAGTAAGAAAACTGCACAGGAACGCAAAAAAAGCCTCTGTACCTGTACTTATATTCCAGGCAGGGCTTGATACACTGGTTAAACCAGAAGGGCAAGAAGTGTTTGCAAGGAATGTTCCAGATGCAGAGATTATAGTTATTAAAGATGCAAAGCATGAAATATATAATGCTGGTACCAGTGCAAGGATAGAATATTATAAAAGGATTCTGGAATTTTATAATAAGTGGTTATAAAGTTCATGTGGAGTGTCTATTACAGCACCAGGATTAAGTGATTCAAGATAATCTTTGTCCCTGAACCCCCAGCTGGCACTGATGCATTTTATACCAGCGTTTCTGGCAGTTTCAATATCAACATCTGAGTCACCTATATACAGGGCATTTTCTTTTGTACATCCCATATCTTTAAGTGTTTTAAATACTGAATCAGGTGCTGGTTTTTTACGGACTTCAGGGCTTTCACCTATGGCAATGGAAATATATTCTGAAAAGTATATTTTGTTTAGTTCTGTAACAGCAGCCTGGTTTTTATTTGAATTTATTGCGAGTTTGTAACCATCTTCATATAGTTTGCCAAGCAGTTCCGTAATTCCAGGGTATGGATGTGTTTTTATACGGCAGTTTGCAGTATAATATTGTTTAAATTCATTGAAGATATCATTAAATCCAGGAGTTTCTGCACCGTCTGGAAGTGAGCGTTCTATTAAAAGTTTTATGCCATTGCCTACAAATAAACGTACTTCACCAATGGTATGTTCTGGGAAACTGTATTTACACATAGTATGGTTTACAGCATCTGTAATGTCTTCAAGTGTATCTAAAAGAGTTCCGTCTAAGTCAAAAATTAAAGCCTTGTATTTATTCATTCTATGCCTCCATTATTTGTTTCCTGCCATCCAATAAGGTCTGCAAGTGTTATATTGTCAACAACATTATTAATTGCATCGTCTAGTTTTTTCCATAAAATGTTGGTAGGACAGTTTTTTATCCGTCCACATGGGAGATGTTCCTGGGAAATATTTTTTTTATTTATATTTTCCACAGGAGTATTGCTGGCACATGCTACAGGGGTAAGTGAACCTTCTGTAAGCCTTAGTATCATGCCCACAGTATATTTATCTGGTGGCATTTTTAAAATATACCCTCCCTGGGGACCGCGTATGCTTTTTACATAGCCAGCATTGTTTAATATTGAAATAATCTGTTCAAGGTATTTATCAGATATTTCCTGCCGTCTGGCAGCTTCTTTTATACTTACAGGCTTGTGGCTGCTGTTTTGTGCAATGTCTATCATTAGCCGGAGGGCGTATCTTCCTTTTGTTGAAATCTTCATTAATGTGCCTCCTTAATAATATATACATATGTTGTTTATTATAGCGCACAATTTTGGGGATTTCAATATGGAAATCGTTTTAAGTTTCCCCATTTCCCTGCAAAATAAAAAATAACTTAAAAGTACTTGATAAGGCAATAACTTTTAAGTATAATAAAAATAGAAAGGCGGAATTTAATCTTGTACCAAATATATTTTTATAAAGATAAAAACTGAAAAGAGCCAGTAAAGGATTATATTCAAGAGCTTGCTTCTAATAAAGATAAGAATAGCAGAATAAAATTAACAAAAATTAGAGATTATTTGAAAGTGCTGAGTGAATATGGCACAAGAGCGGGAGTGCCTTATGTAAAGCATTTGGATGGGGATATTTGGGAGCTTAGGCCTCTTAGGGACAGGATACTCTTTGCTGCCTGGGACGGAAAAAGCTTTATACTGCTTCATCAATTTATGAAACAGACACAAAAAACGCCATCGCGGGAGATAGAAGCAGCTAAAAGAAATTTAGCCAGTTATCGTGAAAGGAGCAAGGATAATGGAAATGAATAAAGGATATGAGAAAGAATTAAAAGCTGCAAGGAAAAATTTAACGGATTTGCAAAAACGGGGAAATAATGCTATTGGTGAAGATGCATTAGAGTTTATGGATCAAGCTCTCACCACAGAGGAAATAGTGGAAAGCGATTTGAGGGTTGCCCTTATAGGGGAGATTATTAAAGCCAGACAGGAAAAAGGTATAAGCCAGAAAAAGCTGGAAGAATTAAGTGGCGTTAAGCAGCCAGTAATTGCCAGAATGGAAAAAGGAACGACAAGCCCACAGATAGATACTATCCTGAAAGTTTTGGTTCCGCTTGGAAAGACTTTGGCAATAGTACCACTTGAAAAGTAAATAAAGGAATATATTCTATAAAAGCTTTCATTATAATACAGGTTATATCTGTATTATAATGAAAGCTTTTCTTTTGAAAATGAAACAGCAGATATTTATAAAACTGAGTTATAAATTTTGGTTTCAGATATGCCACTGCACACGTTTTATATTGTATGATATCCTATTGCCATTTAGAATATGGTATATTTTAGCAGAGCCTATATTAATTTATATTTGTTTTTATTATGCAAAAATAATGTTTTTGCTATTTTGTAATGTTTTAAATTATAATACTTAAAAAGTTCTTGTTATAGGTTGTACAGAAGCAGAACGTTATAAATAAATTAAGGAGAATATAAAAATATGAGGAATATTATTACAGAGAAATTATTGGAGAGATACAAGGTATATCTTACTGACAGTGAAAAAAGTCTGGCAACAACAAGTAAATATATAAGAGATGTAAGAAAACTTATGGAATATGTAAATGGACAAAATATTACCAAGGAACTTGTTACAGAATATAAAGAATATCTGCGTACCAATAAAAAATACAAGTTATCAAGTATTAATTCATTTCTTATAGCAATAAATAGTTTCTTTGTGTATATGGGCTGGCACAATTTACGTGTAAAAACATATAAGGTACAAAAGGAATTATTTGCACCAGCAGGCAAGGATTTATCCAGACAGGAGTATAAGAAACTTGTGTATGCTGCAAAACGTAAAGGAAATAAAAGACTTGCTATGATTATACAGACAATATGTGCAACAGGCATGCGCGTAAGTGAGCTTTCCAGCGTTACAGCAGACAGCGTAAAGAAAGGTGTAGTTGATATTTATTGTAAGGGCAAACACAGACAGGTGTTACTGCCAGGAAAACTCAGAAAAATGCTTTTAGTTTACATAAGTGGAAATAAGATTAAAGGAATTGTATTCTGTACATCAAGTGGAAAGGCTGTTGACCGGAGCAATATATGGAGGGAAATGAAAGAACTTGGTAATGAATCAGGGGTAGCACTTGAAAAGATTTTTCCACATAATTTAAGACATCTGTTTGCAAAAGTATTTTATGAAACAAACAGGGATATTGCAAGGCTTGCAGATGTACTTGGACACAGCAGCATAGAAACTACAAGGTTATATATAATGGTATCATATGGAGAGCACCAGCGGCAGCTTGATATAATGGGACTGGTATAAATGGGCAGTGGCAGACAAAAGGAGATTTTTTGGTGTTATTTAATCATAGTAGTAATTTGCTAATAATTAAAAATACAACATAATGGAAATTATGTTGTATCTGGCACAGTGAAGATAATAGCACAAAAAAATATGTTTTTCAAGGTCTTTTATCTAATTTCTTTTATCTGGTATTAAATATGCCATATTATTTTCTTGAAATAAAATCTTTCTAGCATATTATTTTCTTGAAATATATAGAAACTGGAGATACAACATAATTTCCATAATGTTGTAAGGGGAAGAAAGGTAAGTAATTATAGGTAATCCAGGGTATGTTTTTATAAAGAATCCAGGCAGGGAGTGGTTGTATGTCACATAATAAGGAAGAAGAAAAACATGGGTATCCATATGCTGGAGGCAGGCTTCTTATAAAAGATTTGGCAGAATTATGGTTTAAAGATATTGAAAAAATTATGAAACCATCTTCATGTGCACGTTACCGCAGCCATGCTGTAAGATATCTTTTTCCATATATAGGTGATATGGATTCCAGCAGTTTTAACAGGAAAGATTTGTCAGATGTACTTGGTTTCTTGAAAGCAGGTGGCAGTACAGAGGAGCCTCTTTCGCAGTATACAGTCTACATTCTTGAAGGTATGGTGCGTTCTATGTTCCGTTATGGTGCTGGGAAAAACCTTGTACCAGAAATCCTGTTTGGAAAATCTGAATACACCATTGTTAACAGGAAAGAAGCTGTGCCATTGTCAGAAATTGAACTAGGCCAGCTTATGCAGGTAGTTTCAAAGCAAGAAATGGACATGCAGGTGCAGGTTCTTTTACCATTGTATGCAGGGCTTAGCCTGTCAGAAATATGTGGGCTGAAATGGGAAGATGTAAACCTGGAAACAGGAAGGATACATGTACACAGAAACTTAATGCGAATACAGAGAAAAACAGGGAATACAGACAGCAGTACAGCAACAGTTATGTCAGAATGTGAGCTTTCAGTAAATGAATGCAGGGAATTTATAATGCCAAGAAAGTTAAGCATTCTTTTAAAGAAAGTAGCAAATAAAAGAAGTATATCACAAGAAAGGTACGTAGCAGAATTATATAAAAAAACAGGAAAAAGAACTTCTGGTGTAAATATACAAAAAGATACAGACCCTGTACCTCCAGATGGGAGGACACTGCAGTACCGTTTAAAAGTAGTTGGAAAACAGGCAGATGTCCCAGAACTTACATTCCAGGTATTAAGGGATACATTTGTAGTGATGTGCCTGCAGGCAGGTGGTGATATATATAGTATAGCTTATGTGTTAGGGATTAAGGTTGCTGCTGTATGTGACAGGTATAAATACTGGCTGGTTAAAAAAGATAGTTTTTTGAAAGGAATTGGTAAAGGCTGGTTATGAAGAAAATACTTCATGTATCGAAATATTATTATCCATTTAAAGGCGGAACAGAACAAATAGCTTTAGATTGTGTTAATTCTTTAAAAGATACTTACGAACAAAAAGTTATTTGTTTTAACCATAAAAATGGCAGTAAGAAAGATGCAATTTATGGTGTTGAAGTAATACGTTGTGGATGTTTTGCAAAAATTTCATCACAAGCATTGTCATTATGCTATGGAAAATTTTTCAAAGAAATAATTAAATGTTTTGTTCCAGATATAATTATTTTCCATTATCCAAATCCATTTGTAGCAAGATATTTACTTAAATATATTCCAAAACAGACAAAATTAGTTGTTTATTGGCATTTAGATATTGTAAAACAAAAGATTTTAAAGAATTTTTTTATAAGACAAAATAGAGAATTAATAAAAAGAGCAGATATGTTAATTGCAACAAGTCCTAAGTATGTTGAAGGAAGCACATATTTAAAAGAAACAATTTATAAATGTAAGATAATCCCTAACTGTATTAATGAAAAAAGGCTTTTATTATCAGAAGAAATAAAAACAGCTGCACGAAAAATACGTTCTGATAATAAAGGGAAAATTATATGTCTTGCAGTTGGAAGACATACTAAATACAAGGGATTTAAATATTTAATACAAGCAAGCAGAAAACTTGATAACAGGTTTGAAATATTTATTGCTGGTAAAGGGGAAGAAACAAAACATCTTAAAAAAGAAGCTAAAGGAGATAAAAAAATACATTTCCTGGGTTCTGTTAATGATGACAAATTAAAAGCTTATTTTCTGGCAATGGATATTTTTTGCTTTCCATCTGTTACAAAAAATGAAGCATTTGGTTTGGCATTGGCTGAAGGCATGTATTTTGAAAAACCAGTAGTAACATTTAATATTCCTGGTTCAGGTGTGAATTATGTAAGTATTAATGGAAAGACAGGTATAGAAGTACCTAACAGAAATGTAGATGCGTATGCAAAAGCATTGGAGAAACTGGCAAATAATCCAGATTTAAGATTAATATATGGAAAAAATGGAAAAGAACGTGTAATAAATAATTTCTTATATATACAATTTAAAAATAATATTATTGAAGCTATAAATAATATATATTGATGATATTTTGTATTAGAGAAAATATACCATGTATATAAACTATATTGATATTCCGGAGGCTTTGTAAATGGAAAATATTGATACAATTGTTATTCTAAATGATTTTGGATATATTAACGGAGGTGCTGCTAAAGTAGCAATTCAAAGTGCAATAGCATTATCCAATAAAGGATATAAAGTAATATATTTTTGTGTAGTAAAGCCAATAGATAAAGAGCTTTTGTCTGCTGTTAACCAGGTTATATGTCTGGAACAGGAGGATATATTAAGCAATGATAATAAAGTTCAAGCAGCCATCCAAGGAATATGGAATAAAAAGGCATATATTAAATTACAAGAGTTAATACAAAAACTGCCACCAAAGAAAACAGTATATCATGTGCATGGATGGATTAAAGCATTAACTGCATCGATATTTGCTGTTATGAAAAAGAATAATATTGTACCATTTGTTACTTTACATGATTATTTTTCTGTTTGTCCTAATGGTGGTTTTTACAATTATTCTAAAGATAAAAAATGTAATCTTGTTCCTATGGGTATTAAATGTTTATTTTGTAATTGTGATAAAAGAAGCTATATACAGAAAATCTGGAGATATATAAGACAAGCAGTGCAAGATAAATATATAAGATATAATAATAACATTATATATGTATATATATCTGGTTTTAGTTTTAGTAAAATGAAAAAATATCTGAAATGTAATAAGTATATTTATTTAAAAAACCCATGTGATAAATTTTCTGTATTTGTTAAAGATGCTTCATTAAATAAATCATATTATTATATTGGACGTATGTCTCCAGAAAAAGGAATTGATTTATTTCTAAAAGCAATGACTGGGTTAAAACTACATGGTACAGTTATAGGAGATGGCATGGATATTAGCTTACTGGAAGAAAAGTATCCATTAATAAAATTTGAAGGATGGAAGACACACAAACAGATTGAAGATTTAATTATTAATGCAAGATGCCTTGTTTATCCATCAAAATGGTATGAAGGTTCTCCATTAACTATTCCAGAAGTATTAGGATGTGGCATACCATGTATTGTTCCAGATGATTGTGCTGCAGCTGGATTTATCCAGGATGGTATTAATGGTTATATATATAAATCAGGAAATATAGGTGAATTAAAAAAAGCTATATTAAAAATGGAATCTGAAACTAAAGAAGGGGTTTTTAATTACAAACAATGGAATACAGATATATATTTAATAGACAAACATGTCAAAGACCTTATATGTATATACAAAAAGCTGGCATAATACAGATTTTATAATAATAATTTGGTAAGGAATGGTTTCTATGAATGGAGAAATGTTTTATAAAATAAAATATAAAGATATTATGTTATTTATATTGTTTTTAATATTAACAGTAATTGCTATAGTAATCCAGTCAGGCGTTTTCTCCTTTTTAGTTGCTATTATCCAGCTGTGTATGGTTGTTATAAAAGCCAGGTTTTCATTTTTTAGTTTTTTTGCTGTTTTATTAAATTATTGTTTATTAGAAAATTTTTTAGAGTACAGTGGAATATCTACATATGGTATTTTATCTTTAGGCTCCGTTGATATTTATTTTTATGAGTTGTGTTATTGCTGTTATATGTTAAATTTCATTTTATTTATAATTTCGTATTTTACTAATACAATTTTAAATGAAAAAAAGATATATCTAATGAAAATTAATATTAGCAAAAATACTGTTAATATTATTTCAATTATGGCAGTAGTAATTACTATTATGATTTTTCCTTCATTGCCACATTTTGATATGGAAAACAGGTTTAACACAGGTATATTACCCTTTACAGGATGGTCTTGTATTCCTTTCTTTTTTTTGGCAGTTGGTATTCTTAGTAAAAAGCAGAAACTATTAGTATTTATGTGTAGTGGTTTTGTTATATTATGGTATATTACACATGGTGAACGTGTAGATGTAATGGGACTTGTTATTTACCTGATGTTGTTTTATTTTAATTCAAAGGAAAGAAATATAAAACAAATAGTTAAAGTATTTGTTGTAATCTTTATTTTTGTAATGCTTCTTATTTATATTGGTGGAATCAGGGATGGTAATTTTTTATCATTACAAGATATTTTTATAAAGTTATTAATACAGCCTACAGCATGTGATGTAACTAATGTTTTTAATGTTGCGGTTGATAATCTTTATTCAAATAATAGTTTTAGAGGATTAACATATTTAAGTTATCTTGTTAATTGTATTCCAGGTTTAGATGACCCATATTCATTCCAGGTTATGATAGGAAACCGGTATAGAAGTGCTGGAGGAGGAATATTTTTCGCTGAACCTGTTGCTAACTATGGATTTATTTTTTGTGGGTTTATATGTATTATATATTTTTGCCTGGTGGCCTGGTTAATAAAAAAACATAGAAAATATGAATGTTTTGTATATATTGAATTATGTTTATCAATATTCCGGAGTGCATGGTATGGTTTAAATTACCCAATTGTTACAATATTGTATTTTGTTCCATTTGTATTGGTTTTAGATAGAGTAATGAGAGGAAAATTTTAAGGAGTATTTAAATGAATATAATAAAAAGGGATAAAAAAAGAATAGCAATATTAAGTGAAGATTTATTAAGAAATTCAGGAGGAGCAGAAGCATACGCATTAAACCTGGCCAATGTACTGAATAATAAATATGATGTTACAATTTTTTGTAAAGAAGGTAAAGTTGACAGATATGATGTATTTGAAAAATATCATGTAAAACCAATGAATCTATGCGAATATCCTTTTGTTGATAATGATTCGAGGGTAAAGATATTTATGCAAAGATTAAGAATGTCTGTCTATTTGAAAAAAAGAATTAAAGGAAAATATAATATTTTTATAAATACTTCACTTAACAGGCATATTGCGTATAAAAATATTTGTTGTGTACATTTAGTACATTTCCCTGCAAAAGATTATTGTAGTTATCTGCCTCGGATTATTGGATTATATCTTAATAAGAAATATAAAGAATCTTACCAGTTATTTCTTGCTAATTCAATGTTCACACAGAAATGGCTTAAGAAAATATGGGGAAAAGAATCAGTAATATTAAATCCTCCGATTTACACAGAGCCAGTTAAACTTGAAGTGGTATATAGTAAAAAAAATTATATATTAATGGTGGGACGTTTAGTACCAGATAAAAAAATTAAAGAAATGATAGAAAATTTTGTACAAGTTATAGGAAAAAATAATCCTGGTTACAAATTGGTAATTGCGGGAAATACAAATACAAAAAAACAAGATTATTTCAATGAACTAAAACAAATAGAAAGTATAAATAATAATATAGAAATAAAAAATGATATATCATATGCAGAACTGCTATGTTTATATAAAAATGCTAAAATTTTCTGGCATGCTGCTGGATATGGTGTTGATGAGAAAAAGAATCCTCTATTAACAGAGCATTTTGGAATGACAACGGTTGAAGCTATGACACAAGGATGTGTACCAGTTGCAATTAATAAGGCAGGACAAAAAGAAATAATTATTAATGGTGTTTGTGGTTATTTATGGAATACAATACCAGAACTTAATG
Source organism: uncultured Lachnospiraceae bacterium (assembly GCA_948794795.1). Taxonomy (GTDB): domain Bacteria; phylum Bacillota; class Clostridia; order Lachnospirales; family Lachnospiraceae; genus Butyribacter. The sequence goes on along the minus strand of CAQGLR010000019.1, from coordinate 7,343 downwards.
AGAAAACACAACAATTAATTGATGATAAAAAGCTTACAGAAAAAATGGCAATAAAAGCAATAGAATCATCAAAGAAATTTACTTTGCCAGAATTTAAGAAACGTGCTTTATTTATAATAGATAACCTTATGTAATTTAAAATTTATGAGGAATAAATTATGAAAACAAAATTAATTGCTAATTATCTGCCACAATATCATATTACACCAGAAAATGATAAATGGTGGGGCAAAGGATATACTGACTGGGTTGCAGTCAAGAATGCCAGTCCTGTTTTTGATGGCCATATACAGCCTAAAGTCCCACTAAATGGTTATTATGATTTAACAAATTATAATGTTTTAAAAGAACAGGCTAATCTTGCAAATAAATATGGTATTGATGGTTTTGGAATTTACCATTACTGGTTTTCTTCAAGACAGGTGCTTCTTACAAAGCCAGCAGAAATTATACTTAATAATAAAGATTTGGATATAGACTTTATGTTTATCTGGGATAATGGAACGTGGAAAAGAACATGGAGTAAAGTTAAAAATCTTAGATATTCAAATGACTGGGCACCAGTATTTGAAGAGGATAACTGTATACAAGAGGATGATGGGGTTCTTGCACGTTTAGATTATGGAGATGAAACAGAGTGGGAAAAACATTTTAATTATTTGTTTCCATATTTTTGTGATAAACGTTATATAAAAGTTGGCAATAAACCAGTGTTTGTTATTTTTCACCAGGATAATGAAGCAGATGTCTTGAAAAGTATGTTTGTTTATTGGAATAATCTTGCCAGGGAAAAAGGATTTGATGGAATGTTTATAATTGGGCAAAAAAATGTACACAATAAACATATTGCTGATGAAGAATTTAAATACCAGCCTCCTTGGGATGGCTGGACAAATAAGACCATTGTGTCAAGGGGAATAAATAAAATTAAGCCTGTGAAAAAAAATATATATGATTATGATGAAATCTGGTCTGAAATTTTGAAAAATGCTATTAAAGATAAAGATAGTAATATAAATTTTGGTGCTTTTGTGAATTATGATGATTCTCCAAGACGTGGCGGAAGTGGAAAAATAGTAGTAGGTGGAACTCCTGGAAAATTCCAAAAATATTTAAGTGAGTTAGTGAAAATAAGTAATGAACAAAATAAAAAGTTTATTTTTATTACTGCATGGAATGAATGGGGAGAAGGTGCATATTTAGAACCAGATACAGATAATGGTTATGCATATTTAGAGTCTTTGGAATATGCTGCCAGAAGTCTGTTATAATGCCATAATTATTATATTAATTAATAAAAGGAACAGGTTTATGATAATAATTACAGTAAAAAATGGGTTAGGTAACCAGTTGTTTATATATGCCTTCGGAGAATATTTGAAGTTTAGGTTTCCAGAACAAAATATAGTATTTGATTTTTCGGATCTTCCTTATGAAATTAATAATAGGAAAACATATAAATTTATAGATGTATTTAATGTGCCATTTGAGGAATTAACAGTATCAGGAGTTAGAAAATTCAGGGGAAAGAAATTATATCTGGACCGTCCAAAAAGTAATAATTTAACTTTGTATGAGAAAATTGATAGAAAGATAGGAAATATTTTGTTATGTATTAATAAAGTTAGACAGATAAGTGAGCCAGACTACTGGGAAGTACAAGATGATTTTATTAGCTTTATCAAAATGTTTAAGGCAGTACCTGGAGAAAATTATATATTTGATGGTTTTTGGGAAAATATGGATTATATTCTGCCAATACGTCATAAATTAGTTGAAAATATAAAGTTTAAAAATAATATTACAAATAAAATTGAAAGTAAATTAATTCTTAATAATGAATCTGTTTCAGTCCATTTGAGAAGAGGAGATTATATTAAAGAAAGTTTACAAGAAAAATATCCAAAAACTTTTTATGCATTATGTGATGAAGAGTATTATAAAAAAAGTATTGATATTATAAAAAGTAATATAAAAGAACCATTTTTTGTATTTTTTAGTGATGAACCAGATTTTGTAGATAGTTATTTCAAAGAATTAAAAAATAAAATTATTATACGGGGAAATAAAGATTATGAAGATTTACAATTAATGGCATTATGTAAACACAATATAATTGCAAATAGTACTTTTAGTTTTTGGGGAGCTTTTCTTAATAAAAATAAGGGAATGGTTATTGCGCCTAGACTTCATTATATTAGAATGGATATAAACCAGAATAGAAGTAAGGAGTTTTTTAAAGTACCAGGATGGATATATGCCGAAAATAATGGAAAGTTATAAGTATACATTAGTTTATAACTTTTCTACTATTTTATTATATTTTTTTAAACTTGCAAACCAGTGTAATTATAGAAATTTAAAATAATTATATTATTTATATTGAGAAATTTTTTAATATATTTTGGGGAACCTATAATGAACACAGAGAAAACTTTAAAAAATAGTTTAATATCAGTTATGGCACAGGTGGCCACACTGCTTCTTAAATTTATAAACAGGCGTATTTTTATTATATTTTTAGAAGTTGAATATTTAGGATACCAGACTTTATTTACCAATATTTTTTCTTTACTTTCAGTTGCTGAGTTAGGAATTGGAAGTATTATTTCATTCCATTTATATAAAGAAGTAGTTGATAATAATGAGCAGGAAATAGGAAAGCTTATGTATCTGTATAAATTATTATACAGAATAATAGCTATAGTAGTTTTAGTTACAGGAATAGGATTTTGTTTCTTATTACCATATTTTGTTAAAGATGCTAATGAAAGCTGGCAATATTTATATATTGTATATTTTCTACAACTTGCAGGTGTGGTAATGGGTTATTTTTTATCATACAGAAGAACTATTTATATTGTCACACAGCAAGAATATAAATGTGTACAGATTGATTTATATGTTAATATTATTGTCCAGGTAGTCCAGCTTATATTATTAGCATTGCTTCACAATTACATTATCTATTTGTGTTTACAAATATCTATTACAATTATTGCAAATATTGTTATAGCAATAAAATCAAATAAGGAATTTCCTTATTTAAAGAAAAAATATATTGTTACAAAGCAGGATATTGAAAAGAGGAATATGTTTTCCGATATTAGCAATTTTATTGTCCATCAAATTTCATATGCAGTATATGGTGGGACAGATAATATAATTATTTCAGCATTTTGTGGTATACGTAATGTAGCTTTGTATGGAAATTATATACTTGTACAGACAGGTGTAATGCAGATATGTTTTTATAAATTATTGAATCCCGTACAAGCTACAATAGGTAATATTGTGTATAGTAACAGAAAAAAAGAGGATTTGTGGGAACAGTTTAAAATTCTTGATGTTTTTAGTTTCTTTTTTGCGTCATATATAGGTCTTGGGTTTTTTATATTTTACCAGCCATTTATAGAATTATGGATGGGAAAAGAATATTTATTATCTGATACATTTGTTGCGTTGTTTTCTATAACAATTTATTTACAGGCAGTATGGGAAATAGTTTATAAGTACCGCACGGTATTTGGTGATTATAAGCAGGACAGGAATTATATGGTTGCATCAGCCATAACTAATATTATAATTTCAATTTTTGGAGCAAAATATTTTGGTGTTTCTGGTGTGCAATTTGGAACATTAATTTCTTTTTTGCCAATAGCATTTGGAAGAATACGTTTTGTAGTAAAAAAGTATTTTAAACAACCAATGTATAAATATATTTTTTTACATATGAAATTGTTATTACTTGTATTATCTGAGGGAGGTATTTGTTATTTTTTTATAAAAAATATTCCTGTGTCAGTTATTGGATTAATAATAAGATGTTTTGTGTGGCTATTAGTTCCATTAATTATAAATATACCAGTTTATTATAGAAGTCCTTATTTTAAAAAGTTAATAGTCCAATTTAATAAAATAATGAAAATAATTTTTTCAAAAATTAAAGCTTAGATATATATTATTTTATTTGAAAATGTTGTACCAGGTATTTTAGTTTAAACAGAGAGGAATTATATACAATGGATAAGAATGCAAAAATATATATTGCAGGACACAATGGTATGGCAGGCTCTGCAATATATAAGAAATTTAAAGAAAGTGGTTATACAAATTTTGTACTACGCACTTCTAAAGAATTAGATTTGCGCTGCCAGGAAGATACCAGGCTTTTTTTCAGGCAGGAGAAACCAGATTATGTTATCCTTGCAGCTGCACGTGTTGGCGGGATAATGGCTAATTCCACCTCACCTGCTGTATTTTTATATGACAACCTGATGATACAGAGCAATGTTATAAACAGTGCATATGAAAATAATGTAAAGAAGCTTTTATTCCTGGGTTCTTCATGTATATATCCCCGCCTTTCACCACAGCCAATGAAAGAAGAGTACCTGCTTGATGGGAAAGTTGAGCCCACTAATGAAGGCTATGCCATTGCGAAAATTGCAGGAATGAAGATGTGTGAAATGTATAACAGGCAGTATGGTACAGATTATATAAGCATTATGCCATGTAACCTTTATGGGTATGGTGATAATTTTGACCCTGTGCGTTCCCATGTTGTACCTGCAATGATAAGGAAATTCCATGAAGCAAAGGTTAACGGGGCACCTGAAGTTGTAATATGGGGCACTGGTAATGCAAGAAGGGAATTTATGTTTGCGGATGACATGGCAGATGCATGCCTGTTTTTATTTGAATCATATTCTGGTAATGGATTTTTTAATGCAGGTACAGGAAATGATATTTCAATTGCAGGACTGGCTGGACTGGTCCAGTCAGTTACTGGTTATAAAGGGAAGATAGTATTTGACAGTTCAAAACCAGACGGGATGCCACAGAAACTGATGGATGTTTCAAAACTGGCAGATGCAGGGTGGACGTATAAAACTAAACTGCAGGATGGCCTGGAATTAACTTATAAATGGTATTTAGAAAATTACAGTAAATTTAATGGAGGGGATATAAATGGATAAAGCTGGTGTGGGATATGCTTCTGTAACAGGGCTTGAGAAGAAGTATGTAATGGATGCCCTGGACAACGGGCGCCTTTCACAAGGGGAATATGTTGCAAAATTTGAGAAAGGGTTTGCACATGCACACGGACAGAAGTACGGGGTTATGTGCAACAGTGGTACAACAGCACTGCAGCTGGCACTGGCAACATTAAAAGAAACTGATAACTGGGATGGGGATACAGAAGTGCTCTGTCCGGCAATTACATTTATCGCAACCCCGAATTCCTGCCTGCATACAGGGCTTAAAGTAAAGTTTGTGGATGTGGAACCGGATACATATAATATGGATCCTGGTGAAATTGAAAAACATATTACACCACATACAAAATGTATTATACCTGTCCATACTTTTGGTCTGCCATGCAAAATGCCAGAAATAATGGAAATTGCAAAAAAACATAACCTCAGGGTAGTAGAGGACTGTGCAGAAGCACATTTTGCGGAAACTGGCGGTAAGACAGTTGGAAGTTTTGGTGACATGTCTGCATTCAGCACATATGTGGCACATACAATTACAACTGGCATTGGAGGCATAACCTGTACAAACAGCAGGGAATTTATGGAAATACTTCGTTCGCTTGTTGCACATGGAAGGGCGTGCACATGTGAGAGGTGTGTGGCTTCTGACAGTAAGCAGGTATGCCCTAAACGTATGGAAACAGAACTTGACAGGAGATTTTGTTTTGAAAGGCTGGGGTACAGTTACCGTGCAGGTGAGATTGAAGGTGCACTTGGTCTTGCACAGTTAGAGCGCAGGGAAGAAATAATGGGGAAGCGGTATGAAAATGCTAATTATCTTATAAAAAAACTTGAAAAATATGAAGACAAAATACAGCTTCCAAGGCATCCAGATAATACAAGCCATACTTATATGATGTTCCCTATAGTGGTTAAAAAAGACAGTGGCCTTGATAAAAAGGAATTTGTAATGTACCTGGAAGGGTGTAATATTGAAACCCGCCCGATGCTTCCTTTACTAAACCAGCCAGTATATTTAAAGATGTTTGGTAACTTAGAGCCAGAATACCCGGTTGCGGCATATATTGGCCATAATGGGTTTTATATAGGGTGCCATCATGGCCTTGGGATGAAAGAGCTGGATTATATGGCTTCATGTATTGGCAGGTTTATTGAAAAGGAGGGGGAAATTAATGGCTAAGACAGCTTTAATTACAGGTGTTACAGGGCAGGATGGCTCTTATCTTGCAGAACTGTTATTAGACAAAGGGTATGATGTACATGGAATGGTACGCCGTTCGTCAGCAGATTACAGGGAACGTATAGCCCACCTGGAAGGTAAGGAAAATTTCCACCTGCATTATGGTGACCTGGCTGACTCAATGAGCCTGGTACAGGTAATTGGCACTGTAAGGCCGGATGAAATCTACAACCTTGCAGCACAGAGCCATGTACAGGTATCTTTTGATGTCCCTGAATACACAGCGGATGTTGTTGCAACTGGCGCATTAAGGGTACTGGAAGCTGCCAGGCTGTGTGGCCTTGCCAGTACATGCCGCATATACCAGGCCAGTACAAGTGAACTATATGGGAAAGTAGAGGAAATCCCACAGAGTGAAACCACACCATTCCACCCATACAGCCCATATGCAGTTGCAAAACAGTATGGGTTCTGGATTGTAAAGGAATACAGGGAAGCTTATAATATGTTCTGCTGTTCTGGGATATTATTTAACCATGAGTCTGAACGCAGGGGTGAAACTTTTGTAACACGCAAGATTACACTTGCTGCTGCAAGGATTGCACAGGGTAAACAGGACAAGCTTTACCTTGGCAACCTGTCTTCACTGCGCGACTGGGGATATGCTAAGGATTATGTTGAATGTATGTGGCTTATCCTCCAGCATGACAGGCCAGAAGATTTTGTTATAGCTACAGGTGTACAACATTCAGTAAGGGAGTTTGCAACACTTGCTTTCCATTATGCTGGGATAGAACTTGGATGGCAGGGTGAAGGGATGGATGAAAAAGGCATAGATAAAGCTACTGGCAGGGTATTGGTAGAGGTAAGCCCGGATTTTTACCGTCCAACTGATGTAGTAAATCTTTTGGGAAACCCTGCCAAAGCTAAAACTGAACTTGGATGGGACCCTGCAAGGACAAGCTTTGAAGAGCTGGTAAAGATTATGACAAAGCATGATATGGAAAAAGTTGCTGTAGAAAGGGCAGAAGAGCGTATTAAGACAAACCTGGAAGAATACCTGGAAAAAGGTGTTGTGAAATAACAAAATTTAATTATTTATATTAAAACTAGGGCGTGTTTGAAAATTAAAAAATGCACAAATTATGTGGCTCTGGCAATTC
>CAQGLR010000018.1 GCA_948794795.1 uncultured Lachnospiraceae bacterium | reverse complement strand
ACATTTGGAATTTGCCAGAGTAATATAATCTTTGTGCAGTTTGATGGTTTAAAAGTAATTTTCAAACACGCCCTAGTGCCAAACACCCACCCGTCAAAACAGGTGGGTGGATAAACCATCTATACATTTAATATCATAAGTATTTTCTTATAAGTCCTTACCAATAATAGTATATTTATTCTTGCCTGTATTCTTAGAAGAATACAATGCTTCATCAGCTTTTTTATACAATACTTCAAATGTGCTTCCATCCTTAGGTCCTATTGAAATTCCAACACTGCTTGTAATCTTAACAGTATTAGCCCCATCTGAATACTCCCTCCGGTTTGCTTCACACACTTTTTCTGCCTTTTTTACTATAAATTTCATAAGGCTTTCTTCATCAAATGCGTCATATATTGCAAAAACTGCAAATTCATCACCTCCAAGCCTTCCAATAAATACATTATTATGGAATATGCTTGTAAGCACTTTCGCAGTATCAGCAATAGCCTTGTCACCATATATATGTCCAAGGGTATCATTAACATTTTTAAAATTATCAAGGTCTACCATAAAAAATATGTAATTCCTGCCCTCTTTCTGGTCACTTAGAAGAGCGGAAATCTTAGACTCCATAGTTTTCTTATTAAGAACACCTGTAAGCAGGTCATTCTCTGCCCTTTGTACAAGATTCTTTTCCATAGATATCTGTTTATTAGCATTAACAATCTTTCCTATAAAGCGTTCGCATTTACCTGACCTGTCCCTGAACATAGTCCCCGTAAGACGGAACCAGCCATAATTCCCATCTTCTTCTAAAATCCTTACTTCTGATGAGAAATACTCACTGTCACTGTCAAAAAACTCATGCAGCCTTCCTCTTATAGATGCGTCATCTTCATGGATATAGTCATAAACATCATAAACAGCTTCACCAACCAGCGTTTTAAACTTCTTTCCCACAACCATATCAAAATTGCCAAATACTTCGATTTTCTTAGGTGAAAAAGTATATTCAAAAAGTGCCGCACCTTCCTGCCTGTCTACAATTTCATAGTCCCCAAGACGTCTTAGTACCTTTGCCCTGCTTATAATATAATACAAAAGAAGACCAAATACAATAACAAGGTCCAGTACAAGTATCTTCATTAATATTGTATTAGATTTTGGTACTGCAATATTCCCTTTATCAGAAGAAATATATATAAGATAACAGTCATTCACTTTGATAGGTATACACGTTGCAACATAAGCATTGCCTTCATATTTATATTCTAAAAATATATCATCTGACTCCCGCATATGGTTTTGTATATAGTCCGTTCCAATACCATCAGTAGTAATTTTACATGCTTTAAGATATGAAAAATAGCTTGTGCCTGTCTTGCCAATAAGTTCTTCTACATTGCTGCTGCCATACATAATCCTGCCACGGTTATTTATAACAGCTGCATATGCATCTTGTCCTGAAATATTATCTTCAATATAAACACTTAATTTAGCATCTGATATTGCCGCTGCCATCACAGCTGTTATTTCCCCTGCTTTATCAATGACAGGTGCATAAATATACATTTTCTTGTCTTCCGAAAGCTCTTCACCAACTGCGCAATTGCCCCCAAGCGCTTTTTCAAATGCAATTTTATCCTTTATATCTTTGGTTTCATGGCTGCCATATATAAGTGAACCATCTGTACCAATAATATCAATACTGTCAAACAAATCCGCTTTTTCTGGAAACAGTTCTTCTATCCCAAAGCCATTACTTATTTCTATACCCTGCATACATCTTCCTGCAACAGAAAGCAGCGTTTCACGCTCTTTAAAGAAATCCTGCATATAACCTGCTGCAAGACGTGTACTGTTAATCTGTATCTCCTTTTTTACCTCCCATGAGCTTCCTTCTATATCACGGTAATATGTAGAAAGAATAGTAATAATTAATATAATAGATATACCTGTTATGAGATAGCAGACATTTGAAAGTTTAACTTTACTAGTTCCCATATTTTTCTCCATTCATACTTTTAGTTATGCCAGGCTGCCAGCATAACTAACACATGAAATGCATATTCCGCATCCCCTCATATCCTTTTAAAGTACCTTTAGTATATCATATTAACACAATTATTGCCACTTTTATATTATTTTTATTATTATATTCAATATATTTTATAAAAATGGAGGTACATTTTTATAATTTTTTACCAAATATATAACTTTTTTAATTATTTCTTTATATTTTTAGTTATTTCTGATACATAACTGTATATATATTTTCCTGCATTTTTCCCTTATTTTTCAATAATTTTAACAATGGCACCTCCAATAATTGTTTCTGTTTCATATGTATCTGGTATATCCTTATAAACCAAAAACCTTTAAATGTTTAAAACCAGGAGAACAATTTAACCATTCTCCTGGTTTAAAATCCTGATATAAAATATTTAAAAGCTTACTAAAAAATAAAATATTACCAATATAACAGACCATAAGCTGTACAAACTTGTCCATTAACCACTGCTGAAGTACCTACTTCTACAAACAATGGATTTTTTAATAAGACAGGCATTGTATAACTTAATGGTATTGTTTCCTTAAGTGGTGCAATTTCAGGAATAACTACTGGTAAAAATGAGTAATTCCAGTATTCCCCATCATTCTTAGGTCCCCCTGATACCATAGTATTAAAAGTTACATCTGTTGCAAGATATAAAGACACATTTTTACAATTTATTTTTATTTTATCGTTTTCCCTTTTTACTGAAACAACAAGAACTGCTTTCTTTTCCCTTGCACCTTGCCCAGGAGTTTCAGAACCACTTTCTGGACTTGCCTCTAATACAAATTGAATTTCTTTTTCTTCACTATTTTTAGCATAAGCTGTTAAGCTAAAAATATTTGAAATACACATACATAAAATTATTAACAATAGAAAATTTTTCTTTTTCATAAATTTCCCCTTATAAAAATTGTTTTATAATAACTTTTAAATATTTTTTGATTTAATAAAGTCCCCTAACCATTCACTATATTTCCTTATCAAGTCATAAGAACCACAACGGTAAAGTATTTCTGATAACTGTTCAACAGGACCATTTTGAAATAGAACAAGTATTTCTTCCATCAACAATATTTCTTGTATTTCATGTTGGGTTATATCTGAATGGTTTATTATATAATATATAATCTCACTACTCCATAATATATTTTTTATCTGAGTGCCATTTAATAAATGAGTAAAACCACTTTTAACTAAAGATACATACTCTTTATTTATATTAATATCTTCAATATTAACAGAGGATGGACCTTGTTCATTTATAATTTGTCCAAGTCCAAATATACAATCTAATATTTCATCATAATTATCCATAATTTTCTCCTTAAATTTTTAATACATAATTAAAAACATTTATATAGTCTTTATTTATTTTATTAAATAATTATTATATTACATTCTAATCTAATTTTCATATTTATAATATAGCACAAATACATTATTATGTAAATATATAATTATTTAAAAAATATAATAATATAAATCAAATATTTTATAAAATTAGCATTATCAGAGCAGCTTTAACAATAGAAAACTGGAAATTTTAAAAATTATAGTCTAAAAACTGCTCACAGAAGCAGCATTTAATACTTTTTTAATTTTATGTGGTTATCCTGTACTTTGAATTTCTCCATTTTTCCAATTACACAGAAATATAAAAAATAACACCAGACTCCCATATACATAAGGGTTCCTGTGTTATTTTTATTTTAACAGCTGTCAGAGATAGAAATATATAATTAATTATTTCTTTATATTTTTGGTTATTTCTGATACATAACTGTATATGTATTTCCCTGCATTTTCCCCATATTTTTCAATAATTTTAACAATAGCACTTCCAATAATTGCACCATCTGCAATCTTTGTATACTCTTCCACCTGTTCCCTTGTATTTATTCCAAAACCAATAGCAACAGGTACATCTGTAACACCACGTATAACTTCTACTATTGACGCCACATCTGTTTTTATCTCATCTCTTACACCTGTTACTCCCATTGATGAAACAACATATATAAAACCTGTTGCTTCTTTTGCAATCATCTGTATCCTTTGTTCAGACGTAGGTGCTATAAGGGATATTAAATCAATGCCATGTGCCGCTGCTATGCCAGACAGTTCATCCTTCTCCTCAAATGGGAGGTCTGGTATTATAAAACCATCTATCCCGGCTTCATTACTCTTATCACAGAACTTGTCATAACCATATCTATATAATGTATTGGCATATGCAAGGAATACCAGCGGTATTTCAGTCTTCGTCCGTAATGACTTAGCCATTTCAAATATTTTATCAGTAGTGCAGCCTGCAGAAAGTGACCTTATATTAGCATCTTGTATAACTGGTCCCTCTGCTACAGGGTCTGAAAATGGTATACCAAGTTCTATAAGCGATGCACCTGCCTTTTCCATTTCAAGCACAAATTCCTCTGTTTTGGCAAGACTTGGGTCTCCTGCTGTTACAAAACCTATAAATGCCTTTTTACCATTAAATGCGTTTTTAATCCTACTCATGTAAATCAACCCCCCTGTATCTTGCAATTGCTGCTACATCTTTATCACCACGGCCTGAAAGGCAGCATATAATTATCTGGTCTTTATCCATCTCTGGAGCAATCTTCATAATATGTGCAACCGCATGTGAACTTTCTATAGCAGCAATTATACCTTCCTGCCTTGCAATATATTCAAATGCTTCTACAGCCTCATCATCAGTAACTGGGACATACTCAGCCCTTCCTATATCCCTGAGGTAAGCATGCTCAGGCCCTACACCTGGATAATCAAGCCCTGCCGAAATAGAATAAACTGGTGCAATCTGGCCATACTCATCCTGGCAGAAATATGACTTCATACCATGGAATATACCTTCTGTGCCTGTCGCCATTGTAGCTGCTGTCTTATCTGTATCCACACCGTGGCCTGCTGCCTCACATCCAATTAACCTCACATTTTCATCATTGATAAACTCATAAAACATACCCATTGAATTACTTCCGCCACCTACACATGCCATTACAACATCAGGAAGCTTTCCTTCTTTTTCTAGTATCTGTGCCCTTGCCTCCCTGCTTATTACACTCTGGAAATCCCTTACTATCATAGGAAAAGGATGTGGACCCATTACAGAACCAAGCACATACAATGTATCATCAACCCTTGAAACCCATTCCCTCATACATTCATTTACTGCATCTTTAAGAGTCATTGTACCACTTTCTACAGGATGCACCTTTGCCCCAAGAAGCTGCATACGGTATACATTAAGTGCCTGCCTGATTGTATCCTCTTTTCCCATATATATTTCACATTCAAGCCCAAGAAGTGCTGCTGCAGTTGCAGTTGCGACTCCATGCTGCCCTGCCCCTGTTTCCGCTATAATACGTTTTTTACCCATTTTCTTGGCAAGAAGTGCCTGGCCAAGCACATTGTTAATCTTATGTGAACCTGTATGGTTTAAGTCCTCACGCTTAAAATATATCTTAGCACCTCCCAAATCCTTTGTCATCTTCTCTGCAAAATACAAAAGCGATGGCCTGCCTGCATATTCCCTAAGCAGGGTATCAAGTTCTTCTTTAAATGAAGCATCATTTTTATAAAATTCATATTCATTTTCCAGCCTTGTAACTTCATTCATAAGTGTTTCAGGTATATACTGTCCTCCATGTATACCATATCTTCCTTTGCTCATCTTATACCTCCAATATACCACTAACTTAAATATTATCTAATCTTCTTACTGCATCAACAAATTCTTTCATTTTATTAAAATCCTTATAACCTGATGTTTCCATACTGCTGCTTGCATCAACCGCATATGGTGCTGCTGTTTTTATAGCAGCTTCTACATTGCCAGCAGATATCCCGCCTGCAAGAAAGAAAGGCTTTTTAATATTTTTAACCAGATTCCAGTCAAAAGTAATACCCGTGCCTCCTGCCTGTGTGCCAGAATAAGCATCAAGCAAAAGGTAATTGCAATTATACCCTGAAGCCATTTTTACATCATTTGCATTCCTTACCCGCACAGCTTTAATAATGCCATATCCTGTTTTTATATATTCCATAAGTTTATCTATATATAGATTATCTTCATCACCATGAAGCTGTGCATACTGTATAATTCCACTATTTATATACTCTGCCACCACACTGGCAGGCTGGTTTACAAATACCCCAACCCTCTTAATCCTGCTGTCAATCTTTTCTGCAAACTCTTCTGCCTGCTTTCTTTCTATACTTCGTGTAAACCCACCAGCAAGTATAAATCCAACATAATCAGGCAGCAGTACATTAACATACCCTATATCTTTAGTACGTCTTAAACCACATATCTTTATTTTTGTACCTGGCATACCAGCCCCGCCTTTCCTATAGACTTAACCAGCAGCAGCCACTAATTCCCTTAATACATTTGCCCTGCCTTTGCCTGCACGCACCATTGTTTCACCAATAAGCACCCCGTCCGTACCATTTGCAGAAAGTTTTTTAATATCCTCTTTCCCTTTTATCCCGCTTTCAGATACAAATATTACATTATCTGGTACTAACGGCCGCAGACGTATACTGTTATTTATATCAACTTTAAATGTTTTTAAATCACGGTTATTTACACCTACTATTCTTGCCCCAGCTTTTAATGCACGTTCTGCTTCTTCCCTGCTATGTGCTTCAACAAGTGCCGAAAGCCCAAGTCCATGGGCCACTCCAAGAAACCTCTTAAGTTCTTTATCACTAAGAATTGCACAAATAAGAAGAACTGCATCAGCCCCTATAACCTTTGCCTGGTAAATCATATATTCATCTATTATAAAATCTTTTCTTAATACAGGCAATGAAATCTCTTGTTTTATTTCCTTTAAATATTTATCAGACCCTTGGAAATAAAATGGTTCCGTAAGTACAGAAACTGCACTTGCCCCACCAGCTTCATATTCTTTTGCAATATCCAGATAAGGAAAATCTTCTATTATAATACCTTTAGATGGTGATGCTTTCTTTACCTCACATATAAAAGAGAGCTTTTCTTCTTTAAGTGCTTTCTCAAACGGAAATCCTGTATCTGCATCTATTGCAAGTGCTTCTTGTTTAATTTCTTCTAACGTTTTTTCTTGCTTTTCCTTTGCAACACGTTCCTTTGTCTTTTCTGCTATTTCTTCCAATATATTCATAAATAATCCCTCTGGCAGCTCCAATAGTAATACTTAATACACTCCAGTTATTATTTTGGAAATACCTGGATATATTATCCACTATCCTGCCTTTTTTAATTTTTAATTTGTAGCCATAATAAATTCCTCAAGTTTAGCCTTAGCCTTGCCACTTTTTATTACTTTCCTTGCCTTCGCAATCCCCTCCCCAATAGTAATGCCATCAGAAGCAAGATAAATTGCAGCACCTGCATTTAAAAGAATTGCATCCAGCTTAGCACCATCCTTGCCATCAAGGATTTCCTTTGCTATTGCAGCATTTTCCTCGGGAGTCCCGCCAACAAGCTCTTCTTTTTTACATGTTTTAAAACCAAACTGTTCTGGTACAATCTGGTAAGACTTAAATTTACCATCTCTGTATTCACAGACTTTAGTTGGTGCACTCATTGAAATTTCATCAAGGCAATCTGTTCCATATACTACCATAATCCTTTTAAGCCCCAGGTTCTTTAATACATGTGCAAGAGGTTCTACAAGGCTTTCATCATATACACCCAGAAGCTGCATATTCGCCCTTGCAGGATTTGAAAGTGGTCCAAGGATATTAAATAATGTCCTTATACCAGTTTCCTTACGGACTGCACCTACAAATCTCATAGCAGGATGGTACTTTTGTGCAAAAAGGAAACACATATTTGTATTGTCAAGTATCTGTTCACTTTTCCCTGGTTCATTATCAATCTTAACACCAAGAGCCTCTAAACAGTCTGCTGTACCACATTTACTTGATGCTGCCCGGTTTCCATGCTTTGTAATACGTATGCCTGCTGCTGCACATACTATCGCAGAAAGTGTTGAAATATTAAATGTATTAGATTTATCACCACCTGTTCCAACAATTTCAAGAGAATCTTTATCATTTTTAAAATATGTACATTTAGAAGACATAACCCTTGCTGCTACAGTAATTTCATCAATCGTTTCTCCTTTTATGCTTAAAGCTGTCAGAAATGATGCTTTCTGTGCATCTGTTGCTTCATTAGTCATAATTTCTTCCATAACCTGTTCCATCATCCCAGTGCTTAAATCATTCCCCTGTACTAAAGTATTTATTGCTTCTTTAATCATAATGCCCCTCCACTTATTTCCAAAAAATTCTTAACCATCGTTGTACCATCTGGCGTCATTATTGATTCTGGATGGAACTGTACACCATATATATTATAATCTGTATGCTGTACCGCCATAACCTCACCATCATCTGTTACTGCAGTTACCATAAGATTTGAAGGGATTGTTTCCCTAACCGCAGTTAAAGAATGGTATCTTGCAACCTCTGTCTTATCTTTAAGCCCTTTAAAAAGTTTTGAACCTGTATCAAGGTTTATAACTGATTTTTTACCATGCATAAGCTGCTTTGCATAAGATATTTTTGCACCAAATACTTCACAAATTGCCTGGTGCCCAAGACATACACCAAGAACTGGTACTTTTCCTTTAAAATATCTTACCACCTCTTCACACACCCCTGCATCTGATGGCTTTCCAGGTCCTGGGGATATTACAATATGTGAAGGTTTAAGTCCCCCTATTTCCTCTGCCGTAAACTCATCATTACGTATAACACATATATCTGGGTTTATCATTCCTATAAGCTGGTATAAATTATAGGAAAAGCTGTCATAATTATCTATAAGAATTACCATATTCCCCTCCATTTCCAGAATGTATTTACTGTATATGCTGCCCTTTCTCTACTGCATCCATTACGGCCTTTGCTTTATTTATACATTCACGGTACTCATTTACTGGAACACTGTCAGCTACAATTCCTGCACCAGACCTTACAAATATCTTCCCATTCTTTTTAAATACAGTCCTTATTGCTATACATGTATCAATATTACCAGTAAAATCTATATAACCAATCGCTCCTCCATATATTCCACGCTTATTGTCCTCAAGCTCATTAATAATTTCCATAGCCCTTATTTTAGGTGCTCCTGACAAAGTACCTGCTGGAAGTACAGCATCTACTGCATCAAGCCCACACTTATCATTACGTATAATCCCTTTTACAGTTGAACCTATATGCATTACATGGGAATACTTAAGTATATCCATATAATGTTCAACTTCAACAGTACCAAACCTACTGATTTTGCCAAGGTCATTTCTTCCAAGGTCAACAAGCATATTGTGTTCTGCTTTCTCCTTTTCATCTTCGAGAAGCCCTTTTGCAAGCTCCTCATCTTCCTTGCTGTCTTTGCCCCTTGGTCTTGTTCCTGCAAGCGGGAATGTATGCAGCACACCATCTTCAAGTTTCACAAGCGTTTCTGGTGAAGCTCCTGCCACCTCAATATCATCACTGCTGAAATAAAACATATATGGAGATGGGTTAATTGTACGCAATACCCTATATGCATTAAGCAGGCTTCCTTCATATCCTGCTTCAAGCCTGTTTGAAAGCACTACCTGGAAGATATCCCCTTCGTATATATATTTCTTAGCTTTCTCTACCATTTTACAATACTCATCCTCTGTAAAAAGCGGGGTGAAACCAGTTGTAATTTTTCCTGGCACTATTCCAGATGGTATTTTTTCCTGTATCAGACAAATTATTTCATCAATTTCCTTTACACATCTTTTATAATCTTCCTCAAGATTACTTGTGTTTGCATTAGCAATCACTATTATTTTCTGGTGCAGGTTGTCAAATGCAATAACTTTGTCAAAAAGCATCAAATCTACATCTTTAAAACCTTCCTGGTCCTTAGCATCAAGTTTAAGCCCAGGTTCACTATATTTTATATAATCATATGAAAAGTAACCTGCAAGACCTCCTGTAAATGTTGGAAGCCCTTCAATCTTTGGACTTGTATATTCCTTAAGAATTTCCTTTATACATTCTCCTGGATGTTTAACTTTTCTTATCTCTTCATTTCCATTCCTTATAACCATAACACCACCAGTACAAGTAATCTCCATCTTAGGTGCATAACCAAGGAATGTATACCTTCCCCACTTCTCCTGGTTTTCAACACTCTCAAGCATAAAACAGTGGCGGTCCGTTTCTTTTAATATCCTTAAAACTTGCATAGGTGTTGTTATATCTGATAGAATTTCTTTACTAATTGGAATAATCTTATATCCCTGTGACAATTTCTTTGCTTCTTCTAAAGTAATCATAAGACACCTCCCTGTTATGGAAAATCTTCAAAATAATAAAACAGTCCTGGCTTCTTTAAAAACAAAAAAGCCCCTGGCTATTATTATATAATAATAGCCAGGGACGGATTATTTTTAACCGCGGTACCACCCTGTTTTATGGTTTCCCATACTCTTTGCGAAATACTAACATATCTCCGGTAACTAACGTATACCTCCACGTCATAGAATACTCAGGCTTATATTATAAAACCCTTTGGCTATGCCCTCAGTGGTCCATTTAATGAACTGTTACTGCGGGCTTCCACCAATGCTCCGCTCTCTGTAAGCACATCTTTCATTTTTATCTCCACCTCAACGGTTTACAATTAATATTCAACTGTAGTATACAGTATACACTTTTGAAACTCTTTGTCAAGACATTTTTTTATTTAAATTCACCCATTTTTTTAATACACAAGTATTTTGGCTCTGGCAATTCCAAAATTTTACCAACAGCAGCCCGCTTGCGCTTGGATGGGATACGCAATGGTGCATAAAGCCCCAATGTTTCTGCGAAACATTTACGGGGCTTAAGCACCAGCGTCCCCAAACAGCTGCCTTTTGGTAAAACATTTGGAACTTGCCAGAGTAATATAATCTTTGTATAAATTTAATTTTCAAACATCAATAAGCCCTTTATTTATTATGGTTTTGCTTAACTAAATAACATTGTGCCTGGATGGATACACAGTGGTACATAAAGCATAAATGTTTCACAGAAATATTTAATACGGGGCTTAAGCAACAGCGGTCCTAAACAGCTGTCTTTTGGTAAAATATTTGGAATTTGCCAGAGTAATATAGTTTTTTTATAATTTAAAAAATTCCCTTTTAAATAGGGTGTTAGAGTTGTCATTTACTTAATTTCATTCTAATAAAGACATATTTGTTTTTTTGCTGGATGAAAAGGTAGTTTGGTTATCTCCGATAATTCATTATAAATAATTTGTGGAATCCCATGCCCAAATTGTATTAAGCTGCTCTCGTGATGTCCTCGCATTGCGTATTCTGAAGGCTGCATCTTAGGATTGCAGGTAAAAAAACATATAACCTCTGAATGACAAGTTTGAATTGAATTTGTTATTATTTCATAATTTTCCATTAATGCTATTTTTGTGTATTTCTGTCCTATTGGTATATCACATTCCGCATAGGAGTGAAGAAAATATAAACTATTCACTGCACATTTATTTTTTTGAAATATTTCACAGGCAATAGGGAAAGTCATGCCATATTGCATAATGTTTTTTTCCATATCTGGTATTAGTTTATTTTTGACAATTTCTGAACTGAACCATCCCCATAAAATCAGCCGGTTTTGTTTTGCCATCTTCTTGTCCTCGTTTCATTTTGAATAAGGTTATCAATTACAAATTTTAGCTTATATTTTTCTAAATTGTTCTATAGAAATTATTATAACACACTTAGATATAAAAGGGACTTAAAAAATGGAGAAACTCAAAATTTTTTTAAGTTCCGCCATTTTTTAGATTTTTGTTCTTATACGCTCTTATAGCCTTGTCAATCGGATATTCGCAATCCGCAATGCCTGCAAGCAGGCATTGGCTACTTGCCCAATAACAAACCAACCTCATAGCCGCTTTGCGGCAGTCTGGCAGGAGCTTGCTGCCAGACTAAGTAAGCCCTGGTAAATCAAACCCACCGCTTAAGAAGCGTGTATTTTAAAGGGCTTACTTAATGAGGTTAAATTATTAGCTATATATATCATTCTATCTTGAAGGAATCATTCTTGCAATCCTTCCTGCAAATTCATTGAAGTTCTGTGTCTGGAGAATAACCCTTCCTGGTCCAATAAGTTTAGTGAGGAAAAGCCCTTCACCACCAAAGAATATATTTTTCATTCCCTTTACAGTTTCAATTTCATATGTAACACTTTTATCAAAGCCTACTACATTTCCTGTGTCAACCTTAAGGACTTCGCCTGGAGCAAGGTCTTTTATAACTTTATCACCATCTATTTCTAAAAATACCATTCCATTTCCTGTGATATCCTGAAGTATAAAACCTTCACCGCCAAAGAAACCAGCAGAAAACTTTTTAGTAAAAGTAATTGATAAATTAACTCCTGGTTCTGCACAGAGGAAAGCACCTTTCTGGCATATTAACCCATTAGTTTCCCCTATGTTTATAGGAAGTATTTCACCTGCTACAGTAGATGCAAATGCAATAGATGCCCCTGGCCTTACAGCTGTATAGTTTGCCATAAATAATGATTCACCAGCAAACATCCTTCCAACGCCTTTCAAAAGACCTCCATTAGTATTTGTATTCATTTCTATTCCTTCAGACATCCACGCCATTCCGCCTGACTGGGTATACATAGACTCCCCTGGCGCATCAAAGACTACCTCTACTGCTGGCATAGTACTTCCAACAATCCTGTATTTCATATTCCCTCCATTCCTATGTGTAACATATGCAAATCATATGTATCCTGATGGCATTTCCAAAAATATTTAATAATACCTGCCATAGTTATAAACAGATATATGCATACAACACATTATTTAATAATATTATAAAAATAGAATCTGGCATAAGAACAGCCATATTTCACCTTTCATATAATTATATCATATATTTGTAAGCATGGAAAGCAGGATTTATTCTATTATCACGTCTATTTCATAAATTTCAATAATTTTTATTATCCACCTTTATGTAAACAGACAGTTTCCCCATTTTTTTGTAACACAAAGATTATATTGTTCTGGCAAGTTCCAAATGTTTTACCATAAGACAGCATTATGAGAGCTTTATGCACCATTGCACATCCCATCCAAGCACAATGTCATGATGTTGGGGGCAAAATGTTATTTCTACTCAAAAGGTGCCTATATTATGTAGCAAAAATATAATCAAACCACTATATATTGTATACAATTTGGTATAAAAAAGCTTTTGACCCCGGCATCATGTCATTTAGTTAAGCAAAACCTAATAAATTAAAGGACTTATTAATGTTTGAAAATTAAAATCCCACAAAGATTATATTACTCTGGCAAATTCCAAATGTTTTACCATAAAGCAGCTGTTTGGGGGCGCTGGTGCTTAAGCCTTGTTCTCAATGCTTAATAGAAACTTTTGTTTCTATTAAGCATTTGAGGCTTTATGCACCACTGCGCATCCCATCCAAGCGCAAGCGGCTGCTGTTGGTAAAACTTTGGAATTGCCAGAGATACACAACTTATAAATATTTAATTTTTAAACATCCATAAGTCCATCATTTACAAAGGATACCCTTAACTAAATAACATTGCATCCAGGCAGAATGCGGGCAAAGCCATGTGCAACATGGTTTTCTGTTGGTAAAATTCTGGAATGGCCAGAGTCAAAATATGTATGTGCTAAAAAATAGGAAAGCCCAAATTTTATGAAACGGATGCGGTTTTATTATTAAAAAGACTAAACAGCACCACTTATTCCGCAATGCTGTTTAGCCAGAAACTTATTAGCCAGAATTTTATCTTAATAACAATAACGGGTCAACAGAATTTTCCTTTTCCATTACCTGGAGATACAAATTACTTCCCTCCTGGCTGTAATATTTTGTAGGTTTTGCAATCTTTGCAATTACATCACCTTCTTTAACAGCCTGGCCTTCTTTAACAGCTACATCCTTAAGCTGTCCATAAGTCACAGTATATCCGCTTCCTATATCAACTGTTATAGTATTTCCAATCTCATCTGACTCTGACACTTTAGTAACAGTGCCATCTGCTGCTGCCTTTACCTTTGTCCCTTCTTCTGATGATATGACAATAGCAGGATTACACTTATATTGTGCAAGGGTTTTAAAATAAACAGTATTACTCATGCTGTATTTTAATATTACGTCCCCGCTTACAGGCCAAAGCAGCCCTTTTTCAATATCAAATTTATCTTTAATGCCTGTTTCTGACATAGTAGCAACTGAACTTTTGCTGCCAGCCTTTTTATTACTGCCTTTGGCACTGTTTTTATCTTTATCTTCTTTTCCTTTATTATTTGATGCAGTACCAGATGTTTCTTTTGGCTTTGCAGTTGTATTTGCAACAGGTTTTTTAGATATTTTGCCTGTTTTGGTACTTCCTTTAGCTGTATCACCCTTCTTTGCACCTTCACTGCCAGATTCTTTACCTGCTATATTGCTTTGTGACATATTTACACTTGCTTCTTTACTATCATTCTCTGCTGTTTTGCTTGTACTTCCGTTAATAGCAGACCCCCCTGTAACATTGTCTGTTTTGCCAGGTGCAGGTGCAGCTGTAGCAGAATCTGCAAAAAGGTTTTTGCCATTATCCTTCTGGTAATTCATCTTGTAGTACACTGTTCCTAATGCAAGTACACATATAAGGGCTGTACATACTGATAAATAAAACCCTTTTTTCTTCCAAAGTGACTCTTTCTCCTCATCAAACATACATTTTCCTCCATTCTTATTACTTTTTCTCTTATTTAGAAAAAAACAGCACCCCGATACGTACCAGGATGCTGTGATAGTATCTGCTAATATTCTTAACAGATATTTCTCTTTTATTCATTTTTATTTTTCTTTTAGTCACTATTGGAATTTACTGTATTATCCTGCTGCATCGTATTTCCACCATAAACATCTTGTCTGCCTGTATTAATACTTTTATAATATACAGGCGGAGCCACATAAACCCTTCTCTCATGGCAATATACAACGCAAGTATCACTAAGCATGTCATGCAGTCCTCTTTTTTGTTTATCCAGACCCACCATAATATACCCAGCACATAATATAATCTTTGCAAGAAACCTTCCAACAGTTTCACGGAATACTACTTCAAAGAATGTATATCTTCGTTCTTCTGCACTTATAACCTTTATATTAAAAAGCCTTTTACCCAGAGTTGCGCCTGTAAAATATGTCAAAAGAATAAAATATGCTGATGACAACACATAAAATAAAATATCAGCAACAGAATATTTAAAGATAAAATCTCTTAACAGAAAATTGCCTGGATTTATAATTCCTGTAAACCAGACAGGCAGGCGCACAAAAAGCAAAGCAGCTGATACTATCACCATATCTGCCAGATATGCCGCAAAACGGACAAAAAAGCCGGCATATACCAGATTATCTGTCTTATTTTGCATAATACATAAGCACCCCATTTCCTTTATTCTGGATTATATCCTCTGCCAGGTCTATATCAGACTTTGGAATAAGCTTTTCAGCAGCACTAAAGACCCTCCCCATAAAACCTGTCAGCCTGTTATCAGGAGCAAAAAATTCTATATTATCAGGCAGTCCAGCTGCTGCCACAAAGTCCATTTTAGCATCCTCAAGCAGTCCTATCTCATCAATAAGTCCAATTCCCAGAGCCTGTTTTGCTGAGTAAATCCTTCCATCAGCTATTTCACGCACAGTTTCATCATCCATGCCACGCCCAGTACATACAATATCTACAAACTGGTCATATGCCTCATCCACAAGGCTTTGGAATATTTTATACTGTTCATCAGTCATATCAAGACCTGCTGAACCCATTGATTTATTTTCAGCACTTGTTATATCAATTTCCTTTATTCCAAGCTTATCATAAAGCTTTTTACAATTTACCAGGGAAATAATTACACCGATGGAACCTGTCCAGCAATTCCTGTTTGCGTAGATTTTGTCCGCCGCCATCGATATGTAATATCCTCCGGAACAAGCTTCCCCCGCAAAATATGCCCATATAGGACGTTTAGTTTTCTCTTTATATTCCATAAGTTTAAGATACATCTCATCACTCTGGTAAACTGCCCCTCCTGGACTGTCAACATATAAAAATATACCTTTGTTATTATCTGCCTCAATCATCTGGTCAATGTAGTCCATATATAAATCATGGTTATATACCGAAGAAGACCAGCTTCCAGCTGTACTTGCACCTATAGTCCCTTCAATATTTAAAACCCCTATAAAATTACCTGACGGCAGGTCAGCAATAGTATTGGTACTGGATGATAATATTTCACTAAATATACTTTTACTTGTCTGCGCCTGGGTTTCCTTGATTTTATTACTTACCATATTAGTAAACGCCCCAGTTACTCCTACTGCTATTATAACTATGCCAGTTATTATTATCCCTATAATTTGTTTCGTCTTCATTATCTTCTCCTTTCTTAACCAGGATAAAACCACTTACAGACTGTCTGTATATAGCTTTGATATTGATGCCTTTATTAACTGCTTATTATAAGCAGTCCTGCATCTGATATAAGGCAAGAGTGTGCCACATATAACAATATCATAATTATATGCAGCACACTCTTAAATTTTCCTTAATTTTTATTTTAAAATTAATCCTGCATTTCAACTTTAACTTTTGTTAAATGCCAGATATCTTTTGCATACTCCTCAATAGTCCTGTCTGATGAGAATTTCC
Source organism: uncultured Lachnospiraceae bacterium (assembly GCA_948794795.1). Lineage (GTDB taxonomy): Bacteria > Bacillota > Clostridia > Lachnospirales > Lachnospiraceae > Butyribacter. The sequence continues at coordinate 66,225 of CAQGLR010000018.1, read as the reverse complement.
CGCATTTAGCTACATTTAGCATAGCTGAACGTGCCCATCCAGTTGTATTGCGGTAAGCTGTTTCAACCTTTTTCTGGGCTTCCGCATATGAACGGAAATCTTTAAGTATAAAATACATATCTGCACGTCCATCTGTACCATCAAGAAGTGAATTATATATTTCACGGAACTCTTCTGGATTGCCCATAGCATATGTCCCATCTACAAGCTGTGTAAGGACTGCCCTTATCTCTGAATCTGTATTATAAATTTCCCTTGGGTTATACTGTCCATTGTGTTCAAATGCAATTACCTCATCCGAAGAAAGCCCAAATATAAATGCATTCTCTTCCCCGACTTCTTCTACAATCTCAACATTTGCACCATCCATAGTTCCAAGGGTAAGTGCACCATTAAGCATAAATTTCATATTACCTGTCCCAGATGCTTCCTTACTTGCAGTAGAAATCTGCTCTGATACATCTGCAGCAGCAAAAATCATTTCTGCGTTTGACACACGGTAGTTCTCAATAAACACAACTTTAATTTTATCATTAATGCCTTTGTCATTATTTACAACATCAGCAACACTATTTATAAGTTTAATTATAGATTTAGCACGCCTGTAACCTGCAGATGCCTTTGCGCCAAATATAAATGTTCTTGGATAGAAATCCATATCTGGATTCTTCTTAAGTTCATTATAAAGATACATTACATGAAGGATATTAAGCAGCTGGCGCTTGTATTCATGCAGGCGCTTAACTTGTACATCATATATCGAACGTGGGTTAATCTCAATTCCATTATGTTCTTTAATATATTTTGCAAGCCTTATCTTATTCTGGTATTTAATATTCATAAATTCTTTCTGGCTAAGCTCATCATCAACATATGCTGATAATTCATTTATATGGCCAAGGTCTACTATCCACTCATCACCAATCTTTCTTGTAACCCATGAAGCAAGAAGAGGATTTCCATGAAGCAGGAACCTTCTTTGTGTAATACCATTAGTTTTATTATTAAACTTCTCTGGCATCATCTGGTAGAAATCCTTAAGTTCCTGGTTTTTAAGAATTTCTGTATGGAGCCTTGCCACACCATTTACAGAAAAACCTGCTACAATCGCAAGATGAGCCATTTTAACCTGTCCATCATAAATAATTGCCATCTTCTCAACTTTACTGTAGTCATCTGGATACGCTGCCTGTATTTTTACAATAAACCTGCGGTTAATCTCCTCTATAATCTGGTAAATCCTTGGAAGCAGCCTTGAGAATAATTCCAAAGGCCATTTTTCCAATGCTTCTGACATTATTGTATGGTTAGTGTATGCACATGTCTTAGTAGTAACATCCCATGCCTCGTCCCATGACAAATTATAATCATCCATTAATATACGCATAAACTCTGCTACTGCTACTGTTGGATGTGTATCATTAAGCTGGAAACATACCTTTTCATGTATCTTATGGATATCATCATGTTTCTCCATATATTTAAGCACTGCCCTCTGTACACTTGCAGATACAAAGAAATACTGCTGTTTCAGCCTGAGTTCCTTACCTGCAATATGGTTGTCATTCGGATAAAGCACTTCACATATTGTACGTGCAAGATTCTGTTGTTCAACAGCCTTCTGGTAATCACCTTTGTCAAATGAATCCAGGTTAAATGTGTCAACCGCTTCCGCATCCCATATACGCAAAGTGTTTACAACATTATTGTTGTAACCAACTATTGGCAGGTCATAAGGAACAGCCCTGACTAACTGGTAATTCTCTTGTACAAACTTGTCACGTCCGCTCTCATCCTTGCGGATTGCCACATAACCACCAAACTTTACTTCAACTGCATATTCAGGTCTTTTAATTTCAAAAGGATTTCCATCCTTAAGCCAGTCATCAGGTCTTTCAACCTGGTATCCATCCTGGATAACCTGTTTAAACATACCATATTTGTAACGTATTCCACACCCATATGCTGGATATCCAAGAGTTGAGAGAGAATCAAGGAAACATGCTGCAAGCCTTCCAAGACCACCGTTACCAAGAGCTGCGTCAGGCTCCTGGTCCTCAATTACATCAAGATCCATTCCCATTTCTTCTATGGCTTCCTTAATTGCCTTGTTTCCTTTTAAATTAATTATAATATTTCCTAAAGCCCTTCCAGTAAGAAACTCCATTGACAGATAGTAAACTGTCTTTGCATCCTGTTCTTCATATGTCTTATGTGTAGCCATCCACTGGTCTACAATAAAATCCTTTACAGCATAAGAAACTGCCTGGAAAATCTGCTGCTTATCAGCTTCTTCTATTGACTTACGGAAAAGTACCTTCACATAGTCCTCAACTTCTTTTTTAAACTCGTCCTTGTTTAATTCCTTCATCTAATTTCCTCCTAATGCTGACATATCTACAACGCATAACACTAATATTATATAACACAACTAACTAAAAAGCAACGAAACAGTGGCAATAAAACCGCATGTTTTCACCATAAACATTACTATTCATTCCGTTACCAGCATCACTAGCCATGTTGGATATATACATTTTGCAAAAACCATGCAAAATAGCACAATAAAATGGATTGGGCATAAATCCGCATAATAGCCTGTAAACACCTTAAAATAAATACCACCATGCATATTTTTTTATTTTTGTCATAAATATATTACAAAATATAGTCAGGACAAAACATTATGTATATCCACAAAAAGTCTTTTTTCCACAAGATAAAACTGTTTTCTTTAATTTTCATTCTTATATTTCCCCTATCCCTTATATCAGGATGTGAAAAAAAAGAAGAAGAAAAAACTTCACCAGTTGACTTTACAGTAGTTACAGACAGTGATATACCAAAAGAACTTAAAAAGTTAATTAAAGAACGCCGCAAAAACCCATTTGAACTCAGTTTTAGTGATGGTTCTTATTTATACGTAGTGAAAGGATATGGCAAACAACAGGCTACAGATTACAGCATTATAGTTAATGACTTTTATATGTCAGACGATACATTAGTATTTGATACAGATTTATCTGGTCCTGAAAAAGAAAGTAACACATCACAAAAGCCTTCATACCCATACATAGTAATTAAAACAAAATATATAGAAAACTCCATAGTATTTAAATAAAATACACAAAATACAACTATCCTGTTTACATAAGATACCCTAAAAGTGCCTCCTTATACAGGAGGTCTTTTTAATATTTTTTAATTTATCTATTTACAAATCTTAATTATATTTGTATTATTCAATAAATGAGATAATAAATAACTTATGAAGGGAGCAATAAAATGAGAAACAAAAATCCAAAACACCATATATCATCAATCACAATATATAACAAAAAACTACCTGCAAAAACCTCATTAAAAATTGATGCCATAACCAATAATATAATAAGAATCCATACTGTACCTTCTAATGGGAATGATAAAGATTTCTCATTTGCCTTAGGCACTGCTTCCAGCCCAGCTTCATGCTCTTCTGGATATTCTAGTGGAAATAATAACGGATTCTCATTTGCCATTGAAAATCCTCCAGAAATATCTGGTACCTTTATGACTTCTTTAGAAAATTCTGTTATAACTGCTGCCACAGATTCTCTTATTCTAAGAATAAGCAAATCAATGCAAATTAATATATATAACAGAAATGGCAGCCTTGTCTGTTCAGACAATGTTCCAGGCAGCAGACGGACAGAACAATTATCAAAAGAAGAAACTATGCAGCTAATACAGGAAGGCCACATAGCTGATACTGCAGGCAATAATTATAAATACAAAGTTACTAAAAAAATCTTTGGTGATGAAGCTTTTTATGGCTTAGGTGACAAAACAGGCTTTCTTAATAAAAAGGGATATGATTATATAATGTGGAACTCAGACAATCCAGACCCACATGTAGAAAACCCAACTTTCCGTGCACTATATAAATCCATACCATTCTTTATAGTACACCGCAAAGGTTTCACCTATGGAATATTTCTTGATAATACTTATAAATCATATTTTGACTTTGGATATTCAGATCCGGACAGTTATTCATTTGCCGTAACTAATGGTGAATTAAACTATTACTTTATATATGGACATAATATTAAAGAAGTTGTACAGCGTTATACCTCACTTACAGGACGCAGCCCTCTGCCACAGTTATGGACCCTGGGATACCACCAGTCACGCTGGAGCTATTCTTCTGAAAAAGAAGTGCTTTCCATTGCAGATAATTTTAATAAATATAACATTCCATGTGATGCTATCCATCTTGATATTGATTATATGGACAACTTCAAAGTCTTCACAAGCAGCAAAGACCGTTTCCCAGACTTATGTCATCTAAGCAGCAAGTTATACGAATCCGGGATAAAACTTGTAACAATAATTGACCCTGGTGTAAAAGCTGAAGAAGGATACCATATGTATGATGAAGGTATTAAAAACAACAGCTTTGCCAAAACAGAGGATGGCAAAGTATACCACAATGCCGTATGGCCAGGGGATTCTGTTTTTCCTGATTTCACATCTTCCAAAACCCGTTTATGGTGGGGAGATAAGACAAAGCTTCTGCTTGACAAAGGCATCTCTGGAATCTGGAATGATATGAATGAACCAGCCAGCTTTAATGGTCCTCTTCCTGATAATATAGTTTTTCCTGGTGATGGCAACAGCCGTCTCCATGCAGAAGTACACAATGTATATGGACATCTTATGTCCAAAGCAACCTATGATGGTCTTAAAAAGAACAGCCAGAAACGTCCTTTTGTAATAACACGTGCGTGTTACAGCGGCTCACAGAAATACACTACTGTATGGACAGGGGATAACCAGAGTATATGGGCACATTTAAAACTTGCCATACCACAACTGCTTAATTTAGGATTATCAGGCATACCTTTAGCTGGTGTTGATATAGGAGGTTTTGGTTCACATGCTACTTCTGAACTGTTATGCCGCTGGATTGAAGCATGCTGCTTTTCACCTTTATTCAGGAACCACAGTGCCAAAATGACACGCCGCCAGGAACCTTGGACGTTTGACCAGGAAACACTGGATATATACCGCAAATATGTTAAACTTCATTACAAATTCATACCATATTTATACGATTTATGCTATGAGGAAAGCCTTACAGGTATTCCAATACTGCGTCCGCTTATTATGGAATATGAAGATGACCCAGAAGTAATTAACTGCAATGACGAATACTTAGTTGGCAGCAGCATACTGGTAGCACCTGTAACAGACCAAGGAGCAGTTGTAAGAAGCATATACCTTCCAAAAGGCATATGGATTGACTACCACAGCGGAAAACGCATAAAAGGTGGCAAATATATACTATATAAAGCCCCTGTTAGTATATGTCCAATATTTATAAAAGGAGGCAGCATACTGCCAACATACCCTGATATTCCAAATCTCAGCCCTGGCAATACAGATAAACTTATTGTTGAATTCTACCCATCTAATAACAGTGGGGGCACCAACAATTCTTGCTATTATATGCACTACCAGGACAACGGTACTGGCTTTGAATACCAGACAGGCGGATATAACCTGTATAAATTCAGCTTTTCTTCAAACCATCCTGGAGGAATAAAAGCTGTACTTATAAAGAATGGATATAAAAATAAATATACAAATATTTCAGCTGTTATCAAATAAAATTACCTGCATATAACATGGCACTTTATACCAGCAAATATAATTAAATCGTTATTATTACACATGATTTTTATATTTGCTGGTATCCTTTCCCCATTTACATAAGTACCATTAGAAGAATTATTATCTTCAATATAAAACTTTCCATTTTCTATATATGCCCTTGCATGGCAGCGGCTTATCTGGCTGTATGGAAATACCAGTCCACAATCTTCTGAACGGCCAATACTTATATAATCCCCTCCAAATTTATTACATATATCTTCAAACCATATTGTTAATGTCTTTTTACCTTTAGACTTCAATGGCAGGGAGGATGTCTCTACTTTCAAACCATATTTTTTTGTATAAATAAAATTTTTAGTTTCACTATTTTGTATATCTTCTGTCTTGGTTATTCCTTCTACATCTCCACATACAGGCATTACATTATCACATTCTGACGCACAATGCCCTTTATTATCATTCTTATACAATATATCTGGCCTAAATCCCTTTATATATTCACTAATATCATTAAGCACAAAACCAGAACTAATTATTAAATCATATATTCCATAAATAAATGTTACGGCTGCTTTATCATTATTATCTATATATGTAATAATATCCTCTGTAAGCTTCTTTACATCATTCTGGAAATCACCCTGCCACTCAGGAATACAACATAACTTTATCCTGTTATTTTTCTTATCCCAGTAAATATACTCCAAATCCAGTACATAGAAATTTTCACTTAAAAAAAATTCTTCTCCATTTAACACTGCCTGGACAATATCAATATACAGCTGCCTTGTTATATTATAATCCAGCTTATTTCCGGTAGTATAATCCTTTATACACTGTAATCCCTGTATTTCATAATACAGAGCCAGGTTATTATCAATATAACGGCACTCCATATCTAAAAGACATTGTATCTTATTATTCTTTAGCATATTCATAGAAAGTGAAGACTTTATATCTGTCTGGGGCTCAATTATTAAGTATGCCATTTTACTGTCATGGTATATACGTTTCTCCAATTTTATGCACCTCATTCATTTGAAAAAATTCCTTCCGCCCTGACAATATATTCTGGATGGACAGCAAGATATCTGTCTTCAATAGCAATTTCCTGCTTATTGTCCATAAAATATTTTACAACAGGTATATCCAGGCGGCACTCTGCTTTTACATCTGATTTAATATATAACTTATTTTGGGATATTTCTCCTGATTTTACTTTAAATATCCACATATTCTCTTGCATGGCTTCCTGCCATTCTTTATTATCCTTATATTCCTTTCTTCCTTCTGCAGCATTTATTACTGCAGTCTGCATATTGCCATACAACACAGCTCTGTCATGTAAATAATATAACATATAAATCATTGCAAATACCAGACCTAATATTACAGGTACAATAAAAGCTGCCTCAACAGCATAACTTCCTTTTATTGCAAAGTTTCTGTGCATCACTGGTTTATCCTTATTAAATAATATATTTTTATACACCATAAAATCCCCCATTCCATAAAACTTGTATTTATAAATTTTAGCATTAACCAACTATATTTGCACCATTCTATAATGGCAGATAAACTCCTGCAACATAAAAAATAAATGAACTTAATACAAATGGTGCAAGAGGCATACAATAATTACGTGGTTTATGTTTTACAACAACAAGAAACACTGCTGCGAAAAATGCCAATATAAAACTAAACATAATAATAAAAATATTAGCCATAAACCCTAATCCAAAACCTGTAATTGCAAAAAGCAAAGCATCACCCAGTCCAAGCTGCCCTCTGCTGGCTACAGATGAAACCATAAACAACACACATATAATAACAGCTCCTGCTATATCTGCTGGTGAAATACTTCCCTGCCATATATGGAAGCAAAGCAAAAGTAATATATCAGCAATTATAACAGGAAGATATATTTCCTTATATTTTAAATCGGTTATTGTACATATTACTAAACCTGTTCCCAATATTATTAATAAAATACTATTTTCTATAATTAACCACTCCTTAACACATGTTCCAAGAACATCATGTATTCTTTTTATGGCTTACCAGGCAGTCTTTACAACAATTCTACACGTCTTTCTCCGCTTCATATTAATCTGGTAAATATTTTGTCCCACATTTACTACATGCAGGAAGGTCTCCAATTTCTGATTTTTTTACGCGGCGTATATCCCTTTTAAGCCCTGGACAGTTATTAACAATATGGTACCTGTCACCATAAGTTGTTATATAAACATTTGAAATATCCTCTGCTTCAATATCCCTGCAGCATTTTTCACAAGACTTATATTTCCCGCCTGACGAATTACGCCTGGATGGAACACTTTTTCCTTGTACCCCTTTCACACTTAACTTTAAATATGTACATCCCCTGTCACAATGATATACCTTTCCACTTTTAGCAATGTATACAAAATCTTCTGATGCTTCCCCACTATTACTTCCCATACTAACTCCAGAATAATTATTTATAACAACCTGCTGGTATAAATCCAGTTTAAAAAAATCCGGAGCAAGAAAAGGTATCTTCATATTGTATGAAACATAACATACAGGAAGGTGCTGGTCTTCATTATACCTTACAATAACTTTTTCATCCATAAATGTTGTTACTGCTCCCGTCTTAGTTCCAAAAACTGCATATTCCCTTGCACAGCCAGCCAGCTTGTCTTCAATATAATTTATCCTGTATATACATTGTAAAATATAAAATAAAGAAAATAATGCAAGAAAAAATATTGGAACACAAAATGAAGCTTCTGCTGTTATTGAACCTTTGTTTTTTAATAAAAACACACTGGAATGTCCTTTATGAAAAATATTTAAATATGTATTTAAAAAATTATGCCGGGGAGCATTTCTGGTATTTTGTGAGATTTTGTTACTTTTGGTTATATTGTTTCTATCATAAAGGACATACCAATATATTTTTATATCCATATATACCTCCATATATAATTATTATGTTTTATTTCCATAAATCTTTAACATATCCATAACCCACTGTTATACATCTTCCAGAATTATTTGTTTCTATTTTACTAAAAAGTCCTGTTTCAATATAGGAATATGCATATGGTATATTATAGTTAATATTACATAAAGCAGCACAAATACATTCCCTGAATTCAAATGTCTGGTTGACCCTTTTCCTTAAATCAAATTGTATAATATCAATTATCCTGTTTTTTAATTTCTGCTTTGGCACAAGAATTTGTAATAATAAAAGATACTGCTTATAAGAAATACCAGAAGATATATTTCCTTCATCAGCTTTCTTATAACTTTTTCCTTTTCTTTTAAAAAAACTATATGATACAGAACATATTTCCTCATATTTCATTTTAAAATCTGCTGGACTTTTTATAAGCGGTACTTTTTTACCTGCTAGAAGTGCAGTTACATCAATACATGCTTCTTCAAATGCAAGTATTGTAAGAACCAGCCATTGTGTAGCTGTAATAAGAGGTGCAATGCCAGTAAAACCAACTATTGCAGTAGCAGTAGCAAGGCTTTTAGACTGGAATGAAGCATTGGTACTTACATAAGCCATATTAACCAGAGTACGTATAATAAGCAGTCTTCTTACAATATATGCAAGATTTTCTTTCTCCGTTTCTTTACCTGCGGCCAGGTATTCAAGTCCATAATGCACTGTATTATACTCACTATCAACATATGATGCCAGAACCTTATCTGCATAATATATATATTCCAGTTTATCTGCACTGCTTTCTGAACCCGCCTGTTCCATAAGTTTATCCTGGTTTAATTCCTGGCTCTCATCACCTTCAAGCAGTGATTTTAAAAATTTGGCAGCAGAAGAACTATCATCATCCTTTTCTTTCAAAACAAATCCTTCTTCTGCTGCCTCTATTTTTGCCTCACTGACTTTTGAAACATCACAGACAAGGGATAACATGCCATTATTAATAAGTTTTTTCAATGCTTTAAGGGGATTACCACCTGCAGAATCACTCTTTAAATTTTCATCAATCTCTTTTTCTGATGGCTTGTCCTTATTTTCTCCATTTATATCACCATTATTATTTCCATCTCCACTACTATCTGTATCATAAGCACCATCTTCATATTTTATTGCCTCATCCAAAGTACCATTCATAGAAACACTGCTGTTCCTGTCTTGTTTTACATACTCCTTTACATTGTCTGCAACAGAGGTAATAATATAATCTGATATTTGTCCCAGAAATACTTTATCTTCATCAAGTGTATAATAGCTGTCTGCTTCACATGAAATATCCTTTAACCTGTATAAATTTGAATATACTTTTAAACTGTCTTCCGGTTTAAATTCCAAGTTTTTATTAATAATTTCTAACAGGTTATACTCAAAATCTGATATTCCAATTCCATTATATCCACCATATGCAAATAAACCATATTCATCATATAACTCTTTGTTATAATCCCCAAATATCATTTCAATAGCTGTACCAGATGCCATAGTTACATATGCCTCAGATGTAATAACCCTTACATTTTCTATAAATGCAGTAACTAAAGAAAGCATTAAAACAAAAATAAATGTTAAAAATACAGTTATACTTCCCTTTTTAATATATCTTCACCTTTCTTATAAAATCCTGTAAGTTACAAAAGTCTTATTTTTACTATTATTTAATATCAAGTTTTTTATTGATTGTACTACTATCTTTAGATATATTAGAAAATGCACTTTTTACTATTTCCTGGATTTTATCCCTGAATATAACTATAAGCATAATAAGAACAACTAATATAAGAATTATTTCAATAATACCAACGCCTTCTTCTTCATTCCAAAAAGCTTTTAACTGGTTAACCAAAAAATCCCCTCCTTCCTGGTATTGTACTGGTACACCCATATTTATAGCAAATAATATTCTGCTTTAATCCATATTTGTAAAAGATTCCATAATTACTAATGTACCAATGCCCTACATACTCTGGAAAGCAGCAAATATTATTATTGCAAATACTTCTGCCATCATAATTACCATAGGCATTAATAATTTAGTCCCTGCCTGCTCCCCAAGTATCTTTGCATTTTCACGTCTTTCTTTTAATACATCCGCAGCTTCATATTCAAGTATTTTTAAAAGGTCTGCTGAACCTTTCTTTAAATTTTGTACAAGCAAAGTACTAAACTTCATATATTTTAAAAGTCCCATCCTCCTTCCAAAAAGTTCATATGCTTTTGCTTCATTCATGCCATTGTCAAGCTGTCTTTCTGTCAGAAGCATTTCTTCATATAAATAACGTTTTTTACTTCCATTCTGGCATTTTCTTTTATATTCTTCTGTCATCCTATGCCATGCACCTTTACAATTAAGCCCTGCACCAATTAAAAGTACAAATTTTTCGACAAATCCAGGATAATCAATGCGCAGCTCCTGTTCTCTCTGCTTTATCTTTTCTTTTATCCTGCTGTCTATAATTAATGGTATTATTACAATAATGGTTATTCCAAAAGCAATAATATTAACAATATAATTTTTTTCTGGAACATTATACTTTACTTTCCTGCCATCAACTTCTGATGGCAGCTGTAAATAATCCTTACTTGCTGTTAAATCTGAAAGCCCATAAAACATATTGTTCCATTTATCCCAAAGTTTTTCGGTAAAGCTTTTATCTATAGGCAAAACAGTAAATTCAAGCGGCATATCTTTTTTAGATTCAAAATACGAGAATATTGCTGTTATCTGCACTACTTCTGGTTCTTCCACTTGTGAACGGTCAAGTGTCCCATCACTGCCAACTATATCCCTTGTATCACATTCCCATGATATTTCAACTGCACTTCCTGGTATATAAGAAATAAGGTTTAAATTTTCACTGACCTCCTCTTGCGATTTATTTGTACCAAGATAATTATTTCTTGTATATTGCATTGCTTCTTTAAATTTAACCTCAAGTTCTTTTTCACTATACCTTTTTGCAGGTATAGTGACTGACACATTCCTTTTATCCCCATCAATAGAAACATCAAGTTCTGCTTCTTTATCACTTCCCTCTGGTTTATCACGTTCTATATAATAATTATTCTGTATTATATTACTGTCTTCCTGTAATATTACAAATAATATAAGAAATACAATTACACACAATACAACAAGTATAATTATTGAATACAACCTGCAGAAATACAGCTTTTCTAAACTTTTAATATCAAGCCCTGTATATAATTTCTTCATATTTTCAATCCAGCCGCTTTTTGCTGTTATATGTAACTTATCTTTTGAAAACCTGAATATACTATATGCCGCAGGATAAAGTTTTTTTATAAATTTATTTTCATGTTCTGGTATAAAATAATTATCAAAAACAGGGCTTTTTAATTTTATACATATAAAAATAATTATAAATAACAGAAGAATAATACAACAGCTTAATACCATTATTTTAAACAGTTATGTCACCTATCCTTTCACTCCATTTATATGCAGCAACATAGATTATAAGCAATATGGTCATTATTGGTCTTCCTGCTGGCGCATAAAGGCAGTCAAGAAACCCTGGTGAACTTATCCAGAAATATATTATTATTGCTAATGGCATAAAAGCCATAATTCTGCCTTCCATTCTTTTTCCTGATACCATTGTCCTGATTTCACGGCTGGTTTCTATTTTATTACTGATTTTATCTGCAGATGACCTTGCAACATCAATAAGGTTTCCACCTGTACGCTTTGCTGTCTGGAATACCTCTGCAAAATTATTAATATCTTCCACTTCACAACGCCTGGCAAATTCCATAAGTACATTTTCAAGCGGCTGGTTAAGCATAAGTTTTGAATTTATTATATCTAATTCCTTAACCATTACAGAATTGCTGCCATATAACAGTAATAAATCCCCTTTTGCCTCTTTAAAAGAATTTTCAACTGAATAACCTGCATTTAACGCAGATGAAATACCTGTCATTACCTCCCTGAACTCTAAATCCATCTGCCATCTCCATTCTTCAATACGCCTTTTTTCGTAAGTTTTAATATTAATAATTCCATAAATTAAAGCCAAAATAAATGATAAAACAAATGATTTATAAAACAAGAAAAACAATATAAATGATTTAACAGAACCAACAATTACTGGTTTTATAAGACTGCTTTTTCCACTAAATATGTCTGGTATTTTCTTCAAAATAACTCCTCTGTATAATAAAAGGACTTTATATATTATTGCCTAAAAGTCCAGCATGTGCAAGTTTACCAGTATATAAAAGTTTATTGCCTGTAGCCTGCAGCTCTCCTTTTATTTTGCCTTGCACATCAACACCAGTTTCAACAAACTTATATAATGGCTGTACTGTTATTTCTCCATCCCGGATTCCTGTCACCTCTGCTACTTCAAGTACCTTGCGTGACTTATCCCTAAGCCTCCCAAGCTGCACTACTATATCTATTGCAGAAGCAATCTGGTTCCTGACGGCCAGAAGAGGGATATCCATTCCCATAAGGACAAGGGTTTCAAGCCTGTGCAGCATATCTAATGTACTGTTTGCATGTCCTGTACTAAGGCTTCCGTCATGTCCTGTATTCATTACACTTAACAATTCACACGCTGCTGCATCCCTCACCTCTCCCAAAATAATCCGGTCGGGGACGCATACGCAACGCGGACTTAAGCAAATCACGTATAGTAACTGCATTTTTACCTTCAACATTGGCATTTCTCACTTCAAGCCTTACAATGTTAGGTACACCATGTATTTGTAATTCTGCAGAATCTTCTATTGTGATTATCCTCTCATCCTGAGGTATATAATTAGATAATACATTAAGGAATGTAGTCTTGCCGCTGCCTGTACCACCACTTATAAAAATATTATACTTTGCAATAACCAGTGTTTTAAGGAAATCTGCAACCTCTTTATTAATAGAGCCTGTTTCAAGCAAGTTATCCATAGTCATAGGATTTTTAGGAAACTTCCTTATTGTTACAACTGGCCCGTCCAGTGACACTGGCGGCAGGACTATATTTACCCTTGAACCATCCAGAAGCCTTACATCAACAATAGGACTAGATTCATTTACCATTCTGTTTACTTTTGCAACTATCTGCTGTATTACGTCTTCAAGTTTCTGCAGGCTTACAAAATGTCCAGGATATTCTGTTAAATTTCCATTTTTTTCAATAAAGATATGTTCTGGACCGTTTACCATTATTTCTGTAATATCAGGATTATCAACTATATCTTGTAATACATCAAGACCTTTTATTGAATTATATATACTTTTCACAAGATACTGTTTCTCGTCTGCCGTAATATATACATTATAGGCCTCCCTGAAAACATTTCTTTCGATTACCTCATATATCTCTTCATCAGAAGTATAATTTTGCTGGGCTATATCACTTATCAACTGTTCCTGGAGCTTTTTCTTAAGTTTGTCCAGTTCATAATTATTAATCTGGTATCCACCTCTCTTTTATTGGTACATATTTAATATTGTTTATGGTTTTCTCCATTCCGCTGCGTATAAGAACCCTTTCAAAAGAATGTTGCTTATTTGCCTGTATAATTCCAACAGGTTCTGGAACTATTAATACATCACAAAGAGAAAGCAGTTTTAATGATGCCTCACTAATATACCCTATATCAAAAACAACTTTGTCATACATTGTTTCCCTGCCCAGCACATCAGTAAAATATTCCATATCATCTGGTGTAATACTATACAAATCCCTGTAATCTTCGACAGGAAGAATATAATTATACCCATTTTTATGGTGGTTAGTTATAGACTCCAGTTTAAAAGCGAGTTTATCCTTTTTCTGTTTTATATAATATACAGCCTCTGACATTCCACAAATATATTCACGTTTGCTTTCCACATCTTTTTCAAATTCTGCAAAACTGTCAAATATCTCAAGATTAATATACAATATATTATTATTACCAGACATTTCTGCACACATGTTCCTTGCATATGTACTAGCTCCCGCACCTCCAAATGGTGAAAATACTGCAATTAATTCTGCCTGTTTAGAAGAATACATATGGGATACCCCTGTTATCTGGTCATCATCTGCTGCCTGTGCAAATATTTCTTTCATTATATGTTCTGCGGACTGGTACTTAAATATAACAGGATATCCTTGCTGTCCTGTGTATGTCCCATCAGACAAGACTATAACCTTTTTAATATTTTTTATATCTGCCACTTCACATGCCATATTGTCATTAACCAGCAGTATATCTATTTTACTGTTCTTTACAAAATCCTTAATACTGCTTATACCTGTAAACACTATAAAATCAATAAACATATTTTTATGGTGGCTTATATAATCAGAAAACTTGCTAGAATACATTTCATCTTCTAAAACAGCCAGCAACATCTTTTTCAATCCTTCATCCTCACTCCTTTCCTGCCAATAACAATATTATAAAATACGCTGCTGCCATTATAGGTGCAAGACAAATAGTAAACTCATTGCCATCACGTTCCCTCTGGTAATATTTTCCTTGTGCAGTCCTTATATGCAGAAGATAATAAATAAAAGCCCTTACCCTCGTTATTAATGCCCTTTTTCTTATTAACTCTACGAAAGAAACTACACCTGCCATAACCAGAAACAACAACGTCACTTTTCCAAGGAAAGCAAGTCCATACATACCACCTATTACTGACAGAAGTTTTATATCACCTGCACCAATACCTCCTGTCATAAAAAGAGGAAACCCAGTAATAATAGTAACCATTATACAAAATATTGTATTCGCAGCACCATAAACACCTCTTTGCAGGATATTAATACAAATACCTGCTGCCCATCCTGCCAGAATAGCAGAATTCCTTATTTTATAGTTCTGAAGGTCACTTACTACTGTGCATATAAATACATTTAACATAATAAATTCTCTCATGTACATGCCTCCTTGCCAAAGCGTGGAAACAATATAACACCATTATTTGTTTTTGTCAAACAAATGTATATTTATACACTTTGTATATTTTTTTATTACATCATTGTTAAAATCCACTGGAAAAGATATAAAAAACATACCCCACTTATACCTAAAATTGCTGAAATTACCAGACTGGTTTCGTTAATATTTACATGTAAATTTTTGCCTGATATAAATATTAAATAATTGCAGACACTAATAAAAATAATACCTGACAGCACTCTTACAACCATATTACCCAGTACATCATATGGATTAAAATTAAAGATTTTAGAAACCAGGAAAAAAACAATTAAAAATGCCACTATGTACACTATAAACATACCTCTTTGCCACCTTTCACCATGCTATCTTCATTAATTTAACTTATTACATTTGTATTAAGCATGTCTGCAAAAAATTCATATATGACTGCATATTTCTTCCAACGCTGTCTATAATTATATGTAAGAACCCTTTTAATCTTATTATTTTATTTGAAAGGACTATTATGAATTTTATGAAAACAAAGAAAAGAAACCCTCCTAAAAAAGAGGATTTCTTAAAAAAGGCTTTGCTTGAGGCACAGAAAAACTTTGAAGATGCATATACTGGTTTACAGAATGTAAATGACCCAGACCTTATAGACAGTTATATATATGCGATAAATGCTGCTACCCTAAGATACAAAGTATTGTTACATGAAGTTAAAAATATTAGTGGTGATAACAGTTCTGCAAGCCACAGGAAAGAGGCATAGGCTAATTTCTATACAGCCTTTCAAATATATTTCTATATACTAAACTTTTCATTTAATATTGTCCCAGTAATAATAAAAAACTATAAATTATTTATTACTGGACAAGGATTTAAGCCCTTATACAAAAAATAAAACCTAAGCTGGTTTAATTATTTTTTGTTATCTTTATAATTTACATACAGCACATATATACAATTTTAAGACAAAAATCTGTAAAGCCAGATATCTGCGGACACATCCTTGAGGGTGTTTGAAAATTAGATATTTCACAAGTTATGTGGCTCTGGCAATTCCAAAATTTTACCAACAGCAGCTGCTTGCGCTTGGATGAGATGTGCAGTGGTGCATACCAAAATGAACTTGTGGTACTTATCGGTAAACTGACATTTGCAGGTAAAACTTCTATAGAAGTAAGGGTTGATACTTATGTTGAAAGCCTTGATGGTATAAGAAAACCTATAAACAGGGTCTACTTAACGCTTGTAGCAGTTAATTCTGATGGAAAACCTGTGGAAATCCCCAAACTTGTTATAAGAACAGAACAAGAAAAAGCAGAATGGGACGCAGGCATAAAAAGACGTGAAATAAGACAACAGCGGAGACAAGAAGGATTTTAGACAACATAACAGGGTATACATGAAAATTAGAAACCCACAAATCATCTGGCTGGATAATGGTATCGTTTCCCAATAAATATATAAATTTATGATAGATAGTAAACCATGAAATTTCTTGCCTGGCATACCATATTAAGCCAGAAAAAAGAATTTTTCTATAAGTTTGTTAATTAAATTACGTTCTGCTATTCTTGTATAACCTGTAATTTGCTCCATAAACTATTCAATATAAAATAACTGTATACCCCTCTGGTTGTCTGGAAATTCCTCTTTCTGTTTTTTCAACTGCATTATCTAGTTGTTGGTTTCTGCATAATATTCCAGCACAACCATCTACATACAGTTATCAATATAAACATATAAGGTATAAAACTAATTATTATTTAATTAAACAAATTTATTATTAAAAGCCATGCTACACCGTTCTTGTATCCTATATACAGAAAAGTACCGTTCTTCTAATGGAATCCAGCGGTCACGGAATACAGGGACAGCCTCTGTGCCATTACGGAGCCTGATGCGGCGTATCTGTTCTTCTGAATCAATATCCAGAAATACCCTTAAATCATAAAAATCCCATAAAACAGGGTGGCAACTGTAAGAACCTTCTATAATGGCCAAGGATGAAGGTTCAATTTTAATTTCTCCAGCTAACTCCATACTTTTACAATCAAACGGCTGGTATGCAAATGCCTTTCCCTGGCTAAGGGGAATAAGAACCTCTTTCCTTACCCTTTCATAATCCACATTACCTCCTGGCTCATCTAAGCGTTCTTTTGTGCGTTGTCCTGGCTGTAAGAAAAAATGGTCCATATGTATAACATTACAACCTGTTTCTTTTTGTATCATACCAGCAAGTGTTGTTTTTCCTGCTGCACATCTTCCATCCATTGCAATAATTAGATTTTCTTTATTAAAACTATTAATTTGCTTCATAATAACTGAAAATATATTCTCCATATTACGCCCCATTCCTGTACATTCTCCATTTGGAATTAAATTATTTCTAACTTTACATATTCTGCATCTCTGTCTTTCTTCTAGTAAACTGTACCAGGCCAGTACGGTTTAATGCAACCATAACTGCAGGAACCAGAACCAGCTGCAGTATAATACCAGGAATTGCATTTAGAAAAGCCCCTGCCATAAACATCTGTAATGTAAATCCACCATTGCCAGTTCCAAGTAAAAACATCTGGACAACAGCCCATACAAGGCGCCCTGCAACCATGGCACCAGCCATGCTGCGGTACAATGAAATAACACACTGCCAGCGTGAGCGTGAATAAAACAGCCCAACTGCCATTCCATATGTAGCAAGTTCAAATGCCATAGCAATCCCTGTAGGAAATAATAATGGCATTCCAAACATTGCATAACGGAGAAATGGCAATACAAAGCCAACAACAAGCCCATATTGCCAGCCACAAATAAGCCCGCACAAAATAACAGGAATATGCATTGGAAGAAGCATCTTTCCAATCTGTGGAATCTGTCCTGTAAAAAATGGAAGCACTATGCCTATAGCCATAAACATTGCCGCCAGTGTTAAATTTAAAATATTCTTTTTAGTATTCATTATAACCCTCCTTGTTTTTTACAAAAATAAACCGCAAAAACAGCCAGACCCTGTTGCCAATCCAGCTGTTAATTATTTTTATATTTTTATTTACAACTTTACTTTTGTGCGTTTCCAGTTTAACACAATCCATTCAAAAAAACAATAAATTATATCCAGGCTGCAAAACTAATTCCGACGCAGCCTTTCAAATACATCAAACACATTAAGCTTTCCATTGCCCCACAGCCTGTTAGGCTCCGTAACCCCATTAGAATCTGCCCCGCGTATCAGATACTTCTGTATAGTCACAGTATCCATTCCTGGGGCATTACCACGTACATTCCCCCATTCCATTATAAGTGCTGCTGCTCCAGCTGTAATTGCAGCTGCTATACTTGAGCCACTTTTATAATCATACATTGCTGTAAGGTTTCTCTCCTCCTCCGTTGATGGATATACATTTCCACGCCTTGGCAGCGGTCCATACACCCCGACACCTGGTGCTGCAAAATCAGGTTTTATATTGCCATTACGTGTAAAACCCCTGCTAGAATCTATAGATATACTATCATTTGACGAATTATAGTATGCCGTTGATATCAATCCTGGGTTATTGCTTGGGTCACACAAAGTTATATCAGGGTCAGCCCTTAGGAAATAAGTTGTCTGTGGCAGGAAATTTCTTATAGGAAGCCACATATCAAAAAACGCACTTCCATTAGTTTCATTAAACACACGTATCTTCCAAATCCCTTCAGATGGTGTCTGGAAACGCATCTGTATATATTCATCACCACTTTCATATGCAAGAAGGTTATATTCTATATATACAACTGTAGGTTCTAGTATAAAATCCACCGTTTCTTTCGAGCCAATCCTGGGAACAGTCCGCCCACTGTACTCACCACTTGGAGACGTTATTCCAACTGAAACAAGCTGTGGTGCATCACTCCACAAATCCAGTGTAAAACCATTCTGGCTTCCAACACGTATTTCTACCTCTGTTTCCCCGCCTGGAGCCAGCGTTTCGCTTCTGTAGTGCCTGCTTGTATTAGCTTCATTACCACATGGCGTAACTATCCCTACTCCCCTGTAATCCCCCACCTCACGCAGCATATTGCCAAGTACACCACCATTTGTATGGGCTCCGTTACTTGTTCCCATACTTAAACATAAAATAAAAGGCATCCCTAACTCAAGAGCCTTTGTTCCCAGATAAGCTACAGCAGTCATAATATCGGCTTCTGAATATACTGGCTCATCCGTATCAATCTTGTAATACTGTTTAAGTGTACTCTTTGCTTCTTTACATTTCACTACACATATCGTTGCAAGTGGCGCTGCCCCTGAAAATCCCTTTTCTTCTATGTAAGTTCCACAAGCAACCCCTGCAACAAATGTACCATGCCCGTCTAAATCCCTGCTTGGTACTATTCTCCACGGATTTGAAGATGTTATTGCCTCATTTATCTCTTCGTTAGTATATTCAACACCATACATAAACCCTTCTGGTATCCTGCCATATTCTAAATTACCACAATTATTCCCTCCTTCACAAGGATTAACTGACTGGTCCCATATAGAATAAATCCTGCTATTGCCAGCAGAATCTAAAAAAGCGGGGAGTGTGTAATCTATCCCCGCTGGTGTACGATATAAGCTTATGTATTATTTGCCCTGTCCATAATATGCATTAGCACCATGCTTACGGTAATAATGCTTATCCTGGAGTTCCTGTGGTGCTGGCTGTATACGTGGGTTAATAGTTTCTGCCCTGTACGCCATCTTTGCTACTTCTTCAAGAACTACTGAATTGTGTACTGCTTCATGTGCATCTTTGCCCCATGCAAAAGGTCCATGGTTTTTACATAAAACTGCTGGCACTGCTACAGGGTCTAAGTTCCTTTTGTTAAACTCATCCACAATAAGGATACCTGTATTTGTTTCATATGCTTCTTCAATCTCATCCTTATTAAGACATCTTAAGCATGGCACCTCACCATAGATATAATCCGCATGTGTAGTTCCGTAACATGGTATTCCTCTTCCTGCCTGTGCCCAGCTTGTAGCATATGAAGAGTGTGTATGCACAACGCCTCCTATATCTGCAAATGCTTTATACAATTCCACATGTGTTGCTGTATCAGATGAAGGATTGTACTTGCCCTCAACCTTTTCTCCAGCAAGGTTTACAAGTACCATATCATCAGGTGTAAGCTTGTCATACTCTACACCACTTGGCTTAATAGCGAAAATTCCGCTTTCCCTGTCAATTTCACTTACATTGCCCCATGTAAAAGTGACAAGGCCATACTTAGGCAGAAGCATATTTGCCTCATAAACTCTTTTCTTTAACTCTTCTAACATAATTCCATAACCCTCCTCAATTACAAATTATAATAATAATAGTTTATATCAATTAACAGCCTTTGTAAAGACATTTATCTCCTTTCTTCCTGTCAGCATATAAATAATAAAACGTGCTGGTTTACTACAATTTTTATATGCGCTGCCTGATGCCTTTTTAATAAAAAATGCAACCGCCTCTTCTTCGTTACTATTTATATTTTTATTTGAAAATACAGCACGCTGCAAGATATCATATGCAGATACAGATTCCCTGCCTTCCATTATACCTGCTATCTTTTCTGCATAACTGGCATCATCAAGCTTTGAAATACCCCTTAACCCACAAAATGCAAGATAATTATTAAATATGGCAAAATAAATTATAACCCTGCTGCCTGGTGTTTCTACAATACCTGCCTTTCTTAAAAGCAGTATAAACCTTATCCTTATATATATAAATGGCATAAGTAAAATTAATAAAACAGACAATATTAAGAATATTTCCTTTTTTAAATATAATGGTTCTTTATTATTTCCAGCTGGTTTACTTTCATCTAATTTGCCAGTTTCCTCTTTTATACTGGTTACATCTTCTGGAACTTCCTTTTCATCTTCTTCTGGAACTTCCTCTTCCTCTGGAACTTCATCCTCATTATTATCTGGTTCTGTTTCACCATTATTATTTATATCTTGTGGAACACTGCTAGGGACAGATACCAAATTTTCATTTATATTTATACTATCTTCTTCTTCCATAACTGAATTTGTCATATCAAATGGAATCCAGCCAAATCCTTCTTTATAAACCTCTGTCCATGCATGTGCATTATAATCCTCTACATATGAAACATATTTTTCATTGCCAGATTTATCTTGCGCAAGCCTGAATTCATATGGCCTGATAAAATATCCTGAAACATATCTTGCTGGTATACCCTTTAACCTTAATAATAACGTACCTGCTGTTGCATAGTGCTCACAATAACCTTTTTTCTGTTTAAACAGAAAATATTCAATGTAATCCTGGCCTGGTGGCACAGGCTTAAGCTTCTGGCTGTACTTTGTATTATGGCATACCAGGTCTTTAATATACATACACATAGCCCCTGCATTATTGCCTGATACAATATTATTTGCATATTTCCTAAGTTTCTTAAGTTCTTTAGGGACTTTAAGATAATTTTTATATACAAATGAAGTATATTCTTTTATATCTTCTATACCATAATACTCCCTTAAAGTACTATCTGTTGATAACATATTACTGACCCGCCAGTTCTGCATATTATAACAATTATACTGGTATCCGCTTGTTCCTTCTGTACTATAAATATAAGGAACCAATGATTCTTTTTTTCTAAAGCTCCATTCTTCAGTAATATTCATATTAAAGTTATCTATATCATCTGCCCAGTCACTTTCTGCCCTGATACATGACTCAAGCGAACCATACGCCTGCTCCCCTATAGTGCTTTCAGATACAGGCGGGGTAACATCATCAAAAGTTTTCCATCTTCCATTTTCATATATATCTGCTGAAAAAGCCTTTATATAAATATTATTGGATGGCTTCTTATTAGTTTCTATACGGAATTTAGCCTGTCCAGTCTGTTCTGGCGGACTATTATCAAGATATCCGCTGTCTTCCTTTCCTGCTGGCTTAACCAGCTTTTCCACAAAATCTACAGCTTCCTTTTCCATTTCATGCTGTTTCTTTAAAAACTTTTTTGAATGTACAAAAACCTTGCCCCTTGTGTTTCTGCCTGCCCCAGACGCAACAGTTATACATACAGCCATTATAACTGTAAATACAATATATCTTGTCCACATCTGCCCTGTTTCAGGCTTTTTCTGCCAAAAATGCCTTTTCCCGCCACATACATCAAGACTGGCGCTGAACAAAAGCCCTGATATTCCATATACAAAGAAACTTGCAGCTTTTACAGATGGGGCTTTTCCATGCATCATCTCCATCCCAATAATAAGCACAACAGGAAACAAAAGCAGGAAATTCCATTTAAGCCTGAACAATGACATTGATACTATCATAATTATTAAAATAATAAGAAGAACCAGTGCCAGCTTTTCATTTATTTGCATCCCTGCTGCTGTTATACTGCCTCTTGTATCATTAACACTAATCTCACCAAGGTTTTCATAAATATAATATTGTCTTTTAATATATTTATATAATATTTCAAATTCACTTTCAATAAGACGGCATTTCCTTACAACAACCACTGCAATCCATAAGTTAAAAATAAACAGTCCTGTATTACACCATATATTGTTACCTGTCCACAATATACACATAATAAAACTAAATACAATACTTATTATAAATATTTTGTTATAGTCCCCTGGATAACTGTATGCATCACAAAAAGACAAATACAGGCCAAATACTGTAAAAGCCAGAAATATTGTATTAAAAAAAACACGTGCACATATATTTATATATATATCCTTTTGTGGCATAGCCCCACCTCTTATTATAACTTTATAACTGTATTTCTACTGATGAAAGTGACTCTTTTAAACTCTTATAATTATATTGTGCTATTTTACTGTTATTTACAAATAATTCAAAATTTGTATTAAACGCCAGGTAAGTGGCAGCTTCCTGTCCATGGTATTTGTCTTTATACACATCCCTGATTAAATTTATATCTGTATCATTGTTATTCTTTGCCTGTATTATAATAGTACACCCCTGCATAACTTTATATAAATCATTCTCCTGCTCCACAAGATACCTTATAATGTCACCTTTTTCTCTATCATACCAGCAAATATAATGGGGACACGCATTAAAAACCAGGCTTGAAGATATTGATAAAACTGCCTGTATAAAAGATACTTTCTTATTTGTACCTTCTATATTTCCTTCACAAATAAAAAAAACTGGAATACATAAAACACTATTATATCTCTGTCTTGTCATAAGTTCACCAGATTTAGCAGATAATTTCCAATGTATATTTTTAAAACTGTCGCCTGGTATATACTGCCTTGTCCCACTGCTTTCCCCAATATCTGGTTCTATAAAGTTATCCTGCAGTGCTTCATCCTCATGGACATCACCATATAAACTATTTTCTTTATAAACTGGAACTTCATAGAGTTCTGGCATAACTATTACTGGATGTTTATATTTATTATATTTAAGCACTGGCAGTTTTAATATTCCAAGATAGTCACATGACCATATCCCTTTAATGCTAAATTCCATATTTCCTGGTTTTTTTGCTAAATAATAGCATTTTAATACTATAGAACTATGCCCGCCTGCACTGCCATAAAATTTCGTTACTTCTTTCCTGCCTGAATATGAATTAATACTTTTTATCCTGGTTTCAATTCTTCCAGTTGGAAGCAGCCACCCGTTTTTTATTATTATTTCAACAGGTATTTTTCTTCCTGCTTGTACAACATCATGTGGAAGGTTAATAAATATTTCCATATTACATATACTTATAATATTTAATAAAGCAAGTGGTATAATTATAACCAGGCTGCCATAAAAAATATTTAAAAACGCCTCATTTCTGTATATAAGGGCAATATAAATACTTGCAGCCACCAAAATAATATACACTGCTAAACGCTTCATTAATAAAACTCCCTTCAGACAGTCATTTTAACAGCTTTAGGCTTCCTGACTTTTGCCTTTATCTGCCCAAGTACATCTTCTGCACCTAAATGTGACATACGTGCTTTTGCCGCAAGTATTATACGGTGTGCTGCAACGGCTTCAAAAACCCCTTCCACATCATCAGGTATTACATAATCCCTTCCTTTGAGAAAAGCTGCTGCTTTAGACATATTTACAAGGGCAATCGTCCCTCTTGGGCTTAACCCAAGTTCTATTAAAGGATGCTCCCTTGTTTCCCTTACAAGAAGGCAAATATATTTATACACATTATCACTTATAAATACCTCATTAACAGTTTTTTGTATTTTCACCAGTTCCTCACCATTAATAACAGCTTCAACAAGGTTAAGGATATCGTTGCTTTTTCCTTTTGCTATTGCAATTTCATCTTCTAGCGACGGATAACCAACTGACAGGCATACCATAAACCTGTCAAGCTGTGATTCTGGCAAAAGCTGCGTACCTATGCTGCCTGCCGGGTTTTGTGTAGCTATTACTATAAATGGATGTGGCACTTCCCTTGTCACCCCGTCTACAGTTACGCTTCCCTCTTCCATAACTTCAAGCAGGGCAGACTGCGTTTTAGGAGATGTACGGTTTATCTCATCAGCAAGAAAAAGATTGCACATAACTGTCCCTGGCTGGTAATAAAACTGCCCGCTATCTTTATTATACATAGTAAAGCCAAGTATATCTGATGGCAGCACATCAGGGGTAAACTGTGTACGTTTATTTTCCAGGTTCATTGCTTTTGCAAATGCTACCGCAAGTGTTGTCTTTCCAACTCCAGGGATATCATCAACCAGTATATGCCCTCCTGCCAGTATTGCTGTCATAGCCAGCATTACACACCTGTCTTTTCCAATAAGTGCTTTCTTCACTTCTTTTATAATATCTGTTGCTTCCTGGTAATATTCCATATTCTTTATTATGTCCCTCCCTTGCCAAGGCATGTCTGGTATATAGTAAACATCCCAGTATACTCTCCAGATAGTGTAATACTATCACACACCAGCCCCCGTATCAACAAACCCTACCATAACACCACTGCCATACAGGCTTAAGGCAGGCTGCCTCTGTACCTTTAAAATGCCAGCAGATTCAAGAACCTGTGATGAGGACATAAGCCCATAACAATTTGGCACTATAAATGCACCATTATTTATCCCGCTTTGTACTTCTTTTCCAGAATAATATGCAACTGCCAGCCTGGTATTTACCAGCTGGAAACAAATATCATGGTACTGTGTTTCTAAAAACCCTGGAACATTTGTATGTTCTACAATATAATCCTGGTAATCCTCAGAATAAACCCGGTTAATACATCCAGTGTCCATAAATTCTCCATTTCTGCACATAATATATATATTTTTGCTTTTAACCTCATTAAGCCAGCCCTTTTTAAAATACACGCTTCTTAAGCGGTGGGTTTGATTTACCAGGGCTTACTTAGTCTGGCTTATATTAATATATGCAGAAATATATTATAAGTTACACAGGCATGCCATCTTCTGTTTCCAAAGCTTCTGGGAACTCTCTCTGGGTAAGTATTTTAGCCTCACCACTGCCTCTCATTTCTATCTTAGGTGCACCACTGTTATTAATATAATCTTCTGTTATTGTAACCCTTCCAATTAAATCATCCTTAGGGATTTCATACATTATATCTAACATAAACTCCTCTATAACTGCCCTTAATGCACGTGCACCTGTTTTCTTTTCTATAGCTTTCTTTGCTATGCTCCTTACTGCTTCATCATCAAATACAAGGTCTACCTCATCAAGTGCAAGAAGTTTCTTATACTGTTTTAAAATTGCGTTTTTAGGCTGTGTAAGTATCTGTATAAGCATATCCTCTGTCATCGCCTGGAGTGCAAATACAACTGGCAGCCTTCCAAGAAATTCTGGTATCATTCCAAATTCACGCAAATCTTCCGTTGTAACTTTCTGTAACAAGTTTGCATCTTTATCATATTTATCTTTAAGTTCTGCATTAAATCCAATAGAAGACTGTTTGTTAAGCCTGTTTTTAACAATCTTTTCAAGCCCTGGAAATGCGCCGCCGCATATAAACAGAATATTTCTTGTATTAACGGTTGTAAGCGGAACCATTGCATTTTTGCTGCCTGCACCCACTGGGACTTCAACATCACTTCCTTCTAAAAGCTTAAGCATACCCTGCTGTACAGATTCACCACTTACATCCCTGCTGTTTGTATTACGCTTCTTAGCTATCTTGTCTATCTCATCTATAAATATAATTCCATGTTCCGCCTTCTCAACATCATTATCTGCTGCTGCAAGAAGCTTTGAAAGCACACTTTCAACATCATCACCTATATAACCTGCTTCTGTAAGGGAAGTAGCATCAGTTATTGCAAGTGGAACCTGCAGTATCTTTGCAAGTGTCTTAACCATATAAGTCTTACCACATCCCGTAGGTCCAGTCATAAGCATGTTAGATTTTTCTATTTCTACATTATCCTCATCTTCCTGTTCCATATTGTCTGTAAGTACACGTTTATAATGGTTATACACAGCAACTGACATTACTTTCTTGGCATGTTCTTGTCCAACTATATACTCATCAAGTTTACCTTTTATAATATGTGGCGCAGGCAGATGTTTTATATCAAATACTCCATCAGGCACTTTCTTCTTGCCAGTTCCTGGCTTTTTCTTCTTAAGTTTCTGGCTTTTAGGTACATTTTCCTGCACATTGCCAACACCACCACTGAACATATCCATATATGGCATCCCCTGGAACGGGCCTGTCATATTAATATTACCCATGGAATTAAATGTCTTCTGCATACAATCGTTACATATACATATATTATTAGGTATATGGAGCATCTTGCCTGCTTTGCTTTCGGGTCTTCTGCATATAAAGCAGACATCTTCATAGTCTTTATCATCATTATTATTGTTATTATTATTTATATCTTCTGGCATAATCTCCTCCTAGCATCAGCACAGTATAACCACCTGTTTATATATAATAAGATTACCCTAATAGTACCGTTCCCGTCAAGCCTGTAATAATAAATTCAAAAAATTAAGAAAAATGTAAAGATTTTTCCAGGAAATAGTATTATAATTATAGTATACAAAACCAATGGGAAATTATATAGTAACCGGAAATCATATTTTAAAGGGTGTTATACTACAAATTAATGTAATATAACACCCTTAATATTATTCATAAATGGTTCTGCTGTAGTATACTGGCATTAAAAATCAAAGAAATTCTTTCCAAAACTTTCACGTGTATTCTTCCTGCGTTTACTATAATTAGTATTTCTTTTAGGCTTACTTGCTGTACTTTTCCTGGAAACATCACTTTTATGGTAATTCCTGCTATGGTTGCGGCGCCTGCTTTTCTTTTTCTGCTGGCTGCGCCTCTGCTGTCTCTGCATCCTGGCATGCCTGCGCCGTCCCGCTTTACTTCTGTATCCGCCACTGCTTCTGTGTATCCTGCCATCACTGTTATGAAACCTTTTTGCCAGGAATAAAGCCAGAAGTAATACCAGTGCCGCCACCAGTGAAAGAACTGATACAACCACATGTGATGTTATAAAACTTATAACAGGTGAAAATATTTTAACCAGTCCATTTTTAATTTTAGCAATACGCTTATGTTTATTTGCATCTTTGGCACTGTTACTTTCAATATCTTCAATTTCACTGTTTACAATTTTTCTTGAAGCCTCGTCAAGATGGTTCTGGGCTGTCTTATTATATAATATATTAGTAGTGCCAACTACTTTTTTATCATATGTGTATTCTACCTTTCCAATAACATTCTCCCCATCTTTTATATTGACATTTTTATTATATGTTATTTTCTGCTTTGCATTAGATATCTTTGCACCTTTAGGAAGAACTACTGATGACTCACTTGAGAAACATATAGGTGAAGCTTCCGTATTAAAAAAGTTATTATAATTATTAAAAAGGCTTGAATTAATATCTACTTTCTGTTCATTAATATTATATTTCCTGTAATTCTCAAACCCAAAATTTAAAAGTGATGTTGTATCTGTATATTCATTAGGTGTACCTTGTTTTGGCCCATTGGCACGCATAATAACAGCAAGTAGCTGCATACCGTTTTTCTCAGCATAAGTTACCAGTGTATTTTGTGACACATGTGTATATCCTGTCTTGCCGCCAATACAATATTTGTATTCATATTGAGGATAGTTATAACCATTAACCATCTGGTGATGGTTAAGCCATGGACGTGGTTTCTTATGTGTATTTGTCTTGGCACATATATATGACTTTGTACCCGTTATTTTGCGGAATGTTGAATTTTTTATTGCTTCCCTTGCTATTACTGCCATATCATAAGCAGTAGTGTAATGCTTTGTATCAGGAAGACCATTAGGATTGTTAAAATGTGTATTCTTAAGCCCAAGCTCTTTTACTTTATCATTCATCATATCCACAAATGAACCTGCATCACCTGCAATATGTTCCCCTACTGCAAGACACACCTCATTGGCAGATTCAAGCATTATAGCATAAAGACATTGCTCCATTGACATCTTTTCACCAACATCTGAATAAACTGTTGAACTGCCTGGCTCAATCCCATATACTGCATCACTTGAAAATGTTACAATATCGCTTAATGAACTGTTCTCCAACACAAGCATAGATGTCATAATCTTGGTAATACTTGCAGGATAGTGTTGTTTATGGATATTCTTTTTATATAGTATCAAACCAGTGGAAACTTCCATGACAATAGCAGAATCACTTGACAGACTCCCAGGCTTTGGGCCGGATGGCCAGACAACATCTTTACTGCCAGAAGAACCTGTCTTTACCTGTTTTCTTACTGGATGCACCAGCCCGCTGGTATTTACTGATGCATGGGAACTTGTCCCAGGCATACCTGCCACCAGTAATATCCCCGTAAGCACAACAGAAACAATACGTTTTAATTTCATATTATACCGTCCCGTCTAACAATATATATTAAGTTAAGCAGATATTCATAATCTTTTGAGTTCCCCCATTTTTTTAATACACAGGTATTTTGCCTCTGGCAATTCCAAAGTTTTACCACCCAAAAGCCATGTTGCAAACATGGCTTTGCCGCATTTCGCTTGGATGGGATGCGCAGTGGTGATAGAATCTGAAAAGACCAGATTCTATCACCAGTGCCCCCAAACAGCTGCCTTTTGGTAAAACATTTGGAACCCGCCAGAGTAATATAATCTTTGTGTAATTTAAAAAATGGAGAAACTCAAATCACAGGATAACCGCATAAAATTAAAAAAGTATTAAATGTTGCTTCTGTGAGCAATTTTTAGACTAAAATTTTTAGATTTTCAATTTTTTATTATTAAAAAATGCTCTGGTGATGCTAATTTTATAAAATATTTATTTTATGCGGTTATCCTGCTCAAATCACAATCTGCATTGCATGCAAGCTATATATTTAGTAATATAAAAAGGGCAAGCTCTGCAGCCGCCCTTGCAAGAACCTATATATACAGCAAAAACACTCTCAGTAGGAATCGAACCTACAACTGCCCCTTAGGAGGGGGCTGTTATATCCATTTAACTATGAGAGCACGCAAGAAGTATATTACCATAATAAGGCTTCTGCGTCAAGTGTTTTGGATATTTTTTTCCATATGGATTAAAATTTTTGTTATATTGGGTACAATTTATAACTTTTCTTTTACTTTGTAAGTTTATACAAATTACTGTCACCTGCAAAATTACTGGTTTCATAAAGAATAAGTATATGGTCATACTTTCCCTGATTTGCTGCCTTAAGAACAGGTTTATTATAATACCTTGGGTCAATCATTGTAATACTTGAATAATCCCCAAGCAGGAATGGCACAAAACTATTGGCAAATGAGTCTTTTATAACTAAAAGCTTTAGCCCTGTGCTGCTTCCAGTCTTAATATCCATCCTGCCATAATTACCACCAAAAAAGTATGCATATTTATCTTTTTGGCTTAATGCAGATTTATCATATATGCCTTTTTTCTCTTCCCCGTCACATGTTACTACTGCACTTTCTGCCTGTTCTGTCCTTATTGCATATATTTCATCTGGTTTTGCCATGAAATCCAGAACCTTTGAATAAAGAGTACCATAAAAACTGCCACTCACCTTTTCTGGATTAAAAGAACCATAAGAGTGTTTCTGTATACCTGTAGTATTACAATATTCCCTGTAGGCAGCATATGCACCTTGTAAAGTCCAGTGATGGTCTGTCTTATAGTAAATATCTGCGGCAGATTCCTGCTGCTCTAGTATTTCCCTTATATCTATAATCTTAGATGTATCAAGCAAAGTATTAACTGTATTATACATGGAACCTGCATTATAAAATGGTGCAAAGGCAGGCAGCTTGTCCCCAAGTATAGTCCCCGAGGATGGTACAAGCATTGTATATACTTCTGCCTCCTGCTGCTCCGCAAAATAGCTTGTATACATTAAATTCTGGATAAATGTGTCTGATACTATATCACTACTTGTTATTTTTGAAATATACCTGCTATCTTTTGCTATATAGACACCACCAATATCTTTAAAACCAAGTGTTTTCTTAAAAGCCGTAGATAAACCCATCATAAAGTCACGTACAATAAACTGGTCACTGGCAGCATTTGTAACCTTATCCTGGAACCCACCTGTAGATATTTCCTGTAAATCTGCCTTAGGCATTTTATCAAGATACCTGTTTTCATTAGAAGAATACTCCCTCTCTGGCAGCACTAACAGAAGCAGCCCAGGCACAGCTAGTAACATAAACATTATAATAACATATATCTTATATGATTTATTCATTATAAAACTCCCCAAATCATTAATTAATATACCTGCATAATACATATTTGAAAATTAAATTTACACAAAGAGTATATTGCGCTGGCAATTTCCAAATGTTTTACCATAAAGCAGCTGTATGGGGGCGCTGGTGCTTAAGTCCCGTATTAAATGTTTCGCAGAAACATTGGGACTTTATGCACCACTGCGTATCCCATCCAAGCGAAAGCGGCTGCTGTTGGTAAACATTTGGAATTGCCAGCGCCAGTAATTTGCATTTAATTTGCAAACATACCCTAAAACCTGAAATATAAAAACGGATTATAACTTCCACTTACAAGAAGTGCTATGCTTAATATAAGTATAATAAAAGTAAATGCTGATATAATCCAGAAATGTATCTTTTCACCATAAAATTTATCTATAGCAGGATGTTTGGCTGCATACATTGCCTCAATCTTAAACATAAAACGTTTAGGCAGCTTTGTACAAGCCAGTGCCATTATTAAAAGCAAAATTATATGTGTATACAGCTTGTACACAGCAAAATCACTGGCAAGCGGCACACCAGCACCAGCCAGTGCCTTAAAATAAGAAACCAGTGAACCAGAATCCTCACATGCAAAAACCACCCATCCAATAACAATAAATAACAAAGCATATAAATGCCTTATAATTTTAGGAACTTTTTGCAGTATTCCAAGCAAAAACCATTTTTCAATAAGCAGCAGTACAAAGAAATATATCCCCCATATTACAAAGTTCCATGCAGCACCATGCCACAGTCCTGTAAGCACCCATACTATAAAAAGATTAACCACCTGCCTTGGAAGCCCTTTCCTGTTGCCTCCAAGCGGTATATAAACATACTCTTTAAACCATGTACTTAATGAAATATGCCACCTGCGCCAGAATTCGGTTATGCTTTCTGACTGGTATGGGTAGTTAAAGTTTTCTGGAAAGTCGAACCCTAACATCTGCCCCATGCCTATTGCCATATCTGAATACCCAGAAAAATCAAAATAAATCTGGAATGTATATGCCACTGCACCAAGCCATGCAAGCAGTACACTTGTATCAGCGGCACTTGCATTATATACATCTTCCCATAACGCACCTGTAAGGTTAGCAAATATTACCTTCTTGCCAAGACCTGTTACAAATCTCTGGAAACCAAGCGCAATATTCTGCCATTCCAGCTTCCTTCCATGTATATCATAAACAACCTGTCCATATCTTACAACAGGGCCTGCTATAAGCTGCGGGAACATGCATACATACATTGCAAAATCTATTATATTCTTCTGGGCTTCAACATGTCCCCTGTATACATCTATTGTATAAGACATAATCTGGAATGTATAAAATGAAATACCAGCTGGCAGCGCGATTTCCATAAGCGGGATTTCTTTTATACTGAATGTATTAACAATCTGTATAAAAAAATCTGTATACTTAAATAAAAACAATACCACAATACTTTCTATTACAGAAATTACCAGGACTATTTTTGCCTGTCTGGGCATAAGCTTATTTTTAAACATATAGATAAGCCTGCCGCTTAAATAATTGAAAACTGTAGAAAAAAGCATAACAAGTATATACACAGGCTCTCCCCATGCATAAAATACAAGGCTTGCAATAAGAAGTAATATATTCCTTAACCCTGCAGGACATAAGAAATATGTAATAAACACTATTGGCATAAATATACATAAAAAAATTATACTGCTAAATACCATTTTAATCCTCCACCAATAATGCCATCTTACCAACCTGGTAAGAATTTCTTGTCATTGAAATATTATTGATAATTATAACATCATCAACTGATTTCTCTTCTGCAAAGCTTATAAGGCTTCCATCCCAGTATCTATAATCAATTACATAAATTCTCTGGTAGTGGTCAGCAAGAAAAGGAATAATAGCATTGCCAAATGATTCCTTTACAATAATACATGATGAACCGTCAGCAAGTGCCCTGTTCCTGATAAATGTATATGGATTGTCCCCATCAATAAATGCAGAATATTTTACACCTTTTCCATAGCCTGACGCATCTTCCAGTACATTGCCACTTAATGTATTGCCATCATTATTTGTATATTCAAGTACCAGTTTATCATTATTTACTGGATAATATGCATATAATGTATCCTCTTTAAGAGTTTTAAGTTTACCTGTATCATTATAAAATGAACCAAGAAACCCGCCAAATGACACATCCTGGTAATCCTC
Source organism: uncultured Lachnospiraceae bacterium (assembly GCA_948794795.1). Taxonomy (GTDB): domain Bacteria; phylum Bacillota; class Clostridia; order Lachnospirales; family Lachnospiraceae; genus Butyribacter. The sequence continues at coordinate 32,663 of CAQGLR010000018.1, read as the reverse complement.
AATCTTATTTGGCATAATCTTCTTAGATTTGCAAAAAGAATCATATGCATAATAAGCACCTTTAGTTGTCCAGTGGTGGTCAGTCCTGAAATAGATGTATTCTGTCCTGTGTGACATAAGTGCATCATATAGCGGGACTACCTTTACATTAGCAGACATTTTAGATTCAATCTGTTCTAATGCCAGCTTCTGGCCAGAAGAAGCGACCTTGTCCTTTTTATTGTCAGGCAGCGTAATTCCAATACTTGTAGGAACCACCATATTATATACATCTGCTGTCCCTTTAAGCCTCTTTGCTATATTATTTACTGTCCTGGCATATCTGGCAGCGACGTCTTCTATATAATTATACTGCTCATACGCCGTATCCCCTATCACTATAACACCAGAATTATAAGGAACTACCTTTTCATCTGAATATATCTTTTCGTAACTTTTCTTCTTCCCAGAATCCCCATTATCCAGGCTGCTGGTATCTTCTGGCAGTCCATATATCTTAACTTCTGGCTTGCCTTCGCTTTTCTTAAGCTCTTCTGATATTACAATTTCTCCCTTTGATGGCTTTGGAGCCGCCAGTTTATCCCATAAACTGCATCCTGTGCATATAATCCAAGGTACAAAACATAATAATGCTGCACCTGCATATCTGGTCTTCATCTATACACTCCCTATTTAAAAGCCGCCAGAATAATTTCCTTAGCAGTATCTGTATCAGTAGTTACACAGACAGCTATATAACATCCGCTTCTGATAATCAATGCATCTGAAATCTTTTTTGCCTGTTCAGGTATATATGACTCAAAAGATTTCCTCATATCTTTAAGATACTGCTCAATTATCTCCTGGTCTGATTCTGCATTGCTCTCATTTGATGCTGTAACTAAAACCAGTTCATCAGAATAATTGCCACTTCCCATATATAACTGTAATTTAGAATCATCAGCTACACCTACAAGCCCTCTTGCAAGTGAATCTTCAAGCTGTTGTAATTCTGTTTCAAATTGTACTCTTGATAAAATATTTTCTCCAAGGTTCTCCATATCTACTTGTGATATCTCTTCTATATCATTTTTTGGAACCTTAGCTGTATTATTTAATGTTACTGGTGCACTGTTTCCATTCCTGGCATAAGAAATAGTCTGTATAAGAGCCCATACTGATATTATTGCCACAAACAATGCCATTAAAAAAACGGTTAAAAAACGGCTGGCTGCCTTTTTTTCTTTTTTACCCATAAATGACTGCTCCTGTCTTTTGTTTATATTATATCCAACAACGTCCTGGCATTAACTCCCTGCCAGGTCCGCTTTTTATTATACGGTTGTTTTTATTATAAAGCAATATTTTATATTGAATCTTTTTGCATTTCCTGTATCCATTCATCAAGATAATTCTCAATAACAGAGAATGGCGCAGGCCCTATTGACAAAAAGAATTTATGGAAATCTGCCAGTTTGAATTTATCACCAAGTTTTCTTTTAGCTTCATTCTTTAAATCTTCTATTTCCAGATAACCAAGTGTGTACTGGAGATAATTGGCTGGTTCTGCCACCATTGAATCAAAGACTGTACGGCTCTGGCTTTTACTAAAACCATAATCTGCAAGATAGGACTGGAGCTTGTTAAAATCCCATCCCATATAATTTACTCCTATATCAGCCTTGCCATATACACACAAAGTTGCTATGGTATTTTGTACCATTAGTTTTGCAACATCTTTATCTATCCCTGCAATACTGTAACTGTATAATTCTGCATATGTCCCCCATCCCTCTGTATAACCTCCGACACTTATAACACTTCTTATTGGCGCAGGGTTTAGTGACTGGAAATAACAGTTCTGGTACAAATGCCCTGGATAGCTTTCATGTGCTATTGTAGTAAATGCTTCACTTAAATCATATTTTTCATTTTTATTAAGATAAACCACATTTTCTTTATAAGCATCTAATGCAGGTGTAAGGTAAAACGCCGGGCTCATACTTTCTTCAAGCGACTTGTCAACATATTTTATATTACAGGCAATATCATCTGCAAGCCCCGGGAAATCTTCTTTAATTGCTTTCTTTAAATGCTCTACTGCTTTGGCAGGGTCTTTATAAGGATATTCAAGTTCTTGTGCTTTATAATACACATCAGGCGAATCTGTCATTATCTTTGCCATTTCCTGCTGGGAAGCAGAAAGTGCATTGCTTAGCATCTTATCTATATCTTTTATATCCCTGTATGAACCTGTACGTGCCTTTACAAGATATTCATAATATTCTTTGCCTTTCTTAAACCCACAGAGCCCGTTCTCATTTACTCCTGTACCCTTTAATTTCACAAGGGCATTAACCAGGTTCTTGTAAGCAGGCAGGACAGACTCTTTTACTGCCTTCTCATTACTGCTGGTGTATTTTTTAATCTCTTCTTCACCCAGCCCCTTAAACTCTTTTATTTTATTATTAAATACTGTTATAAGGTAATTTTCTTCACTGCTCTCTATAAACCCGTTGCACTGGTCAATAATTGCCTGTGCAGTTGTATCACTCATAAATAAACCATCTGATGACTTTTTCTTTTCAAATTCAATTATGCTGTCAAAATATGAAGGTACAAGACCAAGCAGTTTTATATATGTTTCAATATCACTTTTCTCATAAAAATTATATTCTGCCAGAAGTACAGGAAGCTGTGCCTGTATGCCTGTAACAGGTCCAAGACATTCTGAATATTCCAGCATATCTGCGGACTCCATATTCTGGTTATACATATTATATATAATATCATAGATTATCTGCTGTTCTTTACTTAGCTTCTCATAATTAAATGTTTCAAGTGATGCAAGCCTGTTTTCAGATACAAAAAGACTGCTCTTCATATCATCAATACTTACTTCACCCAGTGTTGGCTCAAGACCAGCCAGTCCATACTTCTGCTTATCTTTTAATGAGTAATTCAATGTTATGCTGTCATCTGAAACCTCTTCAGCAAATACAGAATTTATAAATGCATCGAAATCTTTCTGCATTTCCTGTGGGGTACGGCTGTCATCAGACTGCTTTATGACAGGCAGTGATTTAAAAATAGCAAGCTCTTCCCCGCTAAGAATAAATCCACCAAATAATACTACACATAATAAAACAAAAAGAACCCTGGTTACTCTGCCAAATTTCTTCATAATATTCTCCAATACATAACTATTATACAAAACATTAGATATAGAAAGCATTTATACTTTCTATATCTATGCTTATAATTAGTTATATATACTTACTGTTTCACATATATATTCCCCGCCCATATTCACCTTCATAATAAATTTATCCCTGTCATAGCCACCATATTTATTCATAGAACTATAATCAATAGTTACGCTGCGTCCATCATGCATTATATTATTTACAGAAAGTGATGCAGGATAACGCAGATTATCCTTTAAAGCTGACATTGCAAGCTCTTTCATTATATCATAATTTGTAATTCTAAGGTTAATCTTATACTTTTTACCATTCAGCTTTGTATTAAGGGTAACTCTTCCAGGTTTCAAAGGTTTTATAGTACTATCTTCCAGGATATCTATATAAGACGGGTCTGAAACTGTCCATACTGCATTCTCATAATTTTTAATATTTTTTATATATTGTGAAATATTAAGAGTTTCATCATCACTAAGATATAAATGCCTCTTTTTTATATTCATAGTATACTTAACAGTATTGCCATTCTCTGCCTTAACTGTAATAACTGACTTGCCAAGTGAAAGGACTTTAAGGCTTCCATCATCATTAGGCTTTACTACTTTTTTATTACCAGACTTAATATCTATATCTGTTTCTTCTGTAGAAGTATACCAGTCTGTGCATTTGTCACCAACCAGCCTGTCTTTTAGTTCTGATTTATTAATTTTCACCTCTGGCTTCACTACTTCCAGGTTACAAGATGCCGTATTGCCATTATATGCCACTGTTATAACTGTTTCACCAGTCCCGTTTATAAAAACTGTTCCGTATTTAACTGTTGCAACAGATTCATCACTTGACATCCACTCTGCCTCACCTGGGTCAATCAGGACACCACTTGCATTATATACCTCAAAATCTGAAAGATATGAACATGTCCCATAAATTATTTTGCGTGCAGAATAGTTTAAAGACAGTTCTACTTTCTGGCTTTCTTCCATTTCATTCATTTCATCTTTAACATTATCACCTTCTGTTACAGATGCATAAGAAACATTCTTTGTACATGGTAATATGCTGCTGCATATTGAAAATGCTGTAATAACAGCAAACAGTCTGCTATAAGCTTTTTTTCTGTATTTTGTATTTTTATCTATATTTATGCATGGTTTTATATATCTGGTGCAATTCTTGTTTTCCATATTAAACAATCTCCTTTTATATTATTTTATTGCCATTCCTAAAATATAGTATAGCCAAATTTCTCCGTAACTGCAATACCTATTGGTAAATCATAATAATTATTTAAACACTCTGGAACAGGAACTCTTTCCCCAATCTTACATATATATTAATTAGTACAGGAAATAATTCCTGTCAATTCCAACTGAAAGGATGTTTCTTATGAATAATATGAATTTAAGACGTCCAAATGATTTCGGATGCAAAATGAATTATAATTTTAACCAGGGTTGTAATCCTCCACGTAATCCGGGATGCGGTAATAAACCTGCACCATCCCCAGCCCCTGGATGCGGATGTGATACAGACTGTGGCTGCAATATTCCTATGCCTCCTTGTGATGGCGGACACAAGCCTCCTTGTGGCTGTAAACCTCCTTGTGGTGACAGCAAGCCTCCTTGTGGCTGTAAACCTCCTTGTGATGGCAACAGACCATCTTGTGGCTGCAATCCAAATTGTGATGCAGATTCCAGTTTATACAACGACCAGTTAAATGGCATGGCTATTGGCATTGGATATGTGCCATGGCAGCAGTGGTGCAAAGTTTATGACCTTTGCAAAGGTCTTAACCAAGGTACAATTTTCCCTCCACTTGACCTGCCATTCTATGGATGTGTTCCACGTGGGTACTGCAAAGGACAGGGAGGTGCACTATGAACCAGGACAAAAACAAACTTCTCCTTTATATTTCACAGGTAAGTTTTGCCATTGATGAATTAGTTCTTTTTCTTGATACACATCCATGTGATAAAGATGCTCTTGCATATTACCAGGAACTTAAAAAGGCCCGCAAAGAGTCACTTAATGAATATACCCACAAATATGGGCCTCTTTTAAACGACAACGTAGACAATTCATGTTACTGGGAATGGGTTAAAGAACCTTGGCCTTGGGAATAGAAAGGAGATTAGTGTATGTGGAATTATGAAAGAAGGCTGCAATATCCTGTAAATATTACCAAGCCTAACGCAAAAGCAGCCCAGATAATTATTAGCCAATATGGTGGTCCTGATGGGGAATTAAGCGCTTCTATGCGTTACCTTTCACAAAGGTACAGCATGGAAAACAGAAAAGCTATAGGTACCCTTACTGATATAGGTACAGAAGAACTGGCACACCTTGAGATGGTTGCAACTATAATACGCCAGCTTACCAAAGACCTCACTCCTGAGGACATTAAAGCGTCAGGCTTTGACAAATACTATGTTGACCACACTCTTGCAATATGGCCAGCAGCTGCCGCAGGAATCCCATTTAATGCATGTGAATTCCAGAGTAAAGGTGATACAATTACTGATTTATATGAGGATATGGCAGCAGAACAGAAAGCACGAAGCACTTATGAAAATATTTTAAGACTGGTTAAAGAACCTGAAATCGCTGACCCAATACGCTTCTTAAGAGAACGTGAAATAGTACACTTCCAGCGTTTTGGTGAAACATTAAGACGTGTACAGGATGACCTTAACAGTAAAAACTTTTATGCATTTAATCCACAGATTGATAAAAAACCTTGCTAAAATACATTAGTATTTTTATAAGATAACTGGCACACAGGCTTTATAAAGCCTGTGTGTTTTTTAAATTATTCTTTTATTATTTTAACATTAAATTACCACATATTCATAGTACAATTGCAAAAGTTATTTAACTAAAGGATAAGGTTATAGAATGAATACATATAAAAGACCATTTAATACAAATATAAAAAAACACAAGGCAAAAAATAAAAGTAAAAAACCACTTATAATAAAACTTTCCATACTTATATTTGCTATATTATTAAATATTTTATCATGGAACAGCAGTACATTTTCAGACTGGTATATAGATAAAGTCCTGCCTGTATGGATTAATACATACAGCCGGTTTATAAGCCTTTTCCCAATATCTGTTGGTGAAAAACTTATAATACTTGGAATACTGCTTCTTATAGCAGGTATAATTATATTTTTACTAGGATTTTTTAAATCTGGCAGGCTAAAATCCCTACGGCGCAAATACTGGAATATATTAAGCTGGATTTTAATATTTGTCCTGTTAATACAAACACTGAATTGTTTTATACTTTACCACGCTTCAACATTTGAATCAAAATATTTTAATACAAAGAATAACTATGGCTTTGAAGAACTTGCAAATCTACGTGAACATATCGTTGGTAAACTAAATTCACTTTCAACACAATTTGAACGTGACAGTAATGGTGAAATTATTTACAATGAAGACTTGTATTCTGAATGTATAACAAGTATGAAGAACCTTGGTAAAAAATATCCAAGCCTTTCAGGATATTATCCACAACCTAAGAAAATACTTTTTTCCAGTTTTATGAGCCAGCAGTATTTATCGGGAATATTTTTTCCATTTACACTTGAAGCCAATTACAATACTGATATGTACATAACAAATATGCCATTTACCATATGCCATGAACTTGCACACCTTAAAGGTTATATATATGAAGACGAAGCTAACTTTATAGCATTTATGGCATGTATTAATTCTAGTAATTTATTTTTCCAATATAGTGGATACTTAAACGTTTTAAATTATGTATCAAAGGACTTCCGTAAAAATGCCAGTGAAGAAGAATGGAATAACCGTACTCTTGTTACAGAAGAGGTTGCTGCTGATAACATATTTTTAACAGCAAGTGCATGGGATAAAGTAAATACAAGTTCTCCTTTTAATACAGAAACTGTTGAAGCTATTTCCAATAAGTTTCTTGACAGCAATCTTAAATTAAATGGTATAAAAGATGGTATAGAAAGTTATAACCGGGTTGTACAGCTTCTTATATACTATTATTCATAAATAAAAGCAGGGACTAAAATATCCCTGCTTTTATTTATAATTACTCTTCCTTTGGTTCTTCTAACCTTCCAATAAAATGCATCTCACCTGCTTGTTTATTTTCTCCATACTGTTTTGCTACAACCTGGAGCTGCTGCATCTTACGGCAGTCAGCACAAATATTGCCAAATTCTATTTTTTTACCACACACATGGCAATAAACACCCGAGATTGTTTTGCCATCTGACGTCTTATATACTATTCTGCCTTCCCTGATCCATGACCTTACCTTACTAAGAGGTATGTTAAAATGCTTTGCCACATCCATTTCCCTCACATCATTTGCACGTATATAATCCCTTACCTCCGCAAAAAGATTTATATCCTGGCATCTTGGACATAATTCGTCTTCATAATCATCTGGAAGGTAACGTTTACACTGCAAACATTCCTTTCTCTCAGGTCCTGTATTTTCCAATTCCTTTTTTAATTTCATCAGTTATCCCTCCATATAAATATTAATTCCAAAGGATTTCCCGAATCCGTTCCTGCCTTTTAGTGTCACACTGGATAATACAAATGGCGTGCACTCTGTCCCTCCCCACATAATTACATAATATGCTGCCTGCTGCCACTGTATACAGATGTCTGTTTATTTCCTTTATAAATACTTATTTACCTAAAAACTCTTTTCCACCCATATAAGGCCTTAAAACTTCTGGTATATACACACTGCCATCTTCTCTAAGGTTATTCTCCAAAAATGCAATAAGCATACGTGGTGGCGCAACTACTGTGTTATTCAGGGTATGCGCAAAATACTTACTGCCATCTTCTTTTCTTATACGTATCTGGAGACGTCTTGCCTGTGCATCCCCAAGATTTGAACAGCTGCCTACCTCAAAATACTTCTTCTGTCTTGGAGACCAAGCTTCAACATCAATTGATTTAATCTTAAGGTCAGCCAGGTCACCTGAACAACATTCCAGTGTACGGACTGGTATATCAAGTGAACGGAATAACCCAACTGTATTTTTCCAAAGATTATCAAACCACATAGGGCTTTCTTCTGGTTTACATACAACAATCATCTCCTGTTTCTCAAACTGGTGGATACGGTATACACCTCTTTCTTCAATACCATGTGCACCTTTCTCTTTACGGAAACAAGGTGAATAACTTGTTAATGTCTTTGGAAGTTCCTTCTCTTCTGTAATTGTGTCAATAAACTTTCCTATCATTGAATGTTCACTTGTACCAATAAGATACAGGTCTTCACCTTCAATCTTATACATCATTGCGTCCATTTCAGCAAAGCTCATAACACCTGTAACAACATTGCTTCTTATCATAAAAGGCGGAATACAATAGGTAAATCCCTTGTCAATCATATAATCCCTTGCATATGATATTATTGCTGAATGAAGCCTTGCAATATCACCCATAAGATAATAGAAACCATTACCTGCAACTTTGCCTGCTGCATCTATATCTATACCATCAAAAGATTCCATTATATCTGTGTGGTATGGAATTTCAAAACCAGGAACCACAGGTTCACCAAATTTTTCAATTTCAACATTTTCACTGTCATCTTTACCAATAGGAACACTTGGGTCAATAATATTTGGAATAACCATCATTATTTTTTTAACTTTTTCTTGTAATTCCTTCTCACTGGCAGAAAGTTCTTCAAGACGTGCAGCATTATTATTTACTTCCGCCTTTTTAGCTTCAGCTTCTTCTTTCTTACCTTGTGCCATTAAAGCCCCTATTTCTTTTGAAATCTTTTTTCTTGATGCCCTGAGTTCATCTGCTTCCTGCTGTGTCCTGCGTGCTTCTGCATCAAGCGCAATAACCTCATCTACCAGAGGAAGTTTATCATCCTGGAATTTATTCTTAATATTCTGTTTAACTACGTCTGGATTTTCTCTCAGAAACTTAATATCTAACATTTGTTCTCTCCTTTATTTATATACTTATACTTTGCTTTTATCCAAAAATACCCTGGAATTCCTGGTACAACCAGATGTGGATGTTATTCCACATCTGATATATTTTACACTTATTAACAATATAATACAAGCATAATAATAATTATAAGGCTTGAACTCCATCTGGATGTACAGAGCCTGGCTCTGGTGTTACTTCTGGTTCTGGAGAAGTTCCTGGCCCTGGTGATACTCCCGGTTCTGGAGAAACTTCTGGTTCTGGTGATACCCCTGGTTCTGGAGAAGTTCCTGGCTCTGGTGTTACTCCTGGTCCTGGAGAAACTTCTGGTTCCTGTGGTACCTCTGGCTCTGGCTTTTCTGTCTTGCTTCCATATTTATCAACTTTCAGGACTTTAGAAAACTTTCCAACTGTTATATGGTAGCCAACTGTTTTAAATGCCCTTATCTTTAAATAATAAGTTTTATCTTTTTTTAATTTGGTAATTTTCACAGTACGTATTCTTGATGCTGCGGTCTGCTGGTACTTACCATGTTTTGAATTTGAAATAAATATCTGGTATCCAGTAGCATTTCTTGTCTTATCAATTTTAAGAGTAACTGATTTCTTAGCTCTTTTTGTTATTTTAAATGTTGGTCTTGCCGGCCTGGCAGCCGCTGTTACCTCACAACTTGCTATACATGTTACTATCATAACAACTGCCAATATAACCGAAAAAATTCTCTTAAAATATCCTGGCTTCATAAAATCCTCCTTTAATCTGATAAAAAGCATTTTTCAAAAACATTATGCCTTACTTTACCATAATACATTTCACCTTCAAATACCTCACATCCTATTGCCTTTGCAAAATCCTCCTGCTGTTTTGTCTGGATTCCGCCACATGTAACAGAAAGCCCAAGTTCCTTTGCCATTTCCACAACCTTGCCAAATATAACCTTTTCACGGTTGCTGGTATTTTCATTAAAAAATCCTCCATGGAACTTAATACCTGTAACAGGAAGCCTTTTAAGAGCATTAACAGCAGTATGGTCAGAACCAAAACGGCTTATAACAACCTGGTAGCCCTTTTTACAAAGTGAATCCACATTCATATCAAACACTGTAGTACCTTCTGCAAAATACCTTTCATGTATTTCAAAAATAATATCAGATGGTTCAAGATTATTTCTTCTTATAACTATATCGTCAATTATATCAACTGTGTTCTGCATAGACAGTTCACTTGCTGTCATTTCAATAGACAAAGGTACTGTCCTGTTGCCAAGCCCTTTCCAGGCACCCATATTAGCACACACACTTGACAATGTTACAAATGCAAATTCGTTAAGCTTTCCACCACGTTCTATAAATTTTAACAATTTAACTGATTCCATATATTGTCCATCTTTTAAAAGAACCCTTGGTATTGCCTTACATCCTATTACATTGCTTTTGTCCTTGTATATCCTTGGCATAAAACAGATTTCTATACTTCTCGACCTCATTGAATTATAAATCTCGTCTACAATCTCTTCCTCTTTGAACCTGTCTTTCTTTAAATCTTCTGTATATATAGCATAGTGGTTACCCATCAGTCCTTTTATGCTTCTTCTTGCAAGGTCAGCCTTCTCAAGCATATCAGCAAGGTCATCATCTTCGGGCTGTACAAGATATATTCCTGTTGTAGTCCCAAAACGCACACTGCCATCCTGTTCATCAAACTCTTCTTTAGAACGCACCATTGATGACATAAGCCTCATAAGTTCTTTATGGTCTGCATACTGGAACATTACTACAAAATAATCACCATCAACACGTGAACATAAGCCATCTTTTGCAATATTATTTAAAAGGACTTGTGAAAAAATCTTTAAAATCTGGTTGCTTATAGAAAAACCATAATGGTGGCTGAACTTCAAAAATTCATTGATATCAGCACACAAAATCGCATAGCGTTTCTTATCTCCCCTGTCCCTGAGAATCTTATCTGCTTTACTTAAAAACGCTGAATATGGCATAAGGCCAGTTATACTGTCATCTTCTGTTTTTGAACTTGCTGTCTTGGCAAGTGTTATAAGCCTGTTCTCATTCTTTTCTCTATCTAATACTGTATCTGGTGCAGGCTCATTTACCACTCTTGTCATACCATAAATTTTACATGGTTTGCCTTCTGTATCACATATAGAGGCAGCACTTATCTCTACATCCTGGAAAATACCTAAACTGTTCCTTACACGCAGCCTTACTTGTAACTGTCCCTTAGTTTTCTTTATCTGGGCTAAGCTTTCCTTAATTCTCTGTTCATCTTCTGGATGAAGCATCTGTGCCATTTCCTGCAAATCCCTGTAACTATCTGCCCTGTCCTGTTGCGTATATGTAGACTCAAGTGTACCGCTTTGTTTTATCTTTGATGAAGCTATATCATATGTCCACAGGACAGCCTTTAAAATCCCTGCAATAACTTCTGCCCTTCTTAAATTATCTTCAAATTCTGATTCAATATTTTTCTTGGCTGTAACATCTGTAAGAATACAAAGATAAACGGGCTGGCCATTATCATCATCAATTCTTCTTCCGCTTACATAAACCCACTTTACATCCCCGCTTTTTGAAACCAGCCTGCACTCAAAACCAAGAAGGCCATGGTTCTCTATTGCAAGTTTAACATATCTCTTAACTTCGTCCATATCCGAAGGATAAATTACACTATCACAAAAACCACCATATTCCATATGGAACTCTGCCCTTGAATACCCTGTCAGCATAAAATACCCGTCATTAGCATAAATAAGCTTATAATCAGACATTCTGACCTTTATTACACCACCTGGTATACTATTAGCCATAACATCAATTTCACGCTTTGCATTATATATATCGTCAAGAGTCTTTTTACTTTTAGTCACATCAATACAAGAACTATAATAAATAAGCTGGTTATCCTTTACCAAAGCTTTGGCAGATAATGAAAGCCATGCAACAGAATTATCTTTCCTTACAGCCCTGTATTCAAGCTTTAATGTACCACCTGCTGCCGCCTGGCGTGCTATAAGGGTACGGAGTTTCTGTTTCTCTTCTGTAAGCACAGACGCCATAAGGCTGTTTCCAAATTTATCAATATACTCTTCCTTAGTATACTGTAACATCGAATAAAATTTATCATTGGCATAAACCAATTCTACCTCAGGACCAGACTTTGCAATAAACATAGCACACTCTGAAGAATTCATTAAAAGTAAAAGTTCATCCTGCGATACATCTTGCAATTTCTTATCTTGGATTCTTTCATTTTCTTTCATAATATCATCACTCCTTTCTGGTGAAATCAATACTTCTTTACAAGAAGTGTTGCATTGTGGCCTCCAAAACCAAGTGAATTGCTTATAGCAACATTGACTGGCATATAAACGCCACTTCCCTTTGTATAGTCAAGGTCACATTCTGGGTCATCATCCACAAGACCAACAGTCTGGTGCACATATCCCTCATTAACAGACTTAATGCACGTTATAAGCTCAACAGCACCTCCTGCACCAAATAAATGGCCTATCATTGACTTGGTAGAATTAATCTTTACCTTATACGCATAATCACCAAACGCAAGCTTTATAGCCATTGTTTCAAGTTTGTCATTCATAGGGGTACTTGTACCATGTGCATTAATATAATCGACATCAGAAGGCATAAGGCCTGCATCTTTAATAGCAAGTTCCATAGCTTTTGCTGCACCTGAACCATCTTCAAGTGGTGCTGTCAGGTGGCTTGCATCACATGTAGCACCATATCCGCCAATCTCAGCATATATATGTGCATTCCTTGCCAGTGCATGTTCCAGTTCTTCCAGTACAAGTACACCAGCACCTTCACCTGTAACAAACCCATCTCTTTTCCTGTCAAATGGTATTGAAGCCTGCAAAGGGTCTTCTGAAACAGTAAGCGCAGTCAGTGCCTGGAACGTAGCCACCCCAAACTTACTTACAGAACTGTCTACCCCACCTGCAAGTATAATATCTGCCTCACCATGCTGCAGTGACCTGAAAGCTTCTCCTATTGAATTGGTTCCTGTTGCACAGGCCGTTACTACATCAATACACTTTCCTTTACATCCAAATGCCATTGCAACATTGGCCGCCGCCATATTGCCAAGTACCATAGGCGCTGTAAGCGGATGTATGCGTCCTGGTCCTTTTTCAAGAAGCTTGTCATACTCTCTCTCTATTCCCATAAGGCTCCCTGTTCCTGAACCAATACACACTCCTGTCCGGTATGCATCTTCTTCTGCCATGTCAATTCCTGAATCATTCATTGCCTGGACTGCAGCTGCTACAGCAAACTGGCTGAACCTGTCCATTCTTTTAGCATCTTTTGGAGACATATAATCCTTAGGCTCAAAGTCTGTAACTTCTGCAGAAAGCTTCGCTTTATATAATGATGTATCAAAATTTCTTATAGGCCCAATTCCTACTTTGCCTGCATGGATGTTTTTCCAAAATTCATCTATATTGTTCCCTATAGGGGTAATAAGACCCATTCCTGTTACTACTACACGTTTCATAATACTAACCCTCTTTCAGTTTCCAGTACACTATTACTATTTTTTATTGTAACACATTAAGGAGTTGCTATCAACTTCCTAGTTAAAGAAAATCAGGACGAACTAAGTTTCCACATTTTTTCAGTACACAAGTATTTTGGCTCTGGCAGTTCCAAAATTTTACCAACAGCAGCCCGCTTGCGCTTTTTAGTTAAGCAACTCCACTGTAAATGGAAAGGTTATGGATGTTTGAAAGTTGGATATTTCACAAGTTATGTGACTCTGGCAATTCCAAAATTTTACCACCGGCAGCCGCTTGCGCTTGGATGGGATACGCAGTGGTGCATAAAGCCCCTATGTTTCTACGAAACATTTAATACGGGGCTTAAGCACCAGCGTCCCCAAACAGCTGCCTTTTGGTAAAACATTTGGAACTTGCCAGAGTAATATAGTCTTTGTATGATTTAAAAAATGGGGAAACTCAAAGCACGTCCGTTTCATAAATCTTATTCCAATAGCTTCTATTTATCTTTTGGGAATGCCAGTACACAGGGTTTCCGGTGCCAGAGCCAGAAATAATTCCACAAAAGGGGTACTTTAACCCCGCCAGTGCTTGTATCCTGTCTTAGGTTTTATAAAAGAAATGCCAATTTCTTTTATAAAACAAGGATACTATGCACTGTTGCGTGGGTTATCGTAGCGGAAGCGTACCCCTGTGTGGAATATTCTGGCTCTGGCACCGGAAACCGTCCGTCCCCTCAAAAATAAATAAAAATTATTGGAATTTATGAAACGGACGTGAACTCAAAGAAACCTAGCTTGACAACAGATTATATGTCTGGTAGAATGAAAACAATAGAAAAAGGAGGAACTATATATGTCAGCATGTGTTTTCCGCTTAAGGTAAAAATGGCAATAAGAAGACAGCCTGTCTTGAAACAGGTTCTTTTTGCGTACTTAAGTGCAAGACGATGCGTCATATAACTGGCTTTTTTAGAGTACCAGTGTTTTTGTGTTATCTTCTTATGTATTTGCAGGAGAATCTGTTTCAGGTAATTCCCCTGTTTTTTTATTGCCATTTTTGATGCAAATAAAAAACAGGAGGAAATACATGTCTGGAAAATATAAAAATAATGGGAAGAAAGATTCCCATTTACAGGAAATATATGGGTCACAAAACTTTTTGACAAGCAGAAGGCTTTTAGAAAGAATTGTACGAAAAAGCACAATTACAAAAAATGATTTAGTTATAGAAATTGGTACTGGAAAAGGCCATCTTACAGAAGTACTTTGCAGAAAAGCAGAATATGTTTATTCGGTAGAAATTGACAGAAAACTGTATGAACGTGCAAAAGAACGCTTAAAAAATGTAAATAATTTAAAAATAACCTGTGGGGATTTTATGAAATACCATCTGCCAGATAAAGGAAATTACAAAGTATTTTCTAATATTCCATATTATTTAACAACTAGAATTGTAAGAAAACTTACAGAAAATGCTAACCCACCATCTGAAATCTGGCTTGTAATGGAAAAAGGAGCAGCAAAGAGGTTTTTAGGAGTGCCAGTAGAAACAAAATATTCTTTATCTTTAAAACACAAATGGAAACTCAGTATTGTCTATTTTTTTTTTAAAGAGGACTTCCACCCAAAACCCTCTGTGGATTCAGTACTATTGCATTTTTTGCATAAATAGATTATAGCCATATGTGTAAAAAAGCATAATAAAATACTTTAGCCAAACAAAAGACCAATATTATTCCAGATAAAAATTTAATTTATGGAACAGAATAAAAGGTACATAAATTTATTGTTTCTGGCAATTCTAAAATCTTACCAATGAAAAAGGCTGTCTGGCTAAAAATTAAAGATACAAGATATAATTTTAGTAAAATAAAATTATATCTTGTATAATATTTTCTCAATCCGGCAATATCCGCTGTTTCTTTGTTACTATGGTCTGACAGTTCCAGTGTGTATATTGAATTTTCTAAACTTTCCGGGATATTATTCAGCATAACCCATACTGAATACACGGGTTTTATCTGGTTATATGATTCTTTCCCCAGCCTTTCAATTTGCCGGCTGACCAGCCTGCAGCAGTAATAAAGACCACGTTTAACAACAGGATATTCTGGTTCACTTTCACGCTGCATCTCTAAATCAAAATAAAAGCCAGCATATATTACTTCCCCTCCAGGTAAGGCACAGCTGGCAAGTACATCATAATGTGTTACTGTTTCACTGCCTTTTCCAAAATCCTCAGAATTATACACCTGTGGATTTACATCCACAGCACTGTTTGTAGTAATTAATTTTTCTATATCTTCTAACTCCAAGTTTTTATATTCTGGGACAATATTTTTCAAAACAGGCGCAAGAAACACCTTATTTGAAAATAACTTTTTAAATGGTTTGTCATATGTATAATCAATATCTTCTTTTCCTTCAAAGCCCTCCACTGTATCCAGTATACTATCATCAAAAGCAGTTACCTGCTTAATTCCGTCCTACATTAAAACCTCCTCTTTTGCTGTATCCAGACTTGTTATAACTATTATAACGCTTCCCCCATGGCATTGCTACATCAGGCTGGAAATAAACTTTTCCAGTACCTGTATAGTACCTTTAAATTTCTTCCTCCCTTTGTTCTGGTCTGTTCTGTTGTTGGCTCCCGTTCTGAAGTTCCCTCTCAAAATTTTTCTTGTTATAGCTGATTACCCCGGCACATGCTAATTCTGTTGCGGCCTTGGGCTGTCCCCCTGTCCTGTTACTCTTTACAATTCATCAAGTGTTTTCCCATATGCCCCAAGAAATTCTTTACAAAATATATCTGCTTCTTCACAATGCATATTCTCTATAGATTCCATAACAGACTTCTTTGCACATACAAATTCTTTATTACCCGCTTTCTCCTCTTCAATACACTTAACTAATGCAGATAACTTATCTGCTACCTTTACAAGTTTTAATGCTTCACTATCCTCTTCTCCTCCAAAATAACACTTATAATACTCCTGCAGGTCATCTGGAAGCATATTTATTATACGTAAAGCCGCCTCTGCTTCTATCTCCTTATATGCCATACATATCTCATCATTATTATACTTTACAGGGGTAGGCATATCACCCGTAATTATCTCTGTACAATCATGGTAAATCCCCAACACAGAAATATGTTCAGGATTATAATTTTTACCAAGCCTTACATTGCCAATAACAGCAAGCGAATGTGCTATTATTGCAGTTTCAAGCGAATGTTCACTTATATTTTCCTTTACGGAATTTCTCATAAGCGCCCATCTTTCAATATATTTCATACGTGACATCATCGCAAAAAAAGTATTCCTGCTGCCAGTCATAAGCAAAATCCTCCATCCATTTTCCACCAGAAAATACACTATTATAATAAATAAAACACAAATCCCCATATATAGCAATTTTTTTAACAATCCAGACTCTTTTATTACCCTTGCAAATACACAAGCAGCAGCTTTTCTGGGTATTCCAGCAGACAGCAGCTTTCCATATGTCTGTCCATGCACATTGGAACCTGCGTCCGTCCCCATACCCATAAAACCCTTCACCCTGTCCCTTTGCACCCATCATCTCTTTTCAAGCATCTTTTTAATATAATACCCTGTATATGATTCCTGGACTTGTGCAACTTCTTCTGGTGTCCCAGATGTAAGAAGCCTTCCTCCGTTCTTACCACCCTCAGGTCCCATATCTATTATATAATCTGCCGTCTTAATAACATCAAGGTTATGTTCTATTACAATCACAGTATTACCACCCTCTGCAAGGCGTCTTAAAATATCCACAAGCTTATGGACATCCGCAAAATGCAGCCCTGTAGTTGGTTCATCAAGCACATAAACAGTCTTTCCCGTACTTCTCCTGCTAAGTTCCGTTGCAAGCTTTACACGCTGTGCCTCACCACCAGACAAAGTAGTAGAAGGCTGTCCAAGCTTAATATAAGAAAGACCCACATCATAAAGAGTTTCCATCTTATTACGTATACTAGGGACATTTTCAAAAAATGCCAGTGCCTCCTCAACAGTCATATCAAGCACATCATATATACTCTTACCCTTATATTTTACATCCAGGGTTTCCCTGTTATACCTTTTACCGCCACATACCTCACATGGTACATAAACATCTGGCAGGAAATTCATCTCTATCTTAATAATACCATCACCACTGCACGCCTCACATCTTCCACCCTTAACATTAAAACTGAACCTGCCCTTCTTATACCCCTTCATCTTGGCATCAGGAGTAGCAGCAAATATATCCCTTATCAGGTCAAATACACCTGTATACGTTGCAGGATTTGAACGTGGTGTCCTGCCTATAGGTGACTGGTCAATATTAATAACCTTATCCAGGTTTTCTATCCCCTCCACACTCCTGCATGCGCCAGGTATACACCTTGCACGGTTCAGTTTCTTAGCAAGGTACTTATACAAAATCTCATTTACAAGGGAACTCTTACCTGAGCCTGAAACACCTGTAACACATGTCATAACACCTGTAGGAAATGACACATTTATATTCTTAAGGTTATTTACTTTAGCACCCTTTACAGTAATCCATCCTGTAGGTTCCCTTCTTTTATCTGGCACAGGTATTTTCTTTCTTCCGCTTAAATATGCACCCGTAACAGAACCAGGTACATCCATTATATCCTGTGCTGTCCCTGCTGCTACAACATGTCCTCCATGTTCCCCAGCCCCAGGACCTATATCAACTATATAATCTGCTGCAAACATAGTATCTTCATCATGTTCCACAACTATAAGGGTATTTCCAAGGTCTTTAAGCTTATTAAGTGTCTGTAACAGCTTATCATTATCACGCTGGTGCAGGCCTATGCTAGGTTCATCCAGTATATATGCCACACCCACAAGCCCTGAGCCAATCTGTGTAGCAAGACGGATACGTTGTGCTTCACCACCAGACAGGCTTCCCGTATAGCGTGACAACGAAAGATAACCAAGACCTACATCCACAAGGAACCTTACCCTTGAACGTATCTCTTTAAGCACCACTTTACCTATCTTTAACTGCCACTCGCTAAGTTTAAGTTCTTCAAGGAATTCCATAAGGTCACTAACTGGCATATCTGTAATTTCCGCAATATTTTTATCTGCTATTGTTACTGCAAGTGCTTCCTTTTTAAGCCTTCTGCCCTTGCAAGCCTTACAAGGGGTAATGCGCATAAAAGTTTCATATTCCCTTTTGGAAACTTCTGAATTTGTTTCCCTGTATCTGCGTTCAACATTCTTTATAACACCTTCAAATGCAACATCATATACACCTTCACCACGTTGTCCCTTATAATAAACCTTTACCTCCTTACCGCCAGTACCATGCATTATAATATCCTGTATATCCCCTGGCAGTTCACAATAAGGTGTATCCAGGCTGAAACCATACTCCGCTGCAAGTGCATCAAGCAGGCACCTTGAGAAGCTTTTCTGGTCTGGCACTGACTGCCACCCGCTTACAACAAGTGCACCACCAGCAAGGCTTAACGCAGGGTCAGGCAATATAAGCTCTTCATCAAATTCCATATTATAACCAATACCATGGCAGGCTTCACATGCACCAAACGGATTATTAAATGAAAATATCCTTGGTTCAATTTCATCTATACTTACCCCGCAGTCTGCACATGAAAAACTCTGGCTGAAATTAATCCTCTCCCCACCAGGTATTTCAACTATAAGAAGCCCATCCGAAAGACGCATTACACTTTCTATAGAATCTGTAAGCCTTCTCTCAATTCCTTCACGCACTACAAGCCTGTCTACCATAATTTCAATATTATGCTTTTTATTCTTATCAAGGTTTATTTCCTCTGACAGCTCATACACATTGCCATCCACAACCACCCTTACATATCCGCTGCGCCTTGCACTTTCAAAAACTTTGACATGCTGTCCCTTCCTTCCCCTTACTACAGGTGCAAGCAGCTGTATCTTAGTCCTTTCAGGAAGTGACATAATCTCATCAACTATCTGGTCAACAGTCTGCTTTTTAATCTCCTTGCCACACTCTGGACAATGTGGTATTCCAGCCCTCGCATAAAGCAGCCTGAAATAATCATAAATCTCTGTAACTGTGCCAACTGTAGAACGTGGATTCCTGTTAGTAGATTTCTGGTCAATAGAAATAGCAGGTGGAAGCCCTTCAATACTTTCAACATTGGGCTTCTCCATAAGACCAAGGAACTGTCTCGCATATGATGACAAAGATTCCATATAACGTCTCTGCCCTTCTGCATATATAGTGTCAAATGCAAGAGAAGACTTGCCAGAACCACTAAGCCCTGTAAGCACAACAAAACTGTCACGTGGTATATCAACATCAATCCCTTTAAGATTATGCTCATATGCTTTTCTTATCTTAATATATTTCATAACTTCTTCATGTTTAGCCATAGCTTTTACAATATCCTTTCATTTCGTAATCTGTTAATAGCATATCACGAATTAATATCTATTTCAAGTACATATGTTCGTCTTTTTGCATTTTTCTTTTACTATACTGAAATCCATTATTTATAAAATATTATTTCCAGCTATTTACATATTACAACATCACGTCCGTTTCATAAATTTTCATATAATAATTTTTATTTATCTTTTGAGAGTGCTAGTATGCAGGTTTCCGATGACAGATGCCAGTAATAATTCCACAAAAGGGGTACTTTAACCCCGCCAGTGCTTGTATCCTGTCTTAGGTTTTATAAAAGAAATGCCAATTTCTTTTATAAAACAAGGATACTATGCACTGTTGCGTGGGTTATCGTAGCGGAAGCGTACCCCTGTGTGGAATATTCTGGCTCTGGCATGGAAACCGTCCGTCCCCCTCAAAAATAAATAGAAATTATTGGAATTTATGAAACGGACGTGATTACAACATAAATCCTTGTTGCAGATAGTACATTTTTTTATTATAATTAAAATTATAAGTAACCTGTACCACATTACATGGGAGGAAAATAAATTGTTTAATAATACATATAAAATAATTGCTGTCTGTGTAGCAGATATTGACAGCAATTATAATGATAAATTCTTAAAAGCCCTCTCTAAATATTCCGCAAAGTATAACTACAAGCCCCTGTATTTCAGCTCCTTTAGTTCACTTTATTCACTTAGTTCAGGCAACAAACATGAACTTGGGGAAAGCGCTATATTTAATCTTATTAATTATAATATAATAGATGGGGTTATTATACTTTCAGAAACAATTAAATGTGATGATATATTAAATACAATTATTAAAAATGCCAAAGCACATATGCTTCCTGTAGTAACAATCGACCGTCCGCTGGAAGGCTGTTATAATGTTGGCTTTGATTTTAAATCAGCCCTGGAAGAAGTTATAAACCATATAATAGAAGACCATGGATATAAAAGAATAAACTTTATAGCCGAAATACGCGGAAACCAGTATTCAGAAGAGCGTATCCGCATATACCGTTCTGCACTTGAAAAACATAATATCCCATTTGAAGAAGAACGCATAGGATATGGGGATTTCTGGGCAGGCCCCACCAAAAAAGTGATAGAAGACTTTATTAATTCAGAACTTCCATTTCCCGAAGCAATAATATGTGCCAATGACTCCATGGCTATTGCTGCAATTTATTATCTGGCAGAACATGGATTCAATGTACCAGGTGATGTGGCAGTTACTGGTTTTGATGCCCTGCCCGAAGCACTTGACCATACACCATCCATAACCACTGTTGACCATGACTACAATAAAATTGTATTAAATGTATTTGATATGCTTGAAAAGTATTTTAACAACCAGAAAATACCAGAACATATACTTGTTAAATCAAAATTTATCCGTGGTGCTTCATGTGGATGCAAACTACAAAACTCAAGACCTGCACTTTTATTTACACATAAAGTATACCAGAAGCTTGATGATTATAAATCATTTAATAATTTACAAATCACCATGTCTGCCGACCTTACTGACAATACTTCATTCCAGGGAGTATTTGAAAACCTTATGAAATACTCTGGCAACTTTTTCAGTAAAAGGTTCTGGATGTGTATAGTTGACAATTTCCTTGTTAGTGAAGAAGAACTATCAGATATACTTGAAGAAAAGACATTCCACAGAAACGGATATTCTGGACATATGGATATAATGCTTGCCTGCCACAATGGCAAATGGCAGGGCATGACAGATTTTGAAACATCTGCACTGCTGCCATCCCTTGAAGTGCTGCTTACAGAAGAAAATAATATAATGTTCCTGCCACTCCATGTATTAGACCATACCATAGGTTATGTAGCAATTGTATATGATGCGGATTTAATCCATATGGAACATCTGTACCAGTTCCTTATGAATGTAAGCAATGCCCTTGAAACAATGAAAACACACCAGCGGCAGCAGAATATTATTTCAAGCCTTGAAAATAAATATATACATGACCCTCTTACTGGGCTTTTAAACAGACGTGGATTTTACCAGATGATTACCCCTGTATACAAGAAATGTATTGAAACACTTTCAGAAATATTTGTAGTATCTGTTGACCTGAATGAACTGAAATTTATAAATGATACATATGGACATGCAGATGGTGATATTGCCATATTAACTGTAGGAAAAGCACTAAACTCTTCACTAAAAGGAAATGAAGCATGTGCCCGCTTTGGTGGTGATGAATATGTACTCGCAGGCCCTATGGAAGACAATGGGCGTGAATATGAATTCCGGCATAGTTTCCAACAGTATATTGATAATTTTAATAAAACATCTGGCAAGCCATACATAATAAGCGCAAGTATTGGAATTGCCACAGGAATACCTAATGAAAATATATCACTTGATGACTTTATTAAATTTGCAGATGAAGAAATGTACAAAGACAAAGCACTCCACCACCAGTGCAGAAATTAAAAGGTGCTGCCTCATAAAGAATGAAAGATACAAGATATAGTATTTTATCCAAATAAATATTTCTATATCTTGTATAATACTTTCTTACTGTAACAGCACCTTAACTATAATTTACAAAAAACCTAATAAAACATTACCAGACAAATATCCACAATCTACAGATATATATACATTCTGCTGTCTAGGTTAAAATTTTAAAATTGCCAGAACCAATAATTTTGTATCCTTTTTAATTTAACCAAGCAGTGCTTTGTCATTGGCAAATTCTTCACCACTTACCTCTTCAAATTTCTGTAATAAATCTTCTACAGAGAGCTTCTTCTTCTCATCTCCCTTTATATCAAGTATAATCTGTCCTTCATTCATCATAATAAGACGGTTGCCGTGTATTATAGCATCACGCATATTATGTGTTACCATCATTGCAGTAAGGTTATTTTCCGCAATAATCTTATCTGACAGTTCTAGTACTTTTGCTGCTGTCTTAGGGTCAAGCGCTGCTGTATGCTCATCAAGAAGCAGAAGTTTTGGTTTCTTAAGCGTTGCCATAAGAAGAGTAACCGCCTGGCGCTGCCCGCCTGATAGAAGCCCTACTTTAGAAGACATCCTGTCCTCAAGCCCAAGGTCAAGGCTTTTTAAAACTTCACGGTATCTTGCCTTTTCAGCTTTTGTTATACCCCACCTAAGACCTCTTCTCTGTCCACGTCTTGCAGCAAGTGCAAGGTTCTCTTGTATTTCCATTGTGGCAGCCGTACCATTCATTGGGTCCTGGAAAACCCTTCCAAGATAAGGTGCTCTCTTATGTTCTGGAAGCCCAGTTACATCAACACCATCAATAATAATACTTCCACTATCTATAGGCCATACCCCTGCAACCGCATTAAGTGTTGTAGACTTTCCTGCCCCATTGCCGCCAATAACTGTTACAAAATCCCCTTCATCAAGATAAAGAGTTACTCCGTTTAATGCCTTTTTCTCATTAATTGTGCCAAGATTGAAAGTTTTATGAATATTCTTAATTTCTAACATTATTTTCTCCATTCCTGCGCATCTGCGCACTAGCAGGCATATGCCAGCTGTATATAGTGCTATATCAGTTTTTTGCTGCTTTCCTGTAAGAATTCTTCGCCCTTCCCCTCATATATGGGACAGCAAGGAATATAGCAACTACCATAGCAGAAAACATCTTCATATTAATAGTAGGAAGACCAAGCCACAATACAAACTGTATTACTATATAATATATAATGCTTCCTATTGCAACAAATGCAAGCCTGGCAGAAAAATTAAGACGTTTCCCAAACAGTGCCTCACCAATTACTTCACCAATAATAACAGACGCAAGACCAATAACTATAGCACCACGCCCCATATTAACATCAAAATTGCCCTGGTACTGCGCAAGCATACCGCCTGCAAAACCAACAATACCATTAGAAAATGCAAGCGCAACCACCTTTGCTACTGAAGTATTAATTCCCTGTGCACGTGACATATTCTCATTGCATCCTGTAGCCCTTATAGTAAACCCTGTCTCTGTACCAAAGAACCAGTAAAGCAGTGCAATCATTACCAAAATTACAAATGCAACTGTTACAATTGTAAGAGGGTTATTCCTTCCTGATACAACCAGGTGGTACAAATCAACACTTACTGCCTGGTTAGCCCTTCCCTGGGCTATATTTAAGTTTACTGAATATAGTGCAATCTGTGACAATATACCTGAAAGTATTGCTGGTATACCAAAAACCGTATGTAATATACCTGTAACAATACCTGCAAGCATACCTGCAAGAAATGCAATTCCAACTGCTACAACAGGCGGATAACCTGCAAGAATAAGCATTACAGTAACCGCACCACCTGTACCAAATGTACCATCAACTGTCAGGTCAGCAAAGTCCAATATCTTAAATGTCAGGAACACACCTATTGCCATAATCCCCCATATAAGCCCCTGTGCTGTAGAGCCAGGCAATGCCCGCACCAATGACATAATATCATTTGAACAAAATACTGGTATTAAATTAAACATTTTTCCTCCGTTCTTCCAGATTTAATAAACATACCCCTTCATTAAATATCTAAACCTGGTTCTTTATATCTTTTATAATAGCCCCTGATGCAGGCGGGCAATCAACATGAAGTATTCCGCCCTCAAGGGTATACAGCCTGGCTTCATCTGAATATCCATCCCTGTTAGTAATCATAAGCCTTGCCATATGTGTATTATCAACCATTCCAAGACGCCATACAGGGATATCAAGGGTCTTGTATTCTTCACTGCTGTTTATAACCACAACAACCTTATCCCTGTCATCAAACCTTCCATAACTAATAAGCTGGTATTCACCATTAAGGAACAGGATTGAACCAGTCTTTAAAACCTGGTAATCCTTGTGTATACGTATAAGCGACCTGTGGTATTCTATAAGCTCATTGTCTTCATGTCCCCATGGATAAGTACGTCTGTTGTCAGGGTCAGTCCATCCACACACTCCTGCCTCATCACCATAGTAAATTGTAGGTGCACCTGGCCATGTCATCTGCATCATTACTGCAATGCGGAATATAGCCTTGTCAACACCCTCATTTGCAGCTTCTGGCCCAAGTGTAGCAGTCCTTCCAACTTTCCTGTTTGTACGTGTAAGAAACCTTGAATGGTCATGGTTAGAAAGCTCATTCATTGCAACCTGCAGGGACTGTGTACTAAACCTTGTCATAAAATGACGCATTGAGCCAAAAAATGCATCCGCATTGCCAAGTTTGTCACCGCGGAATTCATCACTGTGTTTCTCAACACCTGTAAGGAACCAGGTAACAGGTTCCATAAATGCATCATAGTTCATAACAGTATCCCACTGTCCTCCACGCAGCCACTCTGTAGGGTCTCCATAATGCTCTGCAAGTATTATTGCATTTGGGTTAGCCTCTTTGACATTACGCCTGAATTCCTGCCAGAAATAATGGTTATATTCAGGTGAATTACCAAGGTCTGCTGCCACGTCAAGCCTCCAGCCATCCACATTATATGGTGGTGAAACCCATTTACGTGCTATCCTCATAATATAATTAAAAAGTTCTGGTGATTCTTCATAATTAAGTTTTGGAAGCGTATCATGCCCCCACCATCCATCATAGTGTGTATTATATGGCCAGTTGTATTCATTAAATTTAAAAAATGAACGGTATGGGCTGTCTTCTGAAATAAAACCTCCTTTTTCATACCCTTCTGCATTTTCATAAATACATTCCCTGTCAAGCCATTTATTAAACGAACCACAATGGTTAAATACACCATCCAGGATAACCTTCATCCCTCTTTTATGGACTTCTTCCACAAATCCAGCAAACAGCTGGTTACTTGCTTCAAGGTTCTCCTTATCTGTAACACGGCATATATAACGCGAAGCACTCTTATTAGGATGTACAGGGTCACATATAATCCCTCCGTTTTCATTGCGGTTTAAGACACTGCCTTCATCCTTTACAATCCTTCCAAAATGTGGGTCTATATAATCATAATCCTGTATATCATATTTGTGGTTAGAAGGTGATACAAAGACAGGATTAAGGTATATAGCATCAACACCAAGTTTCTGGAGATAGTCAAGCTTCTTCATTATACCTGCTATATCACCACCATAAAATTCCCTGACGCCCATTGCAGCGGGATATTTAGACCAGTCTGTAACCTTTACTGTACCCTCTTCTATATAAATATACTCATCTGTTTCTACATCATTAGAACGGTCTCCATTAAAAAACCTGTCAACATATATCTGGTAAAATATTGCCCCTTTTGCCCAGTCAGGGGTATCATAAGATGGCGTAATAAAAAAATTATAGTATGGCTCAACCCCGCTACAGACGCCAACACTGTTATAATAACATACTATCTGCCCGCTGTGTACTTCAAAATAATACTCAACCTTTTCTGTCCCAAGCTGGATTGTTCCTTCATAATAATCAAAAAGCCTGTCATTGGCAATTTTCTCCATCAGCTGCCTGTTATCACCACACACAAGATAAACTTCGTCAACATTTTCCCTGGCACTCCTGAAACGTATCCTTGTAAGCTCCCCGGCCTGTGGTTCTGGTGGTATTCTATACAGACGGGTACCATCACTAAATAGTGCCTGCGGATTAAAAATCATTGTTAAATTATCTATAAAAAGCTGTGTCTTCATAGCCTTGCTCATTCTGTCAAACCTAACATTAAAATCCATCTCTTCATCTCCCTCCATTGATATATAGGCTGGCTTATGTATTTGTATGGTTTTGTACTTTATAATTCTATCTTATAATATAACCAGTTACAAGTATAATTTAATATGATTCCTGCCAGTTTTTTATGCAAAATCACTATTTTATATTTCCATACGTATCTGTTACTTCCTTTACATAGCTTAACAATATATCTTTTTGGTTATTATTTGGTTCATCAATAACTATTTCCAACAGCCTCCCTAATATTTCCCCCATTACTGGTCCTGGTTTTATCCCTGCTTCTATTAAATCTTTTCCATTTATATCTAAATCTTTCAGGCAAAGCGGGGAGGCTTCTTCTACTATCTTTTCATATTCCCTGGTTACCATGCCAAGTTTGCTAAGTTTATCATCAAATGTTGCAGGGTTCTGTGCCATTATATCCGCATATTGTACAAGGAAAAACATCTGCATAATATCACTGCCAATTTTAGAAGATGCCCTCCTTACTGCGCGTGGTTCTGGCATAATTCTGTAATCATGGTATTTAACCAGCCTTTTTACCACTGATATAGTTTCATTATCAAATGTAAGCCTTCTTAAAATTTTTTCTGCAATCTCCTCACCTTTTTGAGGATGGCCGCAAAAATGCCCTGTGCCATTTTCATCAATAGTCATAACCTCTGGTTTTGCGATATCATGCAAAAGCATTGTAAGACAAAGAATAAGCTGCTGTTTTTTATCCATGTCTGCTGCCATCTCTCCTGCCACTTTAAGCACCTTATCAGGAATTATATTCCTGGTTTCCCTGCACATAATCCTTTCTGGTTCTGGATTAAAGAACAAATCCATAACCTCAGTACTGCGGATACAATGTTCCCCAACAGTATATATATGATGCGGGTTATGCTGTCCTGTCTGCATAATATTATCAAGTTCTGGCAGGAAAACCTTTGTCATTCCAGTATTATATGCTTCACGTATCTGTCCTGGATTATCAGATACAAGCAATTTAGAAAGTTCTGCCCTTATTCTTTCTGCACTTATCCTTCCAAGGCTGCCTGCCCTTTCTATAATTGCCTGTCTTGTCTTTTCTTCAATGCAGAATCCAAGCTGTCCCGAAAAACGTACTGCACGCAGCATCCTTAAAGCATCTTCATCAAATCTGCTGCCGGCATCACCTACACAGCGTATTATACCATCTTCTAAATCCTGTATTCCGCCAAATTCATCAACCAGGCCTGATTCATCATTATAAGCCATTGCATTAACTGTAAAATCCCTGCGTTCCAGGTCAAGACGCAGGTTACTGGTAAATTCAACACTCTCAGGATGCCTTCCGTCTTTATATTTCCCATCAATCCTGTATGTAGTAACTTCATATCCTTTATCTTTAATCATAACTGTAACAGTTCCATGTTTTATTCCTGTATCAATAGTCCTTCTAAAACATGATTTTACAAAAGAAGGTTGTGCCGATGTTGTTATATCCCAGTCTAATGGTGTCCTTCCAAGAATTGTATCCCTTACACACCCTCCAACTGCAAAAGCTTCATATCCTGCATCTTCAAGCTTATGAATAATATATGAAACATCTTCTGGTAATATCATTTTCATATTAAAATCCGCCTTTTCACATTCTCAAACATTCTGTATAGCCATAGCAGCAAAAATGATAAAATTATGATAACACAAAACTAATGGTAATGTAAACTAAATTACAAACAGCTATTAAAAATCCAGCGCAGGTATTTACATTTTAAAGAAACTATTATAAAAATTTACTTTAGTATTACAGCAATTTTCCATTACATAAGCAAAATACAGCCCCCAGAATGGCTTAATGCCAGACAGGAAGCTGTATTCCAATTACTAAAAAATATATTTCTGTATTATTTACAAATACTTTTTAAGAACCTCTGTCTTGTCAAGTTTCTCCCATGATAAATCAAGGTCATTGCGTCCAAAATGCCCATAAGCTGCTGTCTGCTTATAAACAGGACGTCGTAAATCAAGCATTTTAATAATTCCTGCTGGACGGAGGTCAAAGTTTTCACGTATTATCTCAACAAGCTTTTCATCACTAACTTTACCAGTTCCAAATGTATCTGCCATTATAGATGTAGGCTGCGCAACACCGATAGCATATGAAAGCTGTATTTCACACTTATCTGCAAGACCTGCTGCAACGATATTTTTTGCAACATAACGTGCTGCATATGCTGCTGAACGGTCAACTTTTGTACAATCCTTTCCTGAGAAAGCACCGCCGCCATGACGTGCATACCCACCATATGTATCTACAATAATCTTACGGCCTGTAAGCCCGCTGTCACCATTTGGCCCGCCTATTACAAACCTTCCTGTAGGATTAATAAAATATTTTGTCCTGTCATCTACAAGTTCTTCTGGAAGCACTGGGTCAATTACATATTTACGTATATCTTTATGTATCTGCTCCTGGGAAACATCATCTGAATGTTGTGAAGAAATAACTACTGCATCAATATGTACAGGTTTTCCATCCTCATCATATTCAACAGTAACCTGGCTTTTTCCATCAGCACGCAGATATCCAAGTGTACCATCCTTGCGTACCTCTGTAAGTTTCTTTGTAAGCTTGTGTGCAAGTGATATAGGATATGGCATATACTCCTCTGTTTCATTACTTGCAAAGCCAAACATCATTCCCTGGTCACCTGCACCAATAGCTTCGATTTCTGCATCACTCATCTGGTTTTCCTTAGCTTCAAGCGCCTTGTCAACACCCATTGCAATATCAGCAGACTGCTGGTCAAGCAGGACATTTACCTTGCATGTATCACAGTTAAATCCTTTGGCGTCATCATCGTAACCAATTTCCCTTATTGTTTCACGTGCAATTTTTTCATAGTCCACATCCGCTTTAGTTGTAATTTCACCCATTATCATTACATAATCTGTAGTAATAGCAGTTTCACAAGCCACACGGCTCATAGGATCCTGTGCCATCAGCGCATCAAGCACTGCATCTGAAATATTGTCACAGATTTTATCAGGATGGCCCTCTGTAACTGACTCAGATGTAAATAATCTTTTTTCCATAAATGTACCTCTCTTTTCTATCTGCCTCCTGTTTATACAGTATCTGCTGGCAGTGCTGCAAAATACTGTATGTATATTGTATATTCTCTTATATTTTTAACTGGGTTCTGATATCACATTATATTTCTTATCTTGTTTATAATAAACTTCATTAAATACCAAAACAACTGTATAACTGCATTTTGGAATATTTGCACACCGCAAAAATATGGAAGCTTGTTATAGCAGATAAAAAAACAAGCCCGCCAATAATGACGGACTTGATATCTCAACTCCTCTTATTGTTCGATTCCTCGCTCAGATTGGCACCTTCCCACAAGGGGGTTGCCGTGGTTTCACAGAGCCTTAACTCTCCGCCACTCTTAATAAGAGACATTTACAATATTCTTTTATTTACATCTACTACTATATATTCATTACATGTATATGTCAAGTAGATTTTTTTGGAATTATAATTAGTTTCTTAAAGATATGGCTCTGGCAGTTCCAAAGTTTTACCAACAGCAGCCGCTCCCACTTGGATGCAATATCATTTAGTTAAGGGTATCTTTTGTAAATGATGGACTTATGGATGTTTGCAAATTAAATATTCATAAGTTATGTATCTCTGGCAATTCCAAATGTTTTACCAACAGCAGCCGCTCCCGCTTGGATGGGATGCGCAGTGGTGCATAAAGTCCCAATGTTTCTGCGAAACATTAAATACGGGACTTAAGCACCAGCGCCCCCAAACAGCTGCCTTATGGTAAAACATTTGGAACTTGCCAGAGTAATATAATCTTTGTATAAGTTTAATTTGCAAACATCATAAGTCCTTTAATTTATTAGGCTTTGCTTAACTAAATGACATTGTACTTGGATGGGATACGCAGTGGTGCATAAAGCCCCAGCGTCCCCATAACAGCCGCCTTATGGTAAAACATTTGGAACTTGCCAGAGTAATATAATCTTTGTATAAGTTTAATTTGCAAATATCTATAAGAACCTTATTTATCAAAGTCCGTTATTTTTTAAATAATAAATTTGCAACTTCTATATTTCCAATCCATACAACTCCATCTTCCTCATAAATATTATACAATGCTTTTTCTTCCTTATCCAGTTTATTAAACAAATCCATATACTCTTTTTTCTCTGGAAACGGAAATTTCATATTTGTTATTTCCTGCCCTGAAAGATAAACCCCATGTCCAGAAAATAAATCCACAATTTCTTCCTGGGTATAGAACCTGACATGCCCATCCCCCTTTATTTTCATAAACTGGTCAATAATTCTATCCTTATCTTTAATATTCCTTACTGGGTCAGATACAAGAATAGTTCCCCCTTTACAAAGAATTTCTGACAACTGTTTTACTGCCATTTTTATATCTGGAAAATGGTGGAACGCATATCTTGTAACAATAATATCCATACTCTCCCTGCCAAATGGATAATTAATCCCATCAAATGAACAGAATTTTAAATTATTTATATTATGTTTCTCTGCCTTTAACTGGTTTTCCTCAATAACCGTTTCTGCAATATCAAGCCCTGTTACATTACATCCCTTATTTTCCTGCGCAATAGGAAATGCCAGATACCCAGCACCTGTGCCAACGTCCAGTACCATATCACCTTTTTTTATTGGCAGCATATTTAACAACAATTTTAAATGGCTGTCATTTTTAATAATTCCACTATATTTTTGATTTAACAATACCTTCTCAAAACTCACTTTTGCTTCTTCTACAATTTCATGTGAATCTGGTATACTGCCGTCAATTACATTAAAATATCTTTCGTAATATTCTTCTTTCAAAATAGAATACCAGACTGTATTACATATCCCATTCATATTTATCCCTGCTGCCCTTAAAATCCCCTCAAACTTCATACCAGCCTTCTCCATAACCCTGCCTGATTTAGGATTATCACTGTCATGGCATGCCGCAACCCGGTTAAAACCAACTTCATCAAATAAATATGTAATAACTGCCTTTAATGCCTCTGGCATAATTTCCTGTCCCCACCATTTCTTTCCCATACAATAACCCATATCAGCTGCCTGGATTTTTTCATCTATCTTTACAACTGAAATATTTCCAATAACTTCATTTATATCTTTAAGTTCAATCCCCCAGTTATAAAATGACAGGTCTGGATACATTTTAATCCAGCTATCTAAAACATGTCTTGTAACTTCAACATCTGTATGCGCCGGCCAGGTCAGGAATTTTGTAACTTCTGGGTCAGAAGCCCAATTTTTAAACACATTCCCTGCATCTTCATAACAAAACGGACGCAGCACCAGCCTTGTAGTTTCAAGTATCTTTGTTCCCTTGTTTTCCATGACATTACCCCTCCTTGTTTTTAAAAAAGCAGACTCCAGTATACCTGCTTTACTTTCTTGTGAATAAAAACTTATATAAGCAAATAACAAAAAACACCAGACAGTCTTATTTGCCTGGTGCTGGAAATATAATTACAATAATAAAAATTTATATTATAAATATAAATACAATTCCAAATATTTATGCACAGACAGATAAGACCTATTTCTTACAGCTGTGCTTAACCATTTCACAACTATAAGATAATACGCCTGTATAGCATATACATATTTCCTGCTGTCTGGAATACTGGATTCATATTTATACACTCCTTAATGTTTTTTGACATAATAGCACAGTTATAACATAGTGTCAATAGCCCCTTTTTGAGTTTCAGGATAACCGCATAAAAAGTTATTACCAATAAAGGTATTTTATTATCTA
>CAQGLR010000017.1 GCA_948794795.1 uncultured Lachnospiraceae bacterium | reverse complement strand
AAAAATAATTTCAATCTTTTTTCATTTTGCTATTGACATTTATTAGCTGGACTTATATGTACATTTACCATTTTCTATAGTAATTATAAAATCTGTAATCTGGTCTAAATTTTCTTCTATATTATCTGAAACCAGTATTGTGGCCTGGTATTCTGACACGAATTCCTGTAGAAGTTTAAAGAAATCTTTTCTAAATACTGGGTCTAATCCTGCTGCTGGTTCATCAAGTACAAGCAGTTCTGGTTTATATGCTGCTGAAAAGGCAAGCTGGTATTTTGCTCTTTCACCTTTTGAAAGATTTCCTATATTCTTGCTTGGTGATACATTCATTTTTTTTAACATGGACCTGTAAATTTCTTTATCCCAGTTTTTATAAAATGGAGAAAAATATTCTTCATTTTTGATTGCATCTTCATTTTCAAAAAATATTTTTTCGTCTAATACAACACCTGTTTTTTCAAGTATCTGTATACGTTCTTTTATTACATCCATTCCATTAACTGTAATTTGCCCTTTCATTTTAGGGAAGTTTCCAAGTATCATTTTTAAAAATGTACTTTTTCCGGCACCATTTGCACCTTTTATGCAGGTAATATAACCTCTTGGGATGTTAAGGCTTAAGGGTTCTAATACAAAATCCTTAAAACATACAGATGCTTCTTTTATTTTTATAATTATATCTTCCATATTAATCCTCCATGGCATGCTTTTTATGGTGCAAATAGTAACGAAAAGTGCTGTCTTAGATATATTTTCCGCACTATTGCTCCTTATATAACATCCTGACTAATCCAATTATATCATTAAGATTCATGCCAGCATTTTTGCTTTCATTTATTAAATCAAAGAATTTTTCTTCTATTTTCATCATTTGTTTTTCACGTAAATGATCATTGTTTTGTTTACATACATAAAATCCTCTGCCAGGTATAGATTCAATTACACCTTCTTTTTCTAGTTCTTCATATGCACGTTTTGTAGTTATAACGCTGACTTGTAAATCTTTAGCAAGTACCCTTATAGAGGGGATACCTTCGCCAGCACTTAATTCTCCTTTTACTACAGCATCCCTTATCTGGCTGGTAATCTGTTCATATATAGGCATATGCTTTGTTGTTGAAATTAATATTTTCATAAATAAAACCCTTTCGGGAGGAGCCTTTTAAATTCTTGCAAAAAACCATTCTCCCATACTATAATTTATACCATGACCTTACATTTTTATTTGTGTAATTAATTCATAATCAGAATAGAATTCTAACATATTGTTAAAGTGTTTCTTGTAATAATATAGTGAAATAACAGCTATCAGGATACCCGTAACAGCCATAAATGTATACGATGATGTATTGTATATATCTTCGGTGATTAGAAAAAATATAAATGAAGATGCAGGTAATGCAAATATATATATAAATACTCCCGTAAGTGTAAAGTTTATTTTGTTCATTAAATGAGAATATCTTAAATGCCCTGTAATAAATAATAAAAGATATATTACTGTTATTTCAAATATATATAATCCTAAATTATGGAAACCATCACTGCCAGTACCAGTTATAATTTTAGGGAAAATAGTAAATGCAGAGATAATAATCCATCTTGCCAAAAGATTGTAAAAAAAGAGTTTCCTTTGCAGCTTTATTCTTCCAGCCCTGGAAAATGGGGCAATAAAGATATAATCAGGTATACGGTTATCATAAAGTTCTGAAACAATAATTGCAATAAACATTAGATTTTCTTCTTGGATATCCAGTTTATTTCCTGCAATAATATTTATAATAATGCAGGTTATATAATAAAAAAATGAAAAAATTAAAAAGTTAATTATTGATGTTAATAAAGTTCTTTGCAATATTTTTGGCATTTGTTCTCCCTCCTTTTACAAAATAGTACATAAACTCACCAATATCAGGTTCGTAAACCTCAAACATTTTATCAGATGAGTATTTCCCGCCTCCAATAACCATAGCGCTTGTACTATATTTTCCTTCTTCCATATATACAACTTTTTCTTTGGGAAGCTGTCTGCATTTATAGTTATCTCCTTTAATAATATGGAATTTACTGCATAAAGTTTCTTTGGGCATATAGAAAAGCAGGCTGCCATTTTGCATATATGCAATATAATCTGCTATCTGCCCAAGGTCTTCTGTAATGTGTGAAGAAACCAGTATGCTTTTTCTGCCATCAGATACAAGTTCTGTGCATATTCTGGACAGTTCATTTCTGGATTGTTTATCTAATCCTGCTGATGGTTCATCGAACAGAAACAGTTTTGCATTATGTGACAGTGCAAAAGCAATCTGTGTCTTTGTCTTCATTCCTTTGGACAAATGTTTGAATTTCTTTTTACTATCAAGATGAAATATATCCAGGTACTTGTTATATTGTGCTGGGTCAAAACTGCTGTAAAGTTCTCCATAATATATGCCAATCTGTTTTAATGAAAAGTTTGGGTTATAACAGCATGGTTCAAGTACAGTTCCAAGTATATCTTTAATTTTTGCTTCATTTTCCATAAAATCCATGTTGTCAATATATATATTTCCACTATCGGGAACGTAAAGCCCTGCAAGACATTTTAAGAGTGAAGACTTGCCAGAACCATTTTCCCCTGCCAGTCCACAAATATATCCTTTAGGAAGTGTAAAAGAAATATTATTTATCTTAAAAGTGTCGTTTTTGTTAGAAAGTGTTTTATTTATATTTTCTACCCTAAGCATATTAACCCTCCTTAATATTAAAACTGTGCATATACTGTATATATTAATATATACAGTATATGCACAGTTTTGTCAATGGTTTTTTATAAAAATATAAATGAGTAATTGGTACAGTCCATAAAAAATATTTCCTAAGTGGTGGAACCTGGAGTTGTATGATGAAGTTAAATAAAAAGAGGGATATTAAATCCCTCTTAAATTATACCTGTATAAAAAGTTATTTATTTGTAACTTTCATAATTGTATATATTTTTTGGCATACCATACTCTCTTCCAGTATCATTATCAAGCAAGTCCTGCATTGTATCAATACCGTTGTTATCTTCTTTGGGATAGCTTTCACTATTATAGATTTTGGAAGGTTTCCCACCTTCTTTTACATTGTCTTCATTGGTAAGTTTTTGTAATTTACTAGCAGCATCAGTTTCTTTTTCAGTTTGTGTATCCTGGTTTTTTGTGCTGTTAATTTTAATATATGCACTTGTAATACATCCAAGTCCTATAGTACCAATAAGACAAGCTGTTAAAAATTTTTTCATTATATAACATCTCCTGTTTAATAAGTATTATTATAGATAATTTTTTCTTTTATATCATCTGCTTTAGCTTTAGTGTCAAGCAAGGTAATTATTTCACCTGCAAAGTCAATACATGTGCCCATGCCACGGCTTGTAATAACATTGCCATCACGGACAACTGGTTGTTTCTGGTAAGTGGCACCTGTAAGTTTTTCTTCAAAACCTGGATAACAGGTAGCATTTTTACCATTTAAAATACCAAGTGCACCAAGTACGCTTGGAGCAGCACATACAGCAGCAACAGCTTTGCCAGAATTATTAAATTCTACAAGTTTGTCTGTAAGTGGTTTGTATGCAAGCAGGTTATTAGTGCCAGGCATGCCTCCAGGAAGTATAAGCATATCAGTGCTGTTAAAATCTGCATTGGCAAATAACTGGTCTGCTTTAATTGTTATATTGTGTGAACCTGTAACTTCAAGTGTACCAGTAATTGATACCATATTAATTTCTATACCTGCTCTTCTAAGCATATCTACAACAGTGAGCATCTCCACTTCTTCATATCCTGGTGCAAGAAAAATAAGTGATTTAGACATTGTTACCTCCATTCCTAAATAGTTGTATATATTACTATTGCTATTAAATATATTGAAATTGTAAGATATTTAACATCTATAGCAATAAAGTGATGGTGTTTTCTTATTAATTATAAATTATAAAATATAATTATAATAAAATCAAGATTATATGGCTTTTGAGTTTCCACATTTTTTAAAATATACAAAGATTATATTACTCTGGCAAATTCCAAATGTTTTACCAAAAGGCAGCTGTTATGGGGACGCTGGTGCTTAAGCCACGTTTTTTGGGGCTTTATGCACCACTGCGTATCCCATCCAAGCGCAATGCGGGCAAAGCCATGTGCAACATGGCTTTTTGTTGGTAAAACTTTGGAATTTCCAGAGGCAAAATACCTGTGTATTAAAAAAATGGGGAAACTCAAATATATGGCTAAATTATATATATTTGAAAGTTTAATTGGAATTTTTTTCCAAAGTGTGTTATAATCTGGCTGTTATAAGAGAAGCATATATTTAAAAAGCTGATGATGCGGGCAAAGCCATGTTGCACATGGCTTCCGGTTGGTAAAGTTTTGGAATTTCCAGAGGCAAAATACCTGTGTATTAAAAAAATGGAGAAACTCAAAATTATCTGGATTGTTAAATTATTTGTGTTTTGTTATAATTTTTAAATATATTCTGCTGTAAAACCAAGAATAGCATCATTATGACATTATAGGAAAGGAAAGAAATATTATGCCACGGACTGTTGGAATTGGACACCAGGATTTTGGTAAGATACGTGAAAATAATTATTTTTATA
This sequence comes from uncultured Lachnospiraceae bacterium, assembly GCA_948794795.1. GTDB lineage: Bacteria > Bacillota > Clostridia > Lachnospirales > Lachnospiraceae > Butyribacter. Next base: position 80,887 of record CAQGLR010000017.1, on the reverse strand, counting down.
TTGACAAAACTTTATTTATTAAAGAATGGTGGGAAAGAGGGGATAATGTAACACTTATAACACGTCCAAGAAGGTTTGGCAAAACATTAATTATAAGTATGACAGAACAGTTTTTTTCTGTTAATTATCAAAACAGGACAGATTTATTTGAAGGGCTGTCAATTTGGAAAGAGGAAAAGTACCATGGACTGCAAGGTAAGTATCCTGTTATTTCTTTGAGCTTTGCAGATGTAAAAGAAACTTCATTTATACAGGCCCGTAAAAAGATATGCAGGATTATTAAATCACTTTATAACAAGTCTGGCTTTTTGCTTGAAAGTGGATTGTTAAATAAAGCTGAACAAGCAGATTTTAATAAAATATCTACAGATATGGAAGATAATGAGGCGTCATATTCTTTAAAAGTTTTATCAGATTATCTTTGCCGTTATTTTGGAAGAAAAGTAATTATCTTACTTGATGAGTATGATACTCCTATGCAGGAGGCATATTTGAACGGGTATTGGGATGAACTGTCTGGATTTACAAGAAATCTTTTTAATGCTACATTTAAAAATAATCCATATATGGACAGGGCAATTATGACTGGAATAACAAGGATTAGCAAGGAGTCTGTATTTTCGGATTTAAATAATTTAAAGGTGGTTACTACTACTTCCAATGAATATACAGATTGTTTTGGGTTTACAGAAGAAGAAGTATTTGCTGCGCTTGATGAATTTGGGTTATCTGGAAGGAAGCAGGAAGTAAAGGAATGGTATGATGGTTTTATATTTGGCGGCAGGTCTGGTATTTATAACCCATGGTCTGTTATTAACTACATTGACAGCAAAAAAATTGAAACGTACTGGGCCAATACAAGCTCTAATAGTATTGCTGGTAAATTAATACGTGAAAGTAATAAAAATATAAAACAGGATTTTGAAATATTATTAAATGGAGGCAGTATCATTACTGGTGTTGATGAACAGGTGGTATATAACCAGTTAAATGCAAAAAAGGGTGCAATATGGGGATTTTTGCTGGCTGTAGGGTATCTGAAGGTGCTATCTTCTGGATTTAGGGAGCAGACAGGCAGTTTTTTTTATGAACTTGCTTTAACAAACAAAGAGGTACACACTATGTTCCAAAATATAATATGTGACTGGTTTAGTGGTGTTAATGATAATTATAATGATTTTATAAAGGCATTAATGCTTGGTGATATAAAGGCAATGAATGTATACATGAACAGAGTTGCAATGGAAACGTTTAGTTATTTTGATACAGGAAAGAAACCTTCATGTGATGAGCCAGAACGGTTTTATCATGGATTTGTTCTTGGACTGGTAGCAGGGCTTGCTGGGAGATATATAATTACATCTAACAGGGAAAGTGGTTTTGGAAGGTATGACGTAATGCTTGAACCATCCAGTAAAGAGGATAGTTATATTATAATGGAGTTTAAAGTACAGGATATGGAAGATGAAAAAAGCCTTAAAGATACAATAAAAGCAGCTTTAGACCAGATAGAGAAGAAAAAATATGCATCTTCAATTATAGCAAAAGGTATACCGGAACCAGATATACGTAAATATGGTTTTGCATTTTGTGGCAAGAAAGTACTAATTGGTGATAGTACTACTTTATAAAATCTGTTTATTTAGTGGTTTTTACTTGTGTTTGGCTTTAAGCAATGATATAATAATTGCCCGGGTATAAAATAAATATACAGTTTTGAAAGATAAAATACATTAATAAGGAGGCCCGTAATGAGTGGTTATAGTTTAAAAACAATGATGGAGAAACCAGAACGCCTTGCTCCAGGACACCGTATGTGTGCCGGGTGTGGCTCAACAATAGCAGTACGTGCGGTGCTGCGTTCACTGCATGAAGGGGACAGGGCTGTTATAGGTAATGCAACAGGGTGTCTGGAAGTTTCTTCCTTTATGTATCCGTATACATCATGGGAAGACAGTTATATACATAATGCATTTGAAAATGCAGGAGCTACATTAAGTGGTGTGGAAACTGCATACAGGGTATTAAAGAAGCGTGGGAAACTTCCAGCAGATGAAACATTTAAGTTTATAACATTTGGTGGTGATGGTGGTACATATGATATAGGTTTCCAGTCACTTTCTGGAGCGATGGAACGTGGACATGATATAGTATATGTATGTTATGATAATGGTGCATATATGAATACAGGAATACAGCGTTCTTCTGCAACACCTATGTATGCAGATACTACTACTACACCTGTTGGTAAAGAATCAAATGGCAAGATGCAGAACCGCAAAGATTTATCAAGCATTATTGCAGACCATTATGTACCTTATGTTGCACAAACTACATTTACTAAGGATTTTAAAGATATACATATGAAGTCTGAGAAGGCAATATACACAGAAGGAGCTGCATTTCTTAATATAATGACCCCTTGTCCACGTGGCTGGAGATATGAAACTTCTGAGATTATGGAAATATGCAGGCTTGCAGTTGAAACATGTTACTGGCCGCTTTTTGAAGTTGACCATGGTAAGTGGATATTGTCATATGAGCCAAAGAAGAAACTGCCAGTCGAAGATTTCTTAAAAGTACAAGGAAGGTTTAAACACTTATTTAAAAAAGGGAACGAGAACCTGTTAGAACAGTTCCAGAAGGAAGTTGACAGGCGCTGGGAAGACTTATTATATAAGTGTTCAAGGGAATCATAGATATGACTTTATTAACATACCAGGTATTTAAGACAGTAGCAGAACAGGGAAGCTTCCGGAAAGCAGCAGATATCCTTGGGCTTACACCGTCTGCTATAAGCCATGCAATATCTTCTATGGAAGGTGAGCTTGGATTTTCACTTCTAAATAGAAGTAAAATGGGTGTTACCCTTACAAATTATGGCGAACATCTCCTGCCATACATTAATGCTGTATTAAACAGTGATGAAAGCCTGCAGCAGGCAGTTGCGGAATTTAACGGGCTTAAGCAGGGCAAAGTTAAAGTAGGCTGTTTTTCAAGTGTATGTACTAACTGGATGCCTGGCATAATGAATTCATTCGGGCGTTTATATCCTGATATAACAATAGAAGTATTCCAGGGAACATATGATGATGTGGTGTACTGGATAAAGAATGGTGTTGTAGATTTAGGGTTTTTATCTGTTTCAAGTGCTGATGATATCCCGATTAAACCATTGTGTAAGGACAGGCTTCTGTGTGTTATGCCAAAAGGCACCACAAGGCCTGGCAGCAAAGAACACATGAGTATTGATGAAATGAGGAACCACCAGTTTGTTACACAGAGGGAGTCAACAGATGCAGATATACAGAATTTCCTTAAAGAAAATTCACTTGATATCCAGTCAAATTACCATGTTGTAGATGATTTATCAACAATAGCAATGGTTGCAAATGGTTTTGGCATATGCCTTATGCCTGAAATGGTAATGAATGACATACCATATGAGGTTGACTGCTATCCATTAAAACCAGATGCATACAGGATAATTGGCATAGCTGCTATTAATCCTGGGTTTATGGCACCTGCTGCCAGGACTATGTACAACCATATAATTAAGAAATACCAGCAGGATGAATTTAAAAACAAAGATTGAATAAAGGCTGTCCCGTAAAGCATAAAATATACAACCTGTATTATATATTTGCTTTACAGGGCAGTTATTTTTATATAATTTCCGTGTGTAAAATAAGTAATATAATGATGTCCATAGTCCTTTATACAAATTTAAGATATAGATTATACTAATTTTAGTATAATTATCTTATATTATTTGACATTTGAAAGAATAATGTGTAACGTAAGTATGTGACAATTTTATGAAGAATCAGTGTACAGGAATAGTACACAGGAATGGAGAGGACTATGCCAAAATTTAGTGTAAAAAAGCCATTCGTAGTACTTGTAGCAGTAATTATGGTACTTGTACTGGGAATAGTCAGTTTTACAAGGATGACGACAGATTTCCTGCCGAACATGAATCTGCCGTATATGATGATTATAACTACATACCCAGGCGCGTCTCCTGAAAAGGTCCAGAGGGATGTTACAGAACCTATGGAGAGCGGGACAGGAACAGTCAACGGTGTAAAGAATGTAACAAGCCAGTCAATGGAAAATGCAAGCCTTGTTACGCTTGAATTTGAAGAAGACACCAATATGGATGCTGCAATGGTAAAAGTTTCATCAGCAGTAAACCAGCTGGAACTTCCAGACACAGCAGGCAATCCTATGATAATGGAATTATCAATGGATATGATGGCTACGATGATTGCAAGTGTAGACTACGAAGGTAAAGACAGAATTGAACTTTCCAAATTCGTAGAAGATGTTGTAATCCCTGAGCTGCAGCGCCAGGATGGTGTTGCAAGTGTATCAGAATCAGGCAATGTCATAAAGTCTATAGAAGTTGTCCTTAACCAGGATAAGATAGACAGCATTAATGAAGAAGTGCTTGCCAAAACAGATAAAACACTTGTCAAAGCAAGAAAAGATATTGACAAGGCAAAAAAGGAACTTGAAAAAGGAAAGAAGGAACTTGAAAAACAGAAGAAAAATTTAGAAGAAGAACAGAACAAACAATCAGCAGAACTTGCCAAATTCAGTAAGATGATGAATGAGGCAATAGCAACAAAGACTGCATATAATTCACAGCTTACAAGCCTTAAAGCAAGCCAGACAGCACTTGAAACTGAGAAAAAGGCATATAAAGACAATGGTGTAGTTGAAGCTTACAACCAGATGAATGACATGATGAAAATGTTGAGGGATTCACTTTCAGAGGATGGTGAAGGCTATAAGGCAATTTATGATGCTGCATATAAGCAGATTGCCGTTGCAATAGTACAAGGGCTTCTTGATTCTGCTGGAATGGAATTGGAAATAACAGAAGAAAATATTGACCAGTACCTTGAACAATATCTGCCACAGTTTGGTGATGCTGCAGACGAATATATAAAACAGGCAGAAGAGCAGGCAAAGCAGGTTGCAGATACACAGGCACAGGCACAGCTTGATGTGCTTCCTGAAAATGTTAAAGATGCAATAGATAATCCAGATAAATTAGAAGCATTAAAGAAATTAATGGAGGCACAGGGCCAGCAGGAAGCTGTTAAGAACCTTACTAAGAAAAACCTTTCAATGCTTTATGATATTGTTGAAACAAGAATACCACAGATAGATATAGCCCTTGGCAATTTAAAAACAGAGATTGCAGCAGCAGAGGCTATAGTAAAACAGGTTACAAAATCAATAGCAGAAGCAGAAAAGAAATATGAGCAGGTTGAATCAGGGAAAATTACAGCGGCAGCAGCATTTGGTTCTGCCAATGCCCAGATTTCAAGTGCAGAAGCCACTCTTAAAAATAGTGAGAGTGAATTAAAAAGTGCAGAAAAATCATTTAAAGAATCAAAGAAACAAGCTCTTGAAAATGCAAACCTGGATGCACTTCTTACAATGGAACAGATTTCTAATATACTTACTGCAGAGAACTTTTCTATGCCAGCAGGATATATAAGTGAAGATGAAACACAGTATCTTATAAAAGTTGGTGATGAATATAACAGTGTTGATGAGATGACCAATGCAGTTCTTTGCAATATTGATGATATTGGAGATATAAAGCTTTCTGATGTAGCAGATATTAATATGGTAGATAATTCTGCTGATTCATATGGAAAGGTTAATGGAAACGATGCAGTACTTTTAAGTATATCAAAGTCAAGTACAGCAGGTACTTCTGATGTATCAGATGCATGTAATGACGCATTTAAAAAAATGTCAGAAGAGAATGAAGGCCTGAGATTTACTAATCTTATGGACCAAGGCGACTATATAAGGCTTATTATAGATTCTGTATTATCAAACCTTTTGTGGGGAGCATTGCTTGCAATAATTGTACTTCTTATCTTCCTGAAAGATATAAGACCGACAGTAGTAGTTGCATTTAGTATACCATTAAGTGTGCTTTTTGCAGTTGTACTTATGTATTTTACAGATATTACATTAAATATAATATCACTGTCTGGACTGGCATTAGGTGTTGGTATGCTTGTAGACAACTCTATTGTAGTTGTGGAGAATATTTACAGGCTCAGGAGCAAAGGAGTTGGGGCAGCACGTGCTGCTGTAATGGGAGCTAACCAGGTAGCAGGCGCTATCTTTTCATCAACACTTACTACAATATGTGTATTCCTTCCTATAGTATTTACAGATGGAATTACAAGACAGATAATGCAGGATATGTGCCTTACAATAACATACAGCCTTTGTGCGAGCCTTGTGGTTGCACTTACTGTTGTTCCAAGCATGGGAGCTACAGTACTTAACAAAGCAGATGTTAAAAAGCACCGCTGGTTTGATGCGCTTGTAAATGTATATGACAAGGCAATACGTTTTTGTTTAAGGTTTAAGATAGTGCCAATAATTATTGCTATTGGGCTTCTTATTTTCTCAACATATAAGGTACTTAAAATGGGGATAGTATTTGTACCAGATATGGGAAGTGAGCAGATGTCTGTTTCATATACAATGCCTGATGACACTTCTACAGAAGAGGATTATAAACTTTCAGATGAGATAGCTTCTGAAATACAGCAAATAAAGGGTGTAAATACTATTGGAACAATGCTTAGCAGTGCAACATCAGTTATGGGTTCAGTAAGCTCAGATACAAAAGCATATTCTGCAATGATTCTTCTGGATGAAGAGTATGCTAATAAAAATAAAGAAATTGCAGCAGATATAGAAAAGATACTGGAATCTAAAAAACTTGAAGATTATTCTGTATCAGAGTCAAATATGGATATGTCAAGTATGATGGGAAGCGGGCTTGAAGTTGATATATATGGCAAGGATTTAGATAAACTTCTTAAAATAAGTGAAGATGTCAAAGAAATGGTAGAAAGCATTGAAGGTTTTGAGGAAGTTTCTAACGGACAGGAAAAAGCAGACAAAGAGCTTGTTGTACAGGTAAATAAGAAAAAAGCTATGAGGCTTGGGCTTACTGTAGCACAGGTTTATGCAGAACTTGCTGCAAAGTTGTCAACTGATAAAGACTCTACAAGCATTACAGTAAATGAAGAAGAATTTGATGTAAAAATAGTTGATGAAAGAGAAGAACTCAATACCAAAAATATAATGGATTATGAGTTTGAAACTACAACAACTAATGATAAAGGGGAACAGAAGAAAGAAAAACATAAGCTTAAGGAATTTGCAGAATTAAAAGAAGGTACTTCAATCGCAACAATTAACAGGGAAAATATTGTTAATTATATGGCAGTTACAGCAGTGGCAGAGGAGAATTATAATACAACCCTTTTAAGCAGGGATTTAGAAAAACTTATTGACAAATATGATATCCCAGATGGTTATGAGATAAAAATTGCTGGTGAAAGTGAAACAAATAATGAAATGGTAAGCAGTATGCTTACAATGATAGGCCTTGCAATTGTATTTATTTACCTCGTAATGGTAGCACAGTTTGGAAGCCTTTTATCACCATTTATTATACTTCTTACAATACCACTTGCATTTACTGGAGGGCTTATTGCACTTCTGGTAACAGGTGAAGAGATTTCAGTAATGGCACTTATGGGATTTCTTGTACTTTCAGGTGTAGTTGTTAATAATGGTATTGTGTTTGTAGATTATACCAATAAATTGCGCCTTGATGGAAGAGAGAAGAAAGATGCACTTATTGAAACAGGCAAAACCCGTATGCGTCCTATTATGATGACAGCACTTACAACAATACTTGCTATGTCAGTAATGGCAATAAGCCAGGATAGTACAGCTGCTATGAGCAGGGGAATGGCTATTGTTACAATAGGAGGGCTTATATATGCAACATTTATGACATTATTTATAGTACCTGTATTATATGATATTTTCTATAGAAAGAAGTTAAAGAAAGTAGATTTAGGTGATGAAGAAACTTTAAATGAAGCAGATGATATTATATAAAAATAAAAAATATTATAACCTGGGAAATGGAACGCTTTGGCGTTCCATTTTTTTGGAAAGAATATTATAAAAATAATTTGGCAAACTAAATATAAAGTTATAAGCAAGTAATTAATACCTGCTTGCATACAGTGCGGATTCCAGATATCCGCTTTATATTTATGGAGGCAATTATGGGAGAGAATAAACAAATAGGCAAACAAAGCATAAAATTTGCCCATCCGCCATTTATACGCGGAGCTGCATCAGTTGTTGGCACAAAGGAAGCAGAAGGGCCATATGGTGAGTATTTTGACGAGGTAGAACAAGACCCGATGGCAGGAGGTGACAGTTGGGAAGATGCAGAAGGAAAGTTCCAGGAAAGGGCAGCAGAGCTTGCAATAAAAAATGCAGGCTGTAAAACAGAGGATATGCGGTATATTGTAGCAGGTGATTTGCTGGGACAGCTTATGGCGTCTTCTTTTGGGCTTATAAAACTTCAAAGGCCATTATTCGGTGTATATGGTGCGTGTTCTACAATGGGTGAATCCATTGCAGTCGCATCAATGATAGCAGAAGGCGGTTTTGCTGGCAATGTACTTGCCCTTACTTCAAGCCATTTTGCAAGTGCAGAAAAGCAGTTCAGGTTCCCGCTTGGATATGCTAACCAGCGTAACAAATCAGCCACATGGACAGTTACAGGAAGCGGGGCAGTAGTGGTATCAGCAGCAAGTGATATAAAGGCTGCCAGTGAACCAGGGCACAGGCTGCCTGATAAGGTTCTTGAGGAGAAGAACAAAGTCCATATTGTTGGTATTACAACAGGTAAAATTGTTGACTATGGAGTAAAAGACAGTATGAATATGGGTGCGTGCATGGCGCCGGCGGCGGCAGATGCAATAGTACAGCATTTTATTGATTTTGGCCACAGTCCAGGACAGTATGATAAAATTATTACAGGTGACCTTGGACTTGTTGGAAAAGATATCCTTATTGATATTATAAGGGCAAAAGGATATGATATTTCAGAAAATTATATGGACTGTGGAATTGAAATATATGGTGAAGAACAGAATGTGCAGTCTGGAGGAAGTGGATGTGGATGCAGTGCAGTTATGCTTACAGGTTTTATATTAAAGAAACTGGAGAATGGTGACTGGAAAAGAGTGTTATTTGTACCAACAGGAGCTCTTCTGTCACAAGTAAGTTTTAATGAAGGAAATAGTGTTCCAGGAATTGCACATGCAGTCCTGCTTGAAAGAAGATAACCTGGAGAGCAGCTGCCTGGCAGCATTTGAAAGGAGAAGTTTTAAAAGTATGAATTATTTATTAGCTTTTGTTGTAGGTGGTGCTATATGTGTTGTTGTACAGATTTTAATGGACAATACAAAACTGCTGCCTGGAAGGATAATGGTTATTCTTGTATGTAGTGGTGCATTGCTTAGTGCACTTGGGCTTTATGAACCATTTGAAAAGTGGGCAGGAAGTGGTGCATCTGTACCTTTACTTGGATTTGGAAATACTCTTTTTAAAGGTGTAAAAGATGCAGTTGACAATGAAGGTTTTATTGGACTTTATAAAGGTGGTTTTACAGCAAGTGCAGTAGGAATTTCAACAGCACTTTTATGGGGATATATTGCATCACTTGTATTTAAACCAAAAATGAAGTCATAATATAATTATAATTTTGTATAGAAAATTTTTTAAAAGCTGGCCTTGGAGATATATAAGCTAACCAAAAATATTTATTACTTTTTATTTATTGTATTAAATATCTTTGCGATATAGTATAAAAATATTTCCAAGGCTTTATTTTTATTGTTAAAATTATATCAAAAACACAAAATTTAAATAAAATTAAAATAAATGCAAAAAAATTGCAAAAATTACTTGCAAGTTTTGCAAAAAAGTTATAGACTTTTCTTGTATATAAAAACGGGCCCTATAAAAAGAAGAAATTAGCTAGTGCCTTCAGTTAAAATCCATAGAAAGGAAAATAAAATAATGAGTAGAGGTAGAAAGAAAGTTACAGAAGCAGAAATTGAAAATCCAGAAGTAGTTGAAACAGAAGCTGTTAATAAAGAGGCTGAGGCAGAGTCTGAAGTAGTTGCGGCTAATGAAGAAACAAACGAAGAAACTGCAAATGAAACTGGTTCTGAAAATAATGCTGATGGAACTACAGAAGCTCCACGTACAAAGAGAAAGTATACAAAGAGAAAAACAGCAGATAAGAAAGCAGACAAATCTTCTGCAAAAAAATCTAAGAAAGAAGCTAAAGAAACAGAATATGTCCAGGAAGTTTTTATTGAGCATAATGATGCACAGATACTTTCAGAAAGCATTGTAAACAGAATAAAAGAAACATATAAAAATGAAGGGCACAGAATTTCTTCTATTAAGAAGCTCCAGGTTTATATAAATATTGACCAGAAAAAAGCTTATTATGTAATTAATGATAAGCATGAAGGAAAATTTGTTGAGTTTTAATATGGATATATTCAGATAGCTGGTTTCTAATTGGAGGCAGTTCCTGCCTCCAATAATTCTTTATATTTTTATAAAAGCCAATTATAGAAATATGTAAACTGGCCAGATATATATTTTGTGTTTTATTATGTTTTTAATCAGGCTAAATTGCTTGTAATATTTCAGGACGTTTTGGGATTCTGGAATATTTTTTTAAACCATGTCTGGAATGGATGTTCAAGTGCTGTGTGCAGTTTCATTATTTTTTCGCTGTTTTCTTCTGCCATGCGCATAGTACAGAGAGCTGACATACAGGAGAAACGTATTACATCATCCAGCATATGTATATTATTTTTCTTCCATTTTTCTTTTGTGCATGTTATTGTACTAAATAATGGATTGCCATCACATATATACCGGTCTGCAATTTTCTGGTTAGAGAGTTCGTAAAGCTGCATAAGCCCGTTAGATTCTTCTTCAGACATCAGGCTGCATGGATATGATTTTTCTGAAACTGGAGAAAATTCACGCAATATCCATTCAAACTTTCTTGTTTCGTTTGTATTCATTTTAGTAGTTTCATTAATAATCCTTTTTATTTCGCAGGCATTTTCTGATAACCTGGTATTCAGGTTGCTGCGTTTTTCTTTTGTATAAAAACTATCTTCAAAAGTTATGCCAAATATATCAAGAAAATCTGAAAAAAGAGAACCTCCTGTAAAATAATTCTTATCAAACCGTCTTACAATAATATTTTCCATTCCAAATATATTTTTAAGTTTTCTAAGACATCCAAGATAATCAAGGTTTATATACTGGTCATAATTATTTATATATTCATCCCATGTTAATGTATTTTTAGAGGTTATGCTGTGTTTAACCAGCTGGTTGTACCATGACAGCACATATTCATCCTGGCGTCTTAAGTATACAATAATTTTTATCTGGCATCCTGATGTAAGTGCATATTCCTGCAGCTGGTGCATAAGCCTTTTGCCTCTTTTCCTGCTAAAGCACGCAGTCCATATTCCTTCATCAGATAGTATAATATTGTCATATATATTAAAAAGCTTGGTTAATTTTTCCAGGCCATTATTAAAGTTTTCCTTTTCTTTATCTTTTAACCTTTTACCCTCATCATCAAGATATACTGCTTCTAAAAAAAGACCATTGCGGTATTTGCCTTTATTGGCATATTCAAAATCAAATTCTGGGTAAAAATAACCTTTTTCTGCAAGTTTCTGCTGGTTGTCATGGCAGAAATGTTGTAATGATGTAGTACCTGTCTTGGGTGTGCCTATATGTAAATATAAAGTTTTCATGCAATTCTCCTTATCATAAAGTTTGTTAATATAAATGTCTGGCAGGTATCGTCTGTCTGCAATTCTAATATATTAAGTTTTTATTACAAAATTATGGTATATATTTGGAAAATATAAAAAAGGGATGTATATTATATTCTCTGGATATAATATACATCCCCGCTGTCATGGTTACAGCATTATTTCTGTTTTATTTCCTTATAGAAATAATTACTGCTGCCTTCCAGACATTTCTTCTTCCTGGCGTCTAATCATCTGACGCACCATTTCACCACCAACGGAACCGTTCTGTGCTGATGTTAAATCTCCGTTATAACCACCATTTTTAAGTGGCACACCAATTTCGCTGGCTACCTCCATTTTAAACTTATTCATAGCCTCTTTTGCCTGTGGTACTTCCATTCTTGAACTATTATTGCTTGTCATAGTTTCATACCTCCTTTTAATTTATTATTTGGGACAGATTTGATTCCATGTGCATTAATGGATTGATATCTTCCCGCTTTAAGATAAGCTGTTGCTTATCTTGATATTATTATGGACAAGAAGAATTAAAATATGTTGGTAGTTTTTAGGGAAAAGGTTGTAATTTTTTTCAAATATGATATAATTTTAATATTTGTATAAATAATGAATGGAGGATTTGTTATGAAACATATTAAAACAATTAACAGGGCTGATTTAAGTGCTACTGCTAAAAAGGGCGGATGTGGCAAATGCCAGGCTTCATGCCAGTCTGCATGTAAGACATCATGCACAGTTGGTAACCAGAAGTGTGCTAATGAAAGCAGCAAATAATTAGCTGGTGCAGTTTGTACCAGGCATATAGTAAAAGCAGTCTGCATATACCAGCCTGGCTGCTGCAGTTATCTGCAGCAGCCATTAATTTTGTAAAAATATCCTGTTTATCCATAATTATAAAAGAAAGGTACTTATTATAAAATGATTCATAAATTTAAAGCCAGAGATATAAATATATTGTTAGATGTAAATAGTGGCGGTGTACATGTTATTGATAATATTACATATGACCTTCTTGACTATACAGAGCCGCCATTACAAAATGAATGTCCAGAGGAAATAATTGAAAAGCTTAGTGGGAAATATAATATAGAAGAAATTAAAGAATCATATAGTGAGATTATTTCATTATATGAAGATAAACTTTTATTTAGTGAAGATATTTATGGTGATTATGCAGAAACTTCTGTTGAGTCACCAGTCAAGGCAATGTGCCTGCATATTGCACATGACTGTAATTTAAGGTGTAAGTATTGCTTTGCTGCTACTGGTGATTTTGGCACAGGAAGGAAACTTATGCCACTTGAAACAGGCAAGGCAGCAATAGATTTCCTTCTGGAAAAATCTGCTGGGCGTGAAAACCTGGAAGTAGATTTTTTTGGTGGAGAACCACTTATGAATTTTGATGTGGTAAAGGAAATTGTAAAATATGCCAGAAGCAAAGAAGCAGAATATGGAAAGAATTTCAGGTTTACAATTACCACAAATGGCATGCTGCTTACAGATGATAATATAGACTTTATTAATAAAGAAATGTCAAATGTTGTGCTTTCTATAGACGGGCGTAAGGAAGTTAATGACCAAATGCGTGTGCGTATTGACGGAAGTGGTTCATATGATAAAATTGTAGATGCTTATAAAAAGCTTGTGGAAAAACGTGGTGATAAAGAATATTATGTAAGAGGGACATATACAAAGTATAACCTTGACTTTTCAGAAGACGTCCTGCATCTTTATAATATAGGGTTTGACCAGGTTTCTGTGGAACCAGTTATGGAAGATGAAAGTATTGAATATGCAATTACTGAAAATGATTTAGAAAAGATTTATACTGAATATGACAAACTGGCAGATAAAATTGCAGAAATAAAGAAAAATAATGGAACAATAAATTTCTTCCACTTTATGGTTGACCTTGACCAGGGGCCTTGTGTAATAAAAAGGCTGCGTGGCTGTGGCAGCGGCAATGAATATGTGGCAATTACACCAGATGGGGATATTTATCCATGCCACCAGTTTGTCGGGCATGAAGAATATAAGATGGGAAATCTTTATGAACATACATTTAATGAAAGTATAAAGAAAGAATTTGCAGGATGCCATGTATACTCAAAACCTTCCTGCCGTGACTGCTGGGCTAAGTTTTACTGCAGCGGCGGCTGTAATGCCAATAACTATATTTACAATGGTGATATACATAAGGCTTATGAATTATCATGTAAAATTATGAGAAAACGCCTTGAATGTGCAATACTTTCAAAAGTATATGAGAAACTGGAGGAATAGGCTTTAGTTATAATATTTGCGGGAGAGAGGCATGGTTTCTTTATTAAGCAGGATTTTTATTAAAGATTATAATAATTATGATGATACCAGTGTAAGAAGGAAGTATGGTATACTTAGCAGTATTGTTGGGATATTTTTAAATATACTTCTTTTTGCTTTTAAATATTTTGCAGGTATACTAAGTGGTTCAGTTGCAATAACTGCAGATGCGTTTAATAATTTATCTGATGCGGGCTCTTCTATAATAACTCTTGCTGGATTTAAGTTTACAGGCAGGAATGCGGACAGTGAACATCCATTTGGGCATGGAAGAGGTGAATATATATCAGGTTTTATTGTGTCCATTGTTATTATATTAATGGGATTTGAGCTTTTGACAAGTTCAGCCCGCAAAATCCTGCATCCTGAAAAGGTTGATACAAGTATAATGGCATTTGCTGTACTTGTTATTTCTATAATGGTAAAGCTTTATATGGCATTTTATAATACAAGGATTGGCAGGAAGATTAATTCATCCGCAATGAAGGCAACAGCAACAGACAGTTTAAGTGATTCTGTTGCGACCTTTGTTGTATTTTTATCTATGCTTGTAATGAAATATACAGGTTATAATATAGATGGCTATGCAGGTGCTCTTGTTGCAATATTTATTTTATTTGCTGGATATAGTGCAGCGAAGGATACTATATCACCTCTTCTTGGTACTAAGCCGTCAAAAGAGATTGTAGAGGCAATAGACGGGATTATTATGTCACATGATGGTATACTTGGTGTGCATGACCTTATAGTACATGATTACGGGCCTGGCAGGATGATTGTTTCACTTCATGCAGAAGTCCCAGGCAACAGGAATATTTATGAACTGCATAATTTAATTGACCATATTGAAAATGACCTGGATGAAAGGTTTAATTGTGAATGTGTAATCCATATGGACCCTGTGGATGTGGACGACGAAAGAATTATTACAATGAAAACCGGGATTGAGAAAATATTACATTCAATAGATGATGGCCTGTCAATACATGATTTAAGAATTGTGCCATGTAAAGATTATGATAATATTATTTTTGATATGATAGTGCCGCCTAAGTACCATAATAAGGATGTTATAATAAAAGAGCAGGTATGTAAAGAGATAGAGGAGAAATATCCTTCTTATAAAGCTGTAATAAAAATAGATAAATCTTATGTCTAAAGATAGAAACAAAAAGCTGCACTATTGACAAACTGGCAGAATACAACTATACTTTAAATGAATTTATCTGGGGAGCTTTTTGGCTGAGAGGGATTAAATCCGACCCATTGACCTGATACGGTTAGTACCGTCGTAGGGAGATTAGAGGTTATGTTATAATTTATTGTATATTTTAACACCCTGGATATATTTCTTATATTATATCCAGGGTGTTCTCTTTTAGGATTATTTTAATATATATAAATAACAGGCATGTCTGGAAATATGAAAAGGAGAGTAGACAATATGGAATATACTACACAAATGGATGCTGCAAGAAAGGGTATTATTACAAAAGAACTTGCAAGTGTAGCAAAGAGTGAGGGTATGGATGAACAGGAGCTTAGGGAGCTTGTAGCATGTGGCCAGGCAATTATTCCTGCGAACAAACGCCATACATGTATTAATCCAAGCGGCATTGGCAATAAGCTGCGTACTAAGATAAATGTAAATCTTGGCACGTCAAGGGACTGGACAGACCTTGAAATGGAAATGGATAAGGTGAATAGTGCTGTAGCACTGGGTGCAGAAGCAATTATGGATTTAAGTTCATTTGGTGATACGCAGAAATTCAGGCGTAAGCTTACATCTGAGTGTCCAGCTGTAATAGGTACTGTGCCTATATATGATGCAGTTGTATATTACCACAAAGCGTTAAAGGAAATTACTGCAAGGGAATGGATTGATGTAGTAAAGATGCATGCAGAGGATGGTGTAGACTTTATGACAATCCACTGTGGGATTAATAAGGAAACAGCAGGCAGGTTTAAAAGAAATAAAAGGCTGGCAAATATTGTATCAAGAGGCGGCTCAATAATCTTTGCATGGATGGAGATGACTGGTGAAGAGAACCCATTCTATGAGTATTATGATGAAATACTTGATATCTGCCAGGAGTATGATGTAACTATGAGCCTTGGGGACGCATGCAGGCCTGGATGTTTAAAAGATGCGTCTGATATTTCACAGATAGAAGAACTTATAACACTTGGGGAACTTACTAAACGTGCATGGGAAAAGAATGTACAGGTAATGGTTGAAGGACCGGGACATATGCCTTTGGACCAGATAGCAGCAAATATGAAAATACAGCAGACTATATGTGGTGGTGCACCTTTCTATGTTTTAGGACCTCTTGTTACTGATATTGCGCCAGGATATGACCATATTACAGCAGCAATCGGAGGAGCTATAGCAGCTTCAAGCGGTGCTTCTTTCCTTTGCTATGTAACTCCTGCTGAACATTTGCGCCTGCCTGATGTTAATGATGTTAAAGAAGGAATAATTGCTTCAAAGATTGCAGCACATGCGGCAGATATTGCAAAAGGCATAAAAGGGGCAAGGGACTGGGATGATGCGATGAGCACTGCCAGAAAAAAGCTTGACTGGGAAGAGATGTTCAGGCTTGCAATAGACCCAGAGAAGGCAAGGAATTACCGTGAAACTGCAAAGCCTGAGAAAGAAGACACTTGTTCAATGTGTGGCAATTTCTGTGCTGTAAAAAATATGAACCGTATACTTGATGGTGAAATAGTGTCTATTTATGATGAATAATAAGGAAGCATAGGGGGACTGGTATGGAAAATAATGTTACAATAAAAGAGACCTTCCGCAGGAAGGTTCTGGCAATAGCTGGTTCAGACTGTAGTGGTGGTGCTGGCATACAGGCTGATTTAAAGACAATGACAGCATATGGCATTTATGGGATGAGTGTTATTACAGCTATTACGGTACAGAATACAAGAGCGGTAATAAAATCAGAACCAGTGCTGCCAGATATTGTGGCAGCGCAGATTGATGCAGTATGTTCTGATATAATGCCTGATGCAGTAAAAACAGGTATGCTTTTTTCTGAAGGAATAATTGATGTAGTATCACAGAAAATAAAGGAATATAATCTTAAAAATATAGTAGCTGACCCAGTATTTGTTTCAACAAGCGGAAGCCATCTTTTAGAGCCACAAGCAGCAGATGCACTTAAAGAAAAGCTGCTGCCACTTGCCACATTGCTTACCCCGAATATACCAGAGGCACAGGCATTAACAGGAATTAGTATAAATAATAAAAGTGATATGCTGCAGGCAGCATCAAAACTGTGTGAAATAACTGGTACTAATGTTCTTGTCAAAGGAGGGCACAGTACAGAAGATGCAGATGATTTGCTGTATTGCACAGAAGAAACAGCAATGCTTCATACAAGCCATTGCTGTGATATGGAAAATATATTAGTTACAGGCAATGGCAGGGAAGTATGGTTTAAAGGTGAAAAAATAAGTACACTTAATACACATGGCACAGGATGTACTCTTTCTTCTGCAATAGCTTGTGGGCTTGCAGCTGGCATGGATATTGTAGAAGCAGTATCTTCAGCTAAGGTTTACCTGACAGGTGCATTGAAAGCCGGTCTTGACCTGGGCCATGGAAACGGGCCTGTGGACCATTGCTTTTGCATACCTGCTAACCTGGCAATGTCCCATCTGCTATAGTTTTAATTTCTTCCCAATGTGCAGATGAATCATTGTCATATACAGCAATAACATGGCAGCCTGCACCTTTGGCAGAACGTACTGCAAAAAGTGTGTCTTCATATACAGTAGTATTGGCAGGGGGTATATTATATTTCCTGCAGATTGTTTTATAAATTTCAGGAGTACGTTTATCAAGGTTTAATTCTGTGCTTGTGTAAACTGCGTCAAAATATCTATAAATATTTAAACGCTCTAGTGCAGGCACAGCATATGCCTTTTCTGAGGTAGTCAGAAGACAAATAATATTTTTATCTGAATAAAGTTCTTCTAACAGCTGGCCCATTCCAGGTTTTAATGGGACATTGTCCTGGTATGCATTACTTACAATAGAAATTATTTCTGAAACAATAGAGTCCCTGTCTTTATTTATTCCAAGGCTTATAAAATAATCTGCACATTCAGGCAGTGTCAGGGGTGCTATTATCTGGCTTAAATCTGCTGGAGGCGTTATATTATATGATGCCAGATAATCATTATCAAGATTGTGCCATAGAGGCATAGAGTCAAGAAGTGTCCCATCCATGTCAAATATGTATAATTTTTTATCCATTTACAACCTCCATACATAAATCTAACATTTTTCTAGTTGCTTCACCTGTATTTTCTTGTGCAAACAATGCAGAAATAACAGCTACACCATCTATTCCAGAACCCTTAAGTTCCCGTATATTGTTATGGTTAATCCCACCAATGGCAACAACAGGAATTGTTATATTATCTGTTATTTCTTTTAATCTGGCAAATGAAAGCGGAACAGTGTCCTGCTTGGTAGATGTTGGAAACACTGCCCCAGTGCCAATATAATCAGCACCAGCTTTTTGGGCAGCAAGTGCTTCTTCAAGGTTGTGGGCTGTCATTCCAATAATTTTATTATTGCCTAAAATTTCCCTTGCTTTCTGGTAACTGGCATCACCCTGGCCTATGTGGACACCATCTGCATCTGCTTCTTTAGCTGCATATATATCATCATTAATAACAAAAGGTACATTGTACCTGGCGGCAATTTCTTTTATTATAATGGCTTCTTTTACAAGTCCACTATGTCCAAGATGCTTTTCACGCAGTTGTAAAAAGGTCGCACCATTTGCCAGTACCTCTTCAACTTGTGAAGCAAGTGTCCTTCCAGCCAGCCAGTGCCTGTCAGTTATAGCATATAAGAGCATATTTTTCTTATTAATTTTCATACTGGGCCTCCATTGTCCATGTTTTACATATTTTAAGTTTCCCCATTTTTTTAGTACACAAGTTATGTGGCTCTGGCAGTTCCAAAGTTTTACCCTAGACAGCCGCTTCCGCTTGGATGGATACGCAATGGTGCATAAAATCCCTGTGTTTCTATGAAACATTTACTAAAGGACTTAAGCACCAGCGCCCCAAACAGCTGCCTTTTGGTAAAACATTTGGAACTTGCCAGAGCAATATAGTCTTTGTGTAATTTGAAAAATGGGAAAACTCAAATTTACATATACTTGTAGAAATATATAAAATTGAGTATAATCATAATATGTAAATAATAGTGGTTTTTATGGCTTGTGTCAATGACAGGCTGGAAGGAGATTAGAATGGACAGAAATATACCATTACCAGGAACATTTTACAGGCATCCAGATGGGAATATATGCCAGATAATTTGCATTGCAAAGAACTATGTGGATAAAGACAAAGAAGTGGTTTACCAGGAGATGTTTCCACCATTTGATATATGGACAAAAAACCTTAAAAGTTTTATGGAAGAAACTGATGGTATAGATGACAGCATAAAATACAAATCCAGGCAGGCTGAAGCAGGAAGCATTCCTGCACAGACAGTTAAAATATCTGATGGGGAACTAACAGCAGATACCAGCAGCCATGCAGGTAATGGAATAACAGTTAATGAAGAAATAACTGACAGCATGTTCAGGGAATGTCTTTTAAATGGCACTGTAGATACCAGGATTGCGGGAAAGATGCCAGATGCAGATATTGCAGAAAAGGGATTTATGGAATTGCTTGATGCAAATAATTACCATGATAAATACCATATATTTACCAGCATGAAGAAATATCTTAATAAACATCTGCTTAATAATATTGCAGTAGCACTTGATATTGTGCTGGAAGATGGTGACGAAGAAGAACAATACGACTCAATATTACATTGTTTACAGACATTTGAACACTATGAAACAAGCAGGCTCAGGTAATATTTGACATATGTACATAGAAGTGCTAAATTAGATATACTAAATACTTTATAATTTATTTGGGTTTCCCTGTTTTTTTAATATTGACATAATTGTTAAAAGAGGTTATTCTAATAGAGAACCCATGTTCGTTAGAACGTATGGTACAATAGTAATTTATTAATTGGTGTATTGTTTAAAAGAAAGGATAGAGATATGGCAAAAGCGGCAACAACGGCAACAACAATAGATGATAATAAGAAGAAAGCACTGGAAACTGCATTGGCACAGATAGAGAAAGCATATGGCAAAGGTGCTATAATGAAACTTGGTGACAATACACACCTCAATGTAGAAACATGCCCTTCTGGTTCACTAGGGCTTGACCTTGCACTTGGTGTAGGAGGGGTGCCTAAGGGAAGGGTTGTAGAAGTATATGGCCCAGAATCAGGTGGTAAGACTACAGTAGCATTGCATATGGTAGCAGAGGTACAGAAGCGTGGCGGTATTGCAGGTTTTATTGATGCAGAACATGCCCTTGACCCTGTGTATGCCAAGAGGATTGGTGTAGATATTGATAATTTATATATATCACAGCCTGATACTGGTGAACAGGCATTAGAGATTACAGAAACAATGGTGCGTTCAGGTGCTGTTGATATTGTAATCGTCGATTCTGTAGCTGCCCTTGTCCCTAAAGCGGAGATAGAAGGTGAGATGGGTGACAGCCATGTGGGGCTCCAGGCAAGGCTTATGTCACAGGCGTTAAGGAAACTTACAGCAATTATTGGCAAAACAAGCTGTACAGTTATATTTATAAACCAGCTCCGTGAAAAAGTTGGTGTTATGTTTGGAAATCCAGAAACAACAACAGGTGGCCGGGCATTAAAGTATTATTCTTCTATAAGGCTTGAAGTAAGACGTGGTGAGCAGATTAAAAAAGATGGTGAAGTTATTGGAAACCGTACACGCATAAAAGTTGTAAAAAATAAAGTTGCACCTCCATTTCGTGAGGCAGAAGTTGATATAATATATGGTGAAGGCATATCAAGGGAAGGGGATATACTTGACCTTGCTGCCAATGAAAATATAGTTAATAAAAGTGGTGCATGGTATGCGTATAATGGAAGCAAAATAGGACAGGGCAGGGAGAATGCAAAGATTTATTTAAAAGAACATCCAGAAGTAATGGCAGAGGTAGAGCAGAAAGTACGTGAAAAGTATTCCAAAGATGATACAGATGATAAAAAAGAAGAAGAAATACCAGACACAGATAGTTTTTCTGATGGTATAGATGCTGGTATACCTGCCGCAACGGAAGAAGCTGGGGAGTAATAAACAATGGATGGGGAAGAGTTATTGCGTGCCCAGAAGAAAGCAATGTCACTGCTGGGGTATAATGACCGCACAGAATGGGAGCTTATGGATAAGCTGCTTAAGGCTGGTTTTTCAGAAGAAGCCGTTAATGGTGCAATGGAGTATGTGAAAAGTTTTCATTATATAGATGATGAAAGGTATGCAATGCGTTTTGCAGATATATACCATAAGTCAAGAAGCATAAACAGGTTAAGGCAGGATTTAACTAAAAGGCATGTTCCAGAGAAATATATTTGCCTGGCTTTGGAGTCTATAGATGGTGGTGACAGTGAGGCACTTGAGAAAGAAATCCAGAAGATAATGTCTGGAAAAGACCTGGATTGTCTTGAATATAATGAAAAACAAAAAATTGCTGCGAAATTGTACCGCAAGGGGTTTAGTGTCAGTGATATACGCAAACGTATTGGGTTATAAAAACACCAGCCAGGTAAAAGCCTGGCTGGTGTTTTTTACCTGGAAAACCTGCATAATATCCAGGTATTCTTATATTGTACAGTATGGAGGTGTAACTGGGCACAGGAACTGCTGTATATAGCAATTTGTACAATATAAAAGTAAACTGGAAATAACCCTGGCATTTACAGAAGGGTTGCTTAACTAAATGAAATTAAAATGGGTGTGTGGAATTTATGAAACCTATATAAAAGAATTTGCCATAAGCTTGACATATTAGTATAAAAAGTATAGAATTAGTTTGTTGTACTGTGTGCAATGAATAAAAATAAGGAGGTGCTCCTGTTCGATGCCAATGGTTGCGAAAGTAATTATAGCCATTGTGGTTCTATTAGCTGCGGTTGTTGCAACTGCGCTGGTTACCAAGACAGTTTCTATAAAACAGTATAAAGAAGTTGAAGAAGCTAAAATTGGAAATGCAGACGAAAAGGCAAGGAATATAATAGATGAAGCCTTGAGAACTGCTGAAACTAAAAAGCGTGAGGCACTGCTTGAAGCCAAGGAAGAAGCAATCCGTACCAAAAACGAGATTGAACATGAATCCAAGGAAAGGCGGGCAGAAATACAGCGGTATGAGAAGAGGGTATTATCGAAAGAGGAGATCCTGGATAAAAAGTCAGAAGTATTAGAGAAAAAAGAAGCTAAGTTAAATGTTAAAATTGCTGAATTAGATAAGCAGATGCAGGAAGTTGAAGTTATAAAAAGCAGTCATTTACAAGAGCTTGAAAAAATCTCTGGCCTGACAACTGAACAAGCAAAGGAATATCTATTAAAATCTGTTGAAGAAGACGTAAAACATGAAACTGCTGTTCTTATAAAAGAACTTGACAGAAAAGCAAAAGAAGAAGCTGACAAAAGGGCAAAAGATTATGTTGTCAATGCAATACAGCGCTGTGCTGCTGACCATGTTGCAGAGACCACAATTACTGTTGTACAGCTTCCAAATGATGAAATGAAAGGTAGGATTATCGGAAGAGAGGGGCGGAACATAAGGACTTTAGAAACCCTTACAGGTGTAAATCTTATTATTGATGATACGCCAGAAGCGGTAGTTTTATCAGGTTTTGACGGAGTCAGAAGAGAAATAGCAAGGATTGCTCTTGAGAAACTTATTGTTGATGGAAGAATTCATCCAGCTAGAATTGAGGAAATGGTTGAAAAGGCTCAAAAAGAAGTTGAGTCAATGATTCGTGAAGAGGGGGAGGCTGCTACACTTGAGGTAGGAGTTCACGGTATAAATCCAGAACTTATTCGTTTGTTAGGAAGAATGAAATTTAGAACCAGTTATGGACAAAATGCATTAAAGCACTCAATAGAAGTAGCCCATTTAGCAGGGCTTCTCGCAGGAGAAACAGGAGTTGATGCAAGAATGGCCAAAAGAGCTGGTTTGTTGCATGATATTGGCAAATCAGTTGACCAGGAGATGGAAGGAACACATGTCCAGATTGGTGCAGAACTTTGCCGCAAATATAAAGAGCCACCGGTTGTTATTAATGCTGTGGAAGCGCACCACGGTGATATAGAACCAGATACTCTGATTGCGTGTATCGTACAAGCTGCTGATACGATTTCTGCAGCAAGACCTGGTGCACGCAGGGAAACTTTAGAAACATATACAAACAGATTGAAACAATTAGAAGATATTTCCAATAGCTTTAAAGGAGTTGATAAATCATTTGCCATCCAGGCAGGTCGTGAAGTAAGAGTTATGGTTGTTCCTGAAAAGGTAACAGAAGATGACATGGTTCTTCTTGCGAGGGATATTTCTAAACGTATTGAAGATGAATTGAAATATCCGGGCCAGATTAAGGTTAATGTTATCAGAGAATCCAGGGTTACAGATTATGCTAAATAGACACAATAGCCTGTAAACATGAGCAAAAGAGCCATCGGGAGATGGCTCTTTTTTAAAGATAGAAAGTTTGTAAAAATTTATATATGCCATTCTAAATATATAAATAAAGGCAGGAGTATTTTATGGTAATAATACACAGGAATGTATATAACCCACAGAAAGATGTAATGTCTGCCAGACAGGATAGCAGTACAAGCTCTAATAATACAGATGGTTATGGTATTGCTGCTGATATAGGGACTACTACAGTTGCAATAAGCCTTTTTTCATTAGGTAATAATAAATATTGTGGAAACATTACTGAAAATAACTCCCAGACAAAACTTGGGACCGACGTCATGATGCGTATTATGCATGCCAACATGGATAGAGGTATGTTGCTGCATAATATGGTGACAGAACAGCTGGAAGATATGGCAGGACGTATTAGTGAGGGTGTATGTAGTGCAGGTTGTATAAAGAAAATGGTGGTTACAGGAAATACAACAATGTGCCACCTGTTTCTTGGCAGGGATTTAAGCGGTATGGCTGGTGCTCCGTTTAAACCAGCTTATATAGGCAGTGTTGATACAACAGGAAAAGAGGTTGGTTTTAAGAAGTATCCAGATATAAATATACATGTTATGCCGGGTGTAGCGGCACATGTAGGTGCAGATGCAGTATCTGCGCTTTGCAGCCTGGAACTTTATAGTACAGATAAGATACAGCTTGCTATTGATATAGGCACTAATGCAGAAATAATATTGAATAATAAAGGCAGGATATATGCATGTTCTGCTGCGGCAGGTCCGGCATTTGAGGGACAAGGGATTAAATGTGGGATAAGGGCAGGCAGAGGTGCAGTTAATGGGATTAAAATAACCAGGACAACAGGCAATATAGTTCTTGATGTAATAGATACAGATAATTTGGAAAGTGGAACTTGTAAAGAAGAATTAATTCCTAAAGGTATATGCGGTTCTGGTATTGTCGATGCTATAGCAGAACTTTTAAAGGCAGGAGTTTTAAAACCAGATGGTTATCTTATGGGCTGTGAAGAAGCTTTACAAAATGGTGTGAAACAAAATATTGCAGAGAGGGTTAAAAAGGATAAAGAAGGAAACAGTTTTGTTATTTATAATAAAGAAAAAAATTATACAGGATATAATGGAAATAAAAAAGAACAAGATAATAGACAGTTTGAAATAATAATTACACAAAATGATATAAGAAATATACAGCTTGCAAAGGCAGCAATACAGGCAGCAACAGAGGTATTGCTTGAAGAAGCAGGAATTTCACTGGACAATGTTGATGAGGTGAAGATTGCGGGTGTGTTTGGAAAATTTATACATCCAGATGCAGCTGTTTTATTTGGACTGTATCCAGATATAGATAAGGATAAAATGGAATTTGTGGGTAATGCTGCAGGCAATGGGGCAGCGCAGGCACTTACAGATGACAATTTTAAAGAGCTGGCTTTAGAATATTCAGGTAAAGTGGAACATATAGAGCTGGCAGGCAAAAATTCATTCCAGGAGAAATTTTTAAATGCAATGGAATTAAAAAAGTGGCAGGCAGTATATAATTAATTATAGAAAGGATAAAATACAAGTTATGAAATTAGGATTTATTGGTGCAGGTAATATGGCGCAGGCAATTATAGGAGGCATTATAGATAATGGGTTTGTTAGTAAAAGTGATATAATTGCGTCTGCTGCTACTAATGAAACTATTAACAGGGTAGCAGAAAAGTTTGGTATTGAAACAACACTTGATAACAAGGAAACAGCTGTAGCAGATATCTTATTTCTAGCTGTAAAGCCAGCTTATTATAAACAGGTAATAGATGAAATTAAAAACCTGCCAGTTAAGGAAAGCCAGATAATAATAACAGTTGCAGCAGGGAAAACTATAGAGTGGGTTGAAGATGCTTTTGGAGGTGTGCGTAAAATTGTAAGGACAATGCCAAACACACCTGCACTTGTAGGAGAGGGAATAACAGCAGTCTGCCCTAACAGTAATATTACAGAAGAAGAACTTGTAACAGTGCTTAGCCTTCTTGAAACATTTGGAAAGGCAGAAGTTATAAAAGAAAGCATGATGGATGCAGTAGTTGCAGTAAGTGGAAGTTCTCCTGCATATGTATTTATGTTTATAGAAGCTATGGCAGACGCAGCAGTGGCAGAGGGGATGCCAAGGGCACAGGCATACCAGTTTGCGGCACAGTCAGTACTTGGAAGTGCAAAGATGGTACTGGAAACAGGGCTTCATCCTGGTAAATTAAAAGATATGGTATGTTCTCCATCAGGCACAACAATAGAAGGTGTAAGAGTTCTTGAAAAAGCGGGTTTTAGAAGCAGTGTTATGGAGTGTATGAAGGCATGTGCAGATAAGTCAAGAAATATGTAATTAATATCCACTTGGATAAAGTTCTTTTTATATTTCTTTTACATATATCTGTTATATGAAGAATAGCAGTTTAAGAAAAATAAAAAGGGTAATTTGTGTAGTATTTATTTTTTTAACAGTTTCATGTATTTTATACTGTGTACAGTGGAAAGATGATATGCTATGTAAAACGGGCATACGTACACAGCTTGAAAAGGAAGATGCTGGGGAATATGCATATAGCCTTATAAAAGAGATGGAATATTTTCCAGTGTGTCCTGACAGGACAGGTGAAGCAGAATGTTATTTTGAAAATGGGTATGGGGCAGGAAGGACATATGGAGGTGACAGGAAACACGAAGGCATTGATATAATGTCTACAGTTAATAAGCCAGGCTGCCTTAAAATAAGGTCTGTTTCTGATGGTATTATTGAAAAAACAGGGTGGCTTGAACTTGGCGGATACCGCATTGGAATAAGAAGCCGTTCAGGAATTTACTACTATTATGCACATCTTGACCATTATGAAGATGGGATAAAAGAAGGAAAACATGTACGTGCAGGTGAAATTATCGGATATATGGGGGATACTGGATATGGCCCGGAGGTGACAAGGGGACAGTTTGATGTACATCTGCATTTTGGCATATATACCATGAAAGCGGATGAAGAAGTAAGTTTAAACCCATATTATTTATTGGAATATTTATCAGATAAGAAATAAAGAATATAGTAATAAAGTGTATTATATTTAGAATATAGCACAGGAATGGGGAAAACATGGAAACACAACTTTGGAGGGAAATGCTAGACCCTTACCGTCTGGCTGTAGATGAGCTTGTGGTTAAGTTTACACATGTGAAACAGGAATACCAGGATGCAAGGATGTATTCTCCTATAGAGTCAGTTACAGGAAGGGTTAAAAGGATTTCAAGTATTCTTGACAAAGCACACAGAAAAGGTGTGGATATAGAAAAAATAGAAGATAAGATAGAAGATATAGCAGGAGTCCGTATAATATGCCAGTTTGTTGAAGATATTGACACAGTTGTTGATATTATACGCAGGCGCAGTGATATGATAGTAAAGCGTGAAAAGGACTATATAACAAAAAGCAAAAAAAGCGGATACAGGAGTTACCATGTAATTGTTTTCTATACTGTACAGACAATTAAAGGACCAAAGAACCTTGAAGTTGAAATACAGATAAGGACTCTTGCAATGGATTTCTGGGCAACAATAGAACATTCGCTACAGTATAAATATAAAGAAAATATGCCTGAAGAATTAAGAGAACGTCTTTTAAGTGCGGCAGATGCAGTTGGAAAATTAGATGAGGAAATGGGTTCCGTGCGTGATGAGATTATGGATGCACAAAATTCTAACAGGCGCAGGGCTAAAGTGGTAACAGATATATTAAATAATATTGAGAACTTGTACCATATAGCTAATGAACGGGAAGTTACAAAGATACAGAATGAATTCTTTGATATATATAAAAGGAATGATATGGAACTTCTTAACAGGTTTAATAAACAGCTGGATGTATTATCTGAAACATACCATGCCCAAAGTATCCAGTCATTAGCTGGAAATTTTATGGATATATAGATAAGATAGGAGTTTTTAATGGTTACACTTCCTGGTAAGTATTGTGAAAATATAAAAAGGATTTTAGGAGAAGAAGGTTTCAAGCTTTATATGGAAAGCTTTTCAAAAAAGCCATTACAGGCATTAAGGGTTAATACAGCAAAAGCCAGTCTGGAAGAATGGAAGAAAATATGCCCATTTGATACAGAAGAAATACCCTGGTGCAGAAATGGTTTTATTATTAATGGAAGTACAAAAGCAGAGATATCAAAACATCCATATTATTTTGCAGGATTATACTATATACAAGAGCCAAGTGCAATGGTTCCAGCATCCATATTACAGATAGAAAACGGGGACAGGGTGCTTGACCTTTGTGCTGCACCTGGTGGCAAAGCTGTGGAAATAGCAGCAAAGCTTAATGGCAGCGGGCTTCTTGTTGCCAATGATATAAGCGCATCAAGAGCAGCAGCACTTGCCAAAAACTTACAGATGGCAGGCGCTTTAAATACCATAGTAACGGCAGAAACACCAGAACGCCTGTCACTGCATTTTAAGGAATATTTTGATAAAATATTATTAGATGTGCCATGTTCTGGGGAAGGAATGTTCAGGCGGAAGCCAGATATGGTAAAGGACTGGCTGGATAAAGGTCCGTCATACTATGCTGCTATACAGAAAGATATATTAAAAGAGGCATATAACATGCTTAAACCAGGTGGAAGCCTTGTGTATTCAACATGTACATTCTCTATAGAAGAAGATGAGGGCATGGTGCAATGGTTTATAGATACATATAAAGATATGGAAATATGTGAAGTGCCACATAAAGAAGGTTTTTCATATGGAAGGCCAGATTTGCTTTACCATGGATGTGAAGAATTAAAAAGGTGTATAAGGATTTTCCCACATATTGCAAAAGGTGAGGGGCATTTTGCTGTGCTTCTTAATAAAAAAGAAAATAATATGGCAGAAAAACATATAACAGAAAAAAGAATAAATATTTCTAAGAAAATCAATAAAACAGATAAAAATGAATGGCAGAATGAAATAAAAGAATTTGTGCCAGAAAAATACCTGCAAGATTGTTACCCTGTAAAAAATAAGGATACAATATGCCTTATGCCAGAAGAAACAGCGGGAATTAAAAATCTCAGGTATATACAAAACGGGCTTATCGCAGGCAGTTTTAAGAAACGCTTTGAGCCTTCATGCCAGCTTGCCCTTTCAAAGATATCAGATACTTATAAGAACAGGCTTTTACTTAAAGCTGGGGATATTGATGTAATAAAATATCTTAAGGGTGAAACTATAAATATTGATGAATTTTATAAAGGGTGGGTGCTTGTTACAGTTGATGGTTTCCCACTGGGCTGGGGTAAAGCAGATGGTTGTGGCAGGCTGAAGAATAAATACAATACAGGCTGGCGTATGATGTAATTGTATAAAAAGAAAGGAAATACATATGAAAATTCAGAAAGGTGATTGTGGATATATAAACAACAGAAAAAAGAAAGCATTAACGGGTGTGCTTTTAATGGCAGCAGCGGGGCTGGCAGTTTTTATTGCTGGACTGCTTTTAAATAAAATGTCTAACAGGAATATTTTCTCAGTTATAGCAGTTCTGTTTGTACTTCCAGGAGCAAAGTACCTTGTCAGGTTTATTGTGGCATTTCCTTATCATTCAGTGGACAAGCAGCTTTATAATAAAGCAAAAGAGCACACTGGCAATAAAATGCAGCTTTATGCAGATATGTTAATTACATCACCAGAAAAAGTTATGTACCTTGAATTTATAGCAGTTGGAAGTAAACATATTGTTGCGCTGGCAACAGGCAAAAAGCAGGAAATCCAGTATATAAGGAAGTATTTAAGTGATGGGGTTGCCAACTGGGGAGAAGGCTATAAAGTTAAGATACTTGATAATGAGAAAAGTTTTTTAAGAGAAATTGATAACGTTGCAGTACAGGAAGCTGATGAAGAAGAGGAAGCAAATGTTAAATCCTATATTACGTCACTTGTTGTATAACTGGTAAGGGGAATATAATAAATGCAGGTTTTAAAAGTTACATCACAGGACGAAGGCCAGCGGCTTGATAAGTTTCTTGGAAAATTTATGCCAGAAGCACCTAAAAGTTTTTTGTATAAAATGATGCGTAAAAAGAATATTGTACTTAATGGCAAGAAAGCGGAAGGTATGGAGAGGGTGGCAGAAGATGATGAGGTAAAGTTGTTTTTATCAGATGCCACTATTGAAGGGTTTAAACATAAAACAGGTCCGTCAGACGCAGAGCCAGACAAGCTTGATATTATATTTGAGGATAATGATATTCTTGTGGTAAATAAACCTGTTGGAATGTTGTCACAGAAAGCAGATAAAGATGATATTTCTGTAGTTGAATATGTAAATGCATATTTAAAAGCAAAAACTATAAGAGACGGGGATTACTCTGTATTTAATGCAGGAATATGCAACAGGCTTGACAGAAATACAAGCGGGCTTATAGTAGCAGGAAAGACAGTAAAAGGACTGCAGTGGATGAACAGTATTTTCAGGGAACGTGGACTTAAGAAATATTATCTTTGTATAGTCCGGGGAAATATTAACAGTGCAGAAAGGCTTGACGGATATCTTACAAAGAATGAGAACCATAATAATGTTACTATAACACAATATGAAACAGAGGGTTCGTCAAGGATTATAACAGAGTATGAGCCTTTGCAGCATGGAAGCCTTGATGGCAATATATATACACTGCTTAAAGTCCATCTTGTAACAGGCAAGGCACACCAGATAAGGGCACATTTAAAAAGTACAGGCCATCCTGTTGCTGGGGATGCCAAATACGGGCACAAAGATTTATACAAGACATTCAGACGTGAATTTGGCTTAAGGCACCAGCTTCTGCATGCATGGAGGCTGGAGTTTGGGAATTCTTCAAGTATACCAGGGAAATACCATGGCATGGTTCTTGAAGCACCATTGCCTAAAGAATTTAAAGATATAATGAAAGGACTTGGCATGGATGTAACTGCCTTAAGGAGGTAAGAGGCGATGCCATCGTGGAATTCAAGAGGCTTAAGAGGCTCAATGCTTGAAGAAGCATTGAATTATACCAATAATAAATACCGCCAGGAGAAGCTTGCATTAGTGCAAAAAATACCAACTCCAATAACACCTATAGAAATAGATAAAGAAAGACACCATATTAAACTTGCATACTTTGAACAGAAAAGTACAGTTGATTATATAGGTAATGTACAGGGAGTGCCAGTATGTTTTGATGCAAAAGAATGTGCAACAGACACATTTCCATTACAAAATATACATGAACACCAGATAAAGTTTATGGAAGAATTTGAAATACAGCAGGGTATTGCATTTCTAATAATATATTTTAGCAATGCAGATATATGCTATTATGTCCCATGCAGGGATGTCCTGGGATTTTGGGACAGGGCAGTACAAGGAGGAAGGAAAAGCTTCCGGCGTGAAGAACTTGACAGCAGTTTTATAATAAAAGTCTCTAACCAGGTATTTATACATTACCTGGAAATGGTAAGCCGGGATTTAGATATAAGGGAGGAGGTATAGCTGGGATTATGACAGAAGAATTTAAAAGTGAACTGAAAGAAGCTGGTGTAGACCTGGAAGATGCTGTAACGCGCTTTGTAGGCAGGGAGGAAATATATGAACAGTTTTTATACAGGTTCACAGATGATAAAAACCTTATGCAGTTAGAAGAGTATCTTGCTATGGATGATATAAATTCTGCTTTTAAAAAAGCCCATACACTTAAAGGTCTTACAGGAAATTATGGCTTTAAAAAAATGTATGAGGCAGCAGTGCCAGTTGTGGAAATATTAAGGAAAGGCTCGGCTGATGGTATAGAAGAACCACTGGCAAAACTGAAAGAAATAAACTGCCTTTTATGTGGAATTATAAATAAATATAAAAAAGATGCACAGTATTAAAGTTATAGGCAAGCAGCCAATACCTGCCTGCAGGCAATGCGGATTGTAAATATCCGCTTGACAGGAGAAAAAACAATGAATAATAAAATACTTAAACCTGCCAGATACCTGGCAGTCCCACTAGCTGCCATTTCCATTATTATATCAGGCTGTTCTGGCAGCAATGGAACAATAAAAAATAATGAAGTAAAACAAGAAACAGAGAATTTATTTACAATTAAAGACGGAGAAGCTGTTATTACAAAAAGCACAAATAACAATCCCATTTTTGGCAATGACAATACTGGAAATTATACATATGGCGGAGACCCGTCTGTATTAACTGATGGTGACACTATATATTTATATACTGGACATGATATGTCAAGTGACAGCGAAGTTTCAAGGGCAGTTTACAATATTCCAGAATATTTATGTTATTCAACTACTAACCTTTCAGACTGGAAAGAAGAAGGAACTGTATTTACTCTTAATACTGATAATGTAAAATGGGCAAAAGATTCATCTACAGCATGGGCAAGCCAGGTAATTAAATATAAAGATAAATATTACCTGTATTTCTGCAGCTGGGATAAAACTTCACTTGGCAAACAGTCTATTGGTGTAGCAGTATCAGACAGTCCAACAGGCGGGTTTAAAGATATTGGCAGGCCATTGGTACAAGGTATCCTTACTTCTCCAGAAAACAGTGCATGGGATGATATTGACCCCACAGTATGGGTTGAAACAGACGGGAATGGTGCAGAACACCGTTATCTTGCATGGGGCAACAGTAAATTTTATATTTGTGAGTTAAATGAAGATATGATATCTGTAAAAGACCTGGATGGTGATGGTGAAATTACATGTGGTACACAAACAGATAATGCTGATATTATTAATAACCAGGACGGGCTTGAATCTTTTACAGAAGCTCCGTGGATTTACCGCAGGCAGGATGAAAATAATAAATATTATGGGGATTATTATCTTTTTTATGCCTATGGCTGGCATGAACGCATGGCATATGCAACAACTAATGACCTGTTGCATGGTTCATGGGATTTTGGTAAAGTACTTATGCTTCCTACAGCAACATCTAATACAAACCATATGGCTGTCTTTGACTTTAAAGGCAAGACATATTTTGTATACCACAATGGTTCACTTCCTGGCGGTAATGGCTACAGGCGGAGCCCATGTATTACAGAACTTTTCTTTGAAAAAGATGGCAGCATAAAACCAATAGACGAAACAGCAGCAGGCTTAAACGGGACTATATATAAAATTTCCTTAAAAGACGGCGGGGATATATCCCATGAATTTTTTATTAATTCTGCAAGTGACAGTGACTATCCATATTCAAATATTAAAACTGGTATAGACACAGGTATGTCTAATGATAATAAATGGGTAATAACCCCTGGTAAAGCGGAACCTGGAAATGAAGCTTATATTTCTATACAGTCTGAAAATAAACCAGGATTATATCTTACCGCAAATGAAACAGGTAAAGTGACACTTGCACAAGATGCAGATGCTTCTAAAGAAACAGCACAAAAACAGACATTCCACAGTGTAAAAGGGCTTGATGGAGAAGATGGCATTTCATTTGAAAGTGTTTCACAGCCTGGTAAATATATATCTGTTAAAGATAAAATATTATGTCTTTCTGATGGAAGTGATGCTGTAAATTCAACATTTTATATTTCAAAGGCAGAAAAACTATAACAATATATAATGAATTTGAAGTTTTCCCATTTTTTAAATTATACAAAGATTATATTACTCTGGTAAATTCCAAATGTTTTACCATAAGGCAGCTATTATGGGGCGCTGGTGCTTAAGCCACGTCTTTTGGGGTTTTATGCACCACTGCGCATCCCATCCAAGCGCAATGTCATTTAGTTAAGCAACTCTACTGTAAATGGCAGGGTTATGGATGTTTGAAAATCAAATATTTATAAGTTATGTATCTCTGGCAATTCCAAATGTTTTACCAGCAGCAGCCCGCTTTCGCTTGGATGCAATGTCATTTAGTTAAGAAAATTTCCTATAAACGGCAGATTTACATGGATTTGAAAATTAGATATTTCACAAGTTATGTAACTCTGGCAATTCCAAAATTTTACCAACAGCAGCCGCTTGCGCTTGGATGGATACGCAATGATGCATAAAGCCCCAGATGCTTAATAGAAACAAAAGTTTCTATTAAGCATTGAGAACAGGGCTTAAGCACCAGCGTATCCATAACAGCTGCTTTTTGGTAAAACATTTGGAA
Organism: uncultured Lachnospiraceae bacterium; assembly: GCA_948794795.1. Taxonomy (GTDB): domain Bacteria; phylum Bacillota; class Clostridia; order Lachnospirales; family Lachnospiraceae; genus Butyribacter. Next base: position 47,038 of record CAQGLR010000017.1, on the reverse strand, counting down.
TTTGCCAGAGTAATATAAGTTTTGTGTAATTTTAATTTTCAAATCCATATAAGTCTTTTATTGGTTAGGATTTTCTTAACTAAATGATATTGCATCCAAGCGCAAGCATGCTGTCGCTGGTAAAACTTTGGAATTGTCAGAGACAAAATACCCGTGTATTAAAAAAATGGGGAAACTCAAAATAATGAATACCATATATTGTATGGATGTCTTTATTTCCTTTCAGCATACCCAAAACATAGGCAGGAAATGCTTAAACATATTATTGTAATAACAATGGCAACGGGTATCCAAGGTATAAGTTTTATCTGGTTTGTATCAAGATTTGCTGCAAGTTTTCCATATTCTGATGTAATTACATAGAACTGGTATGACATTGGATAGGCAAACCATGCTTTTGTATTGATAACCAGTACAGATGGTACAATAGATACCAGACCAGTAATAATAGAAAAACCTGGGGTCTGGATACATACGGACAGCATCCAGAAAAATGCAATCATTGGTATTGCAGACAGAAAAAGCAAACTAATTTCTTTTAAAACAAATAATGCTGGCAATATAAAGTTGTAATCCTGGGTTTTGGAACAAATAATGGCACTGGCATAGTACATACCTGTCATTATTAAAATTTGTGTTGCTGCTAATGTAAGTAATACAGTAAACTTAGCAAGACAGAGCTTCATTGTACTAACTGGCAAAGCAAGCATTTTTAAAATTCCGTTGTTTGTCCTTTCTGTCTGGCTTAAAAGGACTGTTCCAACTACCATGCTTGCAGGGAACATAAACCATGACATTCCCATAAAGCCTTGGATAAAAAAGTTATTTTCTGGAGAAATACCTTCGGCCTGCATATTAAAATTTATACTGGCATTAAAGATAGAGGGCAGCCAGAGAATAATAGCAGCTGCTGCCAAAATCAAAAGGATTTTGGAATGGCGGATTTTTTTAAATTCAATGTTTGTAAGTAATAAAAAATTCATTCAAACTCCCTCCTTATTTTTATAAAAACAAGTTCTAAAAGGCAAAGGACTACGAATTCTGCAACAGCATTGCAGATATAGTGTATTGCCTGTTCTATATTAGTATCTGTAAAAACTTGGAATGGCATTGCAAATGGAAAGAGTGAAAGGTTAAAATTATCTGATGGCAGCATAGTTGCGGTAAAAACGCAGACGGCACCAATACCAAGGGATATCCATATATTTTTACAGGCTTCTGAAATAAGAAGTGATATGGTAATACATGGCAGCATCAACAATAATTCATAGCCAAAATTTTTACATAATCCAATTAAAAATCCATTTCCGGTTTCAAACCAGTAATAAGAACAAAAAGTGACTGCCACTGCCTCTATTGCCAGTATAAGAATACACATAAAGATTGTCAGGATTACTTTACTTAAGAAGACAGAACCTGCCCTGGTTGGAAGTGACTTTATTTTCTGCATTGCATTACTGGCATATTCCGTATTGTATAAAATGCAGGTTCCTGTTATAACAAGCAGCACATTCAGCATTGCAATTATCTGCCAGTTTGCATTAAACAGGATTTGTAATGGACTGCCTTGTTGTGTAAGATATATTTCTGTACGGGCAGCCATATTGATAACAGGAAAAGAAGCTGCTAAAATACCACCACATAAAAATGTGGGTAAAAAGCCAGTCCGTTTTACCTTTTTGAATTCCAGGAAAACACTCATTTTGTAACACCTCTTTTCTGGTTGTCTGCATCAACCATTGCGAGAAAAGTATCTTCAAGATTATCAGCAGGATAACCTTGTGAATTGGCATTAAATCTTAGTTCATCAAGTGTTCCTTCAAATAACAGATGCCCATGGTTTAATATGCCAATGTTGTCAGCCATCAGTTCTATTTCAGACAGCAGATGCGATGATACAAAAACAGTACAATTAAATTTCCCTGGTAATAAACGGATAAGTGACCTGATTTCGTGGATGCCAGCAGGGTCAAGCCCATTTGTTGGTTCATCCAGAATTAAAACAGGAGGTTTTCCTATTAAAGCGCTGGCAAGACCTAATCTTTGCTTCATTCCAAGAGAATATTTTCTGGCAAGCCGTTTTTTAAATTGAACCAGTCCTACAGTTTCAAGGGCTTCTTCCACAGAAGATTTTGGAAGCCCTAATATCTTACGGATAATTTCAAGATTTTCTTCACCACTTAAATTTCCATAAAAAGCAGGGGCTTCGATAAATGAGCCAGTTTCTTTTAGGATTTCTATTCTGTCTTCAGGATATTTTCTGCCATTAATTGTAAATGAACCGCCCGTTGGTTTTGTAAGTCCTAGGAACATTTTCATTGTTGTTGACTTGCCAGCACCATTTGGTCCAAGAAAGCCATAAACAGCACCTTTTGGAATATGAAGGTCCAGATTAGAGACAGCAGTAAAACCAGCATATGATTTTGTTAAATTTTTAGTTTCAATAATATTCATTGTTTTTTGTTCCTTTCTGTTTTATTGTCATGCATTTTGTTTATAAATGTTATATACAAAGTACATTTTGTTATTTCAAATATATTTTATATTCCAGGTCTTACGTTAACCTTTCCGTATCCTTACATTTACTTTACATTTTCCTGTAAAACAGAAAAGGGCATATTTCTATGTTATAATACACAATAACAAAATTTATGTGTTGTGTTTGGAAATTGCTTTTAAAATGCCAGATTGCACAAAGATAGTAAATCTGTGTACTTTTCAAATACATTATATTATAGGAGGTATATGTATGGATTTGGATTACTTAAAACAAAAACGTATTTTGCTTGTTGATGATGAGCAGGAGCTTTTAGATATGACAGAATCTATTTTAAATGAAGATGGTTTCCAGAATATCAGGACAGCTAAAACAGTAAAAGAAGCAATTACTGTTTCAGAAACTTACTGTCCAGAATTTGCAATTCTTGATGTAATGCTTCCTGATGGCAATGGTTTTGACCTTATGAAACAAATTAAAAGTACTTCGGATTATCCCATACTTTTTTTAACAGCCCGTGGAGAAGATAACGACAGGCTTTGTGGCTTTGGTCTTGGTGCAGATGATTATATGGTAAAGCCTTTTCTGCCTAAAGAACTTCTATTCCGTATTAATGCTATTCTCCGCAGAAGTTATAAAGATGAAAACCCAGTTGTAAAACTGCCAGGCAGTGAAATTTACTTTGACCGTGCCGAGGTTATAAAGAATGGCATACACATTTCCCTTACAGCAAAAGAATACGATATTCTCTTTGCATTATACCGGAATGCAGGACGGATTATTACAGTTGATGCTTTATGTGAGGCTGCCTGGGGTGATAATCCTTTTGGCTATGAAAATTCCCTGATGGCACATATATGCCGTATCCGGGAAAAGATTGAAGCTAATCCAGCCAGGCCTGTTTCTTTGATAACGGTTAAAGGGCTTGGGTATAAGCTGGTGCTTGGAAGATAAACAGTATGAAAATACATTTAAGCCAGTAAAAATATTTCTTTAAATATATTAAATTTTTTGAAGTGTGTGTAAATTATATTATTTAAACCGCAAAAGGTGGTATGGGGGATTAATATGAAAAGTGTACCTAAACTGATACGGCGTTTTGTTAGTATTATGTTTTTATCTTCAGTTTTGCTTATTATTTTAAACTTTATATTATTGGTTATATATACTTTAAACCAGAAACCAAATGTCTATCCTTGGACAACTGCTGAGGAAGTTGCTGGCAGTTTATCATATAATAATAATGGATATGTTTTGTCTGGGGATGCAGGACTTGAATTAACAAAAGCAAATGTATGGGCAATCCTTATTGATAATGCAACAATGAAAGTTGTATGGAGTACAGAAAACCTTCCAGAAACTGTACCTATGCAATATTCTGTACAGGACATTGCAAACCTGGTACGTGGATATATAGATGGGTATCCAACATTTACAGGAGATGCGGAAAGTGGATTAGTAGTGTTAGGCTACCCCAAAGATAGTTTTTGGAAACATATGTGGCCAAGCTGGGATTATAATTTTATTGCCAGTTTGCCTAAAACAGTTTTTTCTATTTTAATAATTAATATTGCACTGGTTTTTATTATCTATGTAATTACTAATTCCAGGTTGTTAAAATCTGTAGAACCAATTATTAGCGGAATACAATCTTTATCCACAAAAGAGGAAGTTAATATACAAGAGAAAGGACTTTTTTCTGAACTTGCGGCAAGCATTAACAAGACTTCGGAAATTTTGCAGTCCCAAAACAGGCAGCTCCGCAAAAGGGAAACTGCAAGGGCAAACTGGATTGCAGGAGTATCCCATGATATACGGACTCCGTTGTCGGTGGTAATGGGCTATGCAGGCCAGTTAGAAAGTGATAAGCATTTACCAGAAGATGGCCGGAAAAAAATTGCCGTTATTGTAAAACAAAGTGAACGTATGAAAAACTTAATTAATGACCTTAATCTTGCATCTAAACTGGAATATAATATGCAGCCAGTAAACTGTAAAAGACAAAACCTGGTTGCTGCCGTCCGTCAGGCAGTAGCTGGTTTTATTAATATAAATATTGATGACAAATATATAATTGAATGGAAAACTAATGAAGACCTGGCGGCATGCTTTGTGGATATTGATAAAGACCTGGTTAAACGGGCAGTAAGTAACCTTATACAAAATTGTATTAACCATAATGGGCAAGGATGCCATATTTTTGTAAGTGTTATAGAAGAAAGTAGTAATTGTATTATAGTTGTTGAGGATGATGGTATTGGAGTTACTGATGGACAAATAGAAAAACTAAATAATTCCCCACATTATATGGTTTGTGATGAAAATGTATCAGAACAGCGGCATGGCCTTGGATTACTTATTGTCAGACAGATTATGGAAGTACATGGCGGTGAAGCCAATATTGGACATAGCTTATATGGTGGTTTTTCTGCCAGGCTTATCTTTCCAGTACAAAGCATATAGTTTCTTTTAAAAAATGGGGAAACTCAAAAAAGTGGTTATCTATTGGTATTTTTTAATAATTGTGTTATAGTAATAGTGTTAAAGGAGGTTTGTGTTTTGTTTTAATACGACCTCAGGGGTCAAAACTTTATGTTTTGACCTTTTAAATTATTAAGGAGTATCATTATGAATAAAATACATTTTATATTTAGTCAAGTTTATTTTGATTCTCATATACTAATAGAGCCTTTAGAGAACAAAAAACTTTCTACTTTACTAGTTCCATTTCAAAATGACCCAGAATTAATTTATTGTGATAATTACTTTATTCAAAATTTTGGAAAGTTAAAAATAAATAGTAATGCATCTTTATTTCCGGCATATGGATCAAAAGCAAATTTTTCTTTTTATATAAAAACTGATAATTGTTATATTAAATTAATTCCTATTATTCATTTATTTAATTATGGTGTTGTTAATATAATATTATCTGGAACTTATATAACAAGTGATTCAAAACTTAATAAACAACATTTAGAATTTATAGGTAAATTAAGAAATAGCTTTAAATATGGTGAAGTTGTAAATAATATATGTGGAGTTAAATGTTCTCTAAAACCGAATAGTTTGAGGGATATTGTATATTATATAAGAGACTGTTGTATTAAGAAATCCTATCCAGAGTTTAATTTTCAATATAAATATAAAAAATATTATTTTTTCAATTTAATAAAATATAATAAGGAAATGAATTTAAAAAAATTCAAGAAAATATGTTCTAATCTTTTATATACTTCAAATGCCAAAAAAATTCCAAATGATACATATTTTGATTGTTATGACGGACTTTGGAAAGAATATTTATTTATTCATTCAAACATAGGAATTATATATAATCGAGGTGATAATGAATTATATCGGCAATCAACAAGGAGGAAGAGAAGTTGGAAAATATATGAGGTAATAGAATATGCTATTATAGAACAATTCTTATGGAATTATCTTGTAGAATATAATATTATTGTTCAAAATAATATGTATAAAGAAAATGCGCATACTTTCTCATTATCAAAACTCAAATTAAAAAATTACCAGAATACAATTATAGACTTGTTTCTATTTCTAAAAAGATCTTTTAATAACTTTGATAATTTAATGAGAAAAATAGTTTATATGTATTATGGTGGTAAAGATAAACGTAAAGAGTTTATAGAAGCCTCAAAAGAAGAAATAGTAAAAGGATTAGAACTTGTTAGTCAAAAAACACATCCTATTTTTTCTATCATCGAAAAAATATCTTCTTTTTTTTAGTTCATATACATAATAATTATTAATAAAGGCAAGTAATAGCTTAACCTGTATATACGTAAACGATATGTACTATGTACCGTTTACGTATATATGAAACTTGTTCAATCAGAATTTTTAAAATACTAGTTTTATGGTAGAACACTGAATTTACGAAAGGATGAGCATTTTAAACAAAATATTTATTTATTGATACTCTTATTCTTTGAATGAATTGTTTAATTGGGTTAATATTTATTTTTTATTTTCTTCCACTCTTTTTTGGGTTAAAAAAGCTAAACATAAATATTATAAGCCAGTAAAACAAAATAAATGGGAATATTAATAATGAAATAATATATTTTGTATTTTTGTCTAATGCAATAATTAAACTATCGGTAAATATACATATATATAATGCATTATAATCAACAAATATATTTGCGGATTAAGTAAAGAAATTATATTCAAACCAAAAACAATTATATTGATATAACCGCAAATAATAAATGATCTTGCAACCCCATTCAAATTTTTGTGCAATATATAAGAATTATATTTTTTCATTATTTGTATTTGTCCAGAAGTCCATCGTCTTTGTTGAATCCATAAATCTGTTATGGTATATGGATGTTTTGTTCTAATTTTCATATTATTACAATAATGTATTTTATATTTATTTAATGATGCATCAAAAGAAAAGTATACATCCTCAATTAATGTATTTTCATTACCATTCAATTTGTTCTATAATTTCATGAGCTATTAAAACTTCCTCTTCAGCTATAATGACTGATTTTTCTAATTTATTTTTATAGAACATAAATGTACTTATTATTTGTTGAAAAAACGTCATTAAAAAGATATAACACTTTTTTTATATTGTATATTATTTATTTGTTTTTGAAAAATTTTATTTACTTTTTCTAATTCCATATGTCCAAATACAAAAAATATTCATCAAAAATATTATCTGTGTCTGCTATACATAAATAATCGAATTTATTTATAGTTTCTTTATATTGAATACAAAATGTTTTTAGTATAGCACCTTTAGTATTTTCTTTATTTAAAATATTATATACTTTTACATTATTTTGATAGGCTATTTCAACTGTTCTATTAGAACATCTATGATTTAGTATAATAATATCTATAAGTTTTTGAGGATATTTAGTTTTTCTTATTGATTTAATAACTTTCTCTATTTGTAGTTCTTCATTATGCATAGGAATAACTACTAAAAATTTTGTGTCACATATACCTTTAGTTAAATCATAAGATTTATATTCATTCATACAAAAGTGTATTCTAAAAGTATATATAGTAAAAATAACTTTTCCAATTATAAACAAAAATAATATATAAACCAATTTTAAACCACCTATTTTATATTTTGTTTTGTGTATGTACTAAATTTTCACATTCTATATATGTTTTGCTTAAATATGGAAGAATCCGGATGTACCAGGCATTACAGCTTAAAAAGCCGAAAGACGTTTATATTCTCGGTGAGAGGACATTTTACCATATTATGGAAGAGGTTGGTCTGAATCATAAACCGAAACGCAAGCCTAATGGTATTACCAAAGCGTACAGAGAAGCACGGAAACCAGATGATTTAATCAAACGTGACTTCACAACTGAAAAATCATTGGAAAAATGTGTTACGTGTGTGATAGAAATAAAGACTTCTGATGGTAAACCTATGTTTCAGCCATCTTTGACTGTTACAATTCAGCGGTGTTAGGACGTGCCATGGATACAAATATGAAAGCAACCCTTTGCGGACAAACCTTAGATAATGCTTACAGAACATATCCCATGCTCAGGGGGATCGGTTTCCTTTTAATGCTGCTACATAATCCCATTTTCCACTTATAACTGCCTCCACTGTTTCTTTCTAGCTTGCAAAATCTGCTATTTCTTCCCATTCATTACAGTCTGCAGGAAATCCAGGGATACATATGGAAAGTATATCCTGCAGCTTGTGTTTTACATAAGACGGATGCCTGTAATCTGATACTTTTGCTGTTTCTTTTGAAAGACTGTGTATAAAAATATCATTGTTTCCAATATCTTTTATACTAATGTTGTAATCTTTTAATGTTTCTTGTATATTTCAAATTTTCCTTGGTTTAGGTGCCATAATTTTCCTCCTGGTATAGTTTTTACTAAAGATTATACCAGGAGGAAAATTAAAAAATGTTTATATATCATTTGGTTTTATAAAATATTTATTTTATGCGGTTATCCTGATAATTTAGTGGCTTATTCCTGTCGTATGCGGGCAAATGTAATTGAAGAACTGAATACTATCAATAATTGAATATATTTAATCTCTTTGTTCATTTTTTTCTTGCTTCACAAACTGCTCTTTTTAAGTCTGGTATAGTTATTTATAATTAAATATAATAAAATTTAATTAGTAAAAAAATAGCAATACAAAAAGCCCGGGCATCATACAAAATAAAAATTTTAAAATTTCCATATTTAAGGATTATTTAATATTTTCCCCATTATAATATATATACAAAATAAGAAAGGGGAATAAAAATGTACTGGCGTATACTTAAGAAGGATTTAAAACGTAAGAGGACAATGAATATTATATTGCTTTTATTTATAATGCTTGCAGCTATGTTTATTGCAAGTGGCACAAGCAATATGGTTACAATTTCCACGGCACTGGACAAATTTTTTGAAAAGGCAGGTGTGCCAGACTATTGGATTGTCTTTAGGGATAAAGATAATAAAGAGAAATATAAAGATTTTGCTGATGCCAATAATTATAATTATAAATTTAATGAAATGATTTATGGCCAGTCAGATGATATTAAAATTGATGGTGAAAAATCTAATTATTCTAATATTTTATGTATTGAAACATTAGAAAACCCTCTTAAACTTTTTGACAGCAATGATAATGAAATTAAAGAAGTAGCAGATGGTGAAATATATATAACTGCTTCATTGTTTAATTCAAATGTAAATAATTTTAAAAGGAACGGGCATATACAAATTACAGTAAATAACCAGGTAAAAACATTTACAATTAAAGATTATACAAAAGATGCAATATGTTCTTCATCAATGCTTGGAATGGCTAAGTTCCTGGTTAGCAGGAATGATTATAATTATTTAAAAGCTGGAAAGCCAGAACTGCTTTATGGATGTTGTGTTTATACGGATGATAAAGACTATAACAAAAAAGCTGCAGATGCCAGTTTTAATTCTATGATAAAGGCTGATTATAATGCAATAAAGCAAGTATATATATTAGAATTAGTAAAAGCAGCAGTAATATTAACAATGAGTATTTGCATTATACTTATTTCAATGGTAATACTCCGTTTTACAATTAACTTTACTATGAGTGAAGAATTCCGTGAAATAGGTGTTATGAAAGCAATTGGAATTAAAAACAGCATAATAAGGATACTTTATATTATAAAATATCTTGCAATTTCTGTAACAGGTTCTGCAGCAGGTTTTATAGTAAGTATCCCATTTGGAAATTTTTTGTTAGAAAGTGTTTCACAGAATATAATAATTTCAAATAATGGCAATTATTTTATTAATATTTTATGTGTAATATTTACAATAAGTATAGTAGTATTATTCTGTTATATGTGTACAAGGAAAATAAAAGGATTTTCCCCTATTGATGCAATCAGAAATGGGGAAACAGGAGAACGTTACCATAGAAAAGGTTTTATACATCTTAGCAAATCAAAGCTGCCTCCTGTGGTTTTTATGGCACTAAATGATATTTTAAGTTCACCATCAAGATATATTTCAATGGTTGTAGTTTTTATATTAGGAATTCTTTTGGTAATTGTTCCAGTAAATACTATAAATACACTTCAGTCAGATAAGCTTGTAAAATGGTTCAGTATGTCAGAGTGTGACCATATTATTTCGCAGGACATAATTCTTGCAAACAATAGTGATAATTTTAAGTTACTGGAAGACAAGCTGGATAATGTAAAAGACAGTTTAGAAAAGAATAATATTGATGCTATGGTATTCCAGGAGTTAGTATTCCGTGCAGATATTATGTTTGAAGGACAGAGAAGTGAAGTAATGATGCAGCAGGGAATTGGTGGTGTTACTACAGATATGTATTCTTATATAGAAGGAACACCCCCAGAAAGATGTGGTGAAATTGCAATTACAAATGTTGTTGCAGAAAGAATTGGTGCTAAAGTTGGTGATGATGTAGAGGTAAAGGCTGGAGGAAACACAAAAACTTATATTGTAACAGCAATAAACCAGTCAATGCAGAATATGGGTGATGATATACGTATTTACCAGGATGAAGAAACCAGTATGCTGGATATAATTGGAGTTATGGGGATACAGGTTAAATATAGGGACAATCCAGACAGCAGTGTATTGTCTGAAAGAAAAAAACTTCTTAAAAAACTTTATCCGGATGCAGAAATTTATTCATCAGGTGGATATATAAGCCATATGATTGGTGATGTAGGGGGACAGATATCAGGTATTAAAAACCTTATACTGGCTGTAGTAATTTGTATAAATATACTTATTACAGTGCTTATGGTAAGGAGTTTTATTACAAAAGAAAAAAGTGAAATTGCTATTTTAAAAGCGGTTGGATTTAAAGATATACTGCTGTCGTGCTGGCAGGCTTTAAGAATAATGGCTGTACTGCTGGTTTCATCTGTTCTAGGAATGTTACTGCAGCTTCCAGCTTCACAGCTTTTTATTTCACCAATCTTTAAAATGATGGGTGCATATAACATAGAATTTTATATTAATAAATTTGAAGTATACCTGCTTTATCCAGTTGTTATAATTATAACAACATTCCTGGCGGCATTTTTATCATCACAGTCACTTAGGAAAATACATGCTTCACAAGCATCAAATATAGAATAAGAAAGAGGTTAATAATGGATACAATATTAGAAGTAAAAAATTTATGCAAAACTTATGTTATAAACAAGCGCCAGAATAATGTGCTTAGAAATGTTAATTTTAAAGTTAAGGCAGGAGAGATGACAGCGGTTATGGGGACATCTGGCTCAGGTAAATCTACACTTTTATATTCTGTTTCAGGAATGGATAATATTACTGCAGGTGAAGTGAAATTTTGTGGAAAAGATATACAGGGAATGTCTGGCAATGAGCTTGCAAAGCTCCGCCTGGACAGGATGGGATTTATATTCCAGCAGATGTATATGCTAAAAAACCTTACTATACTTGATAATATTATATTGCCAGCACGCCAGTCCAGGAAAATAAAAGAAAACCATAGTGAAACAGCAGAACGGGCAAGGGCTTTGATGCATAAGCTTGGTATTAGTGATATAGCAGGCAATGATATTAATGAAGTTTCAGGAGGACAGCTGCAGCGCGCGTGTATATGCCGTGGCATGATTAACAGGCCGGATATAATATTTGCTGATGAGCCAACAGGTGCGCTGGACCGCTCTGCATCAGATGAAGTTATGGATGAACTGTCTGGAATTAATAATGAGGGTACAACAATTATGCTAGTTACGCATGACATAAGAGTTGCTGCAAGATGCACAAGAATTCTTTATATAGTTGATGGGAATATAGAAGGGGAGTATAATATGGACAGGTACACTGATAAATCTAAAACCAGGGAGAGGGAAAGGCAGGTTAGCAACTGGCTTATGGAGATGGGCTGGTAACATGCATATCCAGAGGACGTTATGGCAGATATATTAATTGTAGAAGATAATAAAGAACTGGCAGGGCTGCTTGCTGATTTCTTATGTGCAGCAGGTTATTCTGTATGTACTGCAGCAACTGGGAATGAAGCTCTGGAATTATATAAAGAAAAAGGTGCGAAGTTAGTGCTTCTTGATATAATGCTTCCTGGAACTGATGGTTTTGCAGTATGCAGGAAAATACGTGAGGATGGTAACGTACCAGTTATTATATTAAGTGCAAAGGATGATAAGCAGTCAAAACTTGACGGGCTTAACCTGGGGGCTGATGATTATATTGGGAAGCCATATGATATTGATATACTTCTTGCCAAGATAAGTGGTATTTTTAAGCGCAGGTATGTTTCTGGTGAAATAATATGTGGAAACCTTTGTATTAATAAAATAAGCCATACTGTAAAAAAAGATGGAGTATTGCTTGATATGACTGCAAAGGAGTTTGACCTTTTGTGTCTGCTTATAGAAAATAAAGGCAGGGCACTTGGCAAGGAATATATTTTTAACCAGATATGGGGAAGGGACAGCTTTTCAGAACCACAGACACTTACAGTACATATTAAGTGGCTGCGCCAGAAAATAGAAGACGACCCACGTAAACCAGAAAGGATTATTACAATATGGGGCATGGGGTATAAATTTGTATGAAACAGTTTGACAGGATATTTATAATAGTTATAACAGCAGTAATTATATTTTGGGGCTGTATAAATATTATTATTGTTAATAATAATAAGGATTTTTACAGTGGCAGGCAGTACCGCGTAGAAATAAAAAGAATTGAGGCTTTAATTAAAGAAAATGGCATTGGAAGTATAGATTTATCTAGTTGTAAATATATAACCAATATAGAAAAATATAATAAAAGCAGCAGTTTTTATAATACAGTAAGTGATTATTATATTTGCAGTATTAATGGTACTTTATACCGTTTTGATTATATACCAGGAACCAGGAATAATAATAACATTCTTATATTAAATATATTTTTTGTAATAATGATGGTTATATTTATAATAATTTTTATATTTATAAGACAGAAAATATTACTTCCATTTGAGAAGTTAAAAGATGTGCCATATGAACTTGCAAAGGGAAACCTTATTATTCCTGTCTATGAAAATAAAAACCATTATTTTGGAAAGTTTTTATGGGGGATTGATTTACTACGTGAAAATATAGAACAGCATAAACAGCGTGAATTAAAGCTGCAGAAAGATAAAAATACATTACTGTTGTCTATATCACATGATATAAAAACACCATTATCTGCTATTAAGTTATATACAAAAGCATTTTTAACAAATCTTTATCCTGACAGGGAGAAACAATATGAAATTATAGAAAAAATAAATAATAAAGCTGATGAAATAGAAGGTTTTGTTTCACAGCTTGCCAAAGCTTCAAGTGAAGAATATTTAAGCCTTGATGTAAATAAAGGTGAGTTCTTCCTGTCAGATATTATAAATAATATTTCAGGATATTACAATGAGAAGCTTAGGCTGGTTAATACAAAATTTGATATAGGGAAATATTCTGACTGCCTGGTTTCTGGTGATATTGACAGAGGTACAGAGGTTTTGCAGAATATAATTGAAAATGCTATAAAATATGGTGACGGGTACAGTATAAGTATAGATATCCAGGAAGAGGAGGACAGTATACTTATTGCGGTAAAGAATAGTGGCTGTACACTTCCAGAAACAGAATTCCCGCATATATTTGACAGTTTCTGGCGTGGGTCAAACGCAGGAAATAATAGAGGAAGTGGTTTAGGGCTTTATATATGCCGTCAGCTTATGTATAAAATGAATGGTGGGATTTTTGCAGAAACAAGTAATGGTTTTATGATAGTTACTGTTGTATTTGCAAAAGTATAAAAGTTAAGAATACAGGCTTTAAATTTATAGCTGTTTCACTGTAAATAATAAAATGTGCAAAACTTTTATAATCTGGTAAAGTTTTGCACATTTATGTTATTAAACAATATAAAATTGCTGGCAGCTTGTATGTTTTTAATAAGAATTACTTTATAATTCCAGAGAGAAGAAAGTGTGTGTGCAGATGCTTTTCTTACAGATGGAGTACCCTTTCTTTTATTTCCTGTGTACGTCCCTGGTTCCAGAACTGTGTGCCGATATAGCCACAGGTACGGCGTGCAACATTCATTTTATTCTGGTCTGAATTGCCGCAGTTTGGACATTCCCATACCAGCTTGCCATGGATATCTGTAACTATTTCAATCTGGCCTGTGTACCCACATTCCTGGCAGTAGTCACTTTTGGTATTAAGTTCTGCATACATAATATTATTATAGATATATTTCATTAATTCAAGTACAGCATCAATATTATTCTCCATATTAGGTACTTCAACATAACTTATTGCCCCGCCTGGTGAAAGGCGTTGGAACTGTGCTTCAAATTTCAGTTTTTCAAATGCGTTAATTTCTTCTGTTACATGTACATGGTAACTGTTGGTTATATAATTTTTATCTGTAACTCCTTTTATAATTCCAAAACGTTTCTGGAGGCACTTGGAGAATTTATATGTAGTTGATTCAAGTGGTGTGCCATATAAGCTGAAATCAATATTTTCTTCTTCACGCCATTTTGCACAGAAATCATTAAGTTTCTGCATTACTTCTAATGCAAATGGGGTGGCATCAGGATGTGTATGTGATTTGCCTGTCATATAACGCGTACATTCACAAAGCCCTGCATAACCAAGTGAAAGTGTAGAATATCCATTATACAGCAGCGGGTCAATCTTTTCGCCTTTTTTCAGGCGGGCAAGTGCACCATACTGCCATAAAATAGGGGCAACATCAGATGGTGTGCCTTTAAGCCTGTTATGCCTGCACATAAGTGCACGTTTACATAGAACCATGCGTTCGTTAAATATTTCCCAGAATTTATCAATATCACCTTCTGATGAACAAGCAATATCAACAAGATTTACAGTTACAACACCCTGGTTGAACCTTCCATAGAATTTAGGTTTATTATTTTCGTCATGGTAAACAGTAAGGAAGGAGCGGCATCCCATACAGGTATAACAGTTGCCATCTTTAAGCTGTTTCATTATTTTCTCAGAAATATAATCTGGAACCATGCGCTTTGCAGTGCATTTTGCTGCAAGTTTTGTTAAATACCAGTATTTTGAGCCTTCACGTATATTATCTTCCTCAAGCACATATATAAGTTTTGGGAATGCAGGCGTAATATAAACGCCTTTCTCATTTTTCACTCCAAGTATACGCTGGCGCAGTATTTCTTCTGTAATCATGGCAAGGTCTTCACGCAGCCTGCCTTCTGGAACTTCATTAAGGTACATAAAGACAGTTACAAAAGGTGCCTGTCCATTTGTTGTCATAAGGGTTATTACCTGGTACTGTATCATCTGTACCCCTCGTTTTATCTCATCTTTAACCCGGAGTTCAGCAACCTGGTTTATCTGCTCTTCAGTACATTCTATTCCGGATTCTTTAAATTCTTCTGCAACCTGCCTGCGGAATTTCAGGCGGCTTACATTTACAAATGGTGCAAGGTGGGCTAGTGAAATGCTCTGTCCGCCATATTGTGAGCTTGCAATCTGTGCTATGCTCTGTGTGGCAATATTACATGCTGTTGAAAAGCTTTTAGGGGTGTCTATCATAGTCTCACTTATAACAGTCCCGTTCTGTAGCATATCTTCAAGGTTGACAAGGCAGCAGTTGTGCATATGTTGTGCAAAATAATCTGAATCATGGAAGTGTATAATTCCCTGTTCATGTGCCTGTGTAATATCTTCTGGCAGAAGAAACCTTTTGGTAATATCTTTACTGACCTCACCTGCCATATAATCACGCTGTACACTGTTTACAGCAGGATTTTTATTGGAATTTTCCTGTAATACTTCTTCATTCTGGCATTCAAGCAAGCTCATAATCTGTTTATCTGTAGAATTTGACTTACGCACAAGTGCCCTTGTATAACGGTAGGTAATATATTTACGTGCTACTGCAAATGCACGCTTATTCATTATCTGGTCTTCAACAAGGTCCTGGATTTCTTCAACATTGAGCGCCCTGTTCATATCAGCACATATTTGTGTTACATTGCCTGCAATTTCTTCTACTTGTTCTTCAGACATGCGGTTAATAGTTTCAACTTCCTTATTAGCTTTGCTTACAGCTGCAATAATTTTGTCTATGTTAAATGTTTCTTCTGTACCGCTGCGTTTAATTATTTTCATAGTAAATCATCCTTTCGATATATATAAATCCTAATACCATCTTTGGCAGCTTACCAATCCATGAAAAGTACAGAAACAGGATTTTCATAGATTAGGGATATGGTATATACTACCATATATTGTGTTAATTTGCAATATATAACATAATATTGTATGCCGGATTGTGCTAAGTCCAGTTTCTGGAGGCACTAGTTATCATCTTTGTTTTTGCCAGACCTTATATTGAGGTTAGTAAGAAATTCTTTAACATCTATAAGTTTTTTATTTCTGGAAATAAACTTCATAGTTGGAAATGCATCTACAATACGTAAGTTTCCATTGAAAGGATGTTTTTTTAAGAAGGACGAATGTTTCTCAAAATAACTTTTGAAACGTTCTTCAATCTGCAGAAGCTTTGTATCAGTATTGTACGCTTCTTTTAATATATTTATCTTCTGGGATATGGTTTCTTTTTTGCTGCTGGAAGTTATTGTTCTTGCGGTTATAATTTCAAGAAGTGATTTAAAACGTGTATCCTGGAGCTGGTTTTCTATTTCATTGCGGAAGTTATAAAGGATTTCCAGCTGTCTGCTGAAGTTTACTGTAGTAAATATTGTATATGTTAAATCAATAATTGTCAGAATAACAGCAATAATTAACAAATACTTGCCTTTTTTGTAAGGAACCATATTAATAATTCTTATAACAAAGGGTTCTAAAAAGTCAAATAAAAAAATTGATAAAAACCCCCAGAACAGTGAAGGGATTAGTGCGACCCTTCCCTGGAAATTATAAGGTTCATTGGAATAATCCCACCACTTGGCATGTGTTAGTTTTTCAAGGAGCAGTGCAACAATATATTCTGTTATAGTTGCAATGGCCATACCAGATATAAAAAGTAATGATGGATGTGCTTCAAGAGGTCTCAGGGTAACATATACAAGGGTTGCACCTGTGCCATACAAAGGAAGCAGCGGGCCAGTAAGAAAACCTCTGTTAATTAATTTCCTGTCTCTTATAGAAACAAAAGTGCTTTCATATATCCATCCAAAGAAACTGAAAATATAAAAATTCATTAATATAAAATATGGTGATAATCCTAAAATCATAATTGTCCTCATTTCTGCCAGCTATGGCCTGTCTGTATAACAAGGCAGGCAGTATATCAGAAGTCCATGTATAAATTCTTGTGTATAGTTCTGTTTTTTATAGTTAGAAATTATATAACATGTTGCACATGATGTCAAAAGCTGCTTACAGGCAATAAGGATTGCTGGTATTTAATTAGCAGAAAATGACAATGTGCAAAAAGCAGCACAGAAATGAGGAAAAACATGGAAATTTTTTCTTGTAATTACAGAATGGTATTACAGTAATTTGCCATGAACATTTATAAATTTTATATATATAATAGTATAACTTGGTTTTTAACAGGAGGCAGTTTATGCTTGAAGTTAAACCTTATAACAGGCAGCATGCATATGCGTATGCTGCAAGATGGGCTTATGAAAGGAATCCGTTGTTCTATAATTTTACAGGTATTGGTGGTGATTGTACAAGTTTTGTATCACAGTGTATTTATGCAGGTTGTTGTGAAATGAATTATGATGAGGTTAATGGATGGTATTATTCTGGTATTAATGACCGTTCACCATCATGGGCAGGTGTTTCATTTTTCTATGGATTTATTACTACCAATACATTAAATGGGCCATTTGGTTATGAAACAGATATAGAGTCAGTTGAAATAGGGGATGCTGTGCAACTTAGGAATGATATGGACAGATATTACCATACCCTTATAGTAACTGGTTTTGATAATGGCAGTATACTAGTAAGTGCCCACTCAGACGATGCTTTTAACAGAAGACTTGACAGTTATAATTATGCAGGTGTGCGTTATATACACATTGAGGGGTTCAGGGAATATGTAAGGGATAAAGAAGTTTGTTTTAATAATTTTTATGAAGGAATCAGTTTACATTCATAGAATTAGAGAAGACCATAGTGTTATTGGGGCAATGTTATTTACTGGAGTATGTGTTTTTGGATTTTTTGATAATATACTGTTATATTTTAAGCCTGCTTATCTGGGAGACAGTATTTTACCATTGAAAATAGAAATCTGGTATTGTATCCATCCACCCGGTGGGTCTGTTTCACAAGATACAAGCAGGCTTTTTTCTGAAAATCCATTTACTATTACACCATCTATTGCTATTTTTTCTGTCTGCCAAAGCATGTCACAGTTATGGTTAAAACAGAAAAGCCGGTCATTTGAAGTTATATATAATTTATTGTTGTAAATATAGAAATAACCAAAATACATATCACATAGAATGGTTTTGGTTTCTTTTGTGTGCAGATTAATTAAATACACTTCATCTCCATTGCCTATACAGAAAAATTGCTTGAATAAACATTCTGTATTAAATGGGTTCCAGGTGTTGTTACTAATTTTTATTATTAAGTAAGGAAGCCCATCCATATCAATGAAATAAGTTTTTTCTTGTCTTCCCATAATAAGTTCTGGGACATGATGGTAACAAGAACTAGGATAAAGTGAAAATGTAAACATATAAATAACCATGCCTTTCAAGTATCTGCCATTGCTGGCAAGGATAATTTTATAGAATTTGAACGTTTATAAGCTAAATAAATATTATACTATATTTATTGGATTAGTAAATAGAAAGAATGGTATAATCTGTCAGTTTCATAAATTTTAATAATTTCTGTATATTTGCTTTTATGGGGATAGACAGTTTCCATGCCAGAGTAATTAACTTGCAAAGTATTTAATTTTCAAATCCTTCCCCTTGTACATGATTGTTATGTTAAACCAGGTTTGCTGCTTTACTTTTAAATCTTGTGTGTTATAATTAGTAAGTAAAACGTAACAGAAAAGTTTTCATTAAACAGGAAGGAAGTATTATGAGCCAGATAAGAGATATTGGACTTTCACCTTCAGGTGAACACAAGATTGAATGGGTAAGAAGGAATTGTCCGCTTCTGCGTAGTTTAGAAGAGGATTTTTCAAAAACTAAGCCGTTTGCAGGAAAAAGGATTGCGCTTTCAATCCATCTTGAAGCAAAGACAGCATATTTATGTAAGGTTCTCGCAGCAGGCGGGGCAGAGATGTTTATTACAGGCAGCAACCCGCTTTCAACACAGGATGATGTGGCAGCAGCACTTGTAACAGCAGGGCTTAATGTATTTGCATGGCATGGTGCTACAGATGATGAGTACAATGCACATATATCAGAAACACTTTCACACCAAGCTAATATTATTATAGATGATGGCGGAGACCTGGTGCATATGCTCCATACATCTAAGAAAGACCAGTTACAGTATGTTATTGGCGGATGTGAGGAAACTACTACAGGAATAATACGTTTACAGGCTATGGATGCTGCAGGGCAGCTTGAATTTCCAATGGTGCTTGTAAATAATGCAGACTGTAAGCATCTTTTTGACAACAGGTATGGGACAGGACAGTCTGTATGGGATGGAATTAACAGGACTACTAACCTTATTGTTGCAGGTAAGATTGTAGTAGTAGCAGGATATGGCTGGTGTGGCAAGGGTGTATCAATGAGGGCAAAGGCTCTTGGTGCACGTGTAATTGTTACAGAAATTGACCCTGTTAAGGCTATAGAGGCTGTAATGGACGGATTTGAAGTAATGCCTATGAAAGAGGCTGCAAAGTATGGTGACTTCTTTGTTACAGTTACAGGCTGTGCAGGTGTAATAGATGAAGAGGATTTCATGGAGATGAAAGAAGGGGCAATACTTTGTAATGCAGGCCACTTTGATGTGGAAATTGACATGAAGCGTCTCCGTGAAGTTGCAGTTAGCAGTGAAGAGATGCGCAATAATATTATTGGGTATAAGCTTCCTAATGGAGTGACAATTTATGTGCTTGCAGAGGGACGTCTTGTAAACCTTGCAGCAGGTGACGGCCATCCAGCGGAAATTATGGATATGAGCTTTGCAATACAGGCACTGAGTGCTAAGTATCTTGTTGAACATGAGAAAGAGCTTAAGGAAAAGATAATTGATGTTCCAAAAGAAGTTGATATGGAAGTTGCACGCCGTAAACTTGGCTTCCTTGGCAAAGAGATTGATGTACTTACCCCATACCAGACAGAATATCTGAATAGTTCATCCCTTTAATTTATAAATAAGCTGTGTTACAGAAATGGAGAAAACTATGGAACTTGAGAAAACTACGGTAATGTCAGCGATTGTCTGGGTAGCAGGCGTACTGGCAGAGGTAATATTCCGTGATGCTTTGTCAAAAAGTATATTTGGCATAGTGTTAAGCATAATAATTGCAGTTATTGTGCTTATAGCAACGTATTTTATAATAGATGGAATAAATACTATTCTATCTAACAGGGGAAGTGATGCATGGGACAAACTTTATGGGTACCAGGAAAGAATGTTCCAGATGCTTAATACAAAGCTTGAAGAGCAGATAAGCCTTGAAAGGTCTATTTATGACAGCCTTAACGGGCTTGGTATGGTAAGCCAGGGATACCAGGAGAAGGCAAAGTCAATGTTTGATAATTCTGGTGAAGATGAACCAGCAGAATCAATGACATTGGAGCAGGCTGTAGAAAAGATTAATGAAAATACTCTTAATTCAGCAAAGCTTATTGCTAAGTATGAGGTAAAGAATTCAGAAAGTATTAAGGAAATACTTGATTTAATTTTAGAAAGAATTCCTGAGGCTCTGGATAGTGATGGCAATATACAGCAGGCAGAGAGTACAGGGGCTGGTGCCATGTCAGAAGACAGTAATAGTAAAGAGCTTCTTGAAAATAGCAGGGAACTTGTCGGGACAAGTAAAGAACTGCTTGAAAGCACAACAGGCATTGCAGAAAATATAATGCTTCTGGTTTCAGGCAGCAAGGAGCTTTCAGACATTAATAAAGAGCAGCTTTCTAAGCTTTTAGCTATTGAAACAGCAGTTAATGGTATTGAAAGTGTAAATCCAGATGAAATTAAGGCTTATATGGATAAGGTGGTTACATTAATTAATTCACGCCCAGCAGGTACGGTATCTCCAAGGACACAGGCATCCAGGGCGGCTTCTGTGGATGCTTCACAGAAGAAACCACAAGGAGCACCTGTTTCTGCACTTGACAGGCTTAAGGCAAGCCAGAAGGCAGAATAAGATATATTATAAAATAAAAGGCAATGCCCAGGTGCATTGCCTTTTGTTAATTAAAACCACTATTTCTATATTTACTTTTTAATATTTTTCTGGAAGCGTTCAATTTCGCTTGCAACTACCCCGCTTAATGCAAGCAGGCATATAAGGTTTGGTATTGCCATAAGCGCATTGGCAATATCTGAGAATTTCCATGCTATTTCAAGAGTTGTTGTAGCACCAATGTATGCAATTAGTGAAAAGAATATACGGTAAAATATATTGTATTTATGTGTACCAAAAATATATTCAAATGCTTTTTCACCATGATATTCCCATCCTAGTATTGTGGAAAATGCAAATAAGGTAATTCCTATACAGACCAGCCAGCCTCCAACATTGCCAAGTACAGTTTTAAATGCTTTTATTGTAAGTGCTGAACCAACTGTAAGTTCTTTATATTCATAAGAAAAGTCATTACCAAATATATATTCATTACTGCCAGAATCTTTCCATGTACCTTCAAGTGTTTCTGTAGAAGATGTGTTGTCTGTATTCCTGGTAAGCAGTATTTCTTTGTCCTCTTTTGGATTGCCAAGCTTAAGTGTTGCAATGCCATCTTTGTAAGTTAATTCTGTAGTGTAAAGTGTTGTCTGGGTTATATCACCATTAATTGCAGTTATTGAAACGGATGGCTGGCTGCCAGAATCTCCACTTATATATGAGTAACTGCCTGTTGCCACTGTATCGGTTGTTCCAAGTACACCAGAGCTTGCAATGCACAGGCCTGTAATTGTACATACAACGATAGTGTCCCAGAATGTACCTGTCATATTAATATATCCTTGCTGTACAGGGTCATCAGTAGATGCGGCAGCAGCCGTAATAGCAGCAGAACCCATGCCAGCTTCATTAGAAAATACACCACGTGCAACACCAAAGCGGAGGGCTTGTGTCATTGAAGCAACAATACTTCCGCAAAGGCCGCCGCCAACCGCTTTTACAGAAAATGCCATTTTAAAAATCATTGCAACACCAGCAGGAACATTATTTATATTACCTATTATTACAATAAGTCCTGCTATTATGTAAAATACAGCCATAAGAGGTACTACTACCTGGGATACTTTAGATATAGACTTGATGCCGCCAAGAATAATTAAAAGTGCAAGTATGGTGATTACAATACCTGTAATTGTAACAGGTACATTAAAAGTTGATTCAAGTGCTGTTGAAATAGAGTTTGCCTGTGTAAGGTTCCCGATGCCAAATGATGCTATAACTGCAAATAGTGCGAAGAACCATCCAAGTACAGCCCCAAGCTTTTTATTTTTAAAAGCTTTTTTCATTGTATACATGGGTCCGCCAGACATTTCACCTTTTTTATTAATTTCACGGTATTTAATTGCAAGCATGCATTCACTAAATTTGGATGTAAGCCCGAAAGCTGCAGATATCCACATCCATATAAGGGCACCAGGCCCGCCGGATACCATTGCTGTAGCTACACCAACTATATTTCCTGTACCAATAGTGGCAGCAAGGGCAGTTGTGAGTGCTGAGAATGGGGAAACATCACCATCACCTTTTTTCTGGCGTGCCTCTTTGCTAAGTACACTTTTCAGGGCATAAGGAAGATTGCGCCAGCATAATGCTTTTGTGCGTATTGTAAGGAATGCGCCTGTACCAACTAGAAGAACAAGCATAACAGGCCCCCATACAAAATCATCAACGATGTTAAGGACATCTGTAAGGTTTTCAATAAACTTATCCATATTTTACACCTAGCCCCAAGTAGAATATTTTCATTTGAGGCGCAAACATAAAGAGTGGAGTACCAATGTTTGCATTTTATCCTTTCTTCTTTTTTCTTTTAACTTCAGCCTTTTTCTGCGTATAACCGCAGTATTTGTCCTGGGACAGTGGCATACATGGGGACAGCCCTGCACTATCCAATAATAAAAGACCGCGCATAATGAGATAGAATACATTATGCGTGGCCTTCATTGACCACTATATAAAAAATGATTTACTCTTACATTTTATACCAGGAACATGTTGTTAGTTTATCATAATAACTGGCAGATTTCAAGGGAGATATTAAATTTTTATAAATTATTGTGTGCTTTCCAGCGTTCATAACCTCCATTAATGCTGATTACCGGGTATCCCATGCGTGCAAGGTCTCTTGCTGTAAGCAGGCTTATATTGCCCCTTGCACAATAGAGTATAATCCAGGCTGGGTTTGTATTATATGCCATAAGCATACTGCCAATATTTTTTTCAAGTTTTTCCCAGTCAGCCCATACTGCCCCAGGAATATGTTCCTTTTGGAAATCCTCTTTTTCGCGTAAATCTATTAATATAGTGTTATATCTGTCCAGATAATATTCCAGGTCTCCAGGTGAAATTATCTTAAAGGTCATAGGCTTTCTCCTGGCAAAAAGTATTACTATATTCTATGCAGGTATCAGAAAAACGACAGTGGCAGTACAATATGTACTGCCACATAATAAAATTATTAATGGAAATTTAATAATTTATTATTCAGTTTTGTATAAAATTAAATTAAAACTTATCTGCCCTGGCTAGAAGTGTTAGTGCTGTTAGAACTTTTACTGGTTTCATTTGAGCTGCTGTTAGAACTTCTGCCACAGTTATTAGCATTGCTTGATTTATTAGAGCTCTTGTTCTGGCTCTTGTCAGTGCTGCTGTTCTGGCTCTTATTCTGGCTGTTGTTAGAAGTGCTGTTTGATGAGTTGTTGTTAGAAGAAGTGTTGTTTAAATAACTTGAATTTTTAGACATAATAACCTCTTTTCTGTGCTTTGCACAATTAATATTTTGTGGGGAACCCACAATGTTGTTTTGGAACATCTATATTATTTGCAGGATGGATGAAATTATTCTTGAAAAAATAAAAAATATAATTATAGAAAATTGTAAGAAATAATTATAGTGCACTGGTATACAACTTGTGGTATAATGTATTATCCATATAACGAATATGGGCAGGCATACAGGGCTTTTATTGTCCTATATGGCTGTAAATTTAAATTATAGGAGGACAGAGATGAAAGAACTGCTAATTGTGGACAAGTTACATAAAACTTTTAAGCTTTCAGCTAAACAGCAGAAGCTTGAACATACAAATAGCAAAGTGAAGGTTGCTGTTGATGGTATTTCATTTAAGGCTTATGAAGGAGAGGTTTTTGGACTTCTAGGGCCTAATGGTGCAGGAAAGACCACAACACTCCGTATGCTTGCAACTCTTATTAAACCTGATGGCGGTGATGCTCTGGTTGATGGTTCAAGTATTGTAAATGAAGCAGACATTGTAAGACAGAAAATAGGGTTTCTTACAAGTGAATTAAAACTTGAAGAGTTTTTTACGCCAAATTATTTATATGACTTCTTTTCAGAACTTCATGGTGTGCCAGATGATGTAAGGGATAAAAGGAAGAATGAGATATTTGGGCTTTTTGGTATAGGAAAGTTTGCAGAAGTAAAGGTAGCAGACCTTTCTACAGGAATGAAACAAAAGGTTTCACTTGCAGTTTCCATAGTACATGACCCTGATATAATTATATTTGATGAACCTACCAATGGACTTGATGTACTTACAGCAAGGGTGGTTACAGACTTTATACAGACACTTAAGGAACGTGGCAAGACTATAATTGTATCAACACATATTTTCAGCCTTATTGAAAGGGTATGTGACAGGGTTGGTATTATTATTAATGGTAAAATGATAACATGTGATACTTTGGAAAATATTAAGGCAGGACAGAGCCTTGAAGACAGGTTTTTTGATATTTATAAGGAAACTGTTGGTGAAGAGGTATAATTGGTTATTAATGGCTGGAAGAAATTAGCGGAGGTAGATTGAAAAATCATTCTAAGGCTGCAAAAAACGCACTCCAGGAATGATTATGGTTTCAATCTTGGAAAAATGCAAAACAGCATTTTTCATTACTCTTTGAGCCGCAGAAAGTGCGGCATGGAGGATTATATTATGAAGAATACAATTATTACTATATTAAAGAAAGAATTAAAGAGGTTTTTCAGTGACAAGCGTATGGCATTCAGTACAATACTTATGCCTGGCATTATGATATTTGTGCTTTATAATTTTATGGGTGATGCTATAAATAACATGGTTACAGTTGATGATGGTTATGTATACCAGATTGAAAGCACAAATATGCCTGGAGGCATAAAGACAATGATGGATAGTGCAGGGATTGCCAGTGAGATAACTGATATAGATGCAGGCAGTGCAGAGAAAGCTAAGGAGAAAATCAGTAATGATGAAAGCGGGCTTGACTTATATCTGGTTTTTCCAGAGAATTTTGAAAGTGATGTTGCAACATATGACAGTGCTTCTGGAAATAAAGCACCACAGGTAGAGGTTTATTATAATTCAGCATCTACAGAATCACAGGCTGTTTATGGAATGTTTATAGAAATGATGGATTCATATGAGGCCGCAATGACTAATAAGTTTGATATTAATGCAGATGAAAGTGTCCAATATGACCTTGCAAGTGAAAGCGATGCAGCTGCTTCTATATTTTCATCTATGCTGCCTATGCTGCTTCTGATGTTTGTGTTTAGTGCATGTATGGCTGTAGGCCCTGAATCTATTTCTGGTGAAAAGGAAAGAGGTACAATAGCAACAATGCTTGTAACACCAGCTAAGAGAAGCCATATCGCACTTGGAAAGATTATGGCATTGTCAATTATTGCCCTTTTAAGCGGCCTGTCAAGTACAATCGGAACAATGCTTTCACTTCCAAAGATTGCTAATGTAGGAGAATCAGATATTAAGACAAATGTATATGGTGTAAGTGACTATCTGCTGCTTGCTGTTGTAATACTTGCGGCGGTACTGCTTATTGTAACACTTATATCAATAATATCAGCGTTTGCTAAAAGTACAAAAGAAGCAAATACCTATATTACACCACTTATGATAGTAGTTATGTTAGTGGGGTTAAGTGGTATGTTTATTGATGGTACAAAGACAGAACTGTATTATTATGTAATTCCAATTTATAACAGTGTCCAGGCAATGACAGGGATTTTCTCACTGGATATAATGCCTTCTGGCATGATTGTTTCTGTTATAAGTAATATTATATATACAGGGATAGGCGTATTTATACTTACAAGGATGTTTAATAATGAGAAGATAATGTTTAATAAATAATATCACAGGTAACAGAAGCTTTATTGGAATATATTATAGTAAATTTAAGTTTCCCCATTTTTTAATACACAAGTATTTTGGGATTTGCCAGAGTAATATAATCTTTGTGTATAAAAAATGGGGAAATTTAAATGCAATAAAATATTGCTGTAAGCATGGATTTGCAGTATACTACATATGGTACAGATAAATATGCAAAAAAAGGAGGCAATATTATGTGGGCATACGAAAGTGTATTTTATCAGATTTACCCATTAGGATTCTGTGGAGCACCATTTGAGAATGACGGGGTGGAAGAGCACCGTATTTTAAAAGTAATTGACTGGATTCCGCATATTGTAAAGCTGGGAGCTGATGCTATATATTTTTCACCTGTGTTTGAGTCTGATACACATGGCTATAACACAAGGGATTTTAAAAAGATTGACTGCCGGCTTGGCAGTAATAATGATTTTACAAAGGTTTGTG
Organism: uncultured Lachnospiraceae bacterium; assembly: GCA_948794795.1. GTDB lineage: Bacteria > Bacillota > Clostridia > Lachnospirales > Lachnospiraceae > Butyribacter. The sequence goes on along the minus strand of CAQGLR010000017.1, from coordinate 20,029 downwards.
AGGAACTGCACAAAGAAGGTATAAAGGTTGTGCTTGATGGTGTATTTAACCATGTAGGACGTGGGTTCTGGGCATTCCAGGACGTTCTTACTAACAGGGAGAATTCCAGGTACCGTGACTGGTTTAATATTAATTTTGGAGGCAACTCTAATTATAATGATGGTTTATGGTATGAGGGCTGGGAAGGCAATTATGACCTTGTAAAGCTGAACTTGCGCAATGAGGAGGTTATACAGCATATTTTTGATGCAGTGAAATACTGGATTGAAACATTTGGTATTGACGGGCTGCGCCTGGATGTGGCATACTGCCTGGACAAGGATTTCTTAAAAAGGCTGCGCCAGTTTACAGATTCACTAAAAGAAGAATTCTTTATTGTAGGTGAAACTCTTCATGGTGATTATAAACAGTGGGCAAATAATGATATGTGCCATTCTGTTACTAATTATGAGTGTTATAAAGGGCTTTATTCAAGCTTTAACAGCATGAATATGTTTGAGATATGCCATTCACTTGCAAGGCAGTATGGACCAGAGGAATGGACACTCTATAAAGGCATGCATCTGTTAAGCTTTGTAGATAACCATGATGTAACCCGTATTGCAAGCAACCTGTCAAATGAAAAGCATTTGCCATTAATTTATGCACTGAATTTCGGTATGCCTGGTATTCCTTGTGTATATTATGGAAGTGAGTGGGGCGCAAAGGCAAATAAGAGTGAGGGAGACCCTGCACTCCGTGCATGCTTTGAAGAACCCGTGTTTGGGGAACTGGCAGAGTGGATTGCTAAGCTTGCTAAAGCTAAGAAAGGCAGCAAGGCTTTGAATTATGGTAATTACCGCAATGTTGTGCTTACAAACCACCAGTGCATATTTGAACGTGCTTGTGAAGATGAAAGGGTACTGGTAGCAATTAATGCATCTGATGAACCATATGTTGCACACTTTGATGCAGGCTGTGGCATGGCAGAAGATTTGATTACTGGAAAGCCACATGATTTTGGCGGAGGAAGTGAACTTCCACCATATTCCGCAGCATTCTGGCTTATGGAGAAGTAGGCTTTCAGGTTATAAGTTGTGTAATTTTGATAGTGGCTCTGGCAGTTTAGTTTTGGAAATAATGTATATATTAATAATATAGGAGAAATATAATGAAAAAAATATTTAAAAAGATTGCTTTTGTTCTTGTGGCAGTGCTGGTTTTACAAGGGATTGTACCATATAATGTGTCACATATAAATGCAGCAAAACAGAAGAAGCTGAAAATTAGTGCAAACAAGATTGTTCTTTATATAGGGCAGTCTAAGAAGCTTACAGTAAAGGGAGCATCTAAAAAGGTAAAGTGGTCCTCTAATAAACCTAAAGTTGCAAGTGTATCTAAATCTGGAAAAGTAAAGGCTAAAAAGGCTGGACAAGCTATTATTACAGCAAAGTCATCTGGAAAAAAAGTTGTATGTAAAGTGAAGGTAGTACAACGTAAAATACCTTCTGTAACACCAGCACCATCAGTATCACCACAAAGAACTCCAGAAATAGTAGTACCAGTAATTACAGATGGTCCGTCTGTAACAGTAACTCCTATGGTGACAAATGGCCCAGTGCCAACAAAGATGCCAATACCAACTGTAACACCAGTGCCAACGAGGACACCAGCACCAACAAAAACACCAGTGCCAACGAGGACACCAGCACCAACAAAAACACCAGTGCCAACAAAGACACCAGTGCCAACGAAGACACCAGCACCAACAAAAACACCAGTGCCAACAAAAACGCCAGCACCAACTGGAACACCGGCACCAGCTAAAACACCAGAACCAACAAATACACCAGCTACTACAGCACCAGTGACAGGTGGAGATATTACAACTGGTACAGATATTACAACAACTACACCAGAACCAGTAATTACACCAGAGCCAACAAATATACCAGAACCAGCAAATACACCAGAACCAGCGGCTACAGTTAATCCAGTGCCAGAAACACCAGTTCCCGTTACACCTGCTCCTGTACCAGAACCAACATTGGAGCCAGAAGATACACCAGTTCCTGTTAAAGAAGTAAAAGTTAGTACAGGGGATAAGGAAATTGTTATAGGTGAAAGCGTAACACAATTAAAAGAAGATTTTGGGGAACCATCAAGAATTGATGAAACAATGTATATATATGATTATTATATTTATAACTCAGACTATACAAGATTTGTAATGGCGGCTGTTGCAGATGGTAAGGTTGTAGGTGTATATACAGATGCACTTGGTTTTTCATATGATACTTTAAATGCTGGTTCAGGAATTGAAGATGTTAATAAATTATTTAATAAATCATATACAATAGATAAAGAGCGTTCTTTTACCAGTGATGGATATTCATATAAAATATTTTTTGATACTCTTGATACACAGAAAATTACAGGTATACAGGTGGTAAAAAGTGATGCTGCTAAAAGAACTGGCAATCCATATGATGAAACAATATTAAAAAATATATCACTGGAAATTTTTGATTTAACTAATTCAATACGTGCAAGGAATGGCGTTGCGTTATTAGAATGGTGTGATATAGCAGCAGGTACAGCAAAGGCGCATAGCCAGGATATGGCAGATAAGGATTATTTTGACCATACAAACCTTGAAGGACTTGATCCCTTCCAGCGTATGAAAAATGCAGGAATTGTATATGGTTATGCAGGTGAAAATATTAGTGCAGGACGTGAAACATCTATATCAGCTGCAAATGGGTGGTTTAATTCAAAAGGACACCGTTCTAATATGTTAGATAGTAATTTTACACGTCTTGGTACAGGATATGCATATAACAATAACAGTACATATGGATATTATGGTACACAGAATTTTTACACACCAAAATGACGTTTATAATCAAGTAATTTAGTTTATTATCTGCCAGAAAGTATTGCAAGCGTGCTTTCTTCTGGCAGATAATTAAGTTTAAAATAATTATAAAGGGATGATGGGAAAATGAAAAAAATATTAGTAAATATTATACTGGCATTATCAATATGCCTTACATCAATATCATATCCAAATACAGTTGTATATGCAAAGGAAGCTGGGGAAACATCAGGTACATGTGGTAAAAACTTAAAATGGACATTGTCAAGTGATGGAACGCTTACTATTTCAGGTATTGGTGATATGGAAGATTGGGATCTTAGCAATGGTGAGGATTATGGGATGCGGCATTTGAGACCCTGGGAAGATGCAGATATAAAGTCTGTAGTTATTAAAGATGGTGTTACAAGTATTGGAGGACAAGCATTTAGTGACTACAGAAATATTACAAGTGTTATAATACCAGAAAGTGTAAAAAGTATAGGTTCTTGTGCATTTAACAGATGTGAAAAACTGGCATACGCTACTATTCCAGATAGCATTACCTATATTGGCAACTATGCATTTAATGGTACACTTATTAACAGTGTAAATATTCCTGCCAGTCTGAAAGAAATTGGTGAGGCTGCTTTTGCATCATGGGAAATGGAAAATATCACTATATCAGAAAGTAATAATAATTACCATATTATAGACGGAATTCTTTATAATAAGGATATATCCCTGCTTATGCAAGCTCCTGTACATGCTTCAGATTTTATAATACCAGACACAGTTTACCGTATAGGTGATTATGCATTTCAGAGTTGTTCAAAAATTAAAGAAATTGTGATTCCAGAAAGTGTTATTAGTATAGGTAACTATACATTTCGGGAATGTCCATATCTTAGTAGAGTTTCTTTTCCAAAAAAATTGGATACTATAGGTAATGGGGCATTTAAAAATTGTTACAGCCTTGAGAGCATTTCAATACCAGACAGTGTTACCCAAATAGGGCTTGCAGCATTTAATGGATGTTTAAGCCTTGAGGATATCTATGTTCCGGATGGAATTGATGGAGTTAATATGTCAATGGTTGAAAATACTGCTTTCTTTAATAACAGAAGTAACTGGGAAAGAAAAGATGAAGCTTATGGGGCTTTGTATCTTGGTAATTATCTTCTTGGTGTTGGAGCTAAAGGTGATTTTGCAATCAGAGAAGGGACAGTTGAAATATCAGATGGCGCTTTTATGAGATTCCAGGATAAAGATGTAACAAATATTTATATTCCAAATAGTGTGCGTATAATCGGAGATAATGCATTTGAGCATTGCATAGGTCTTACAGGTATTACAATTCCAGATAGTGTACAAGTAATCGGAGATAATGCATTTGGGGGTTGTACAGGACTTACCAGTATTACAATTCCAGATAGTGTACAAGCTATAGGTGATGGTGCATTTGGGGGTTGTACAAATCTTAATGAGATAACAATTCCTGGCAGTGCTGTATTAGGAAGTAGTTTATTTAAAAATTTGGGAGCACAACCAATATTAAATATTAAAGGCAGTAGTTACAAGGAAGAATGGTATGATGCTTTAAATAGTTCTGGTTTTAAGGAAATTAATTATGAAAGGAAGCTTCTGGATAGTAATATTAAAGATAATAAAGATGGTTTAGTACATTATGCCCAAGAGAAGAAAATTAATATGCAACAGGCAGAATACAGTACCTATTCTAATGAAACAAGTTATACAAATACTTCTTCTACAGATAAGTTACAAGAAGCAAAAGACCCAGACGGAAACCTGTTTGCTTTTTATGGTGATAAAGACAGAGTAGTAGTTTTTTCAGAAGTTACAGGTAAGGAGCATCTTAAAATTGAGAATCCAGGCTTTAAATTTGGTGCTGCTACAATAGGAGATGATGGTTATTATTATATATTCTGGGGGAAAGATATACCAGATGATATTATAAGTTCTTCTAAAGATGAGGAGAATATACAAGTTTGTAAATATGACAGCTTTGGACATCTTGTGAAATCCCTTGGTTTTCCAGTATCATACTCTTCAGCACAGTTTCCATTCCATGATGGAAATGCAAATATTTCTTATAACAAAGGATATTTGTGTATAGTATTTAATGTACTCCTATCATATGAAACACGCTGGCTGTTTGAACCAACAAGTTCACATTACCAGTGTTCAGAATGGGTTGCTATAAATGCAGAAACAATGGAAATGGCTGTTTATGGAAATGCTGGACTTAATGGTTCTATGGGAGGCAATATTGGAACTAACCATTATGTTTATGGTATATCAATGATTCCTACAGACTATGGCTTTGCAGCACTCCAAAGAGCTGGCACTGGAGAAAGGGGAATACGTATATCAAGGTTTTATATTAATAATGATGAAGTAAGGTCTGGTGGTGTTAGCAGGTTATTTTACCATTGTAGTGGAAATGAAAAAAGTGAAAAAAAAGATACATATACATATATGGGTGGGTTTGCAAGAAGTGCTTCTACTTATGCGTTAGCTGGGAAGTCAGAGCGTGTATATACCAGTAGTTCTTATATGTCTTCCAAGTTGAGGACAGGAGTATATGATGTTTTTGTACGTATTATGGACCAAAGCCTTGCAAAATATAATCCTAGCTTTGCTGGCATAACCCGTAAAGATGAAACAACAGGAGAAGATGCAGATTATAATGTGATCTGGCTTACTAATTGTAATAAAGAGGAAAAAGCTGCAAGTGTTAAAATTGTAACACTTCAAGATGGCTCTTATTGCGTATTATGGGAGAAAATGGTAAATGGAAAATTTGACAGTATACGCTATGTTATCCTTGATGAACTTGGTCATACTATACGCAGGGAAACAGCTATATATGGCGCAAGGCTTTCAAGTTCTTCTATACAGCCTGTTGTACAGAAAAATACTTTATCATGGGCTGTAGCAGATAAAGACAGCAAGATAATGACATGGTATTCTGTAGATTTAGATAAGCCGGAAAAGTATGATAAAAGCCAGGTTTCTGCAAATAATATCCCATCATCAGATAATAATAGCAATAATAGCACACCTGCACCGTCTAAAATCCCAGAACCAGGCAGCAATATTAAGTCTGGCGGTTTATATTATAATATATTATATACAAAAGGGAATACGTATGAAGCACAATTTACAAGTGCTAGTAATAGTACAAGGATAACAATTCCTTCTGCTGTTATGTTTTCAGGTAAAATGTATAAAGTAACATCTATTGCCAGCAATGCAGTAAAAGGCAGTAAAAAACTTAAAGAGCTGACTATTGGAGCCAATATAAAGGTTATTGGCAAAAATGCATTTAAGGACTGTAATAATTTAAAGAAAATAATTATTAAATCTGAAAAACTTACGTCTGGACAGACAGGAAGTAATGCATTTAAAGGAATAAACAGCAGGGCAGTAATAAAAGTTCCTAAAAATAAAGCCAGTACGTATAAAAAGCTTGTTAAGGCAAAGGGAGCAGGCAAAAATGTAAAAATAGTAAAATTTTAATTTTTATTGGTTTAATTTATGGACAGATAAGTTGTGTATAATACCTTGAAGCTTGTATTATTTGTGTCATTAGAAGGGGCAGGAATATTTAATTTTCAAACACGCCCTATAATAATGCTAATTATCTAAGAAAGGAAATAATAGATATGTATGAGAAAGTATCAACTGATTTAAACTTTGTTGCACGTGAGAAAAATATTGGGAAATTCTGGCGTAACCAGCAGATTTTTGAGAAATCAATGAAAGCAAGGGAAGGATGTCCTGTATACACATTTTATGACGGGCCTCCGACAGCTAATGGCAAGCCACATATAGGACATGTACTGACACGTGTTATTAAAGACATGATACCACGTTATAAGACAATGAAAGGTTATATGGTACCACGTAAGGCAGGCTGGGATACACATGGCCTGCCAGTAGAGCTTGAGGTTGAGAAACTTCTGGGTCTTAATGGCAAAGAACAGATAGAAGAGTATGGGATGGAGCCTTTTATTAAAAAATGCAGGGAGTCTGTCTGGAAATATAAAGGAATGTGGGAAGATTTCTCTGGAACAGTTGGTTTCTGGGCAGATATGGACAATCCATATGTAACATATGACAATGATTTTATAGAGTCTGAATGGTGGGCTTTAAAAGAGATATGGAATAAAAAGCTTTTATATAAAGGCTTTAAAATTGTGCCTTATTGTCCACGCTGCGGGACCCCTCTTTCTTCACAGGAAGTTGCACAGGGATATAAGCTTGTAAAAGAACGTTCTGCAATAGTACGCTTTAAAGTATCAGATGAAGATGCATATTTCCTGGCATGGACAACAACTCCATGGACACTTCCATCCAATGTTGGCCTTTGCGTAAACCCTGGTGAAACATATTGTAAAGTGAAGGCAGCAGATGGTTACACATACTATATGGCAAAAGCACTTCTTGATAATGTTCTTTCACGCCTTGCAGATGAAGAAGATGGCAAGGCTTATGAGATACTTGAAGAGTATACAGGTAAAGACCTGGAGCATAAGAAATATGAACCTTTATATGGATGTGCAGCAGAAGTGGCAGAGAAACAGCATAAAGAGGGATTTTTTGTAACATGTGACACATATGTTACTATGACCGATGGTACAGGAATAGTCCATATTGCGCCTGCATTTGGTGAAGATGATGCTAATGTAGGACGTAAATATAATCTTCCGTTTGTACAGTTTGTAGATGAAAAGGGTGAAATGACACAGGAAACACCGTTTGCAGGGCTATTTGTTAAAAAAGCAGACCCAGAGGTACTTAAAGACCTTGATAAGCGTGGACAGCTTTTTGCAGCGCCTAAGTTTGAGCATGATTACCCTCATTGCTGGAGATGCGATACACCACTTATTTATTATGCACGTGAATCATGGTTTATAAAGATGACAGAAGTTAGGGATGACCTTGTGCGCAACAATAATACAGTAAACTGGATTCCTGGTTCTATTGGTACAGGGCGTTTTGGCAACTGGCTTGAGAATATACAGGACTGGGGTATTTCACGTAACCGTTACTGGGGTACGCCACTTAATATATGGGAGTGTGAAAGCTGCGGGCACCAGGATGCTGTTGGAAGCAGGGCAGAACTTGCAGAACGCAGTGGTAATCCTGATGATGTAAACAGGGAACTGCACAGGCCTTATATAGATGAAGTTACATTTAAGTGTCCAGAATGTGGCGGTATTATGAAACGCGTGCCAGAAGTTATAGACTGCTGGTTTGATTCTGGTGCTATGCCATTTGCACAGCATCACTATCCATTTGAAAATAGAGAACTATTTGAACAGCAGTTCCCAGCACAGTTTATTTCAGAAGCTGTAGACCAGACAAGGGGATGGTTCTATTCACTAATGGCAGAGTCAACCCTTTTATTTAACAAAGCTCCTTATGAAAATGTTATAGTCCTTGGACATGTACAAGATGAAAACGGACAGAAGATGAGCAAATCTAAGGGAAATGCCATTGACCCGTTTGAAGCGCTTGAAACTTATGGTGCAGATGCAATACGCTGGTATTTTTATATTAACAGTGCCCCTTGGCTCCCAAACCGTTTCCATGGCAAGGCAGTCCAGGAAGGGCAGCGTAAATTTATGGGTACTCTCTGGAACACTTATGCGTTCTTTGTACTTTATGCTAATATAGATGAATTTGATGCTACCAGATACACACTGGATTATGACAAGCTTGCTGTTATTGATAAATGGCTGCTTTCACGCCTTAACAGCACAGTAAAAGAGGTTGATGAAAACCTTGCTGCTTACCGTATACCTGAAACAGCTAAAGCACTGCAGAAGTTTACAGATGAGATGAGCAACTGGTATGTAAGGCGCTGCCGTGAACGTTTCTGGGCAAAGGGAATGGAACAGGATAAAATTAATGCATATATGACACTGTATACTGCACTTGTAACAATTTCAAAGGCAGCAGCGCCTATGGTTCCATTTATGACAGAAGATATATATTTAAACCTTGTATGCAATACAGATAAAAATGCGCCAGAAAGTATTCATCTTTGTGACTTCCCAGAGGTTTGTGAGAAAGTTATAGATACAAAGCTTGAAGAGGATATGGAAACTGTACTTGAGGCAGTTGTTATAGGACGTGCGTGCAGGAATACTGCTAATATCAAGAACCGCCAGCCTATAAGCAAAATGTTTATAAAAGCGGGTGAAGGCCTTTCAGGGTTTTATCTTGATATTATTAAAGAAGAGCTTAATGTAAAAGAGGCAGTGCTTAAAGATGATGTCAGCAGCCTTACAACATACAGCTTTAAACCGCAGCTTAAGACACTTGGACGCAGGTTTGGAAAGAATATTAATATTGTTAAGGAAATACTCGCAGGACTTGACGGACAGAAGGCTATGGAAGAGATAAATACAAAAGGGACTCTTTCTATTACTGTTGATGGTAAAGAAGAATTACTTGAAAAGGATGACCTTTTAATCGAAGCTGCCCAGATAGAGGGATATATTTCTGGCACAGACCATGGAATTACAGTAGTGCTTGATACAAACCTTACCCCAGGGCTTATTGAGGAAGGATTTGTCCGTGAGGTTATCAGCAAAGTACAGACAATGCGTAAGGATGCAGGGTTTGAAGTTATGGACCATATACGTTTAAGTGTAAAGGATAATGATAAGATTACAGAAATTATAAAGAATAATGAAAATACAGTTAAATCAGAAGTCCTTGCTAATGAAGCAGTGTATGGAACTGCAGAAGGCTTTACCAAAGAATGGAATATAAATGGTGAGAAAGTAGTTCTTGGTGTAGAAAAATTGTAATAAATATAAATTTTTACTACCACGCAGGCAAAGTGCTAATAAGCAGATATACCTGCATGGTAGTAAACCAAGGAAAAAAGGCGGATGCATATGCATCCGCCTTAACTCACATTCTATCTATATAAATAGGAAAAGAAAGGAGTTGCCCCACAGCAGAGGGAGCTACTGTGGGGCCAAATGAAAAAAATGAAAAAGAATCTATTTCAAACATTAGTCAATAAGCTTTTTTAAATGCCAGGTTTTCCTGGCAGTAATTATTATTTCCTATAGGTATAGATACATTATATAGGCTAAATGTGTTAGTAGTTTGTTCTAAATATGAACGATTTATTAATTTATATAATTAAGTATAAATAAACCATAAATAAGTTTATGTTCCATACATATTGGAAGCTGTGTTTGTTACAGGATTATTCTTTATTATACTTCTTTAAAATATCATGTATACGTTCAGCTGGGTTAAGCAGCTCACTTATGGACTGGTCATGGTTTAATGTATCAATAAGCAGTGCGACATATTTGCTCATATCTACATTGATATAGTATTCACGTGAAAGGACTTCTTCTGGCTGGTATACAAGGTTTGTTGTAAGTACATTAGTTATTAAGCCGTTTTTATATGCTTCATCAAACTTGTCCATGCCATTGGTGAACAATCCAAATGTTGCAGCAACAAATATACGGTTTGCTTTACGGCGTTTAAGTTCTGTAGCAACATCTATCATGCTTTCACCAGATGAAATCATATCATCTATAATTATTACATCTTTTCCTTCAAGGTCTGAACCAAGGAATTCATGTGCAATAATAGGATTGCGTCCATCAACAATTTTACTATAGTCACGGCGTTTGTAGAACATACCTATATCAATTCCAAGTACATTGGCATAGTATACTGCACGTCCCATAGCTCCTTCATCTGGGCTTATAACCATAAGGTGTTCTGTATCAATCTTTAAATCAGGTATATTTTTCAGCAGGGCTTTGATAAACTGGTAAGCTGGCTGTACAGTTTCAAAGCTTTTAAGGGGTATTGCATTCTGTACTCTTGGGTCATGTGCATCAAATGTTATAATGCTTTCTACACCCATCTGTGTAAGTTCATGCAGTGCGAGTGCACAGTCAAGTGATTCCCTTGCACTTCTGCGGTGCTGGCGGCTTTCATAGAGAAATGGCATAATTACAGTAATTCTTCTTGCTTTGCCGCCAACTGCTGCAATAATACGCTTCAGGTCCTGGTAATGGTCATCAGGTGACATATGGTTTGTATGGCCGCATACAGAGTATGTAAGGCTGTAGTTGCATACATCAACAAGAATGTATAAATCATCACCTCTTACGGATTCGCGGATAATACCTTTTGCCTCACCTGAACCAAAACGCGGGCATGCACAGTCAATCATAAAGGATTCCCTGTTGTAGCCTGCAAAGCTGGATGCTGCAGCATGGCGTTTAGCCCTTTTGGCTCTCCAGCCGACAATGTAGTCATTGACTTTCTCTCCCATGCTGTGGCTGCTCTCTAGTGCAAGTATGCCAAGAGTGCCATAAGGTATTGTTTCTGCAAGTTTGTCATGTCGTTTCATAAAAATGTCCTCCATAATGTATTTGGATGCTGCTATGTAATGCCAGGACAGCCCTGGGCAGCAGTATTGTACAAAATTTAGCAGAATAAAAGCTTTGTTAAGAGATTGCTATTTTAATACGGATATCATCGCCAACTATCATATAGAAATTATAATATCCTGTAAAGCGTGAAAAAATACGTTCACTGTACCTGTTACGCAATTCAGTAAAAGAAAGGTTTGTTGAAATAATAACAGGTCTTTTGTTTAAATGCCTTTCTTCTATAAAATGGTACAGTTGTGATGATGTAAAACTATTTACAAGCTCTGTGCCAAGGTCATCTATAATAAGAAGTTCACTGTCAAGTATATAAGAAACTTGTCCGTCAGATGTGTTTTCATCATTCCTGCCAAACTTATTTTTCTCTAAAATATCAAAAAGCTGCAGGGAAGTCAAGTAGACTACAGTATGTGATGTATCAAGCAGTGCCTTGGCAATACAGTGTGTCATAAAGGTTTTACCAACACCAGTAGGCCCATAAAATATAATATTACTATATGTTTCATCAAAATGCTCCACATATTCAAGGCATATATCCCTTATTTTAACAATATTCTGCCTGGGAGTAAGTGAAAGGTTTGTATTGACATTGGTATTATCATAAAATTTTTCAGAAAATGTATTAAAATTTTCTGATTCAAGTATATCCATCAGGTTAGAACTTTCATAAAGCAAGGCAATTTTACGCTGTTTAAGGCATTTGCAAGGGGTATTGCCTGTATATCCTGTGTCCTTGCAATGTGGGCAGTCATATATAGGTGAAAGATAGTCCGCTGGATATCCATTATCGGTTAAAAGCTTGTACTTTTTTTCCTGGAGCTGTTTTTTCTTTGATGTATAACTGGAATATTCACTGCCGTCCATGTCAGGATTGAAGAGTCCTGAGCGTGCATAATCAGCAGAAAGCTGTATAATCTGTTCCTGGACAGCCTGTATCCCAGGAATTTTCTCATAAACCATGACACGTCTTTCTTCTAATATGTGGTGGTTTTTTAGACGTATCTGGTCGTACTGGTACATAATATCCATGTATTGTGCATTGGAAATCCCCATATGTAACCTCCTAAAAAATAAAGTTAATGAGCTAAAAGTTTCTTTTCAAGCTCGTCAACTTCTGCCTGTGATGTTCCCCTTTGCTGGAATTTATTGAACTGGTTTTTATCCTGTTGTTTTACTGGTGTTGATATAACAGTTTTTTTATTCTGTATTCCAGCCTTTTTCTGTGCATATATTTCATCTTCTTTTCCGACATCCTGGAGTGTATGTATATTTTTCTTATGCCAGTTGTCAAGGATTCCATCTGTATATTTAAAGTCTGCTTTTTGTAATTTTAACATAGTACGGCTGCATGCATCAAGTACAACAGAGAGGTCCATATGCCATTTATCAATCCAGCGGCTGACATACTGCTTTTCAACCATTGCAAGAGGGCGTCCAAGTGCAAGGGCTTTAGATATAGCTGTGTGGGTAGAATTATAATTAGAAGAAGCATTTTTGGCATCCTCAGGATTTTTAATATCCTGTTCATCCCATGAAAATGCCACAGCTTGTATATAGTTTACATTAGTCTTGCCAAGTGATATACAGTATTCATAAAGATACAACAGTAAGTCAGGTGAAAAGCCAAGATTGTCATATAAATATGATATAAGCTGTACTTCTTTTGGATTAAGGGGCTTGTTTATATAGCTTTCTATTACACGGCATGTCCAGATAAATTCTTCATCACCAGACAGGCGTCTGGTCTGGTCAGGGGTAATATTTATTTCAGCCTGTTTTTTATTTACTGCAGAAGGAGGGCTGGCAGGTTTTGTATCCAGTTCTTCTGCTGGCGGGTTTTGCGCTTCTGGTATACTTAATGGAACATCTGGTTTCTGTACAATATTTTTGTCTGTACTGCCAGAACCAGCAGACGTTTTTTCTTTGGCAGATGCCACAGCTGCTTCTGGCTCTGCTAGTTCCTCGTTTTTTGCAGCTTTTACAGAAGATTTTACAGCCTTTGCAGGTGAAGGGCTGTCAGGATTTAGCATTTCGATACCTGTTATTTCATTGCCAGACCCGTTTTTTATCAAATTTATAAGGTTATTCTTTTCCCAGTAATTGAGTGCCCTTAAAATATCTTTTTCTGTATTATCCATTTTATCAGCAAGTGAGGAAACTGACAAATTCTTTTCACCTGCCTGGATACATTTTGCAAGATAAATATATACCTTTACATAACTTCCATTAGCAGAAAGCATATAGTTTTCAATAAATGTATTGTGAATAAATGTTGTTGAAGGCAGATAGCCTGAACATAGCATTATAGTGTCCATAATACCTCCATATATCATTGTAAACAGTACCAGAAGCATCTGCCCTGGATGTGGATATGTGCATAATTATCAACAACGGGATTGTGGATAATGTGGATAACTATTTATTAACCAGGTCTTCCCCAATGTTTACAACATCTCCAGCTCCCATAGTTATCAACAAATCACCGTTGATACAATGTTCAGAAAGGAAATCTTCTATTTCCTGGAATGAAGGGAAGTAATATACTTTTTTGCCTTTTTTCTCTATGGCCTGTTTAAGTGTGAGTGAAGATATATCTCCAGGGTCCGTTTCCCTTGCAGCGTATATATCGGCAAGTATAACATTTTCAGCCAGTGAAAGCACATCAGCAAATTCTTCCAGAAGTTCACGTGTCCTGCTGTATGTATGTGGCTGGAATACACACCACAGATGGTTGTGTGGGAATTTCAGTGAGGCATCCAGGGTTGCTTTTATTTCGGCAGGGTGGTGTGCATAATCATCAACAACAGTTACACCATTAAATGACCCCTTAATTTCAAAGCGCCTTTCTGTGCCTTTAAATTCTGCAAGTCCTTCTGATATGGCTTCTTCTGGTATATTATAGTAGTCTGCAAGGGCAATGGCAGCAAGTGCGTTATTAATATTGTGTTCACCAATAACATTAAGTTTTATGTGTCTTCCAGTGTTATTGCCATTTATTACAATATCAAAACTGCCACATCCATTTTTATCATATAATATATTGCTGGCAGAATACCCGCTTGTATTGCTGGTGCCAAAAGTTACCACTTTACATTTTAGATTATCTGTAATATAAGAAAGATTAGTGGTTATGCTGTTAATAACGAGTATGCCATTTTCAGGCAGCAGTTCTGCAAATTTGCGGAAAGATAAACGTATATCGTCAATATCTTTAAAGAAGTCGAGATGGTCAGCATCAATATTTAAAATAATTCCTGCAGTTGGGTGGAATTTCAGGAAACTGTTTGTATATTCGCATGCCTCTGTTATAAAGTCTTCTGAATGGCCTATGCGTATATTTCCATTAATTACAGCTAAAATTCCTCCTACAGATATGGTAGGATCTTTATGTGCAGAAAGATAAATATGTGATAACATCGATGTAGTTGTTGTCTTTCCATGTGTTCCTGCTACTGCTATGGCATTAGGGTAATTTTTCATAACCTGGCCAACCATTTCAGCACGTTCCATCATTGGTATCCCAAGTTTTTTTGCAGCAATAAATTCTGGGTTGTCAGGGTGGATTGCTGCGGTGTAGACTATAAAACCAATATCACTGGTTATATTTGATGCGCTTTGTCCATATATTATATGGATACCTGATGAGCTAAGATGTCTGGTGATTTTACTTTCTTTAATATCAGAGCCGCATACATCGAAGCCATTGTCGTGAAGGAGTTCTGCAAAGCCGCTCATACTTATGCCGCCTATGCCGATAAAGTATGCTTTGCATGGATTGTTTAAATTAATCTGGTACATGGTGCCACCATCCTATCTGATTTATTTTATTATATTTGCATGGTAATATCCAGAATATATATCTGGCATTGCCTATACTTTAATTATAACCAATGGCATAGAAAATACAATTCAAAAATACAATTACTGTTTTATATTATAATAGAGTATGAACAAATATATAATAGGTTAATTTAAAAATGCACGGTTTTAATGACTTTATGTAATAAAAAAATGCCTTTAATGGCAAAGTTTGGATGAGTTGCATAAAAAAGTTAAAAAATTTTTAAAAATTTAGTAAAATTTATTCACAATTAGGCACAGATATGTTATACTATGTTTGTAAGAAAGTAGATAAACTTGTTATGGGCATCAATAAATTTTGTTGATGTTTTATATACTTAACTCAAGGTTAGAAGTATAATTCCATATCTAAAAACAACGGGGGTGAAAGCGTGATTAAGAAAGAAATGATAGCAATGTTACTTGCAGGCGGACAAGGTTCCAGGCTTGGAGTCCTTACAGCAGATGTTGCAAAGCCAGCAGTTTCATTTGGAGGTAAGTACAGGATTATTGATTTCCCGCTTAGTAATTGTATTAATTCAGGAGTTGACACGGTAGGTGTACTGACACAGTACCAGCCATTACGTCTGAATACGCATATAGGTATTGGCATACCTTGGGATTTGGACAGGAATGTTGGTGGTGTATCTATACTTCCTCCGTATGAGAAGAGTACAAGTAGTGAGTGGTATACAGGTACTGCCAATGCGATATTCCAGAACATGCGTTATATGGAGCTTTACAATCCAGAGTATGTACTTATACTTGGCGGCGACCATATATATAAGATGGATTATGAGGTTATGCTTGATTTCCATAAAGCAAGCAAAGCAGATGTTACACTTGCAACAATTCCTGTTCCTATTGAGGAAGCAAGCCGCTTTGGTGTAGTTATAACAGATGAGAACAAGCAGATACAGGAATTTGAAGAAAAGCCAGAACATCCACGCAGCAATCTTGCTTCAATGGGTATTTATATATTCTCATGGCCAGTGTTAAGGGAAGCTTTACTTAAACTTAAAGACCAGCCATCATGTGATTTTGGAAAACATATTATCCCATATTGCCATGAGCAGGGGAGAAGGATTTTTGCATATGAATATAACGGATACTGGAAAGATGTAGGAACACTTGGTTCTTACTGGCAGGCTAATATGGAACTCATTGATTTAATACCTGTATTTAATCTTTATGAAGAGTTCTGGAAGATATATACTAAGAATGAACTTGTAGCGCCTCAGTTTGTAGCGGAACAGGCTGTCATTGACAAGGCAATTATTGGTGAAGCATCTGAGATATATGGCGAAGTGCATAACTCTGTTATAGGTTCAGGTGTTTATATTGCACCAGGAGCAGTTGTAAGGGATTCTATTATTATGAGCTCTGCTTCTATAGGTGAAAATACAGTTGTTGACAGGTCTATTATTGCTGAAAAGGTTCAGATAGGTGCAAATTGTGTCCTTTGTACTGGTGAAGACGTACCAAACAGGGTTAAGCCTGATGTGTATTCATTTGGACTTGTTACTATTGGTGAAGACAGTGTTATACCAAGTAATGTAAAGATAGGAAAGAATACAGCAATTTCAGGCATAACTGATATAAGTGATTATCCAGGCGGCGTTCTTGCAAGCGGGGAAACATTGATTAAGGTAGGTGAAAAAATATGAGAGCAGTAGGTATTGTATTAGCCGGTGGTAATAGCAGCAGAATGAAGGAGCTTTCAAATAAACGTGCAGTAGCAGCTATGCCTATTGCAGGAGGATACAGAAGTATAGATTTTATACTTAGCAGCATGAGTAATTCGCATATACAGAAGGTAGCAGTTTTTACCCAGTATAATGCTAAGTCACTGAATGAGCATCTAAATTCATCAAAATGGTGGGATTTCGGAAGAAAGCAGGGAGGGCTTTATACTTTTACCCCTACTACCACACCAAAGAACAGTTACTGGTACAGAGGCACAGCCGATGCTATAGCCCAGAACCTGGACTTTTTGAAGAACAGCCATGAACCTTATGTAGTAATAGCTTCAGGAGATGGAGTTTATAAGCTTGATTACTCTAAGGTGCTTGAGTACCATATAGCAAAGAAAGCTGATTTTACAGTTGTTACAGCAGATGTTTCAGGCAGGGACGACCCTAGCAGGTTTGGTGTTGTTAAAACTGATGCTGATGGAAGGATAACTGATTTTGAAGAGAAACCAATCAGTGCAGATGGTTCACAGGTGTCAACTGGCATATATGTTGTGCGCCGCAGGCAGCTTATTGAACTTATTGAGAAAGCTGTTGAAGAAGAAAGATATGATCTTGTAAAAGATATTATTATAAGGTATAAAGGGGTTAAAAGGGTATATGCATATCCAATAGAAACATACTGGAGCAATATTTCGTCTGTTGAATCATATTTCAAGACAAATATGGATTTCCTTAAACCAGATGTACGTAATTATTTCTTTAAACAGTATCCAGACGTTTATTCAAAGGTTGAAGATTTGCCTCCAGCAAAGTATAATGCTGGTTCATTTGTAAGGAACAGCCTTGTTTCAAGCGGATGTATAATTAATGGCAATGTAGAAGGGTCAATCCTGTTTAAGAAAGTTTATATAGGAAATAACTGTTCAATTAAGAACTCTATCATATTAAATGATGTATATATTGGAGATAACACACATATTGAGAATTGTATCGTAGAAAGCAGGGATACAATCAGGGCAAATACTAATTATGTGGGAGAAGATGGTAAAATTAGAATTGTAGTTGAGAAGAATGAGAGATATGCATTATAAAGTAGTATAAGATACGTCTCACGAGTGGCCAAAGGGGGTTATTGATGTGCAGATAACAGACGTAAGAGTGAGGAAAATCACAAAAGAGGGTAAAATGAAAGCCGTAGTTTCAATGACTTTAGATGACGAATTTGTTGTACATGACATTAAGATTATTGATGGAGATAAAGGTTTGTTTATAGCTATGCCAAGCAGACGTGCTGGAGATGGCGAATTTAGAGATATAGCGCATCCAATTAATTCAGAAACACGTGATATGATCCAAAGGGTTATTTTAGAGAAGTATGCAGATGCCGTTGCTGGGTTGGGAGAAGAAGACAGTTCTGAGTCAGAACAGCAGTAAAATGCAATATAAAACTACAAAAAGCGCCAATAAATGGCGCTTTTTGCATTAGGGCGTGTTTGAAAATTAAAAAGTGCACAAATTATGTGGCTCTGGTAAATTTCAAAGTTTTACCCCAGGCAGCACGCTTCCGCTTGGATGGGATGCGCAGTGGTGCATAAAGCCCCAATGTTTCTGCGAAACATTTAAGACGTGGCTTAAGCACCAGCGCCCCCAAACAGCTGCCTTTTGGTAAAACATTTGGAATTTGCCAGAGTAATATAATCTTTGTGCAATTTGATGGTTTAAAAGCAATTTTCAAACACACCCTAGTTTGTTTATAAATTGCCATATGACAAAGAAGTAGTTTTCAACGGGATTTTTCCTAATAATATTTATCGTATGCTTCCTGGCTAATTGATATTGTGAACTAGATGGTAATAAAATATATGGAATAATATTTTAATGTCTGCCAGGATTAAATAATAAGGCATCACATATTTTATCAATGTCATAATCAGGTGCAAAGTCCAGGGCAGTATAATAAATTGTTTCAATTATGCTGTTATCTTCTTCGAGTTCATAAGATATAGTATTGATATCTTTACCTTTTATAATTTTCTTGACTACCATGGAAACCAGTGCTTTTTTCATACCTTTTTCCATACCTTTTTCAATATTCTCTATATCTCTCATAAGTAATGTCATATATTCATGCCTCCATTCTCTGTTTCGCTTTGCTTTTTTAACAGCTTTGTCAAGTTTATTGGTGAATGTTCCTGTAGGTTTTCCATTTTCTACATAATCAAGAAATTCTTTGAGGCTTTTATTTACATCATCAAGAGTGCCTTTCGTATTAAGGAAAACCTTGGTAGTACCATCACTAAGTGGAATATTTTTATCTTCTTTGCAAAAATTCTCAAATGTATAGATATGTCTTCTTTTTTGAAATAAATCAAAAGGGCATATAAAAATTATATAACTATGTTTTAGTTTTTTGTAATGTCCCCCTTTGTCTACAAGCTGCAAGTCAATTATACTTTGATAGTAACGTGTCCTTTTTGGAAGTTCATATGTATTAACCATTTGCATTTCTATATTGTATATTTTTTCATTATTATCTTGTACATATACATCAAGCCTTATACTTTTGGCATCAATGTCAGGATTGAATACTTTTTGTAATTCTGGATATTTGATGTGCTTTATCTTAATGTTAGGAAATATTATTTGTAGAAGTTCTTTACACAGTTCTGCATCTTGCATTACTTTGCCAAAAAGAAAATCATTGGAAATACCTATATTTTCCCATAACATTTTATTTTTTATTTTTTCTGCAGGTATATAATTTGCCATACATCATCCTCCTTTATTATAACAGCTATTATTGTTAGAAACAATATATATGCCATTTGAGTTTCCCCATTTTTTAAATTACACAAAGATTATATTACTCTGGCGGATTCCAAATGTTTTACCATAAGGCAGCTGTTGGTAAAATTTTGGAATTACCAGAGCCACATAACTTGTGTATTAAAAAAAAAGGGAAACTCAAAATATGCCAATATTAATTATTAAGGCATAATTGCCTTTATAATTAATATTATGATATATATTAGCACAAAACAATACTATTGTCAATTAAGATACAATATTTATTAACGATAGTATTGTTTTGTATTAATAATTCTAGGGCGTGTTTGAAAATTGCTTTTAAACTATCAAACTGCACAAAGATTATATTACTCTGGCAAATTCCAAATGTTTTACCAAAA
>CAQGLR010000016.1 GCA_948794795.1 uncultured Lachnospiraceae bacterium | reverse complement strand
CTGCAAAGAATATTTTAGCAGAAGGATTACGACAAATAGCATAAGGTAATAAAATTAAAATACAAATAGGGATGGTTCAGCCCGAATTAACGCCTGTGGAGATAGTAGGTTACGAGGTCTAGGAAGCAGGAAGCCCATTGGCTTTAGACAATGGTTAGTTCACTTTTATATTGTTACAGGTGATATGGAAAGTGCATCAAAGGCATTCCACAATTTTAAACAGTACAATGGAAAAGATTATTATTGTGAACCAGCGTGTGCTGCTAATACAGAAATTAATTATTATTTACATAAAAATAAAAAAGAAAAGGCAGATAAAATTTCTAAAGATATTATAAATTCAAAAATTACAAGTTATAATTATGAAACAAATGCTTTGCTCCGTATGAAAAGTAATTATATGGAGTATTATATTCTGGATGGCAATTATAAAAAAGCAGCAGAATCAGCATATATATTAGAGCACTCTGGAAGCCAGGCAAAAGAATTTAAACCATGGGCATCATTTATGTGTGGTTATGTACACAGCAGGCCTTCACACAGCCTCCGTATCTATAAAAAACACTGGAAAGAGTGCCATGAAGAACATAATCCAGGTGACAGGTATGACAGTTTTAAATATATAGCTTGTTTTTTTAAAGGACTTTGGAAAGAAAAAAGTACAGATACAGTTAAATTAATGCTTGACAGCTCATTTCCTCTATATAATAAAGAAAATATTTATAATACGAGAAATATGGCAGAGTATTATTATAAAGAGGCAGAGGAAATTGCAAAGAAATTTGATAAAAGAAATGGCACAGATAAATATATAAAAGAACTTGAAATGTCATTTGCAAATGCCTGATAGTACAAGTTAATAAAGGAGGATTTTAATGTATAATAATGGATATGACCCTGAAATATTAGTGCACAATTACAGGAAGATTGGACATGGAAAGGCAAGGGCTGGTGCAATACGGAGTGCAATAAACCAGGCAGACTTAAATAATGATATTCCATATATGATGTTTTTCCGTGAAGAATTATGTGATGAGTCTTACTGGTTTGTAGATGAATTAGAAGTAGTTACAGTATATCCAGAACTTCTTGCAATTATGGACAGATATCCAGAAACAGAACCTGTAAAGTTTGCGGGAGGCCGTGATAATATTTTAAGTATACTTAATACATATAAAGATTTGCTTGATGTATGCACAAGTTTTTACCAGATTCCAATGGAGGACTGTATAAATTTCCACAATGATTTTATGAAACGCTGGCTTGCATATGGACGTACTGCCAGGGAAGCTTACCATATGTTCTTTGACCTTTATCTTGAAACGGGTGATTTGGATAATGCAGCAAAGTTTCTGGACAAGCTTAAGAAAGTACCAGCAGAAGCATATGACTGTGTAGCATGTGCTATTACTGGTGAGATAAAATATTATCTTTTAAATAATGAAAAGGATAAAGCAGATAAATTAGCAGAAAAAGTTTATGATGGTACTTACAGGTGTAACAGCAGATGGTCTGATTCTATTCTTAAATTAAGAAAAAGTTATCTTAAATATTATATTTTACATGGTGATTATGAGAAAGCAGCAGAAATAACATATTTAATGGAACATTCTGGAAGCCAGATAAATGCATATAACAAGTATGCGTCATTTATGTGTGCTTATGTACATAGTAAGCCAGGAAGGGGATTGCGCATTTATAAAAAACATTGGAAAGAGTGGCAGGAAGAAAATAACCAGTATGACAGATATTATAATTTTAAAGATGCTGCATGTTTCTTTAAAGGATTAGAAACAGAGAGGAGCAGGGATACTGTCAGATTGGAACTTGACAGGAAATTTCCTCTATATAATGAAGAAAATATATATAATATCAAAAGTATGTCAGAGTATTATTATAAAGAGGCAGAAGATATTGCAAGAAAATTTGATAAAAGAAATACTACAGACAGGTTTATAAAAGAGCTTGAAATGTCATTCGCAAATGTATAGGGAAATGTATTGATTATATAAAAAGGAGAACAGGGATTTCACCTGCCAAAATCTGGAAAATGAAAGAAGATAACAAAGGAACCATATCTAAAAATATACAGTTTATAAGAAGTGGAGGGCTGTGGATTGCCAGTATATCAGTAATATTTATAGCATTTTTTATTATTAATTACCTGACACCAGCAGTTGCAGATGACTTTTATTATAGAGGGTATTTAAAAAATTTCCCAGATGGAGGGGATAATGTATTAAAAACATTCTGGCAGTTATTAAAAGGGTTTTATAATTCATGGAGCGGAAGGGTAATGGGATATACCTTTATGGTAGTTTTTAACATTATTCCCCCAGTAGTTTTTGATTTAATAAATTCTGCTGCTTATATTTTTTTAGTTTACCTTATATATAAAATATCTAATTTTGGGAAAAAACCAGATTTAAAGTTATTTATATTAATTAATATTTTTTTGTGGATATTTATTCCTGATTATGGACAGATAATGTTCTGGACATCAGGTTCAGCTAATTATTTATATCCAGCTGTTTTTGACCTTATAGTATTATTAGTGTTCAGAAAATATAGTTATGAAAAAGGACAATGTTTTAAATGTATATTATGGATATTGCCAGCACTTATATTAGGGATTATTGCAGGCTGCGGCATGGAAAATATAAGTGCAGGGATGATTATAATTTTAACATTATATATGGTGGTTTTTATAAAAAATAAAATAGTTTTAAACCCAATGGTTACAACATTGTATTTGGGCTGTATTGCTGGATATTGTATATTATTCTTTTCACCTGGCAATTCTGCGAGGGCAGGTATAGAAGACAACAGAAGTAATTTAAGTTTTTTATTTAAATGTTTTATTACAGGATATTACTGGGTGTTTTTTGGACTTGGTATTTTTACTGTTATGTTAATATTCTGGTTACTGAAATATAAAAAAAATAATTTATATAAAACATAATGAAGAAATCCAGTCGTATTTTTATTATATATCATCAATTTTATCTGCAGTTTGTCTTATTGCTGCTCCTTCTATTCCAGAACGGGCATGGTTTATTTCTGCAGTATATGGAGTAACATCTGCTGGAATATTTTTTGCAAATCTGGATAAACCAGCAGAAGAAAAAAGAGATGGTGTAATTAAGGATATTTCATTTATAATAACTGTATGTGGCTGTATCTTTTGTGTGGTTTCAATAGCAGATACAGCAATTTGTTCATATGAATTACATAAACAGTCACTACAGAGAGAGAAATATATTATAGAACAGAAAGAAGCGGGAAATATGGATATATCTGTGCCAATAATTTCTTATAAGTACCCATTGCGGTCTGGACATGATGCATTAAGCAGTCTTGCTGATATTTCAGAAGACAGCAGTTACTGGATTAACCAGGCAATGGCAGGTTATTATGGAGTAAATTCTGTTACTGGCATAAAAGCAGAATAAAGCTGGTATTTTACAACAAACTGCAGTGTGTACAAAATTTGTTTTTATATAAATAAATTGTAGCCATTTGTATTATTATAAATTATGGAGGATAGAAAATAATGATAATAAAACCAGATAATAAAAAACTTCTATATAGTGGAAGGATTGACTGGAGTAACCCAGAAGAACCAGTTTTTGTTTTTCCTTGCACTTCTTTAGGAATGAGGTTTACTGGAAATATATTAAAGATTTGTGTGAAAAATAACAATGCATACTGGGATAATTATCTTGGATGTATTATTGACGGAAAGCAGTTATCACTTTTGCTTCCAAAGGAAGGAAGTATTACATTAGACATTAAAGTAGAACCGTCAGAGGATAATAAACATGAGGCCTTGTTTTTTAAAAGACAGGATGCATGCCATGAGATAACTGTTCTTGGAATTGAAATTGATGATAATGGCAAGCTTCTTGATATGCCTGCAAAACCAATAAGGAAAATAGAAGTTTATGGTGATTCTGTTTCGGCAGGTGAAGTTTCAGAAGCTATAGATTTTACAGGCAAGGAAGACCCAGAACATAATGGTGGTTATTCAAACAGCTGGTATTCTTATTCATGGATAACTGCGAGAAGGTTAAATGCACAACTGCATGATATTGCACAGGGCGGGATTGCATTAATGGATAAAACTGGCTGGTTTAATGAGCCAGACCAGGCTGGCATGGAAACTGCATGGGATAAAATCCACTATAATAAAGCTTTGGGCAAAATTATGGAATGGGATTTTACACAGTATACACCTGATGTAGTTATTGTTGCATTTGGACAGAATGACAGCCATCCATATGATTATATGAAAGAAGATTATAACGGGCAGATGGCAGATACCTGGAGGGAACATTATAAAGCTTTTTTAAATGGGTTACGTGAAAAATATCCAGAGGCATATATTATTTGTTGTACAACACTTTTAGAACATGATGCTGCATGGGATAGTGCTATAGATGAGGTTGTAAACCAGATAAATGATAAAAGGATTTCACATTATCTTTTTATACGTAATGGATGTGGAACACCAGGGCATTTGAGGATACCAGAAGCAGAAGAAATGGCAGAAGAACTTTGCAGTTATATAGAAAGTCTTGGGATAGAGGCATGGACAGGGTTGTAATAAACATTAATTAATTTTCGTATATACCCTGGGAATTATTTATTGGTTACTTTTTATTAACAATTATATAAAGAACCATTATCTACAAAAATTATTTATAGTATATATTTGGGTATTGAAAATGACTAAACTTTTTAATTGCTGCTGTCTGGCATTTTTGCCAACAGCAGTTTTTTTATTGTAGTATTAAAGTATATATTTCATATGTGCTGTTATATCCGCGGATAAATTAAAAACCCTAGGGCGTGTTTGAAAATTGCTTTTAAACCATCAAACTGCACAAAGATTATATTACTCTGGCAAATTCCAAATGTTTTACCATAAGGCAGCTGTTTGGGGGCGCTGGTGCTTAAGCCTTGTTTTTTAAGGCTTTATGCACCACTGCGCATCCCATCCAAGCGGGAGCGGCTGCCGGTGGTAAAATTTTGGAATTGTCAGAGCCACATAATTTGTGCAATTTTTAATTTTCAAACACCCCCTAGTATACGTTTGAAAACTGCCAGAGCCAATAATTTTATGCAATTTTTAATTTTAAGACATGTCCTAATAACCATTTATTTTAGAACAAAAGGTTGACTTATTTTTTGAAAAACCTTAAAATGGAAAATATGGTAAAATATAGAAATATTACTAACTGACATAATACAATATTGCAATATACGAAGGAAGGATTATGGTTAAAAAATATACAGGACAGAATGTTTATGACGCGTTTCAACAGAGAATGCATTTTATCTTTAAAGAATTTGATAATATTTTTGTATCTTTTTCAGGAGGGAAAGACAGTGGTGTTCTTTTAAATTTAGTTCTGGATTTCCAGGAAAAGTATTATCCAGATAAAAAGATTGGTGTATTCCACCAGGATTTTGAAGCACAATATACGGTTACTACAGAATACGTAGAGAAGACATTTGCAAGGCTTGAAAATAAGGCAGAATTATACTGGGTATGTCTTCCTATGGCTACAAGGACAGCACTTAGCAGTTATGAAATGTTCTGGTACCCGTGGGATGATGCCAAGAAAGATGCATGGGTCCGTCCTATGCCGCAACATCCTTATGTTATTAACATGGAAAATAACCCAATTACTACTTACCGTTATAAAATGCACCAGGAAGACCTTGCTAAGCAGTTTAGCAGGTGGTACAGAATTTCGCATAACAATAAAAAAACTGTGTGCCTGCTTGGTACAAGGGCAGAAGAATCTATACAACGTTACAGTGGTATATTGTATAAGAAATATGGGTATAAAGGGGAATGCTGGATAGCAAGGCAGTTTAAGGATGTATGGACAGCATCTCCTATGTATGACTGGCTTTTAGGTGATATCTGGCATGCCAATTATCTGTTTGGTTATGAATATAACCGTCTTTATGATATGTATTATATGGCGGGACTTAAGCCGGACCAGATGCGTGTAGCTTCCCCGTTTAATGATTATGCTAAAGACAGCCTTAATTTGTACAGGGTTATTGACCCTGAGATATGGGCAAAGCTTATAGGGCGTGTCAGGGGTGCCAACTTTGGCGCAATTTATGGAAAGACAAAAGCACTAGCATATAGAAATTTATCACTTCCTAAAGGGCATACATGGGAGTCCTATACCAAATTCCTGCTCGATACGCTTCCTTCACGGCTCCGGAATAACTATATAAAGAAGTTTAACACATCAATAGAGTTCTGGCATAAGACTGGCGGAGGGCTTGAAGAAGAAACTATACAAGAGCTTATTGACCATGGTTATAAGATAAAACGCAATGGAATTTCCAATTATACAGTTATGAAAAATTCACGTATTATCTTTATGGAAAGGATACCTGACCATACAGATGATATAAAATCTTCAAAAGACCTTCCAAGCTGGAAAAGGATGTGTTACTGTATTCTTCGGAATGACCATATATGCAGGTTTATGGGATTTGGGCTTTCAAGGGAACAGAAGAGGAATGTAGACTTCCTTAAACAAAAATATGTTAAGGTGGGTGATGAATATGGAATATAAAAGTCCAGTGTACAATGTAATTGCTGTGCCTGTTGAGAGAGTTGTCCCTAATACATATAACCCAAATTCCGTAGCCCCGCCTGAGCTCAGCCTGTTATATGACAGCATTAAAGAAGATGGTTATACAATGCCTGTTGTATGTTATTATGAGAAACTAGAAGATATTTATATAATTGTTGATGGTTTCCACAGATACAGGATAATGCTTGATTACCCTGATATTTATGAACGTGAAAGAGGTATGCTGCCAGTATCAGTTATAGACAAGCCAGTTGATTACCGGATGGCAAGCACTATAAGGCATAACAGGGCACGTGGTACACATAATGTAGACCTTATGAGTAATATTATTAAAGAACTGTGTGAACTTGGCAGGTCAGATGCATGGATATCAAAACACCTTGGGATGGATAAAGATGAAATACTCCGGTTAAAACAGATAACAGGTCTTGCAGAATTGTTTAAAGATGTTAAGTTTGGCTCAGCGTGGCAGCCATTTAATGAAAAAACCCCTTAAAATTCCCTTTTATACTCCATACAGATATTATTACTAACGGTATGGAGTATTAGTTATAACATGCATTGGCAGTATGCAGTTTTTACTTGGTTATCTATTATAAAGAAATAAAAGAAATACAATTGTCCCTGGCATATTCTTCGGCAGGTGAACCCTTTATCCCCTTTATACAGAATCCAGGGACAATACAGTTTCCTTTAATTTTAAACCCAGTCTTATTAGAGTCTGTATATTCCCTTATTTCCATATATCCAACAGATAATTCACCAAATGTATGTACACTTTCAGGAATTATAAGTTCTTTAAGTGAAGTACAGTGGAAAAAGGCATAGTCATCAATACTTTTAATACCATTTTCTAAAGTAACATCTGTAAGGTTTTCACAATCAGCAAAAGCTTCATCAGAAATTTCTACACTCCCTGGTATTATTACTTTTTTTAGATACATATTGCCAGCGAAAGAAGAGGAAATATAATTAGTTCCTTGTGGAAATACAAAACTTTCAAGCATTGTTCCCGGAAATGCATTTGAAAAATCCCTGGCACCATCTGGGATATTAATTTCTTTAAGTGAATAACAGCAGTTAAAAGCATAAGGCATATCTGTAATGCTTTTGGGAAGGGTAACATTTTTAAGACCTTCACATCCATAGAAAGCACCTTCAATAGAAGTTACCCCATCTGGTATAACAATGCTTTCAAGTTCATAGAAACCGTCAAATGTGGAGTTAAGGGATATAACATTCCTTCCTTCAATAACTTGTGGTACCGTTATATTAGTTTCATTGCCATTATAACGTAAAATCTCTATTCCAGAAGAATCTCCAGACTCTGTAATATCATATGTCCATAAGCCATCTGGGCTTGTGTAAAGATTAAGTTCATTAATATCTGCATCATACTGGTAGAACCAGTCATAGCTTTCACCAGTACCATAGCGTCCACGCCCGTCATTATAATAAGCTTCCATATACTAACCCTCCATATGTAAAATATAAGATATTTAACCATTTTAGTAATAATATCATATAAAGAAATATTATTGCAAGAAATGTATTTATATTTAGAAAAATTTATGGCGCATAGATTGTTTATGTATCTATGCGCCATAAAAAATAAAATAACTATAAGTTTATAAAAAACTGGACAGGCAATTAAATAAACAGCAGAAAACTAATTTTCTGCAACAGCTTCGTATTTCCTGAATAATTTTGTATAAATAAATGCAAAACAAAATGCAAAAAATGCAAAACCGGATATAAGCATAAATATTTTCATATAAGGGACAAAGCACAGGAGGCTTATAACAGTAATATGTAAGAGAAGCAGAACAACTGTTAATACAGGATTGCTTAATGCTATTATAAATGCATTTTTAACTGTCTGTTTAATACTGTTGTCAAGACGTGCCATAAGAGGGAATACGTAAAGCATACTTGAAATTATAACAACAGAAACCAGTACAAGCAAAACGGTTATAACTATAGAAAGTGTGCCTCCCATGCTGCCCCAGAAGACGGCTGTGAAAGTTGATATAAATAATGCTGCTATATAAAAAATAAAAACTGCTATGCCCTGCAGGAACATTTCTTTAAAATGTTTAAGGTATGTGCTGCAAAGGTATCCATTCTCACCCCTGGCTTCCCTTAAAAGTACCTGGTAAAGTGCAGCAACAGCAGGACCAATAGTAATAACAGGTATGCAGGTAATTAGGAATAAAAAGTTTAAAGCAATAAAATTTACTGTTGTATTTATAAATTCAAATAGTGGATTTTCCATCCGTATTCTCATAATGTCCCTCCATTTTTACAAAATGCGTTTTTATACTCTGATTATTGCACTTTTATAAAATATATGGTATGGTATTTTTTCTATTTTTGTTCCAGTAAAAATTCCAGGTTATATTATAAAAATTGAAAATAACAGTATATATGGCTTGAAAATATCTGGTAGATGGCTTTTGTATGTTTTTGTAAAATTATATTTGTTACAGTTATTGTAAAATTATATAGATACAGGCTGTAATAAATTTTAAAGAAAGGGGAGTGTATGAAATGATAGTTGGAAGTCAAGAAAAAAAGCATCATGGGGGTAAAGGGACAGAGAAGTACAGGCTGTTTTTATGTATAGTGCCATTCCTTATACTGGTTTTTTTATTTTCTTATTTTCCTTTATATGGATGGGTATATGCATTGTATGATTACAAAGCCCCATTAAAACTGTCACAGTGTGATTTTGTAGGATTAAAATGGTTTAAATCATTATTTAGTAATCCTACACAGGTAAGACAGCTTTTGATAGTAATGAAAAATACATTTGCAATGAGCCTGCTTTCAATAGCTACTTCTTTTTTCCCAGTTTTATTTGCTGTTTTTCTGAACGAAGTAAAATGCAAGTGGTTTAAAAATCTTGTCCAGACACTGACAACTTTGCCAAACTTTATAAGCTGGACGCTTGTATATTCTGTTGCGTTCTGTCTGTTTTCTTCAACAGGAATGTTAAATTCACTTTTACAGGATATGGGAGTAATTTCAGAACCATTGAAAATACTTGACAGTGATAAACATGTATGGCTTCAGATGATTTTATGGAGTACATGGAAAGGGCTTGGATGGGGAGCAATTATGTATCTTGCAGGTATTGCAGGAATTGACCCTGAACTTTATGATGCTGCAAATGTAGATGGTGCAGGCAGGTGGCAAAGGATTAAAAATATAACAATTCCTTTGATTATGCCAACATATTTTGTTATGTTAATGTTAAATGTAGCAAATTTTCTTAATAATGGAATGGACCAGTATTTTGTATTCCAGAACTCATTTAATAAACAGAATATCCAGGTTCTTGATTTGTATGTGTACAATATAGGTATGACAGGAAAAAGCCTTTCTCTTGCCACAGCAATAGGTATTTTAAAAAGTTTTGTAAGTGTGACGCTGCTTGCTGTTGTTAATTTTGTATCAAAGAAAACCAGAGGCGAAAGTATTTTATAAGGAGGGGGTGCGGAAGTGAAGAAAGAAGATATGGAAGTTCCAGTAAAACATAAAATGACTCTATGGGATTATGCATTCCATATATGTAATTATTTTCTTTTTGGAGTATTTACATTAATATGCGCCTATCCATTTTATTACCTGATTATTAATTCAATCAGTGCTAATGACCTGAGTGCAGCGGGAGATATAAATTTTCTTCCAAAAAGTATACAGTTCCAGAATTATATAGAAGTTTTTAAACTGAGTGGATTGTCTTATGCGGTACTTGTTTCTGTTGGAAGGACAGTACTTGGTGCTGCATGTACAGTACTTGCATCTGCATTTCTGGGATTTATGTTTACACAGGAGAAAATGTGGCACCGTAAATTATGGTACCGTGTTATTGTTATTACAATGTACTTTAATGCAGGTCTTATACCAATGTTTATGACTATGAAAAACCTGCATCTGACAAATACATTCTGGGTATATATTATTCCAGCTATTGTCCAGCCATTTAATATAATAATGGTAAAAACATATGTAGAATCAATACCTCCGTCTTTATTTGAAGCGGCAGAAATTGATGGTGCAGGAGTGTTTACAAAGTTTTTTAAAGTAGCGCTTCCTTCAAGCACACCAATTCTTGCAACTGTAGCAATATGGGCAGCGGTAGGACAATGGAATTCATTCCAGGATACATTGATTTATATAACTGACCAGAAACTGTATTCCCTGCAGTATCTGCTTTATACATACCTTAACCAGGCAAGTTCACTTGCAACCCTTGTTAAATCAAGTGGTTCAGTGCAGGCAGTTGCCAATCTTGCCACACAGCAGACACCAACATCAATACGTATGACAATATCAGTTATAGTTGTACTGCCGATTTTATTTATATATCCTATGTTCCAGAAACATTTTGTAAAAGGTATGATGATAGGGGCAGTTAAGGGTTAATACGTAGAATAAAATATAAAATTATGGAGGTAAAGTAATGAAAAAAGGAGTTTTAAAGAAAGCTGCAGTTACAGTGCTTAGCCTTACTGTTGCAATGGCATCACTGGCAGGATGCGGCAATGATGAAGGTGGCAGCAGTAAAAATACGGCTAGTGGTTCAAAACATGGAGGACCTTATGAGGAAGAGATTACAATAGATGTTTTTGACAGCCTTGCTAATTTCCAGGGTGAACAGAGTGGATGGTTTGGTAAAATTGTAAAAGATAAGTTTAATATGAAGCTTAATATTATTGCACCAAATGTGGCAGGTGGTGGTGATACATTATTCCAGACACGTTCAGCTAATGGCAACCTTGGTGATATTATTATTACAAACCTTGACCAGAGCCGTCTTAAAGATTTGGTACAGGCAGAGCTTGTATTAGATATGAAAGATTATATAAAGGATTGTGAAAATCTTAAAAAATGTGAAAATGCATATACTGAAGCAAGCAAGCTTGCAGAAAAAGATGGTGTATGGGCAATTCCAAGTGAAGTAAGCAACCAGAAGGCAACAGAACCTTGTGATGCTAATGAAGCAACTAATTCCCCATCACTTAGATGGGATATTTACAAAGAGATTGGATATCCTGCAATAAAAGATATGGATAGTCTGCTTGATGTGCTTTATGAAATGCAGAACAAAGCAACTGAAAGTGATTCAGGTAAAAAGACATATGCACTTTCATTATTTAAGGACTGGGATTCTGATGTTATGCAGAATGCAACTGGGCTGTGTGCACTTTATGGGTACCAGAATGTCGGTTTCTGTATGGCAAAAGTTGACGGAACAGATATCCAAAGTGATATTGACAGTGATGGTATTTATATAAAGAGCCTTAAATTCCTGTTTGATGCAAACCAGAAAGGGCTTATGGACCCAGAATCTACAACATAGGATTATGATACTTTAGCCAATAAATATAAAGACGGGCAGATTTTATATTCATTATGGCCATGGCTTGGTGCAGGCCAGTATAATACAGATGAGCATACTTCAAAAGGTAAAGGTTTTGCTACAGCAACTATTGATGATATGCAGTGTCTTACTTACGGTTCTATGCCTTATGGCAAAATGGGATGCGGCATAATGATAGGCAGCAAGGCAAAAGACCCACAGAGAATGGCAGACTTTATTGACTGGCTCTATTCACCAGAAGGTGTTGAGATGGGATGTGTTATACAAAGCAATTCATGCGGTCCAGAAGGCCTTACATGGGAAATGAAAGATGGCAAGCCTGTATTAACAGAATTTGGTGACAAAGCATTTGTAACAAAAGAAGAAAACCTTAAAGTACCTGATGAATGGGGCGGCGGTACATGGACAGAAGGTGGTTCAGCACTTAATTATAAGAGCCTTGGCCTGCTTGATACAAACCCAGATAAAGATAATATGTACTACACATATTTAAGATGGGAAGATTACCAGAATAAAACAGCTACAGAGCTTTCAAAAGACTGGTCAGAACACAATGATAATGCTTCAACAGCTATTGAAAGATTAAACAGTACAGGCAAGCTTCTTGTACTTCCTGGGACAAATTATGCAACGCCAGAATATTCTACAGATATAAGTGCAATTAAAGAACAGTGTAAACAGACTATTGTTGAGTATTCATGGAAAATGGTATTTGCAAAAGATGAAAAAGAATTTAACAGCTTATTAGAAGAAATGCAGACAACAGCAAATGGCCTTGGTTATGAGCAGGTATTTGAAGTTGATAAGCAGAACTGCGAAGACCAGTATAAGGCATTTGAGGAAGCAAAAGCAGCACAGTAAATTTTATCCACGCAGATGTAAAGCGGGGCATAAAAGTTTACTTGTATTAATTTTATATTGTATAGAAAAGAAGTGGACGCTTAAGCGTTCACTTCTTATATCTGTACTGGGTAGGGGTTACACCCATAATTTTTTTAAATTTTTTCTGGAAATAATCTACATCCTTATAGCCTGTCCTGGCAGATATTTCATATATTTTAAGACATGTAGTATCTAAAAGTTTTGCTGCATTTTCTATTCTTACACATTCAAGATAATTATTAAAACTTTTGCCTGTTTTTTCTTTAAACAGTTTTCCAAGATAAGAATTATTATATCCAAAAAGCTTTGCTAGCATTTCAAGTTTCAAATCATTCTGGTAATTATGATGTATATAATATATAATATCTTCTAATATACTTTTACTTGAATTATTGCCAATTGCATGTATAATCATTTCAAACTGTTCATTAAAATAAGCAAAAATCTCATACATATAAGATTTATTAGACAGTGTTTCAATAATTGCAGCATTATGTGCAAAAGGTATATTAAGAGTATAATAATTATTTATTATTGCCTGTTTTATCTGCAGGAAAATATCAATAAGGAAATATTTTATGCTTTCAGGTGTATTATTGCAGTTTATCAATGTTTCTTTAAGATTGTTTAAAAGTTCTTTAATTTCCCTGCGGTTAAAAGCCTGGAGAAAATTTATAAAATCATTACTATATGAATTAATTAACTGTGGGTCAAGTTTAATTCCAGTCCCTGACAGTGCAGGAAGGTCTTTATATGACAGTACATGCTGGTTTGGTGTGCAAAAAAATCTTTTGTCCATAAGTTTACAGCATGTTTCATATGATTCATGTATATTGTTTAAATTTGAAACCACAGGACCATATGTAATAAATAAAAAATCAAGAGGAGAACCTTTTTGTGTACCAGTCCTGTAGTGTTTAAGGCATCTCTCAAAACTGTCTATTGCATAATTTCCTTTTAAAAGTATTACATTATGGCTGTCTATAGTAATATATTCAAAAGTATTTTTTATGTCTGCTATATTAAGCAGCCTGGCAAGGCTGTAAGAATTGTAGTATGGCGTATAACTTTCATAAAGTACAACCTGGTATATAGAAGAAGAAATGCCAAGCTGTCCATAATCAATATTAGCATCAATATTTCCATTTTCTAATAAATCTTTTAATATTGCAGGTTTTGCTTTATTGGCATAACTTTCTATGCAGTTCTGTCCAGAGATTTTATTAAGGATTTTTTCTTTTGCAGTAATGACTATAGAAAGAAGTTCATCTGAATTAATTGGTTTGGTCAGGTAACTAATTGCACCATAGCGCATTGCAGTCTGTGCATAATTAAAATCGGAATAACCCGATAATATAACAAATTCCCCTTTAAAATTATTGCTTCTGGCAGTTTTCATAAGTTCTGTCCCATAGATTCCTGGCATACGTATATCAAGTATAACAAGGTCTGGGTTATATTTGTCAATTTTTTCTAATGTTTCTTCACCATTTTCTGCTTCCCCACATATAAAAAAACCTGCTTCTTCCCAGTTAATAGTATAACGGAGACCTTGTCTTATTAATTGTTCATCATCTGCAAATAAAACATTTAAAAGTTGTTTGTCCATTGTTATTCCCCCCTGTATATTAAAGAATATGGTAATGACATAGTAACTTCTGTTCCTTCACCAGCAGTACTATTTATTGACAGGCAGTATTCATTTCCATAATAAAGCTTAATTCTCTGGTTTATATTAAATAGTCCAATGCTTTTAGTATTTTCCTGTTCATCTGATTCAAGTTTACAGCGGACTTGTTTCAAAGTTTCAGAATCCATTCCATTGCCATTATCCTTAATAGAAATAAATAGTATATCTTTATCATTTTTAATAGAAATTGTTATATATCCCTTTCCATAAATATTTTCAAGTCCATGTATTATGGCATTTTCAACTATTGGCTGTAAAAGCAGCGGAAGTATATATATTGAATATAACTGGCAGCTGTCTTCAATTTCAAAAACAGCATTTACCCTGTCGCCAAAGCGCAGTTTCTGTATTGCAAGATATGTCTTAATATAGTCAAGCTCGCTTTCAAGTGTTGTTGTATTATTACCTGTATTTTCAAGCACATAATGCATAGATTTGCCAAGCAGGTTAATAGAGGAAACTACATTCATGCAGTTCTCTGTAAGTGCCTGTACCCTTATTGTTTCAAGGGTATTATACAGAAAGTGCGGGTTAATCTGGCTTGCAAGCATATTATATTCCATCTGCTGCTGCTTATTGGCAAGGCGCTGGTTATTAATAAGTGTTTCATAATAAATGGCAGTATTTTTTTTAATAGTTTCTACTGTAGCTTTTAAATAGTTAAATGTGTCCGAGAGTTCATCATCACCCTTGAAATTATCAATAATATCATAATCCCCAAGACTTGCCTGGTGCATTGCACATTTTAATGTATTGGTACGGTTTCCAAAAAATGCAGAAAATGAAATTATAATAATTGATGGAATTATTGTAAGAAGCAGGATAATTCCAGTATAAACTATAGTAAACCTGTTAATTGCTGGATATGCTGAACAGTCTGTTATTCCTATATAAAAAATATTATTAGTTTTATATGATTTAAAAGATAAAATATTTGTAAGTTCTTTTTTATTATTTTCAGGAATTGTGTTACTGGTATCCTGTACATCAGAAGAATAAAATAAATTTTTATTATTAACTGAAGCTGTAATTTTATAACTGCCTTGTTCTATACGGTTTTTTAAGTAATTATTGTCAAGGCATAATACCATATAAGCAGAGTATTTATCAGAAACTACGCCTAATTTCTGGACAAAACATAGTTCAGTAATTTCCTGCCCGTAATTATTTGTCCTTGTGCTGCGTTCCCATGCCTCAAAGCTTTTGGCAGGTATATTGTTATACCAGTCCTGTCCAGAGTAATTGTCAATATAAGATATAAGCGGGCTGGTTTTGATATCTGGATTATTGGTATATATATGTATAAATGAAATTGAGGCTGCATTTTTCTGGAGATAGTCCATATGGTTGTATAATGAAGTGTAATTTTCATGTTGTTTTTCTGTACTGAAATCTGACCCCAGCAGTAACATATAACCAGTATTTTTATAGATAGATTCTATTGAGCTGTATATTGAAGTAGTAAGTTCAAATAATATAGAATTAACACGTACACCATCTGCATGTAACTGCCTGGTATAATGTCCAAGCATAAGGTTTCTTATATAAAATGCTGAAAATGTACCAAGGGTAAGCACAGGGACAATAACTGATATAAGAAATATATGGTTTATCTGGCGCCTGATTTTGGACCTGGAATTAAAATCCCTAAACTTACTAAACATTTATAGTTTCCTCCTGCTTTTGTCTATTGTTATAATATCACAAAGAATTTATTCTGGCAATTATATCTTTTTATGAAAATATACTAAATAAGCAGTATTATTTTTAGAACAGGTTACGCGTTTAACCTATTGTAAATATGGCAGGTTTCCATTAAGATTAAAAAATACCTTAAGTATAAGGAGGCGTGATATATGAGGCAGGAAAGAGTAAGGATAATTGATATTGCAGAAGAACTTGGTTTAAGTACAGCAACAGTTTCTAATGTAATCCATGGTAAAACTAAAAAGGTTTCAGATGAAACAGTAAAACGTGTACAAAAGCTTATAGAAGAAAGAGGTTATATACCAGATATGGCAGGTATATTGCTGGCGCAGAATAATTCAAGGATTGTTGGTGTAATTATTAATAACCATGAAAAATATGAGAACCGTGTACTGGAAGATGGTTTTATTTCGGCATCGTTAGATGCATTATCAGCAGAACTTGACAAGGCAGGTTATTTTATGCTTGTAAAGGTTTTAACTGACTGGAACGAAATTATAAAAATTGCATCTATGTGGAATATGGAAGGTCTGGTTATAATTGGGTTTTGTGAACAGGAATACATTAAACTCCGTGAGAATATGCATATCCCGTTTGTAGTATATGACGGATATCTGGAAGAAACAGGACAGGTCTGTAATATTATAGTTGATAATTATGGAGGTGGTTTTAAAGCAGGGAGTTATTTAAAACAAATGGGGCATAAGAAAGTGCTTTGTATTGCAGACAATTATATTTGCATGGATAGAGAGCGTATTGACGGGTTTATGGCAGGAATGGAAGGAAACCAGGCGGATTTTTGGGAGATACCACAGAAAAAAGAAGAAAGGGATATTTTTTACATAGAAAATTTCTCAAAGATACTGCAATATACAGCAGTTTTTGCAGTATCTGATTTTTATGCAGCAGAGCTTGTTTATAAATTACAGGAACAAGGGTTAAATGTACCAAAGGATATGTCTGTTATAGGGTTTGATGACAGTTTCTGGTGTGAAAGGATATATCCGTCACTGACTACAATAAAACAGGATAAAAAGGAACGTGCAAGAATAGCAGTAGAAATACTAATAGAAATGAAACAAGGTATTTATAACAGGACATCAGTAATACTTCCAACAAGCCTTGTTATACGTTCAAGTGTCAGGAAAATAGGAGGGCTATAATGGATAATAATAAGAATTTTTATAAAAATGTAGCAGGAATTGCTTTGCCAGTTACATTACAATCATTACTGCAGTCATCTTTCGGGGTAATTGACCAGCTTATGATTGGGAAACTTGGAAGTAACAGTATTGCAGGTGTAGGGCTTGGGGCAAAGTTTTCATCAATGTATTCTGTGCTTCTGTCAGCTGTTGCAGCGGCAGCAGGAATTATGGTTTCGCAATATATAGGACAGAAGAATGAGAGGGAAACGAACAGAAGTTTTTTTTCAAACTTATTTATAGCTGCAGGACTTTCAATAATATTTAGTATATTATGCCTTGTTTTTCCAGAATACATTATGCATTTTTATACAAAAGATAGTGTTACAAAACAGATAGCTGCAGGATACCTGCGTATAATTTCAATATCTTACCTGCCACTTGCTGCCAGTACAATATGTGCTACGTTAATGCGCTGCCTGGATACAGCAAAATATCCTTTATATGCCAGTATAATATCAGTAATTCTAAATACATTATTAAATTATATTTTAATTTTTGGAAAGGCTGGCATGCCAGAAATGGGTGTAAAGGGTGCAGCAATAGCAACTGTAGTTTCACAGTCTGCTTCATTTATTTTAATACTTTACTTTATGGCAAAATTTACATTAAAAAAGATAAAGCCTGTTTTTGTATGGCGTTTCAGCGGTGAAAGGAAGAAACAATATATTAGTATTTTATTGCCAATTATTATTTGTGAATTTTTCTGGAGTTTTGGGGAAAATATTTATACAGCGGTTTATGGAAATATTGGTACAAAACCATGTGCTGCAATGACACTGACAGTACCTGTACAAACATTGCTTATAGGTGCATTAAGCGGGCTTTCACAGGCCGCAGGTATTATTATTGGAAAGTTCCTTGGCAATAAGGAATATGACAGGGCATATAAAGAATCCAAAAAGTTAATGCTTTATGGCCTGTATGGTTCTGTAATATTATCAATATTATTAATTTTATCAGGGAAAAGTTATGTTAATATTTATAATGTAGAACAAGAAGTGAAAGAAACTGCATTCCAGATACTTGTGGTATTTGCACTGGTTTCACCAGTTAAAGTACAGAATATGATACTGGGCGGGGGAATTATACGGAGCGGAGGTAAGACAAGCTATATAATGTGCATTGACTTTATTGGTACATGGCTTTTTGGAGTGCCATTAAGCTGCCTGGGGGCATTTATATTAAAACTTGGAATACCTTATGTATATTTTCTGCTGTCACTGGAAGAATGCGTACGCCTGTTAATTTCAATTATTTTATTTAAGAAAAAACTATGGATGGAAAGTCTTGGGTAAATGCAGGGGTTATGGATGTTTGAAAATTGGATATTTCATAAGTTATGTGGCTCTGGCAATTCCAAAATTTTACCCTAGGCAGCACGCTTTCGCTTGGATGGGATGCGCAGTGGTGCATAAAGTCTTAAATAACAAGGCTTAAGCACCAGCGCCCCCATAACAGCTGCCTTATGGTAAAATATTTGGAACTTACCAGAGTAATATAATCTTTGTGGAATTTTAATTTTCAAACATTTATAAGCCCATTAATTGTGCATTTTGTATAAAAACAGGTTTGTTTTATGTTTAGTTTGACGAAAAATAAAAAAGGGATTGCTTTTTTATTCGTCAGGATATATAATAAGCCCATATTCGGAAACGTTACCGGGTACGTTTCCGAGAACGGTACCAAAATAATGCTTTATAAAAAGAAGGAGGAAAAGAAAAATGATAAGACGTAAATTAGTTTCTTTATTACTTGCAACTACAATGATTGCAGGTGTAGTAACAGGATGTGGTGAAAAAGATGAGGGCAGTGCAGACGGAAAAGGAAGTGTGTATTACTTAAGTTTTAAACCAGAGCAGACAGACCAGTGGAAAGCAATAGCTGCAAAGTACACAGAGCAGACAGGAATTGAAGTAAAAGTACAGACAGCAGCTTCTGGAACATATGAGCAGACACTGAAATCTGAAATTGCAAAGAAAGATGCACCTACATTATTCCAGATTAACGGACCAGTAGGATACCAGAGCTGGAAAGATTATTGTATGGATTTATCTGGTACTAACCTGTATTCATGGTTAAAAGATAAAGATATGGCAGTAACAGATGGTGATGGTGTATATGGTATACCATACGTAGTAGAAGGTTATGGAATTATTTATAACCAGGAAATAATGGATAAATATTTTGCATTAGACGGTGCAAAAGCTGCTTCAATGGATGAAATCAACAACTTTAACAAGTTAAAAGAAGTTGTTGAAGACATGACAGCAAGAAAAGATGATTTAGGAATTGATGGTGTATTTGCTTCTACATCATTTACACCTGGTGAAGACTGGAGATGGCAGACACATCTTATGAACCTTCCTGTTTATTATGAATACAAAGATGAAAGTGTAACTGACAAGCAGGAAATCGAATTTAAATATAACCAGGAATATAAGAATATTTTAGATTTATATGTAAATAATTCATGTACAAAGCCTTCTATGTTAGGTTCTAAGACAGTTGAAAATTCTATGTCAGAGTTTGCACTTGGTAAAGTTGCAATGATACAGAATGGTAACTGGGCATGGAATGATATTAAGAAAGTAAGCGGAAATGTTGTAAAAGAAGACAAGATTAAATTCCTTCCAATTTACACAGGTATCTCAGGCGAAGAGAGCCAGGGCCTTTGTATTGGTACAGAGAACTTCTTTAGTGTAAACAGTGAAGCTTCAAAAGAAGACCAGGAAGAAACAATTAAATTCGTTGAATGGTTATTCAATTCTGATGAAGGTAAAAAGGCTGTAACTAATGAACTTGGATTTATTGCACCATTTAACACATTTGAAGATGCTGATAACCCAACAGACCCATTAGCAAAAGAAGTAATACGTTATATGGACAATGAAGCTTTAACTTCTGTATCATGGAACTTTACAAGCTTCCCAAGCCAGACATTCAAAGATGACTATGGTGCATCACTCTTAGAGTATATCACAGGAAATAAAGAATGGGATAACGTAGTAGAAGACTGTAAAGCAGAGTGGAAATCAGAGAAAGAAGCTATTGCTGAGTAATAACAAAGCATAAAGTAAATTAAACAAGGTCTGTGCCTGGGCGCTGCATGGCGCAGGTCTTGTGCAGCTTATGCAGCGCAGAAATGAGGAGTGTTATGCAAAAGGCATATAAAAAATATTTTGCCGTGTTTGTACTTCCTACATTACTTGCATTTACAGTGTTTTTTATAATTCCGTTTATTATGGGTATAGTATTGTCATTCTGTAAATTTACTACAGTTACAAATGCAAGGTTCGTAGGTTTTTCAAACTATATAAGGGCATTTTCCAACGCAGATTTTATAAACGCGTTAGGGTTTACAACAAAGTTTACAATAGTATCTGTTATAACAATAAATATAATTGCGTTTGCGATTGCATATGGCCTTACCAGGGGAATTAAAGGCACTAATTTCTTCAGGACAACATTTTTCATGCCAAACCTTATTGGTGGTATTGTATTAGGTTATATATGGCAGCTTATGATTAATGCGGTTCTTGCAAATTTTGATGTTACAATAACAAGTGATGCAAAATATGGTTTCTGGGGTCTGGTTATACTGATGAACTGGCAGTTAATCGGTTATATGATGATTATTTATATTGCCGCAATACAGAATATCCCAGGAGAATTAATTGAAGCAGCTAAAATTGACGGGGCAACTAAGACACAGACAATGTTTAAGGTTATTATCCCTATGGCAATGCCTTCTATAACAATATGCCTGTTCCTGTCACTTACTAATGCATTTAAGTTATTTGACCAGAACCTGGCACTGACAGCTGGTGCACCATCAAGGAAAACAGCAGGTCTTGCACTCGATATTTATACAACATTTTATAACAGGAATGGATGGGAAGGTGTAGGCCAGGCTAAAGCAGTTGTATTCTTTATAATTGTAGGCATAGTTTCAATGTTACAGTTGTATATCACCAGAAAGAGGGAGGTGGAAGAATAATGGCAGGAAAGAAGAAAAATAATGATATGGCAGAAGGAATGGAAGTTTCTAAAACAGCTAGTATTATTATGACTATAGTATTTATTATACTGGCGGTTATCTTCCTTTTCCCTATATTATTAGTGTTACTTAACTCTTTTAAGAGCAAGCTTTATATTAGCGAACTTCCATTTGCCTTTCCTAATGGGGAAACTTTTGTAGGACTTTCTAACTACATAGATGGTCTTGCAAAAACAGGATTTTTTAAGGCAGCATTTAACTCTGCAATTATCACTGTACTGTCTGTAATATTAATTGTTATACTTACATCTATGACAGCGTGGTGGCTTACAAGGGTAAAAAGCAAGTTTTCTTCAGTATTATATTATTTATTTGTATTTGCAATGATTGTTCCATTCCAGATGGTAATGTTTACACTGTCAAAGGTTACAGATATGTTAAACCTTGGCAATCCTATTGGAATCGTAATTGTATATGTAGGATTTGGTGCAGGCCAGGCAGTATTTATGTTTGCAGGTTTTGTAAAATCAATTCCTATTTCATTAGAAGAAGCAGCAATGCTTGACGGATGTACACCAATACAGACATTCTTTTTAGTAGTATTTCCAATTCTTAAACCTACAGCAATCACAGTATCAATACTTAATGCAATGTGGGTATGGAATGACTACCTGCTTCCACTTCTCGTACTGGAGAGCGATTACCAGACTATACCTATTGCGGTACAGTACCTCAAGGGTGGTTACGGCTCTGTAGATATGGGGGCAATGATGGGAATGTTAGTTCTTGCTATTGTACCAATTGTTACAGTATATCTGCTTTGCCAGAAACATATTATCAAGGGTGTTGCAGCAGGTGCTGTTAAAGGTTAAGCTGTAATCCCATATTGGAGGATTTTTATGAGAGAATGTGGTATTTTATTACCTGTATCCGCATTGCCTTCAAAGTATGGTATAGGCTGTTTCTCGCGTGAAGCATATGAGTTTGTAGACCAGTTAAAAAAAGCAGGGCAGGGCTGCTGGCAGATATTGCCACTTGGCCCTACCGGCTATGGGGATTCTCCTTACCAGTCATTTTCTTCTTATGCAGGCAATCCATATTTTATTGACCTGGAGACACTTACAAGCGAAGGGTTAATTACAGAAAAGGACTGTAACTCACTGGACTACGGGCAGGCAGAAGACCGTGCTGACTATGGCATGCTGTATACTGCAAGAGCGGTTATTTTAAGAAAAGCAT
This sequence comes from uncultured Lachnospiraceae bacterium, assembly GCA_948794795.1. Taxonomy (GTDB): domain Bacteria; phylum Bacillota; class Clostridia; order Lachnospirales; family Lachnospiraceae; genus Butyribacter. The sequence continues at coordinate 64,426 of CAQGLR010000016.1, read as the reverse complement.
TTAATAATTTTAAAGGTGGCGCAGATTATAAGGCATTTATTGAAGAAAATGCTTTATGGCTTGATGACTACTGCCTGTATATGGCAATTAAAATGGAAAATGACGGTGAAAGCTGGATTAACTGGCCTTTAGAATACCGTAACAGGGATGAAGAGGCAATTTACAGGGCAAAGAAGGAGCTTGCAGGTGAAATAGAATTTTATAAGTTCCAGCAGTTCCAGTTTTATAAACAATGGAACAAGCTCCGTAAATATGCTAATGATAATGGCATAAAAATAATTGGTGATATCCCTATTTATGTTGCACTGGACAGTTCTGATACATGGGCGCATCCAGAACTTTACCAGTTTGACAGTGATAATGTCCCAACGGCAGTTTCAGGCTGCCCTCCAGACGGGTTTTCAAAGACAGGACAGCTCTGGGGAAGCCCGCTGTATAACTGGGAATACCATAAGAAAACTGGTTATAAATGGTGGACGGACAGGATTGCGTATTGTTTTAAACTTTATGATACAGTAAGGATTGACCATTTCCGTGGATTTGATGAATATTATTCTATTCCTTATGGTGATAAGGATGCAGTGAACGGGACATGGATGCCAGGACCTGGCAAGGAGCTGTTTGAAACCTTGGAAAAGGAACTTGGGCATCTTGATATAATTGCAGAAGACCTTGGATTTGTAACAGATTCTGTAAAGGAACTTTTACAAAGCACAGGATTTCCAGGTATGAAGGTATTACAGCTTGCATTTGACCCAAGGGAATCTTCTAATTACCTTCCATATACACATACAAGCAATAGTGTTGTATATACTGGTACACATGATAATAATACAACACGTGGATGGTATAATGATATTGATGAGGAATGTAAAATATTTATACGGGATTACTTTAACAAGACGGATATAAATGAAGAAAATATTTCATGGAATATGGTTTCGCTTGCAATGTCAAGCGTTGCGGACCTCTGTATAATACCAATGCAGGATTATCTTAACCTTGGCAGCAATGCAAGAATTAACACACCTTCTGTATTAGGGAATAATTGGGAGTGGAGATTGACAAAAAATTCTGTTGGTGATAGGATTTTAAACAGGATTAGGAATCTGGCTGTAATATACGGCAGGATAACATGATTATAAATCTAAAAGATAAAGAGTAAGTCAGAAGACTGTCCATATATATGGGCAGTTTTCTTTTTCGCCAAAATCATAAATAACATATAACTGGCCGTGACAGTGCAGGAAGAAGCTTTCTGCATAAAGGCTTCCAGTTTAAAAAGCAGTAAGGAAACGGGGATAATATGGAAACAATAAAAGATATAGCAAAAGTATGCGGGGTAGGAGTAAGTACAGTTTCACGTGCTATTAACAACCATCCAGACATTAATCCAGAAACAAAAGAAATGATATTGCAGGTAATAAAGGAACATAATTATATTCCAAATAACAGCGCAAGGAATCTGAAACGTACAAAATCAAAGTCGGTTGCTGTACTTATAAAGGGTATATCTAACCCATTTTTCAGCAGGATGATAGAAATTATTGAAAAAGAAACACAACAGAAGAAGTATACTTTTATATTACAGCGTGTAGAAGAAAATGAAGATGAATTAAATGTAGCATTACAGCTTGCAAATGAAAAGAAGCTGAAAGGTATTATTTTCCTTGGTGGTATGGTAACACATTCTGAGGATAAAACCAGACAGCTTGATGTGCCTTTTGTGCTTAGTACATCTGGGTATCTTGCAGGAAAGGGAAAGGATGGCAAGTGGAATGGGAATGCGGAATGGTCTTTTGTTACAGTAGATGACTATGGGGAAAGTTATAAAATAGCAGATTATTTGTGCCGCCTTGGACATAAAAAAATAGCAATACTTGCCGCAGGCATAGATGATTACAGTATTGGAAAGCTGCGGTATGAGGGATACAGGCAGGCACTTATAGATAATGGGATAGAACCAGCCAGCCAGCTTATATGCCATATGGATGGAAATACTGATAATTATTCGATACAGACAGGATACCGGCTTATGAAGAAGCTTTTAAACAGGACACAGGATTTTACTGCTGTGTATGCAATAGCAGATAGTATGGCAATTGGTGCCTGCAGGGCACTTGCTGAAGCAGGAAAGAAAATTCCTGAGGACTATTCAGTTGCGGGGTTTGACGGACTGGAGATAGGTGAATATTATAACCCTTCACTTACAACAATACGCCAGCCTGTAGAAGAAATTGCAAAGGAAACAGTGGATTTATTGTTCCATATAATACAAAAAGATGGAGGCAATAAACAGATAGTTCTTCCAGGGGAACTTGTAATCAGGGAATCAACAAAGGAAATAAAGTCTTAATTTTTATATTGGGCATATGGCAGTATAACGCAGGTTCCATATCCTGGTTAAAATTATTCCATCCAAGGGCACGCTCCCGCTGCATTTCAAACGCAGCAGTGCATAGAATCTGAAAGTACCAGATTCAAGCACTGGCGTTTTCAAAGCGCCCATTTAATGGAATAAATTTTAACCAGGATATAGGAACTGCTGTATATCTGTAATTTTGTACGGATTATAAAAATAAATTTTAAATTTCCATTCTTTAACCTCATTAAGTAAGTCCTTTAAAATACACGCTTCTTAAGAGGTGGGTTTGATTTACTAAGGCTTATTTACCCTGGCAGATTCCAAATGCTTTACAACTGTTAGTCACCACTGCGTATCCCATCCAAGCGGAAGCGGGCTGCTGTTGGTAAAATTTTGGAATTGACAGAGATACATAACTTATGAATATTTAATTTTCAAACATCCATAACCCTGGTATTTATAGAAGGGTTGCTTAACTAAATGACATTGTGCCCGGGATTTTGGAATTGCCATAGCCATATAGGTTGTGTATTAAAAAATAAGGAAATTTAAAAAATAAATATGTGGATTATTTGTGTAGAATAGTATACAATGTACGGATAGAATATTTTTATAGATTAAGAAAGGGCTGATAAAATGTACTATTTTACAGATGATTGCATGACAGGTATTAATATTGTTGATAACGAGCACCGCCAGCTTTTTGAAACAATTAACAGGATTTCAGTAGTTATTGCGGATTTAAACAGGCCTGCGGAAGAAACTATGCAGTCAGCCAGGAAACTTATGGCAGATTTAAAAGATTATGCGGCAACACATTTTGCACATGAAGAAAATTATATGAGGGAGATACATGACCCTGAACTATTGCGGCAGATAAAGGAACATGCAGAATTTACTGCAAAAGTAAATAGTGTTGATTTGGAAAATATAAATGCCAGTAAAGGGGCAAGAATTTTGTATGATATGATGGAATATCTGTCTTTATGGCTGTACAGACATATTTTGTCAAGTGATACCCTGATAGGGAAAATGAAAATAGTACATAATAATCCTGTACTGCTTAAGTTTACTAAAGAGTATTATACAGGCATAGATGTTATAGATAAAGAACACAGCCGTCTGTTTGATATATTGTCTGATTTAAATGCACTTAACCAGAAGGATTATGTATACGATAAATATGATGCAATTATAGATATAGTGGAAGAACTTAAAGATTATACAGTAAAGCATTTCCAGGATGAAGAACGCTATATGAAGAGCATTAATTATGAGGGGCTGGCAGTCCAGCAGAGTGTACACCAGTCGTTTGTTAAAAAGATAGAAGAGATTAACTTTGAAGATATGGATAAAAACCAGCAGGAATATATTAATGTCCTGGTTGATTTCCTTGCTAACTGGCTGATAAACCATATTATGAAGATGGACCAGAAGATACCAGCAGAGGATTAAGGCAGGTTACAACACACTTTTTAGTGTTTAGTAAAATGATAAATTGTAAATATGAAAGGAGAAAATAATATGAAAGTTGCGGTTACTTATGAAAATGGAAATGTATTCCAGCATTTTGGACATACAGAACAATTTAAGATTTATGATATCGAAGATGGCAAGGTGGCCAATGAGCAGATTGTGGATACAGGTGAAAGCGGGCATGGAGCTCTTGCAGGCTTACTTGCCGGGGTAAAAGCAGATATTTTAATCTGTGGTGGTATTGGAAATGGTGCAAAGATAGCACTTGAAGAAGCTGGAATAAAGCTTTATGGTGGCGTTACAGGAGAGGCAGACAGTGCAGTAAAAGCATTTCTGGAAGGGAAACTTAGTTATAACCCTGATATACAGTGCAGCCATCATGGTGAACACCATCATGGAGAGGGTTGTGGTGAAGACAAACATGGATGTAGTGGCAGCGGGCATTAAATCCAGAAATGTCCAGGGTTCTTATTAAATAAAGGGGCTGCAGCATTAAGCAAAACTATAACAATATATTGTGGATATTAATTTTAACAGATACCGTATATTGTATATTTTCTGCTTAGTGTGGCAGCTTTTTTATATTTAATACCTGGTTGGAAACTGTTTTGATACAGATAGTTTTATGTGTAAAGAAAATTGTAAGAATATCTTAAAAACTTTTTAATGGTATATCAGGATATTTAGTATTATAATAATTAATGCAATAAAAACTTATGTGTAGCCCTATAAAATACGTTAATTCAAGTTACTGTACAAGTATTTTTATGGGAAATGTGAAGAGAACTATGATTTTTTTATACACATAAGCATGTAAATGTTATAAGGAGCAGGGGAGAAAGAAAGTATGGTAAAAAGTATGGTAAAAAGTAATATAAAAAGTAATAATAGAAGGTCTTATATAGTATCACTGGCATTATTTGTAATTGTGGTGCTGTTTACATCATGTGGCAAAGGTGGTGGAAAGAATTCTGGCCAAAATAGCACACCAGAGTACATATATGAATCAAAGTTTAATGAACTGGGTACTGTAGGAGTTGATTATGTAAGCCAGTCATGTATAAAAGATGGCAATATTTATATGACTGGCTCTCATTATGAATATAATGAAAAAAAACAGTCTGGTAAATCTATAAATTATCTTATGAAAGGCTCTGTTGATAGTAAAAATATTGATATGGCTGAGATTAAAGGGCTTAAGGAAAATGAAACACCAAGTACATTATTTATGGATGAGGATGGCAATATTTATATACTGTCTTCCGTTTATAATTATAATGAAAAAACAGGTGCAAGCAATACAAAATACTATATGGCAGGACTGGCAGAAGATGGAAGTTTATCTGGACATGTAGAGTTAAAGCCTGGACTTAAGAAAAATGAAGAGCTTTATTTAGGTGGTACTGCGGTTTATGAAGACGAAAAACTAATAACATTTTCAGACCAGAAGATTTATATTTTTAATAAAGATGGTTCACTGGCAAAAAAAGCTGAATCAGATAATTATATTGATAGTATTTTTACGGCAAATAATGGTAAAATCTATGTTATGAATTATAATGGGATTTGTGGGCTTGATACAGATACTGGCACTTTTGAAGAACCCATTGATTTAGGAAACCGTAGTATATACAATATCAGGAATATAAAACAAGGTAAAGATGGAATTGTGTATTTGAATAATAATGATGGTTTATATGAATGTGACCTAAATAAAAATAAACTTGAACTTTTATTCAACTGGATAAATGTTGATATTAACAGTAATAATATATTAGATTTCCAGATGATGGAAGATGGGAGTTTAATTGTTTTAAGCACTTTATCTAATTATGATGATTCTGGAAAAGGTGGTTCTTCTTCAAGTGTTGAAATAGCAAGTGTTAATAAAAAGAAATATGCTGAGGACAGACAGAAGAAAAGGCTTATACTGGCATCAAGTTATATAAGCCAGCCGTTAAAAGAGGAAATCTTAAAGTATAATAAGGGCAGTGAAGATTACCATATAGAAATAAAAATGTATAATACATATGAAGACCCACAGAAGCAGATGAACCTTGATATAATATCAGGTGATATACCAGATATTATAGAATTAACTGGATTGTCTAAATCTATGTATATTAAGAAGGGTATGCTTGCTGACTTATATTCTTTTATTGAAAAGGATGATGAAATTAAGAAAGAGGATTTTGTAGATTCTGTAATAAATACTATTGAACATAATGGCAAACTGTACTATATGCCAACATCATTTGCGGTAAATGTTCTCATAGGTTCTAAAAAGGTTTTTGGTGATATGGAAAGCTGGACATATGAAGAAATGGAAGAAAAATATAAAAGTATGCCTAAAAACGGGGTATTTATGCAGGATATGACAAGTGAATGGTTTATACAAAATATGCTTAGTTCACAGATGAAAGATTTTATTGATTTTGAAACAGGTGAAGTAAATCTTGATTCTGAAGAGTTTATAAATATGCTTGAATTTTCAAAAAATTTCCAGACAAGTGACCAATATACGAAGGAACATGAAGCAAATGGATGGCAGAATGAAAGCAAATTTGAACTTATAAATAGTGGCAGGCTGCTGTTAAGTGAGATGTTCTTGTATGATTTTTCAGATATCCAGATTAATGAAAAGTTATATAAGAAACAGGGTGGTTATACTGTAATCAGCCAGCCTTCTAAAGATAAGAATAATAAACTTACAATGGGCAGCGGGGATGCATGCCTGGCTATTTCAGATAAATGTAATGATAAAGATGGTGCATGGAAATTCCTGCGTGGTATTTTTACATATGAATACCAGAAAAAGATATCAGATAATTATGGTTTCCCTGTAAGAAAGGATGTTCTTGAGAAAAAAATTGAATATGCTATGGCAACTAAGGCATATAAAGATGATGATGGTACACAGGTAACTCCTATAGCAAATAGTACATATTCAATGGATGATTTTACAGTAGAACTAAAGCCATATACAAAAGCCCATATGGATTTATTCCGTTCTATTGTTGACAGGATTGGAAAAGAAAATAATTATGATACATATTTTAGTGATATCTCCAAAATAATTGATGAAGAATCAAAGGCATTTTTTGCAGGTGATAAAACTGCAAAAGAAACAGCAGAAGTCCTGCAGAGCAGGGTGAAAATTTATGTCAGTGAAAATTCATAATATACAGGATAACATAAGAGTACCAGATAAAGAGCAAAGCTATGTTGCTGGTATATAATTGAAAATGGGATATTATGAAATTCCTGGCAGTGGAAAAATATATTAAAATAAGAAATTGAACAGGCAGATTTTACAAATAGCAGGAGTGAAGACAATATGGTAAAAAATAGCACTAGAAAGTTTTTCAGGGTATCACTGGCATTATTTACTATGTCATTGTTGTTTACAGCATGTGGCAAAGGCGGGGAAAAGGGTTCTGGTAAAGATAGTACACCAGAGTACATATATGAATCAAAATTTAATGACCTGGGTAGTGTAGAAGTTGATTATGTAAGCCAGTCATTTATAAAAGATAACAATATTTATATGACGGGTTCGCATTATGAATATAATGAAAAAAAACAGACTGGAAAATCCATAACTTATCTTATGACAGGTTCTTTTGACAGTAAAAAACTTGATATAACTGAGCTTAAAGATTTAGAAGAAAACGAATCTATAAACAGGTTATTTATGGATGAGGAGGGCAACATGCATATGCTGTCTTCTGTTTATAACTATAATGAAAAAACAGGCGCAAGCAATACAAAATATTATATGTCAGGTCTTAATAAGGATGGCAGTTTATCTGGACATACAGAGTTAAAGCCTGGACTTAAGAAAAATGAAGAACTTTATTTAGGTGGTACTTCAGTTTATGTAGATGGAAAGCTGGTAACTGTTTCAGAACAAAAGATTTATACTTTTAATAAAGATGGTTCTTTGGCAAAGGTGGCTGGGACAGATGAGTATATTGACAATATTTTTACAGCAAATGGCGGTCAAATCTATGTTATGTCCAATGGGAAGGTTTGTGAGTTTGATACAGAAACTGGCAAGTGTGGTAAGACTTTTGATTTTGGAGGACGTATTATATATAATATCAGGAATATACAACCTGGCAAGGATGGAATTGTATATTTAAGCAGTGAAGATGGCATATATGAATGTGACATTAATAAAAATAAAATGGAGCTTTTATTTGACTGGATAAATGTTGATATTAATGGCAATGATATATCAGACTTCAAAATTATGGAAGACGGTAGTTTAACTGTTATATGTTCTTCATCTAAATATGACACAGATGGAAAAGGTAGTTCATATTCCAATATTGAAATAGCAAGTATTGATAAAAAGAAATATTCAGAGGCTAAACAAAAGAAACGGCTTACACTTGCGGCAAATTATTTAAACCAGCCATTAAAAGAGGAAATCTTAAAATATAATAAGGGCAGTGAAGATTACCATATAGAAATAAAAAGCTATAATACATATGAAAACCCACAGAAACAGATGAACCTTGATATAATATCAGGTAATATACCAGATATTATAGAATTAAGCGGGTTATCTAAATCTATGTATATTAAGAAAGGAATGCTTGCTGACTTATATCCTTTTATTGAAAAAGATGATGAAATTAAGAAAGAGGATTTTGTTGATTCTGTAATAAATACTATTGAACATGATGGCAAATTATATTATATGCCTACTCTGTTTTCGGTAAATGCACTCGTAGGTTCTAAAAAGGTTTTTGGTGATATGGAGGGCTGGACGTATGAAGAAATGGAAGAGAAATATAAAAGTATGCCAAAAGACGGGGTATTTATGCAGGGTATGACAAGTGACTGGTTTATACAAAATATGCTTAGTTCACAGATGAAGGATTTTATTGATTTTGAAACAGGTGAAGTAAACCTGGATTCCGAAGAATTTGTACATATGCTTGAGTTTTCAAAGAATTTCCAGACGACTGACGAGTATATTAAAGAACAGAATGCCAATGGATGGCAAAATGAAGACAAGAGTGAACTTATAAATAGTGGAAGATTGTTATTAAGTACTATGTATCTGTATGATTTTTCAGATATCCAGGTTAATGAAAAATTATATAAGAAACATGGTGGTTATACTATAATAAGCCAGCCTTCTAAAGATAAAAATAATAAATTACCAATGGCATCTGTGGATGCGTGCCTGTCTATTTCGGAAAATTGCGATGACAAAGATGGTGCATGGAAATTCCTTCGCAGTCTTTATACATATGAATACCAGAAACAAGTATCAAGAAGTTACGGTTTGCCTGTAAGAAAAGATGCCCTGGAGAAAAAAATTGAGTATGCTATGGCAACTAAGGCTTATAAAGATGATGATGGTACACAGGTGACACCAATAGATGATTCATATACAATAGATAGTTTTACAGTAAATATAAAACCATTTACAAAGGCCCATATGGATTTATTCCGTACTATTATTGACAGAATTGGCAAAGAAAGTGATTATGATACATATTTTAATGATATTTCTGAAATAATTACTGAAGAAACAAAGGCACTTTATGCAGGTGATAAGACTGCAAAAGAAACAGCGGAAATTTTACAGAGCAGGGTAAAAATTTATGTCAGTGAAAATTCTTAATAACATATAATTGCAGGTAGGATATTATGAAATTTTTGATACCAGGCGGAGGGGGCAGCATTACGGAAAGAAAGAAAAAAAAGAAGAATAAGTCCAGGAATAAAAGTAAGATAAAAGAGCATCTGGTATCAGGAATATTTCTTGCACCAAGTTTTTTAGGTGTTATGGTATTTATGGTAGTCCCATTTATGGTAATTATTTATTATTCACTGGTTGATGGGCCTGTTGATGGCAATTTTGCAGGACTGGATAATTTTAAGATGCTCTTTTCAAATGATGCCTTTTTGCAGGCGGCAAAAAACAGTATTCTTTTTTCAGCAATTGCAGTGCCGATGGCAGTAGTGCTTTCCCTGATGCTGGCAGTGCTGCTTGATGCCAATATACCGTGGCAAAGCCAGTTCAGAACGTTTTTTCTTTGTCCTATGATGGTTCCTGTAGCATCAGTAGTGCTTATATGGCAGGTTATTTTTAATGCACATGGAGTTATGAACAATCTGCTTGAAATTTTTGGATTCCAGGGTACTGACTGGCTTAAGTCTGATTACAGTATGCTTGTTGTTATAAGTATGTTCCTTTGGAAGAATTTAGGCTATAATATGATTTTATTTATGGCAGCGCTTGGAAGTGTCCCAAAGGATATTATAGAGGTTGCACAGCTTGAAGCAGCAGGAAAGTTTACTATTTTTTTCAGGATTAAGCTTAGATACATAAATTCAACTGTTTTATTTGTAATAATTTTGTCTCTTATGAATTCATTTAAGGTGTTCAGGGAAGTTTATCTTTTGTCAGGCGCCTATCCATATGAGTCACTTTATATGCTCCAGCACTTTATGAATAATACTTTTGAATCTTTGGATTACCAGAAATTGTCATCAGCTGCTATTGTAATGTGTGTATTTATGATTGTTGTAATAGGTATTTTATTTTTTATTGAAAGTAAAGCAGGTGAGGATTTTGAAGGTTAAATCTTTTAAGTTTAAGTCAAAGAAAGTGAAACTGAAAAAAAAGCGGCATAAAAAATCTGTTATATTATTTATAATTGCATTGGCAATGGCGGTATTTTTCATGCTTCCTACTGTACTTACAATAGCCAATTCATTTATGAGCCCACAGGAGATTAAGGCAAATTATGGGATGATTTTTAATGATAAAGAAAGTGCAGGATACATATCAGAAAAAGTAAACCTTAAGTTTATTCCTGATATGGTTACTTTTAAACAGTTTACAACGGTGCTTTTAAACAGTCCAGAGTATTTGCTGAAATTTTGGAATACAGTGATATATACAGTGCCAATTCTTGTAGTACAGGTTATTATTGCAATACTTGCAGCATACAGTTTTACAAGATTTAAGGGAAGGATAAAGGAAATTTTATTTTTTGTATATATTATACTTATGCTTCTTCCTTACCAGGTGACACTTGTACCCAATTACCTGGTAACAGACTGGCTTGGGCTGCTTGATACAAAGTGGGCAATATGGCTGCCAGGAATGACTTCTCCATTTAGCGTATTCCTGTTTACGAAATTTATGCGGCGTATACCAGAGTCACTTATAGAAGCGGCGAAGATTGATGGTGCAGGAGAGTGGCAGATTTTTTCAAAAATATGTGTACCTCTTTGTAAGGGAGCAATGGTTTCTGTATCAATACTTATATTTATTGATTATTGGAACATGGTTGAACAACCACTTATATTGCTTAAGAATGAAGATATGCATCCGCTTTCAGTTTTTCTTTCAAAAATTAATTCAGGTGAGATAAGCCTTGCATTTGCGGTTGCAACTATATATATGGTTCCAGGAATTTTAATATTCTTATATGGAGAGGAATATCTGGTAGAGGGTATTTCATATTCTGGCGGACTAAAAGGTTAAGGGAAGGAGATAATATTTCTTATGAAAGAACAGGATTTAATAAAGAAATATCAAAAGCGTAAGGATAAGATTAAAAATATTGCTATTATCTTTTTGGTAATTATGCTTTTGCTTACATTTTTTTCCAATACTATTATGAATTATTCTCTTGCAGAGGTAGAAACTGCCTATGCAGAATCAGGCACTCTTACTACAAAGATACGTGGGGATGGCTATGTTGAGGCAAGGGAACCTGTAGCTGTGAACTGCAAAAAAGAAAGGGAAATTTTAAAGGTATTGGTTAAAGAAGGGGATAAGGTAAAAAAGGGGCAGGCTGTGCTGGTTCTTGCAGGTGAAAGCAGTGCAGATGCGCTTAAGCAGGCAAAGACCGACCTTATGACACTTAACCATGACTATGCAAAGGCACTTCTTGAAATGGCTGTTCCAGACTATGCTGTAAATTCACTTGAAATAAAGTATGCAAAGAGGGATTTGCAGAAGGCACTTAAAGATATAGAAGATGCAAAAAAGGAAAACATTAAAAAGAAAGCTGAGTATGCAGAGCTTAAGAAAAAGGTAGATAAAGCTAAAAAGGCAATGCAAAAGAAAGCTGATGAAGTATCAGCAAAAGCATACGAAATTTCACAGCTTGAGCTTGAAATTGAAAGCCTTGAAAGTGAAAAGGCAGAGCTTAGCGGTGAGGACAGCGGAAGCATGCCAGAACTTAATGCTGCAGTGACAGCAGCAAAGAGAGAAACTGAGGATGCTGAGGATAAGGTAAAGCAGTATGAGAATGAACGTACATCTAAAGCTATTGAAGAGGAATTAAAGACTAAAAGAAAAGAACTCGATGCCTTGCAGAAAGAGCTTGATAATTTAAAAAATGATTTAAAAGAAGCTGAAACATCAGATTCAACAGATGATAGGATTACAAGCTTAAATAAAAGCATACGTGATATTGAGGCAGAGATATCTAACCTTAATATCAAGGCAAGCCAGTCAAGCCTGGAGGTTGCAGAACTTGGCAACTTATACAATAATGCTGATGACGAAACAAAAGAACAGTACTGGGAGCAATTAAATGTTGCCAGGCAGGAATACAATGTACTGGTTACACAGATAGATGCTAAGAAAAGAGACCTTGAGGATTTACAGAAGGATTTGGAAGCTGCTAAAAAAAATGCGTCAGCATCAAGTGATAAGAAAATAAAACAGCTAAAAAGAGATATTGCAGATAAAGAGAAGGATATCACAGAAATAAAAGGGGAAATAAGTTCACTGGAAAGTGAAAAGTCATTAAGTGATAACAGGGAGTCACAGCTTGCATCAGCGAAATCAGAGCTTTATGCTGCGCAGAAGAAATTAAAAGATGCACAGCGTAAACTTGAGGATGCACAGAATGCTGTTAAAAATGATAACAGTACAAAGATAAAAGCAGTAGAAGATAATATTAAAGCGTTAAAAAGTAAAAAATTAAAGCTGGATAACCAGAAGACAAAACTTGACAATTCTTATTCGCAGCTGCAGGCAGCTTATGAAAATATTAAAGCAGAAGAAGGCGCTTACCAGAAAGCAGATGAAAATTTAGTTGATACATTAAACCAGGCTGTACAGGAAAAGCGTAAGGCGCTAGAAACCCTTTATCTAAACCTTGCAAAGGAACAAAGTGATAATAACCTTAAAATGCAGGTAGCTGCTCTTGATAATGAGCAGAAGGCAGAATCAATAGAAATGAAAAAAAGTGAGATTAACCGCCTTAAAAAGAAGCGTAAAAATGTAGTAATCAAGGCAAAAACTGCAGGTACGGTATCTGATATAACTGCAAAGGCAGGGGAAAATGCTACTCCTGGAAACAGCCTGCTAAATATACAGTCAAGTGAGAATGGCTACCAGATAAGTATTCCTGTGACAACGGAACAGAGTAAATTTGTTAAGCGCGGTGATAATGCTACTGTATTAAATGTATGGGATGATGATATAAAAGTGGTTCTTTCAAATATAAAGACAGATTCACAGAACCCAAATGCTGGAAAGATTCTGGTTTTTAATGTTACAGGCAGCAATATTGAAAATGGTACTTCACTAAGTATATCTGTTGGTGAGAGAAAAGCAAATTATGATTACATAGTGCCTACAAGTGCAATACGTGAGGACAGTGATGGCAAATTTGTCCTGGTAATACAGGAAAAGTCAAGCCCAGTAGGTAACCGTTATATTGCAAAAAGAGAAGAAGTAACAGTTCTTGCACAAAATGAAACACAGTCAGCAGTATCAGCTGGGTTTGATAATTATGCAAGTATTATTACTACTGCTTCAAAAGCTGTTGAGAAGGGTGATTATGTACGTCTTGCACAGCAGTAAAGATGGTGTACCTGGCTTACAGAGGGTATGGTGTGGAAAGCAGGAATTTCATACTACAAGTTTTGCCTGCATTGCAGATGTTGTGCATGCAGCCATAATTCTGTGTATACTGGAAGGGCATGGTTATTTATATGAGAGTTTTTTCAGGTAGAACAAAAAATAAAATAAGATTTGCAGCTTTTGCATTATGTGTTATTGCCGCCTTTGTGTGCCTTTGTCTTTTGAATGGAACCAATAAGAAGGAGAGGGAATCTGATGCATCAAGGCGCTGGAAGTCAGGACGCCAGGAGTTTGCACATATTTCTGTGTATATGTCCCCAGAAGAAAGCTGGACAGAAAATGACAGAAATACACTGGTTAGTGGTTTAAAAATGTCATTCCAGGAAAATTCTATTACAAATGAAAAAAGGGAAGATAATAGTGAGGGGCTTTTAAAAGACTGTTTTAGCAGTGAAGGTGTTATGGAACTGGCCAATGGAAAAAATACAGCAAATGCAAAAGTGACAGCAACAGGCGGGGACTTTTTCTTTTTCCACCAGATGGTCTGGCTGTCTGGCTTTGCATATTCAGATAATGATGTTATGAAAGACCGTGCTGTAATTGATAAAGAGCTTGCGTGGCAGCTTTTTGGTGGTGAGAATGCAGCAGGTATGCCATTTAAAATAAATGGCAATACATATTATGTAGCAGGTGTAGTAGATACTCCCCAGACAAAAGAGGAAAAAGAGGTATATGGTGAAATTAACCGTGCATGGCTGCCTTATAGTGCTTTCTGCAAGGAATACCAAGGTAATAATACAGCAGCTATGGGAACAGGCGGTTCTGGAATTATAAATACCAGCGGTACACCAGGTACAGAAGAAAAAACAAATAAAGTTCCAATTACATGTTATGAAACCATAATGCCTGACCCAGTAAAGAAATGGGCTGTAAACCTTATAAAAGAGAAGCTTGGTATAGAAAACCGTAAAATGGTGATAGTAGAAAACAGTGAAAGAACAGATTTTTTTTATGTAATTGATAATTTAAAGGAATTTTTCTATAAAACGGCAGGTATACAGCCTGTTGCATATCCATACTGGGAAAATGCAGCAAGGGCACGTGATATTAAAAGGGAGCTTTATACAAGTATTCTTATAATTGCAGTTATATACCCAGTTTTATTGTGTATCAGGGTTATTGCAGGGATTTATAAGATGGCAGATAGCAAAATTAAAAAACGGATGAATAAAAAACATAGTGTGGAAATATAGAAAACCCCACCCTGGAACTTTGATAAGTTAAAAGGGCTGGGGTTTTTGTTTTATTATTATTCAAGAAATACCATATTTATGCGGTTGGCAAGCATTTCTATTTATCTAAGCTTTTCATTGTCGGGAATAAGAGTACATCCCTTATTGCTGGTGAGTTTGTCATTATCATTACCATTCTGTCAATACCAAAGCCAATTCCGCCTGTTGGAGGCATACCAATGCTTAATGCATTAAGGAAGTCTTCATCAGTGTGGTTAGCCTCTTCGTCACCAGCAGCTAATGCTGCTTCCTGTGCTTCAAAACGTGCACGCTGGTCTATAGGGTCATTAAGCTCAGAATAAGCATTTGCCATTTCCCACCCGTTTATAAAGAATTCAAAACGTTCTACATAATCCGGGTTATCTGGCTTTTTCTTGGTAAGGGGTGATATTTCTACAGGATGGTCCATTATAAATACAGGCTGTATTAAATGTTCCTCAACATATTCTTCAAAGAACAGGTTAAGTATATCACCCTTGCTATGTCGTTCTTCATATCCAATATGGTGTTCATCTGCCACTTTCTTTGCTTCTTCTGCTGAATGGATTTCATTAAAATCAACACCAGCATATTTTTTAACTGCATCAAGCATTGTAATGCGTTCAAAAGGCTTTGATAAATCAATAGTATGTTCACCATAAGTTAAGATTTCTGAACCTGTTACTTCTTTTGCTACATGGCGGTATAAGTTCTCTGTTAAATCCATCATGCCATGGTAATCAGTATAAGCCTGGTATAATTCCATAAGAGTAAACTCAGGGTTATGCCTTGTGTCCAGTCCTTCGTTTCTGAATACACGTCCTATCTCATATACTTTTTCAAGACCTCCTACAATAAGGCGCTTTAAGTAAAGCTCAAGTGAAATACGCAGGTGAAGGTCTTCATCAAGTGCGTTAAAATGTGTATCAAATGGTCTTGCTGCTGCACCTCCTGCATTGGTTACAAGCATAGGGGTTTCAACTTCCATAAACCCGCCAGCATCAAGGTAACGGCGTATGCTGCTTATAACTTTGGAACGTTTTATAAAAGTATCTTTTACATCTGGATTCATTATAAGGTCAACATATCTCTGGCGGTATCTTATATCTGTATCAGTAAGCCCATGGTGCTTCTCTGGAAGAACCTGCAGGCTTTTGGAAAGAAGGGTGACTTCGCTGGCATGTACAGAGATTTCACCTGTTTTTGTCTTAAATACAATACCTTTTATTCCAAGTATATCTCCAATGTCATATTTTTTAAAATCTTTATAATTGTCTTCGCCAATATCATCTCTTGCTACATATGACTGGATATTTCCTTTAAGGTCCTGGATATTGCAGAAAGAAGCCTTGCCCATTACGCGTTTAAACATCATACGTCCCGCAATAGAAACTTCCTGCCCTTCAAGTTCATCATATTTGTCTTTAATATCCTGTGAATGCATAGATACATCATATTTAGTAATTTCAAAAGGATTTTTTCCTTCGTTCTGTAAATTGTCAAGTTTTTCCCTTCTGACCTTGAGGAGGGTTCCAAGTTCCTCCTGTGTCTGGGGGGTTTTCTGCTGTCCTGCCACTTTTAAATGCCCCTTTCTTGTTTATTCTGTTACTGTTGTCCTTTTTATGCCAAGTATTTCATATTTAATCATTTCACCTGTAGGTGTTTCTATTTCTATTTTATCGCCTTCTTTTGAGCCTATAAGCGCTACGCCTACAGGTGATTCATTAGAAATCTTACCATTTAAGCAGTCTGCTTCTGTAGAACCTACAATTTTATATTCCATTTCTTCATCAAATTCAATATCCCTTAAAGTAACTGTACATCCTATGCTTATAGCGTTTAAATCAACATCTTCTTCATCAACAACTTCAGCATTTTTAAGGATTTTATCAATTTCTTCAATACGGAGCTCAATGTCACGCTGCTCATCTTTGGCAGCATCATATTCCGCATTTTCTGATAAGTCACCTTGTTCCCTTGCTTCTTTAATTTTCACAGCAACTTGTTTACGTCTGTTTACCTTTAAGTCCTGAAGCTCTTCTTCTAATGCCCTGAGACCTTCATATGTTAAAATATTTTTCTTCTCTGCCATTTATGGTTCCTCCACTTTTTAAATATCACTTTAGAGCAGATAGTAAATACTGTTCTAATATACAAATATTGTTTAATTATATCCCATATGCTGGCTATAGTCAACTTCCTGGCTGTTTGAGTTTCCTATTTTTTTAATATAAAAGTATTTGGTTCTGGCAGTTCTAAATGTTTACCAACTGAAAGCTATGGTGCAAATATGGTTTTGCACGCATTTTGTTTGGATGCAATGTCATTTAGTTAGTGAATATGGGATTTATATCTACATATATTACTAAAAACAGTATATTTGATTTTACAGTATCCCTTAAAATCCAGCAAAGAAACTCCAACATAATTATTTCTGTGATGTTATAGGGTGGACAGAAATAAAAGTGTCGCTTGATCCAGTTGTAGAAGGTGATGAAAGACAGAATAAGAAGCAGATTTATTCAGCCAGTCATAAAAAACTTGTATATACAGCAATCCAGAATAACAAGGAGCGGCTTGCAATGATGGTACAGGTATTAGAATAATCTGCAAGTCTTCATATGTATAGTATGGAAAAAGAAAGTGAATTATTCTAGACTTTTGGAAACAGCTTTACTTGATTACCTGCAGATTTCAAAGTCAAAAACCGGATAAAAGAAAATACATGTGTCACCATATGTATTTTGCAGCAATGGTAGCATATGTTTTTTTACTTGTAAAAAAGTGGCTTTAGATTTTTAATATGTAAAATAAATTTATATTCTATTGGTAAGCACAAATTAATTTTATAAGATTAAAAAGATTATAATATTATTAAGAAACTGTGCAAACTATAGAAACAATAATAAGTTTCCAGACATTATATGGGAAAAGATATATAAGTATATACATGTAAATCTGTATAATTTATAATTATAAGTATAGAAAATAAATAATATGTAACAGAACATTTTTATGGGATATATCCGATGACAGAAAACAGCAGAAAGGGGATAAAGATGGAAAGGTTTATTACAGAGGAGATACTTTCAAAGTACCAGGAGTATTTATATGAAGAAGAGAAATCAGAAGCAACTATTAAAAAATATATGCGTGACCTTGGGAAACTTTTAGCATATGCAGAAGGTAAAGAGGTTACAAAGAAACTGGTGGTGGGGTATAAGGAGTATCTTAGGAAGAAGAAAAAATATAAGCTGACAAGTATTAATTCTTTTCTTGTGGCAGCGAACCAGCTGTTTGAATACCTGGGGTGGTATGATCTTAGGGTGAAAACATACAGAATACAGAAAGAGGCATTTGTACCAGAGAGCAGGGATTTGTCAAGGGATGAATATAAAAGGCTTGTGAAAGCAGCATTAAAAAAAGGGAATATACGCCTGGCAATGATACTCCAGACAATCTGTGCAACAGGAATGAGGGTAAGTGAGCTGGCAAATGTTACGTTGGAAAGTGTGGCAGAGGGTGTTGTGGAAATTTACTGTAAAGGTAAGCAACGGGTTATATTGCTTCCTGGTAAACTTAGGAAAAAGCTTCTGCGTTACATAAAGGAGAACAGGATTGAAGGAGGAGTGGTGTTCCGCACTTCTGGAGGGAAAGCAGTTGACAGAAGTAATGTCTGGAAGGAAATGAAAATATTAAGTAAGGAAGCAGGTGTACAGGAAGGGAAAGTATACCTGCATAATTTACGCCACTTGTTTGCAAAGGAGTTTTATGCTGTTGGAAAGGATATATCAAAACTTGCAGATGTGCTTGGCCATACTAATATTGAGACAACAAGGGGATATATTAAGACAACAAGCCGTGAACACCAGAGGCTTCTTGACAAGATGGAGCTGGTATTTGGAAGTGCCTGAATTGCCAGTGTTATGTTTTTGATAAGTTATGCCATGTTATCTTGCTGTTTTAATTTTATTATAAAACCATATAAATGTATTATATATAACTGTCTTGATAATGTTTGTTATAAAACAGAATGAAGAAATTAAAGTATATTTTTACAAATATAAAAAAGCCCGTATTTATAGGGCTTAAGAGAATACAACATAACAAAAATTATGTTATAACAAATTCTTTGTTTATTATAGTCTTTCTGTCCCGTATTGTCAATTAAAAGATTAATTTTTACAGGTGAAAAATAATTCCAGTTATTTTATCGGCTTTTAGTGCTAGATACTTTATATGTTTAAGTTGTGGATTCCCCCTAGTTACACATAATTTTTGTTATGTGGTAAATAGTGCCATAAGGCAACAGAATAAGACAGGAAGGCATGTTTTAAAAGGCATGGGCATGGGTGTGGGTTATGTGGAAGGATAATGGCAGATGGAGATAATTAACTGGTTTAAATACTGGGGGCAGCTGTTTTTACTGCCAGTCTACTGGCTGTCCTTCCTGGTGCCAAGGGATAAAAGGCTGTGGCTTTTTGGCAGCACATTTGGCAGACGTTTTGCAGATAATCCGAAATACTTGTACCTTTATGTCTCACAGCATAAAAAGGAGCTTGGGATACGCCCTGTATGGATAAGCCATAACAAAGGGGTTGTCTCGCTGCTCTCTGGTAAGGGATATGAGGCATATTATTACCATTCACCTAAAGGAATATGGATGGCGCTGCGTGGAAAAATATATATTTTTGATAATTATTCAAAGGATATAAACTTCTGGCAGAGTGGGGGTGCAGTTAAGCTTAATTTATGGCATGGTGTCGGCAATAAAAGGATTAATTATGACAACATGTATGACAAAGTGAGACATCCTGCCAGCCTGTGGGAAAAGTGGAAGTATTTCCCAAGAAGGCTTTCAGATGAGAAACCTTCACATTACATACTTGCAACATCCCCAATGATGTGCAAGATTTTTGCAAGGGCTTTCCAGGTGCCAGAAGGACATGTTTTAGAGGCAGGCTATCCAAGGAATGATTATATCATGGGTGCAGGCATAAATAATATATACCTGCCAGCAGAGAAAAAAGCACTCAGTATGGTAAAGAAGTGGGAAAATATGGGTGCTGGTATTGTCCTGTATATGCCGACTTTCAGGGACAGTGAAACCATGTTTACAAAAATTATGGATTTAAGTGTTTTTAATAGTTTTCTAAAGGATAATAACCTGCTTTTCCTAGTAAAATTACACCCTAAATCAAAGCTTAAGGATACATTTGCAAAGTTTTTATACAGCAATATATCATGCCTTGATGCAGATGCAGACCCATATGTTTTCCTAAAGGAGGCAGATATACTGGTTACAGATTATTCATCAGTTTACTCGGATTTCATGCTGCTAGACAGGCCTGTGGTGGCATTCCAGTATGATTATAAGGAATATTCGGAGCAGACCAGGGAAGGGTATTTTGACTTTGGAATTTATATGCCCGAAACTAGGGCTTATGACATGGAAGGGCTTATGGCCGGAATAGAAAGTGTACTGCATGGTGACACAGCAAAAGAAGCAAGGGCAGTGTCAAGGGGCAGGATGTTTTCAAACCTGGAGGCAGATGGCTGTAAAAAAATATGCAAAGAATGTTTAAAGCTGGCCAGGCTTAAAACATAAAGGAGGAAAAAATGGAATTACCTGCTTATGGGGATTATAAATTAATAAGTGCTGATATATTTGACACATTACTGCTCCGTACTGTTGCAAAAGCCACAGATTTATTTATAAAAGTCTGGGACAAAGCAGTGGAAAGGGGTATTGCAGGCAGTGCCATAACCAGCAGGGAATACATGAAGCTCCGCATAGAGATGGAAAGGCGTGCAAGGTTTAATGCACCAGGGCGTGAAGTTTCACTGGAAGATATTTATGGGCAGTTCCCAAGGTTTATTACAGATGATATAGAAGCACTGATGTCTGTTGAACTGGAATGTGAAAAGGAGTGTTGTTATGTAAACCCTTATATACTGGGATGGCTTGAAAGTGCAAAAAAACATGGGTGTGTGCTGGTGCTTGTTTCAGATATGTATTTAAGCAGCAGTTCCATTAAAGGGATACTGGAACATAATGGTATATGTACATCCATGTTTGACAGCATAATTGTTTCAAATGAATATAAATGCAGTAAACAGGACGGGGCACTTTTTAAGGTGCTATTAGAAAAATATCCACAGTACGGTGCAAGTGGGATGCTGCATATTGGTGACAATAAAAATGCAGATTACCAGCAGCCTTTGAAACTTGGGATAAATGCATTCCATTATGATGTAATCCCTGAAAAAATGTACAGCATATATGACTACGAAAAGACAAGGCATAACATACCACATCCTGGCATACTTTCATTGAGGAAACTTGCGGCTTCAGATAGTACATATGAATGCATGGAGAAGACAGCATATGAACTTGGTGCTTCGGTTGTGGGTCCGGTAATGTCACTGTATGTTTCATGGATATGCCATAGGATGGAAAAAGCAGGCATAAAAAGGATTTACCCTTTTATGAGGGAAGGGCATGTTCTTGGAAAATTATTAAAAAATGAATCAGATGCCCGTGGTATGGGGCTTGTTGTAAAGCCTATATATATTTCAAGGAAAGCCTCATATATACCTTCGATAAAAAATATAAACCGGGAAGAAATTGAAAACATGATAGGCGCAAGGAATCTTACAATAGCTGAATCCATAAAACTTATGGGGCTTAGCTTGGACAGGTTCAGCGGATACAGCAGTTATTTTGATGTGAAATATAAAGAAGCACATAAAATACCATGCCAGGATTCCACGCTGAAAGAGAAAATAATAGAAAAATTTCTGGAAGAGGGGAACAGGGAGGATATAGAAAAATATATAAAACAGGAACGTAAAAAGTTTGTATCATACCTGCTCCAGGAAACAGGAGGTTTTAATAATATTGCCACAGCTGACATAGGTTTCTTTGGCAGGATACAGATGTGGATGCAGGAGTGCCTGGATTTAGAAGGCATACCACATAAAATAAAACATTTTCTTGCAGTAGGTGTAACTGGGGACAAAATCCCGGATGGTATTGATTTTGAAGGGTATTGTGGGACATTTGCAGAAAATATGGATTTAATACAGACAGTCCACAGGACAACAGATGTAATAGAGAAGTTAATTTCTGTTACAGAAGGCAGCACAACCGGCTATATAGAAGAAAATGGGAAGTTTGTCCCTGTACTGTCAGAAGGTGTGGACAATAAGCATATGACAGATATTGTGTTCCAGGGGATATTTGATTTCCAGAAGCTATGGCTGTGGTTCCAGAAACACAAGCCAGAGGCTGCAAAGGAATGTATTTCTAAAAGGCGTGAAACACTTATGTTGTTGCACCGCCTTATAGATATGCCAAGGAAATGCGAGGCAGAACTACTTGCTGGTTTTGAAGCAGATACCAATTTTGGAACAGAATACAAAAAGGGGATTATTACAGAAGAGCACCTGGAACTTGGCAGGAAAATGGGTGTGGATTTTATTGACAAATGTAATGCCAGCTATACATACAAAGACAGCAATATTACATGGCCGAAAGGCACAGTAACAATGCTTGATGAATTTTATTATATACGCAGAGCATTAAAAAATGGTTCACAGAATGAAATTATAAAATCCATGCAGGAAACAGTGGAACAGGTGGAAAGTGATGGCATTAAGGAAGTGGCACTTTATGGTGCAGGTGAGAATGGCAGGCAGTTTTTCTTTATATGCCAGATGTACCATATAAAAGTAAAGTGTTTTATTGACAGGAAAGAATCCATATGGGGCACAGAGAAAGAAGGCGTTGAAGTTGTTGGGCTGGATGAAGCGGTAAAGCAGGGGTGTGATGTTTATATAGTGACATCATTGTTTTCTATCAGTGAGATAACAGATTATATATTAGAAAAATATAAAGGGCTTGGGCGTAAACCAGTTATATATTCTGTATAGTTAGAAAATTAAAAATAATTAATATATAAGAATACTAACAGAAATAAAAGTTAAATTCTGGCAAAGAACAGGAGATATTTAATGGATAATATTGTTATTTTTGGTGCATCTGGAGGGGCTATAAAGGTTGCAAAAACTCTTAAAAACTTAAAAATTGATTTTATGTATTTTGTAGATAATGATAAAAATAAGTGGGGAAAAGTAGTAGAGGGAAAGATTGTAAACCCGCCAGAAATATTGTGCAAGGAAAAATGTCATATCCTGATTGCCAGTGATTACCAGATGGAGATAGAAAAACAATTATCAGAAATGGGGCTTATAGGAAACATTGTTATAAAAGAAGAACTAATTATGGATTATGTGGATAAGCATATTGAAGAATTTAATTATTTAAAAGAAATAAATGCCAGCAGGCAGGACGGAAGAAAACTGGTATTTGGTTTAGAAGAAGGGCTGGTCCTTGGTGGTATAGAAAGTTTTACTTTTATGCTTGCAAATGAAATGAAGCCATATTTTAAAAATATAAGTATTTTTACAAAGAAAACAGATAATACTGAACCATCTGGTTTAGAAAATAATATATGTTATTTTAATTTTGATTATGATGATTATTGGAATTCTATTAAAAGGCTCGTAGAAGTAATTTTACAAAGTGTTCCTTGTGTAGTAATAGATAACTGGCAAAACCAGGTATTAATTGCAGTTGCAATTGTTAAAAAATATTTTCCAGGTTTGGTAAGGTGTATATCAGTTATACATAATGACAAGGTAGTTTTATACCGCAAAGCTGCATTTATGCAGGAATATATGGATGTTATTACAGGAGTAAGCAAAAAAATAAATAACCATTTAATAAATGATTTTGGAGTAGATAAAGTAAAGGTACAGTATAAAGAAAGTCCTGTAGAATATAATAAAAATCTTAAAAGAAATTATACAGTTGATAAAGATATACCAATTAAAATTGGATATGCAGCCCGTGTAACTAAATTCCAAAAAAGAGCAGATTTAATTGTTCCATTAATGTTTAACTTAAATAAACACAATGTTAATTATCATTTAAATGTTGCTGGAGATGGAAATTATTTTAATAAATTAAAAGAATTAGTTAAGGAAAATGGATTATCAGATTATATAACATTGTATGGCAATGTTCCAAGAGAAAAAATGCCAGATTACTGGAAAGACCAGGACATCTTTTTAAGTGTATCCGATTTTGAAGGAGCTAGCATTTCTATGCTTGAAGCTATGTCTTATGGAACTGTACCAGTTGTTACAGCAGTTTCTGGAACAGATGAATTTATCAAAGATGGGGATAATGGTTTTATTTGCGGTATAAATGATATTGAAGAGATTTCCAATAAAATAGAATATATTGAAAAAAACCGTGTGAAATTAACCGGGCTTGGAAACAGAGCAAGAGAAACTGTTAGAGTTAAATCTAATAAAAATGATTATATTAATTATATGCTGAAGTTAATTAATGGATAATTAATTAGAATAGAAATTATATGTACTTATAAAGCAGAAAAAGTTTATTTGGCGGGGAGGGCAGTATGTGCAGGGTAACAATAATTATGCCAGTTTATAATGGTGAAAAATATTTAAAAGAAGCAGTTGGAAGTATTTTAAACCAGACATATCCTGATTTTTTGCTGTTATGTATAGATGATTGTTCACAGGATAGAAGTTTAGAGATTTTAAACCAGTTTAATGATAAAAGAATTAAAGTATTACAAAATAATATTAATAAAGGTATTGCATATACACGTAACAGAGGAATTGAAATGGCAGAAACAGAATATATAGCATTTCTGGATGATGATGACATAGCATTGCCTTACCGCCTTGAACATGAAATAAAATACTTAGACTGCCATCCAGAAATACAAGTAGTTGGCGGTCATCAAAGACAAATTGATGGCGTGGGAAATGATATAAATAAGCAGTGGTCAGTATGTTTAAATCCTGATTATATAAAAGCTTATTTATTATTAAATAATACTGTTGTAAATGGTTCAGCAATGGTAAGAAGGAAATTTGTTAACAAGCATAATATACGTTTTAAGGATAATATGTGCGGGGCAGAAGATTATTTATTCTGGGTAGAATGTTCATTACATGGAAAGATAAAAAATCTTGATGAAGTATTTTTATTATGGCGTGTTGCGGGACAGAATGAAACATTTGATATGATTAATAACCATTCAGAAGAAAGATTTAATGCATTATATTATATAAAAGATTATGCATTTAAGCAAAATGGGTTTTGTATTGAAAAAGATGAAATGAAACTGTTATGTAAGATTTTTTACGAAGAAGGAGAACCTGGTAATTTAGAAGACTTAAAAGAGTTATACAGAATATTAAAAAAGATAGCAGACCAGGCTGTAAAATTGGAATTAACAAATAAAAAGGAAGTTGTAACAATGTGCAGGAAGAGATTTGGGGAAAAAATTGGTAAAGCTTTCTTTTTATGGAAATAAAACCAGTATTGTAATAAAAAACAATATTTCCGCATACAAAGCCATATGGAAGGAGGAATATTTGCTTTAACGCAAATAAAAAAGGAATGATATCTATTTTGATTTTTGGAACTGGTAATTGTTCTGAACGTGTAGAAAGTATTCTGGTTAATGGAGAATATGAATTAACAGGATATTTGGATAATAACCCACAAAAACATTATAAGTTATGGAATGGCCATATGGTTTTTCCGCCAAAAGATGTAGCAGAGTTACAATTTGATTATATTATAATAGCTACCATCCATTATAGTACAATTATAGAACAATTAATAAATTTATCAGTACCAGAAGATAAAATTATCAGTTATTATACAGGTTATGAATCTCCAAAAAATTCTTCTTTATCATTTATTAATAATAAAAAGTGGGAAAGAAATGTAATTAATGATTATATTGATGCCAAATTTGATAATTACATAAAAAAGAATAAATTCAGGATTAGTAACTTAGTCTATGAAATGAATCCAGTATGTAAAGATAAGAGTTTTTTCTTTCCAGAGTTTTATCCAATAGATTATACATTTAAAAAGATAATTGAAGAAAATGCATCTGTATGCAGGTTTGGTGATGGTGAATTTTCTATTATGGCGGGTGAAAACAGACCAAAATTTCAATTAGTAAATAATAAGTTATCAAAAAGATTATGTGAAATTATTACAAAAAATAATCCCAATATATTAATTTGTATTGCAAATAATTATGGTTCATTAGAAGTTTATACAGATGATGCAGCAGATGCTATCCGTCAATATATGACAGCTGAGGTCAGAAAACAACACAGGAAATATATAGACATAAGTAAAACTTATCATGATGCATATATAACAAGACCTTATATACTACGTAAAGATAAGAAAAAACCGAAGGAGATTTTTAATTGTTTTAAATCAATCTGGAATAAGAAAGATATATTAATAGTTGAAGGTGAATATACAAGAATGGGTGTTGGCAATGATTTATTTGCTAATGCAAATAGTATAAAAAGAATATTGGTACCTAGTGTTAATGCATTTGATAAATATGATGAGATTTTAGAAGAGGTGTTAAAATTTAATAAAGATAATATAGTTTTAGCATCAGTGGGTCCTACAGCAACAGTATTAGCATATGATCTGGCATGTAGTGGATACCAGGCACTAGATATTGGTCATTTGGATCTTGAATATGAGTGGTATTTAATGGGAGCTGATACAAAAGTTAATATTCCTCAAAAATATGTTAATGAGGTTTGTGGAGGAGAAGTAGTTTCGGATTGTAATGATGAAGCTTATATTAGCCAGGTTGTTTCTAAAATAACATTTTAGTTTGGATTATTAAAACAATAAGTTTATAGTAGTGAAATTTTATGATAAAAATAATTATTATATTTATGTAAATTAAGTAAACGGTATAAAAATAGCTTTAGAATTGTAAGATCCAAAATATAAAAGCTGCATAATAAATTTAATTAATTACAGTAAAAAAATATATAAAACAAAACATATTAAGGAGAACAATTATTATGTGTGGAATTGCAGGTGTATTTAATTTAAAAACACTAGGTATTGGTAATATAAAAAAGTATTTAGAAGTAATGAATGACCTGCAAAAACATAGAGGACCTGATGGTGCTGGAATATGGATCCATAAAGATAAATATATTGGTTTGGCACACCGCAGGTTAAGTATTATTGAACTTTCTGAATTAGGTAAGCAGCCAATGCAGTCTGAAAGTGGAAATTGGATAAGTTTTAATGGTGAAATATATAATTATTTAGAATTGCGTAAGGAAATTGGAGAAAAAAAGTTTCGTACAAAAAGTGATACAGAAGTGATTTTGAAAGCATATGAGAAATGGGGAGTAAAATGTGTAGATCATTTTATTGGAATGTTTGCATTTGCTTTATGGGATGAAAAGAAACATAAATTATTCTGTGCACGTGACCGTTTTGGAATTAAACCGTTTTATTATGCCATTATAGACAACGTTCTTTTTTTTGCATCAGAAATGAAAACTTTATTACCTTTTTTAAAGAAAATTGAAACAGATGAAAGAGCGTTCAGGGATTATATTACGTTTCAGTTCTGTTTGGAGAATAAAACATTATTTAAAGGAATAAATGAACTTGAACCTGCCCATATACTTGAAGTTTGTGAGGGTGAAGTTAAAACCAGCAGATACTGGCAAGTATATTATGATTTAGACTGGTATCATACAGAAAAATATTTTTTAGAGCAATTAGATGAAATATTAACAGATTCGGTTAAATATCATGTAAGGAGTGATGTCCCTATAGGCGGATATGTAAGTGGAGGTATTGATTCATCAGCTATTTCAGCAGTTGCTTCTGGTATAAAAGGTGCGGATAATTTTATAGGTTTTGTGGGAAAATTTAATGAAGGAAATGAGTATGATGAAAGTATGTATTCTGAAGATGTTGCAAAAAAACATAATTTTAAATTGTTAAAAAAGGTAATTTCTTCCCAGGATTTTATAGAAAATATAGAGGATGTTATTTACTATCTGGATAATCCAGTAGCCGGACCAGGTTCATTTTGCCAGTATATGGTATCACAGCTTGTTTCAACAAAAAGAAAAGTGATATTAGGGGGACAAGGAGGAGATGAGATATTTGGAGGCTACACAAGATATTTAATTGCATATTTTGAACAATGTATTAAAGGAGCTATTGATGGAACGATAAATTCAGGAAAATTTATTGTTACATACCAATCTATAATTCCTAATTTAATATGTTTAAAAAATTATAAACCAATGCTTAAAGATTTTTGGAGTGAAGGGCTGTTTGATCCAATTGACAGGAGATATTTTAAGCTGGTTAACCGTTCATCATCAGTACTTGAATGTATAAGACTGAATGGTAATTGTAATTATGATTCATTCCAGACATTTTTAAAAATATTTAATGCTGATAATGTTAATAACAGTTCTTATTTTGACCGTATGACCCATTTTGATTTTAAAACATTGTTACCTGCACTTTTACAGGTAGAAGACCGTATGAGTATGGCACATGGGATTGAATCAAGAGTGCCTCTTTTAGACCACCGTTTAGTAGAACTTGTTGCAACAATTCCTGCGAACTTTAAATTACGTGATGGAGAAATGAAATATATTTTTAAAAAAGTTGTAAGTAAATACCTTCCAGATTCAGTTAAAAACAGGACTGATAAGATGGGATTTCCTCTTCCGCTAAATTTATGGATTAAGGGAGAGTTAAAAGAATATATACATGATATTTTAGGTTCTAAAAAAGCATTAGAAAGGGATTTGGTTGACAACAGAATGGTGTTACAGAAAATTGATAAAGAGGGTAAGTTCAGTAGGAATATCTGGGGGATGCTCAGCTTGGAAATATGGCAGGAAAAGTTTCATGACAATGCATACAGATACCATCAAATGATAAATTAAAATTACCCTTTATCTGGGAGGAAAAAAATAAATGAAAATAATGCATGTAGTTGGTAACAGACCACAGTTTATTAAACTGGCTCCAGTTTCAAGGGAACTCCATAAAAGGAATATAAATGAAATTATAATTCATACAGGCCAGCATTATGATGAAAACATGTCAGATATATTTTTTGAAGAATTAGGTATTCCATTACCCGGAGAGAATTTATATATAGGAAGTGCAAGCCATGCACAGATGACGGCAAAGGCAATGGTAGGGCTTGAGAAAGCCATGGTAAAGTATAAACCTTCTTGCGTACTTGTTTATGGTGATACTAATTCTACCTTGGCGGCTGCATTAGTTGCATCTAAACTGCTTATTCCATTAGTTCATATTGAAGCAGGCCCAAGGACACATAATAGTAATAATCCGGAAGAGTGTAACCGGATTGTAGTTGACCATTTATCAAATTATTTATGTGCTCCGGATAAAGAATCAGAAAAAAATCTTATCAATGAAGGAATTTGTCCAGGGAAAATTTTTTTTACTGGTGATGTAATGTATGATGAATTTTTATATTGTGCTTCAAGAAATTATGATGGTTATTTAAATCAGTTCCCAAAGGAGTTTGTTTTATTAACATGGCACCGGCAGGAAAATACATCAGATAAAAAAAGAATGGAACATATTATCAGCTTTTTGGAACAAATTAATTATCCTGTTGTTTTTCCAGTCCATCCAAGAACCAGAAAGATGTTAGAACAGTTTGGGCTAATGGAAAGAGTAGAAAATATAGATAAAATACAAATTATTAATCCAATAGGATATAAGGAAATGGTAATTTTGCTAAATAATTGTAAAATATTGGTTTCGGATTCAGGAGGTGCTTCAAAAGAAGCTGCATTTTGTGGGAAAAAATGTTTATATATGCTGGATTTAGTTATATGGCCAAAGTTGTTAGAATGTGGATTTATACAAAATATTGATTTTGATAACAAAGATTCTATTAAAGCAAATTTATCATTAATTAATAATAATTCTTATGGACAGGATAAACTAGATGTTGCACAGATTTTTGGGGATGGACATGCGGCTGAAAAAATTGTGGGTATTATAGAAGAATATATAAATTAATTTTCAATATTGAGGTAAACAATGAAAGAAGAATTATTAAATAAAATACATAAAAAAGAACTTATAGTGGGTGTTGTAGGTCTTGGATATGTTGGTCTGCCTTTGGCAGTAGAAAAGGCAAAAGCAGGCTTTAAAACAATAGGTTTTGACATACAGCCTGAAAAAGTTGATATGGTAAATAAAGGGCAGAATTATATTGGTGATGTTGTTGGTTCAGATTTAAAAAAGCTTGTTGAAAATGGCATGTTCAGGGCAACAAATAACTTTGATTTTATTAAAGAAGCTGATTTTGTTGCAATTTGTGTGCCAACACCATTAGATAAACACCAACAGCCTGATATTTCGTATATAAAATCTTCTGCACAGGCTATTGCAAGGCACTTCAAAAGAAATACAATAATTGTTTTGGAATCTACTACATATCCGGGAACTACAACAGAACTGATTATGCCAATTTTAGAAAATGGTTCTGGTTTAAAGTGTGGAGAAGATTTTTATCTGGCTTTTTCTCCGGAAAGGGTTGACCCTGGCAATTTGATATATAAAACAAAAAACACACCAAAGGTAGTAGGAGGGGTTGGGAAAGATGCAACAGAAATTGCTGCTGCAATGTACCGTGCTGTATTAGATAGTGATATTCGTGAAGTTTCTTCACCGGAAGTTGCTGAAATGGAAAAAATATTGGAGAATACTTACAGAAATGTAAATATTGCATTAGTGAATGAATTGGCTATGTTATGCGAAAAAATGGATATAGATGTCTGGGAAGTAATTGATGCAGCAAAAACAAAACCTTATGGTTTTCAGGCATTTTATCCTGGACCTGGGCTTGGAGGACATTGCATACCTTTAGATCCATATTACTTATCTTGGAAGGCCCGTGAGTTTGGGTTTCATACATCAATGATTGAAAATTCCATGATGATTAATGATAAAATGCCTGAGTACTGTGTAGAACGGGCAAGTAAAATACTAAATAATTTTAAGAAGCCCTTAAATGGTTCTTGTATATTAGTACTTGGGGTGGCATACAAAGCAGATATTGATGATTACAGGGAAAGTCCTGCTATTTCTGTAATAAAGGAGTTAAAAAAGCACAAGGCATATGTAGAATATTATGATCCATGGGTTAAGTCCTATAGAGATGAGGGTACTATGTATTACAGTCTTGATAAGATTGATGGATGGATTGTTAGTAAATATGATTTAATAATAATTACAACTGCACATTCAAATGTAGATTATGAAATGGTACAAAAAAATGCAAAAATAATTTTTGATACTAAAAATGTGATGAAGGATATTATTAACAGAGAAAATATTGAAGTATTGTAATAGTCAGATATTGTACTGGAAAAGTTTTTCTTAAATTATTTTTTCTGTTGATTAAGGCTAAAAGAATGTGAAATTAAATTAATATGAAGTGTATATAGGAGGCAGACAGATGTTGAAATATGCTTTGATAGGCTGTGGACGTATTTCTATAAATCATATTAAGGCTGCAATAAATAACAAGCTTGAGATTATTGCTGTTTGTGACATAATTCCGGAACATATGAAACAAGTTTTAGAAAAAAGTGGTATCAATCCAAATAAGAATATTAAATGTTATACAAATTATAAAGAAATGATAAAAGAAAATAACATAGATTTAATAAGTATTGCAACAGAAAGTGGCAAACATGCAGAAATTGCATTATATTGTATCCAGAATAAAATTCATGTGATTATTGAAAAACCTGTTGCAATGAGCATACAAGATGCAGATGAAATTATATACCAGGCAGAGAAAAATAATGTAAAAGTATGTGCTTGTCACCAGAACCGTTTTAATATAGCAATACAAAATACAAGAAAAGCTTTGGAAAATGGACGGTTTGGAAGGATTTCACATGGTACTGTCCATGTACGCTGGAACAGGGATTATAGGTATTATAAACAGGCTTTGTGGAGAGGAACATGGGAGCAGGATGGTGGTGCATTGATGAACCAGTGTATACATGGCATTGATTTATTACGCTGGATGTTAGGTGATGAAATAGAAGAGGTATATGGCGTGACACGGCGACAGTTTCATAATTATATAGAAGCAGAAGATTTTGGAACAGCTATAGTAACTTTTAAAAATGGTTCTGTAGGCATTATTGAAGGAACAACAAATGTATATCCTGAAAATATGGAAGAATCTTTATATTTATTCGGCGAAAAAGGTACAGTAAAAATAGGAGGTAAATCTGCTAATAACATAGATATATGGGATTTTTCAGATGAAAGTAAGGATGATGCTGTAATTAAAGAATTACGTGAAATAACAAATAATGTTTATGGAAATGGACATTCACGTTTGTTTTCAGATATGGTTTTGGCCATTGAAGAGGACAGGATACCTTATATTGATGGATATGCAGGTAAAAGGGCATTGGAACTGGTTCTTGCAGTATATAAAAGCCAGAAGGATAAAGTGCCAGTAAAGCTGCCTTTAGTGAATTTTGGAACAAAAGATATGTCAGGAATTTTTTAACAATATAAATATTATAGTTGAGGCAAAATAATGGACTATTTTGTACATAAAAGCAGTTATGTTGATGATGGTGTTGAAATTGGGAATAATACAAAAATATGGCATTTTTGTCATATACAGTCTGGTGCAGTTATTGGGGATAATTGTACTCTAGGGCAGAATGTTAATATATCCAGTAATGTGAAAATTGGAAATTTTGTAAAAATACAGAATAATGTATCAGTTTATGAAGGTGTGGAAATAGAAGATGGCGTTTTTTGTGGACCATCATGTGTTTTTACAAATGATTTAACACCAAGGGCAAGATATCCAAAAGGTGTACAGGGATATAAGAAAACACTTGTAAAAGAGGGTGCATCCATTGGCGCAAATGCAACTGTTGTGTGTGGAAATGTTATAGGGCGGTTTGCAATGGTGTCCGCTGGGGCAGTTGTAACAAAAGATGTGCCAGATTATGCACTTGTGACAGGAGTTCCTGCAAAACAAACAGGTATAGTTTGTGAATGTGGTGAAATTTTAAGACACCAGGGATTATGTCCAAAATGTAAAAAGGAGATTAAAAAATATTGGAATTCAGGGATTTAAAATTACAATATAATAAATTAAAAACAGATATTGATAATTCTGTATTAAAGGTATTTGAAAATTCACATTTTATTTCAGGTATAGAGGTTATGGAATTGGAAGAGGAGTTAGCCAGTTATATTGGAGTTAAAAATTGTATAACTTGTGGAAATGGTACAGATGCATTGGTATTGGCTTTACTTGCATGGGGAATAGGAAAAGGTGATGCTGTATTTGTACCAGATTTTACTTTTTTTGCTTCTGGGGAAGCTCCTGCATTTTGTGGTGCAACTCCTGTATTTGTTGATGTAGAGAAGGACACATACAATATTTCAGTTAAATCTTTGGAGGAGGCTGTTATAAAAGTACTTGATGATGGAAAACTGGTTCCACGGGTTGTAATTGCAGTTGATTTATTTGGGCAGGCAGCAGATTATGACAGGTTAAGAAAAGTTGCAAAGAAATATAATTTACTTGTTTTGGAAGACGGGGCACAAGGTTTTGGAGGAAAAAATGGTTGCCAGATGTCATGTAGTTTTGGGGATATAGGGACAACTTCTTTTTTTCCAGCTAAGCCTTTAGGATGTTATGGTGACGGAGGTGCAGTTTTTACTAATAATGATGACTGGGCAGATATAATACGTTCATTATGTGTACATGGCAAAGGGATAAATAAATATGACAATATCCGGATTGGGATGAATTCAAGATTAGATACTGTGCAAGCAGCAGTTTTAAAAGTAAAGTTAAAAGCGTTTAAGGAATATGAGATTGAAATGGTAAATTCAATAGCAGGATTGTATTCAGAGTTATTAAGAGATAAAGTTATTACTCCGGATATTCCAAATGGTTTTTATTCAAGCTGGGCACAGTATACTGTGGTATGCAAAGACAGGGTAGAGAGGGAAAAGGTGAAAACAATATTAAAAGAAAATGGTATACCAGCCATGATATATTACATGAGAGGCATGCATGAACAGAAAGCATTTTATGGAACAGGGCTAGAAGCAGTAAATTATATAAATACTTTATATTTAACAGAACGGGTTTTATCATTGCCAATACATCCATATATGACATTGGGACAAGTAAAAGAGATTGCAGATATTATTATATCTGTTAAATAAAAAATGTTTTATATTTTAAACAAATTTAAAGGAGGGAATAAGTTAATGAAACAAAAAATTACTACAGTTATAAAAATGTTGTTTGGGGTGTCTTTAGGCTATGCAGGAGGTGTAATGTTAAATAAAAAGGCGGCTGACAAGCAAAAAAAACATGTAGATAAGTTTAAATTGTATTATAAGATTTTGAACCAGTGGATGATTTTTTTACATCAGGGTAAAAAGATTGATGGGTATTTTATCCAGAAAAATTATAAAAAGATCGCTATTTATGGTATGGGAGAATTAGGAAACCGTTTATATGAAGAATTAGAAAATAGCAATGTTGAAATTGCATATGTAATTGACCAGGAAGCTTCAAGTGTTTTTGCTGAAGTTGAAGCTAGAGAACCAGATGAAGTACTTGAAGAAGTTGACGCAATAATTGTAACTGCTGTTTTTGATTTTGATGCAATTGCAGAAGAATTGAGCAACAAACTATCTTGTCCAGTTATTTCACTTGAAGAGGTAATAGAGGAGTTATAACAATATGTTTTATAATAAGAAAAATATCATAAAAAAAGAAAAATACAATGTCTTGGTTATATATGGAAGAGAACAAAAAAACATAAGAAAGACAATTGAAGATTCTATTTTTTGTTTTGGAAAATACAGACCAGATAATATTAATATATTTTATTATAGTTATAGAAGTGATATTAATTTTGATATTATTTTAACACATATTAATTTTGATATTATTATTTTTCATTCAATCCTCATGTGTTACCGCTGGCATTGGTCTAAAAGAGAATGGGAAAAGAATATAAACAGGATAAAACAATTTAGTAAAGGTTCAGTAAAAGTTGTTTTTGTACAGGATGAAAACAGGTATACTAATAAAATTCATCAGTTTATTAATTCAGTTGGGATAGATATTATTTTTACTGCTGCTAATTTAAATACAGCCAAAGTGTTGTATCCTGAAGACAAGGTAAAAGTAAAGAAAATAGAACAGGTACTTACAGGATATGTTGATTCTAGTACATTAAATAAAGTTAAAAAAATTATTAAAACTGAAAAAATACAACGTGATATTGATATAGGATACAGGGCAGATACTACACCTTTTTCTTTGGGATTCCAGGGTAGGTTAAAAACATTGATTCCAGAAGTTGTAAATAAAAAATTAAGAGAGTATCCAGATTTAAAAACGGATATATGTAATACATGTGGTGATAAAAACACTTTTTATGGACTAGACTGGTTTAGGTTTATGCTTCGGTGCCGCACAATGATTTCCTGTATGGGAGGAAGTTCTTTACATGATCCTGATGGTATAATAGAAAAAAGGGTATATGATTATTTAAAAAAGAACAGGAAAGCAACATATGAAGATGTAGATAAAGATATATTGCAGGTTTATGCTTCTCCAATTGATTATACTGCAATTTCTCCAAGATGTTTTGAGGCTGCTATGGTAAAGACTTGCCAGATTCTTGTAGAAGGGGATTATGCTGGTATTTTTAAACCCAATATACATTATATTGAATTAAAAAAGGATTTTAGTAATCTGGACGATGTATTATTAAAAGCAAAAGATAAAGAAATGTGTGAAAAAATAGCCAGACGTGCATATAGAGATATTATCCAGTCTGGCAAATATACTTACAAAAATTATGTAAAGCATGTATTTAGCGTAATTTTACCATTTGTGAAGAAAAAGCAAAAAATAAAAAAGGTACAAAGTATATTTATAAAGATATTATTAACTGTAAATAATTTTTTAGTGGATAACAGGATTATTGTATTTGACAAATAGACTATATATTAAATATTTATAATGCAAAAAATATTTTGAAAGGAATGGTATAGTATGAAGATATTAATAACTGGAGGTGCCGGACATATTGGTTCACATGTTGCAGAAAGACTATTAGAAAGAGGAGACAATGTATTAGTTATTGATAATTATGCAACAGGAAGAAGGGATAATCTTTTAGAACATAAAAATTTACAGGTTGTAGAAGGAAGTATTGCTGATACAGAATTAATGCTAAAGATTTTCAATGAATTTAAGCCAGAAATTGTTGTACATGCAGCAGCATCATATAAAGACCCATCAAACTGGGTTGAAGATGCAAGTACTAATGTAGTAGGGGCAGCTAATCTTGTCACTGCTGCAAAAAAAGTTAATGTTAAAAGAATAATTTATTTTCAGACAGCGCTTTGTTATGGTTTAAAACCAGTTGAACAGCCAATTACTTTGGAACATCCTTATTTTTCAGGAAAATATTCTGGTGGCAGCAGTTATGCAATAAGTAAAACTGGAGCAGAGTTATATATTGAATTGTCTGGAATAGATTTTATTTCATTCCGTCTGGCAAATTCATATGGTCCAAGGAATTTAAGTGGACCACTTCCTACATTTTTCAGCCGTTTAACAGAGGGGAAACCTTGTTTTGTAATGGATACAAGAAGGGATTTTATTTTTGTAGAAGACCTAGTGGATGTTGTAATTAAAGCGGTTAATGGTATGGGGTCTAAGGGATATTACCATGTGTCAAGTGGAAAGGATTATGCTATTAAAGAATTATTTGATGCAACATTAAAAGCATTAGATATAACATTAGAAAAAGATGTAGAGATCAGGGAAAGAGGAGAAGATGATGTATATACTATTTTACTTGATCCAACAAAAACAAATAAAGATTTTGACTGGAAAGTAAGTACACCACTAGAAGAAGGAATCAAAAAGGCAATTGAATGGTATAAGGAATATGGAATCAGCCAGACATATACACATTTACATGGAGTGGAGGAAAAATAGTGGATAAGGATATATATTTAGATTTTGAAAATACTAATGTGCTGGTGACCGGAGGTGCAGGTTTTGTAGGAAGTAATCTGGTAAAGATGCTATTAAGCCAAGTTACTTGTATTGAAATAACAATTGTTGATAATTTGCTTTCCTCAGAAATTTGTAATGTACCAGTTGATAGAAGAGTAAATTTTATAGAAAATTCAATTACTGATTTCAGAGTATTATCACAGATTACTGACAGGTATGATTACATTTTTCATCTTGCTACTTTTCATGGTAACCAAAGCTCAATATTTGATCCAGTGAAAGACCATGAAAATAATGTTATGACAACATTAATGTTATTTGAGAGAATAAAATATTTTAAAAGATTAAAGAAAGTAGTTTATTCATCGGCAGGATGTTCTGTTGCAAAAAAAACATTTGGAACTGCAACTGCAACTACGGAGGATGGATTGATAGACATAAACCA
The DNA here is from genome assembly GCA_948794795.1 of uncultured Lachnospiraceae bacterium. Classification (GTDB taxonomy): domain Bacteria; phylum Bacillota; class Clostridia; order Lachnospirales; family Lachnospiraceae; genus Butyribacter. The sequence goes on along the minus strand of CAQGLR010000016.1, from coordinate 26,979 downwards.
GGACAGTCCATATTCTATTTCTAAAATTATTGGTGAGTTTTATTCTGGGTATTATTTTAAACAACATGATTTGCCAGTAGTCCGTGCCAGATTCCAGAATGTATATGGACCAGGTGAAATTTTAGGGGCAGGCCAGTGGCGTGGCACATATGCATCTGTATGGAGAAATGTCATACCAACGTTTATTTATAAAGCATTACATAATATTAAGCTTCCTTTAGAAAATGAAGGAGTAGCAAGCAGGGATTTTATTTTTGTAGAAGATATATGCAGGGGACTGTTGTATTGTGCTGTCAGAGGAGATGCAGGGGATGTATATAATATTGCATCTGGTGTTGAAACAATGATTGCAGATTTAGCGAATCTAATAAATGAATATTCAGAAAATAATGCAGGCGTAGAAATATTACCTAAGAGGAACTGGGATAATTCTGGAAAACGTTTTGCATCTATAAATAAAGCAGAAGAAAAATTAGGTTTTAAAGCAAATATTTTATTATCAGATGGAATTAAAAAGACAATAGAATGGACACGTTTAAATATGATGGTAATTGAACGGAATATTTTAAAACATGAAGAACATATGAAGCGTTTATAATAGAAGTTTCAATTAATTAGAATCCAGGCTTATATTATAAAATGTATTATAAGTAATATTAGTTGTCTGGTTTTATTATAGTTAATTATTAAGAGGGGAAGGTGAAATATTGATAAATAATGTGCCAGCAATAAAAAGGAATGTAGTTATATATTGCGCATCTTATTATGGAGAGATGATATATTGTGAAATTAAAGCAAAAGGTTATATTGTTAGTGCATTTTGTGATAATGATCATTGTAATTTTGAAAAAAAAATAATGGGACTGGATGTTTATAATTATAAAGAATGTAAAAAAAGATTTCCTAATGATATTTATATTATTGCACATAAAAGTTATGCTATAGCAAGAGAAATAGGGTTTAGTATGGAAGAGGATGGATTTGTATTTAATCAGGATTACTTTATTGCAATAGATTTAGAAAATAGAAATATATTAAAAAAAGATATGTTAGCTATGGCAGGTATTTTGGAAAGAGAAAATATAGTTCTTTTTGGAAAAAAATATTTATGTGAAATGTTTTTTAACTGGTGTAAAAGTTATCTAAAAATCTCAACAAAAAATATACATATATGTTACCAGGATGAAGTTGGTACATTTAAAGAAAAATATCCTGATGCATTATGGATTCCTCTTGCAAAGGGGAAATTTGATACGGATAAAAATGAGGAAATAAAATTATGTAATATTTTAAATGAGAATAGAATTACGAAAGTTAGCCGGTTATTTCTTGAAAATATTATATATTATAATTATATTTCCAGACAATATGAGGCTACTGATGTAAAAATTGTTTTTTTGAAAATGAGTTGTTATTCAGGAAGTATATTTTTCTCTTCTATATTGGATTCACATCCAGACATATTATCTTTAGGATATCAAATATGGGCTTATAATATTTGGACTATAGTAAAAAATGCCGCATATTTTGGAACTGGACAAAAAGTAGTCCAATCCATTGTTTCACAAATTATGGAGTATGAACAGACAGATAATGGATGGATACAGCAATACAAAGAAATTTTAGAGATATATTTAAAAAAAGATGTATTATACAATGAACAGGAAATTTTTCTTAATATTTATTTTGCTTATTATCATTTAGTTAATAAAAAGCAATATATTAGAAAAGAAAACAGCAGTACTGTTATTTATATGGATATACATGCAGGAGTGAATGTACATGATGCAATGTTATTTTGGTTAAGAAATATGAAATTTGACATATACATTTGTGAATTAATACGGAATCCTATTGTACGTTTTGGTTCTTTTATTAAATATGCATTATATGGTAATGGAGAATATGACACAAATAAAAAAGTACATCCTAATCTTATATTAAATAACATTCATATACTCGCACATGAAAAAATTACTGAAGAGGAAAAAAATAATAAAATGATACGTCTGAGATTTGAAGATATTAAATTAAATCCCAAAGAAGTATTAAATGAGTTATGTAGTATTTTAAATATTCCATGGGATGATATTTTATTAAGTACTACAATGGGAGGAAAAGAGAACGGATATAGTTGTGCGGGATATATAACCACAGGTTTTGATATCAAGCCAGTTTACTATCCATATAATGAATATTTTGATGCATTTGATAAGTTCAGGCTAGATATGGTTTTTGGAGAAAAGATGTATGCATATGGATATACACATACAGATAAGGAAAAGTATATAGATTATATTTTTGATATATATAAATTGTTTTATATACCATTTAAATTTGAAAGTTATTTAAAACTTGATACTAATGAGGAAAGGTATAGGTTTAGGAAAAATATGGCAGTTCTTTGTTGTTATCTTATTGGTATGGATAATGATAAAGAAAATTATATGGATAATTATTGTTTTGGAAAATATATTGGTGCTGGTAAAATTTTATAAATGATATTGCTTATGTGATTAATGAAAATATATGGAGAAAAAATGAAAAAAGGTACAGTTTACTGGTTTACTGGTCTTTCAGGGGCTGGAAAAACAACAATAGGCAGGATTTTTTTTGAAAGGCTGCGAGGACAGAAAGAAAATGCTGTTTTCTTAGATGGTGATACACTTAGGGAAGTGTTTGGTAATGACCTTGGATATGGGAAGGATGACAGGTTTAAATGTGCAATGCGTTATTCAAGGCTGTGCCATTTGCTGGCAGGGCAGGGGCAGGATGTAGCCATATGTACAATATCAATGTTCCATGAAGTACGCAGGTGGAACCGCCATAATATAGAAAAATACAAGGAAATTTATATTGAGGTTCCTGCCAGTGTACTTGTACAGCGTAACCAGAAAAACCTTTACAGCAGTGGGGGAAATGTGGTTGGGATGGATCTGGAGCCTGAACTTCCAGACAGTCCGGACATTATTGTGGACAATGATGGGAGTATTACACCAGAGCAAGCAGCAGCTTTTATCTGGGAAAGGTTAGGCATAGAGGGGGATGGCAATGGTTAAACTCGGAACCAAGGCAGAGACCCTGGACAGGCTACGTAGGAATCTGTCCACGGCAGAGGTGCTGCCACTTGTATATTTTACAGCAGGGGAGTGGGAGGAAAACAGTGAAAAGGTATGGGACAGGGTATCATCAGTGTTGCCAGGGGATGTGTTCATTGTCAGAAGCAGTGCACTGGATGAGGATACAGCTTCCAGTTCACAGGCAGGGAAATTTGAGTCTGTCAGTGGTGTGTCAGGGAAAGCCAGTTTTTTTAAGGCGGTTTCTACAGTTTTAAATTCATTTGGGGACAGTAGCCCTGGCAACCAGGTACTTGTGCAGCCTGTGTTAAAAGATGTTAGCATCTGTGGGGTTGCGTTTACAGCAGACCCTAACACTCTTGGAAACTATTATGTAATTAATTATGACAGCACAGGCTCTACATCTTCTATAACATCGGGTACATCAGGGGAAAGCAGGCTGCTTTATGTGTTCAAGGGCAGGGCTGTAGTTGGGCTGGAAGATGGTATGGACAAGGTGTGCCAGGTACTTGATGAACTTGAAAGCCTGTGTGGCCAGGATAACCTTGATGTTGAGTTTGCCATTGATGCTGCTGGCAGGCTGTTTATATTGCAGGTAAGGTCATTGTGCCTGAAAGCAGGGCTGGCAGACTATGCATGGCAGAAACATGCACTGCTGCTGGCAGAAAAGAAAATCAGGGAAGCACAGCAGCCAAAGCCGTTCTTGTGTGGAGACAGGACAATATATGGTGTGATGCCAGACTGGAACCCTGCAGAAATGATAGGTATACGCCCTAAGCCACTTGCACTTTCACTGTACAGGGAACTTATCACAGATTGCATATGGGCATACCAGAGGGATAATTATGGATACAGGAATTTAAGGAGTTTTCCATTGATGGTTAGCTTCTGTGGTCTGCCATACATAGACATAAGGGTAAGCTTTAATTCTTTTATACCAGCAAACCTTGATGAAAAAATAAGTGAAAAGCTTGTAAATTACTATATAAACTGCTTAGAAGCTGACCCATCAAAACATGACAAGGTTGAGTTTGATATTGTGTTTTCATGTTATACGCTTGACCTGCCACAGCGTGCCGAGGTGTTGCGGAACCATGGTTTTGAAGAAAGTGAGATAAAACAGGTGCTGGATTCATTAAGGGATCTTACCAATAACATAATTAACCATGAAACTGGGCTGTGGCGTAGGGATTATGAAAAAATAAAAATTTTAGAAAAAAGGTATGGTGAGGTGGTTTCAAGCAGTATGCCAGATATTGAAAAGATATACTGGCTGGTTGAGGACTGTAAAAGATACGGGACTCTTCCTTTTGCAGGGCTTGCCAGGGCAGCATTCATTGCTGTGCAGATGCTTCAGTCAATGGTGGCAGAAGGTATCATATCAGGCGAAGAATACCAGCAGTTTATGAACGGGGTGAGTACAGTAAGTTCAAATATGGGCAGGGACTTTGTGTTTCTGCCGAAGGAAAGTTTCCTGGATAAATATGGCCATTTGAGACCTGGTACATATGATATTAATTCAAGGAGGTATGATGAGACACCTGGTTTGTATTTTGACTGGGACAGCAGGGGTATACTGGACAGCAGTAATGGAAAAGACAACAGTGTTTTCAGGATGTCACTAGGGCAGATGCACCAGCTTGAAACTGCCCTTAAAGAAAACGGGCTTGACAGTAATGTGTTAAGACTTATGGATTTTATAAAAGGTGCCATTGAGGGCAGGGAATATGGTAAGTTTATTTTTACCAGGAGTTTAAGCATGGTAATAAAGATGACAGGCAGCCTGGGTAAGGCATATAACATACCAGAGGAAGATTTTGCATATGTAAGTATAAAAACGGTACAGGAGATGTATGTTTCTGTAAAGGACATGGAGGATGCCTTCAGGAATGCCATTATTTTTGGCAAGAGGGAATACAGCCTTACAAAATCAGTAACGCTTCCGCCGCTTATATTAAGTCCTTCTGATGTATGGCATTTTTATTACCCTGATACAGAGCCCAATTATATAACACTTGGCAGTGCCAGTGGCAACACAGTGGTACTGGAAGGGGAAGGGGCATATGGCAACATAAGTGGGAAAATAGTTTTAATACCTAGTGCAGACCCAGGGTATGACTGGATTTTTTCACATGGGATAAAAGGTTTTATAACAATGTATGGCGGGGCTAATTCACATATGGCAATAAGGGCAGGGGAGCTTGGGCTTCCTGCGGTGGTTGGTGTTGGTGGGAAAAAGTTTAGTGAATACAAGACAGCATCAGTGCTTGAGATTGATTGTACTGCAAAAGTTATCAGGATAGTAAGGAAGGAGAAAAAGTTAATATGAAAACAGAATGGGATTATACAGACTTAGCAGAAGCATATCTGAAAAGACCTGGTTATGCAAAGGATGCCATTAACAAAATGTTTGCAACAGCAAAATTAAAAGAGGGGGACAAGGCATGTGATGTAGGGGCAGGGGCTGCCCATCTTACACTGGAACTGGCGGGTTTTGGGTTAGATGTATGTGCAGTTGAACCAAATGATGCAATGCGCAGCAACGGAACCAGAAGAACCATGCAGTACAGCAATGTGAAGTGGTATGAAGGAGTTGGTGAACATACAGGCATGGAAACAGGTGTTTTTGATATTGTTACATTTGGTTCTTCTTTTAATGTGTGTAACAGGCAGGAAGCATTACAGGAAAGCAGGAGGATTTTAAAACCAGGCGGGTGGTTTGCATGCATGTGGAACCACAGGGATCTGGATGACCCATTACAGATGGAGATTGAAAACATACTGAAAAAAGAAATACCGGGATACTCATATGGGACAAGACGTGAAGACCAGACAGACATAATAAATGCAAGCGGTTTATTTAATGAAGTGGTTTATATTGAAGGCACTGTAGTGCATGATGTCCTGGCAGAAGATTTTATTGAAGGCTGGAAATCACATGGTACTGTACACAGGCAGTCACAGGATAAATTTGATTTTATAAACCAGCAGATACGCAGTGTAGTGGAAGCTGTAGGAAATAAATATATTAAAATCCCTTATACTACTAGGATATGGATGGCACAGGCAAAGGATGACTAAGTAATGGATACAGTTTTATTTACACAGAGGGTAGAGATAATAGAAAGCTATGGAGAAAGAAGGGACTGCGCAGACCAGGATATTGCGAGGTTTATTCATGTCTGTGGTTTTTTTCCAGTACCAGTCCCTAATATAAAAGAAATTGCATATGATATGTTTATGCAGTTAAAGCCTGCAGGAATTGTACTGACAGGAGGGAACAGTCTTGTAAAATATGGCGGGGATGCACCAGAAAGGGATGTGGTAGAACAGGGGCTTATACAGCTTTGTATTGGGAATGGTGTCCCTGTTTATGGTTTTTGCAGGGGCATGCAAGTAATTTTAGATTATTTTGGCTGTAAATTGAAAGAAGTACAGGGGCATGTTGCAGTGCGCCATAAGCTGGAGGGATCAATGGGAGATACAGATGTAAACAGTTTCCATAACCAAGGGTGTTTCCAGCTTAAGCTCCCACTTGTTGCAGAAGCATGGACAGATGATGGTGTAATAGAAGCTGTCACATGTAAAAAATATGGTATCCTTGGCACAATGTGGCATCCAGAACGGGAAAAGGTTTTTAGGCAAGAAGATATTATAAGGGTCCAGAAATTATTTAAGAGAGGTTGTAATTAATGAAGGTAATTATTTTAGCAGCAGGACAGGGTACAAGGCTCAGACCCCTGACTGACAGCTGCCCTAAATGCATGGTGGAAGTAAATGGGGAGAGCATTATCCATAGGCAGCTTAATATAATGTGTTCCTGTGGGATAAAGGAAGATGATATTACAATAGTTGCAGGATATAAAAATGAAGTATTAAAGGAAGAACTTAAGAATACAGGTATAAATTTTATAGTGAACAGTGAATATGAAACAACAAATATGGTATATTCGCTTATGTGTGCCAGGGAAATAATGGAAACAGGAGATGATATACTGGTTTCTTATGGGGATATAATATATGGCATGTCTGTACTTCAAAAAATACTGGGGTCTGAAGAAGAATTATCTGTAATTGTTGATGATGGGTGGTACAGTTATTGGTCAGCAAGATGTGAAAACCCACTGGATGATGCAGAGACACTGGTAATTGACAAAGAAGGCTGTTTAGCTGAAATCGGACAGAAGACTACAGATATAAATAAGATACAGTCACAATATATAGGGCTTATGCGTTTTAAAGGAAAAGGTCTGGAGGCTCTGCTGGATACAAGCAGGGAAGCTTTGGAAAGGACAGGGTCTGGCAGGAAACTCTGGAGGACAGGCAGGGACTATTACAAGATGTATATGACAGACCTGCTGCAGGGTATGGCTGATGAGGGTTACAGGCTAAAAGCAGTGCATATACATAGAGGGTGGTATGAGATTGACTGTCTGGACGACTTAAAACTGGCAGAAAAGGGGCTGGCAGAGGGAAGCATTTAATTTTGCTGCTTAAAAATGCCTGGCACTGGAGCTGCTTTATAAAATGGAGGAGGGGTATTTATGTCTACACATATAACAAAGAACCGTATACTTGATTTCACAGTTTCACTTAAAATCAGGCAAAAAAGTCCAAATACAATAACCTCATATACTACCAATATCCAGAAACTTGAACTGTTCCTTGGAGGCTCTGAGCTTACAAAAGAACAGATGATGTCTTATAAACAATGGCTGTACTCCCAGGGATTTAAGCAGCGTACAATTAATGCATACCTTGCAGCTGCTAATTATTTCTGTGACGTAATGGGTTGGCCAGAAATGAAAGTGGCACTTGACCCAGTTTCTGAAGATAATATAGTACAGGATAAGAAGCAAATTTCCTCTGCCAGCTATAAGAAACTTGTGTATACAGCTATCCAGAATAACAAGGAGCGGCTTGCAATGATGATACAGGTGCTTTGCCATATGGATTTACGTTTCTGTGAATTAGAAAAACTTACAGCAGAAGCACTGGAAGCAGGCTGGGTGGAAGTGACAAGGAAAAACAGGAAAAAAAGAATTAAAATTCCAAATATATTGGTGGAAGACCTTAATATATACATAAAACATGAGCATATTACATCAGGGGTTATATTTAGGACAAGCAAAGGTTCACCTGTTGACAGGTCAAATTTCCGTAAAGATATCAAAAAACTTTGTATACTTGCAGGTGTAGAAGAAGAACTTGGCTCTATCCAGCATGTAAAGCATGTCGTACTAGATGAATATCCATACTATGGGCTTAAGAGATGGAAATAATATATTATTAAGTTTATTTTAGTTAGTTAAATATATGTAGATGAAAAGAGGTTTACTATATGAATATTAAAAAATCAATAAAATCTATTATGGAGAAATATTGTTTATATATATCAGGAAAACTTTATGAAACAAATATTATTGAGGAAATAGTAAAAATTCTAAATAATATTCCTGAAAATAAAACCATAGCAATAAGAGGTGCTGGTTATCATACAGAAAAACTTCTTTCTATTGAAGGTTGTACTGCACAGTTTAAATATATTTTTGATTATTCAAAAAAAGAGAAAGAAATTGTAGAAATTGCTGGAAAAGAAAGAGAAATATATCCATGTAGTATTATAGATTCTGTTGATTTTGATATAATCATTATTTCATCTTACACACATAGAAAGAGAATAAGAGAAGAACTAGAAAAGAGCCAGAGACAGTTTGAAATATTAGATTTATATGATGAACTACATAAATCTGGACTTGATGTAAATGCTCCATTTTATTTTAATACATCAGGTACATATGAATATGTATTATATTATAGGAAAAAATATATAAAAAATGAAAATGCTGTTAACTTGAAAAATCTTATAGTTGCTTATTTAGGGATATATGATTTTATTAATTTTGAAAAATTTGCTAGAGAATATATAAATAAAAAGTATCCAGATTATAATAATGTATATATGGCATTAAACGAAATATTATCTTTATTAAGTAGTGTAAAAGAAAAACTAAAACAAAGAACCAAGAAAGATATTATTACTGTATGGAATGACCAGTTAGATTATAACTGGTTAAAATATACATCTTATATGCAAAAAGTAAGTGAAAATAGTATGTTTTTTGAAAATGCTTATACTATGGCACCATTTACTGTTTCTGTATTATTAGGAATATTTCAGGGTCTGAAACCAATAGATGATGGAATATACCATGAAGAGTTTCCACATATTGATAATTGTAATAGTAATATTATAAAAGAACTTGAACTTTCTGGGTATACATTTTTATATATTGGAGATTATGCAGATTCTGGGCTTTTTAATGAAAAATATGTTATTGGTCATTATACATATAACAGTTCATGTATTGGATGTATTGATCTTATTCAAGAATTATTAAATGAAGAAAAGCCAGTTTGTGTTATTCTTCATGCATTAGTAGAAACACATAATCCATATCTGAGTGGTGGATCAGATGAGGCAGAATATTATGAGTGGCCTTTATTTGGAGGAAAAAGTGAAAAAGATGCACTTAAACAAAGAAAAAAGTCTGTAGCATATTGGGATGAGCAGCTTGGTTTTTATATGGATTTTATATCAGATAACTGTATTAAAATATTTATGAGTGATCATGGAGCACGATATAATATTCAACCAATATATAAAGAGCAAACCACACATATAATATTTTTTATTACGGGTGATGGTGTTCCAAATGGAAAATATAATGGGATGTTTAGTATTTATGACTTTTATAAAGTTATTCATTGCATATTAAAAAATAATTATGATGAAAAAATAATATTTAGTGATTATGTATTGATTCAAGAAACAAGTGTTTTTAATAAAACAACAATACGTTATTATATTAAAAATAATGCAACAGATTGTTTGTATGGTTTTCGTGCTGTTAGGACAGAAAGAGAACTTTATGTAAAGTTAGAATCAGGGAAAAAATACTATTATTTATTGCCAGATGAAGAAACTGATTGTATAAATAAAGCAGATAAAGAAAGGCTTGAATGGCTTGATGCTCTGGCAGGTGATAAGTTTGAGAAACTGGACGGATTTGAAAAAGAAATCGAAAATTTCCAGGAACAGTTTGATACACATGAATAATATATATTAATTTTGAAAAGATATATATAAATAAAAAATAATTGTGGATCTGTAACGTCATGGAGGATTTAGAATTATATGAAAAAGTATATTTTATTTGGTGCAGGTAATTTTGGACGTGATGCTTTAGTACAGATTGGAAATGATAACGTTGAGTATTTTTGTGATAATAATCCAGATATTGAAGGTACAGAAAAATTTGGGAAAAATATTATTTCGTTTAATAGATTGAAAACAATATTCAAAGATTATGTTATCGTTTTATGTGTAAATTTTGAAAAAGCATATATTATAGCAGAACAGCTTGAAAGCAATGATATATATGATTATATTCCATTTGTTATGTTCCGCTATTCTGGATATGGTATTGACTGGTGGGAAGATATTTTAAAAGATGTAGAGAAACGTTCTAATATTAAATGTCAGTTTTATAAAAAAAAGATTAAGGACTTAGAAACACAAGTCGATTATTTTAAGCGTCATGCAGATATAAAGACGATGAAACCTGCAACAGGAAAGTTGAGAAAACATCAATTAGATGAAATTAACGCTTTAAATGAGTTTGAAGAAGTTTATAAAAAGTTAGATATAAAACCTTTTTTGTGTAGTGGGAATTTATTAGGATATATAAGACATAATGGGTTTATACCATGGGATGATGATATGGATTTATCTCTGGTAAGGGATGAATATGAACGGCTTAAAAAATATTGTTTTGATAATTTTCAGGTTATATGTTCAGAGAACATGGATACCAGTCCAGGTGAACCTGATAAATTTTTTACAGAACATACAGATGAATGGTGTGTTTTAGAATATTATACACATTTCCAGATTGCCAAAATGGATAAGAATAAAAATATTGCTTCTATCGATTATTTTGTTATTGATTATTATGATGATAAATATTCGTATAATGAGCATAAAAAATATTTATCTTTACTTTATCAAGAAATTATTAAAGAAAAGAATGACTCTGATAAGATTAAAATTGTTAAAAAAGAATTGTCAAATAATAAGTATATAGTTAAAGATAGCAATAACTTATATTTTGGAATAGATAATATGATGTCTTATTGTTTATATAATAAGGGAAAGTGGATTAGTAAGGATATTATATTTCCATTACATAAAGTAATATATGAGGGTATTAATGTTTGGATACCAAACAAAGCTGAAGAATATTTGGAATATGAATTTGATCATATTTATAATTTTCCAAATGATGTGGGTATACAAAGACATACAAAATATGAAGAGAGTTAATAAAAATAGAATTTAAAGTTAGGAAATAAAAAGATATATATATTAATTGTAATATAATCTTTGATTTTGATGAAGCGGATAGAGAGGTATGAAATGTATAGAAATAATAATGTATGTACAATTAATTTAAAGTTTGAAAATTTATCAGAGTCAAATATAGAACAAAATATATTAGAAAAGTGGGGGGGGAAGAACTTTTATTACAAAAATATATTGAAGGGATACAGATAGTTTTTGTAACTTGTAAAAATATACTTTTAGGAGCAATAACTGAAGGAGATATATGCCGTTTTTTTAGAAAAAATAATAATATTAATATTAGTAAGATAGTTAATACAAATATAAAACGTATTGTCTTTGTGAGTGAAGAACAAGTATTTGAAGATGCAAGAAAAATATTTAATATTAATGATAAGATACATAACATTCCTGTAGTTAATAAAATTGGAGAGTTATTGTTCCAGATAGACCGTTTTTCAGGAAATTTGCTTATTTCAAGAGATTTAGAAAATATATTAAATTCAGCTAAAAATGGAGCTATAAAATGTTTTCTTGAAGCAGATGATATAAAAGAGATTATTATTACTGGTTCATATAAAAAATCATTATATCAGGCAAAACAAATATTTTATGAATGTTGTAGTGATTTAATATCGAAAAAAAATATTAAAATAACAATAAAAGATAATATTACAGAAGTATATATTTCTGATAATAATATTAAAATTATAAGTTTAAGTAAAATTGGTGCTATTTATTTAAATAAAATAAGTAAATTATATCGTAATGTTATTACCTCAGAAGAACTTTATTATTTTTCAGAATTTGATAAAATAAAAAATTTTGATAAAGATATAATTAATAATTTTATAGAAATATTTAAATATAAACGTATTAATATTTATTTACTAAATAAATATACATCTTTTTTAATAAAATTAATGAATCTTTGTGATGTAGATTGTTTTTATGTAGATAAAAAAGGTTATTTTGAAAATAATAATATAGCTATATTTGATATATTTTTATTTTCTGGTGATAAAGAGGAATATTGTGAAAGAGAAAATATAATTGAATTAATACAGAATATTGAATTAGTACAAAAATATAAACAAATAACAGGTAATTATCTTACACATAATGAATATATAATGAAATGTGTTGATTATTTATACAAATTACAAAAGAAAGGTTTTGATGGATTTTTACAGGAGATTAACAGTTATTGGCAAGAAGAACTTCATGAAAAAATTAAAGCAATACAAAATTTTGAAATAATTGATTCATTGGAAAATATTGATAATGAAAAAAAATATGTTGATGCTTATCAAAGTGTCCATAAATTAGTAAATAAAAATTTTTATATGTCTACAAGAATGTTTTTGATATATATTTGTGAATATTCTGTTTATAAAATACTTATTAAAAAATGTAAAAATGTGTTTGTTTTTTCTACTATGTTTACTATTTATAATGATACTATACTTGAAAGGAACAGAGAAAATTATTTAAAAGATAATAGTTTTTTTGAAAATAATTTTACCAAAGATATATGCAATAACGATAAGAATTATCTTACAGAAGTAATAAAAAACAGGGAAAATTGTGAAATAATAAGACTAAATAATGGATATATAAAGTTTTTAAGTAATTATCATTCAAAATATTTTAATACTGATTTATATGGAAATAGGATAGTGTCATATAATCCAAAAGAATATTCAGGAATAATATGGCTTGTAGGAGGTTGCACATTTAATGGATATGCAGTTGAAGATAAACATACCTTTGCCTCTTTTTTGCAAAATAAAATAAATTCTGCAGGATATAAATATAAAGTTATTGATTTATCTTGTGATAATGATTCTCCAGTTTTAAAATTATATAATAAAATTTTAGAAAGAGATATAGCTTTAAATGATATTATTATTTTAAATACAAATAGATTTTTTAAAGAGGATTGTTTTATAAATATTAATTGTGTAAAAATGAATAATTATTTTAATAAGATATGGTTCTGGGATTTTTATAGTCATCCAGGTTTGGATGGTTATAGATTTTGGGCAGAAGAAACTTTTCAAATGATAAAACATATTATGGAAGGAAGTATAAATAATGTAAAATTTTATTTAGAAAAGGAATTAGAAGTAAAGATTCATAATTATATATCAGAAATTAAACAAATGTTAAAAGTAAATAAAATATATCAGTCTGTTTTTGCTAATATGAGTTTACAAAATACCAATAAAAAACCTAAAATTGGTGCAGTTGTAATGAATTGTAATCCATTTACATATGGACATCAATATTTAATTGATACAGCGTCAAAATTAGTAGATTTATTATTTGTGTTTGTTGTTGAGGAAAATAAATCTTTTTTCAGTTTTGAAGACCGTTTTTCTATGGTTAAGGATGCAACTAAAGAATATAACAATGTAATTGTTCTTCCTAGCGGAAAATTTATGATTTCATCTGTTACATTTCCAGGATATTTTTTTAAAGAAAAACCAACAGAAAAATGTTATGATGATTTTCTTGATTTAAGTATATTTGCGTATTATATATCACCTGGATTTGGGATAAATATCAGGTTTGTGGGTGAAGAACCTTTTGACAAGATAACATCACAATATAACTATGATATGAAAAAAATTTTAAAAAATGCGAAAATCGATATAATAGAAATTCCAAGGAAAAAAATTGATAATAAAATTATTTCTGCAACTAAGGTTCGTGAATTATTAAAAAAAAGAAAGTATGATTTATTAGAAAAATACGTACCTAAAACTACAATTAAATATTTATAATACAAATAATTTAAAGTATAAATGTAGTAAAAATATAATATAAATATGATATTTTATACAGAAATTTTACAATTATAATTAATTATTAGTGTCATTATAATAATATTCCAGATTATTTTATAATGAAAAATTTATACCTTAATTGGAGGAAAATGCAGTGGAAAAAAATAATATAAAATTATTTACGGTTGGACCTGCCCAAATGTATAAACATACATTAAAAGTGCGAAACCAGATAGTCCCTTATTTCAGGACACCAGAGTTTTCAGGACTGGTTTTAGAAAATGCAGAATTAACCAAAGAAATAATGGCAGCTGGTAAAGAATCAGAAGTAATATTTCTGACAGCATCTGGAAGTGGTGCTATGGAAGCGGCAGTTATGAATTGTTTTAACAGCAGAGACAAGCTTCTCATAATTTCTGGTGGGACATTTGGTGAAAGATTTGAACATATATGTGAAATACATGATATCCCATTTGAAGCACTTAAGCTGGGACAAGATGAAGAGTTGTCAGCAGACCATTTTTTTAAGTATGACAACAAAGGTTTTACTGGTTTGCTGGTAAACCTCCATGAAACATACACAGGACAACTTTATAATATAGAAATAATACATGATTTCTGTAAAAGGAATAAATTATATCTTATTGTAGATGCAATTAGTACATTTTTATGTGATGAATATGATATGTCCAGGTATGAAATTGATGTAACAATACTATCTTCACAGAAAGGGTTATGCCTTGCACCGGGTCTTTCTGTGGTAGTGCTGGGTAAAAAAATTGTAGAAGAAAAAGTTAGTAAAAATAAACCACCTTCTCTGTATTTTGATTTTAATGATTATATTTTGAACATGAAGAGAGGACAGACTCCTTTTACGCCATGTGTAGGAATATTTTTTGAATTAAATGATATGCTTAAGACAATTATAAGGCAAGGTGTAGAAAAACGTATTGAAGAAGTAAAAAACAGATGTACTTATTTCAGGGATAAGATAAAAGAGTTGCCAGTATGTCTTCCACCATTTCCATTATCAAATGCAATCACTCCTGTCAGATTTGAAAGTGATATAGCAATGGAACTTTTTACATATTTAAAAGATAAAAAGAATATTATGGTGAATCCGGTTGGCGGGGAACTTGGGAGAAGAAGTATACGGGTAGCACATATTGGGGATTTAACTTTAGAAGATTATGACATTCTTATTAACGGGATGTGGAATTTTCTGAGTTTAAAATAAAACAGGGAGTGTATCTGTAATGGTTAATAAAGAAGATCTGGTTTCATTTTTGAAAAGTAAGAATAACATGGCATATGGTATAATAATTAATCCAGAAGATCTGGTTTTTAAAGAAAATGTCAGGATGAACTGTTATTATTGTGGTAAATATAATAATAACTGGAGATGTCCTCCAAACCTGCCTGATATTAATTTTGAGAAGATGGTAAAAGAATATGATTCAGGACTGCTTGTAGTCCTGGCATATAGAATTACTGATAAAAATGATTATCCTGTAATAAGAAATGATTCAAGTATTGAATTACATAAGTTGCTTCTTAGTCTTGAAAAATGGATGTGGAATTGTAATTCCTCAAATGCAATTTCATTTATAGGCGGTTCTTGTAAATTGTGTAAAAACGGGTGTGGCAAGGAACATTGTAATAACCCTTATATGTCAAGAAGCCCTTTAGAAGCAATCGGTGTAGATGTGGTGGCAAGTGCAAAAAAATATGGCATAGATATAAGATTCCCTACAGATAAAGAATTAAAAAGGATAGGCTTGTTGTTATGGCAGGAAGGAGAGTTATGAAGTATATTTTGTTAGTAGCTGGCAAAGGTTCAAGGTTACACCCGTTGACTTTGAAACATCCAAAATCAATGTTTAAACTTGATGAAAATACAAATCTAGTCCAAAGGATGGTTTCACTTATAAAAGAATCAGATCAAAATGCAGAAATAATAGCAGTGACAGGACATATGCATAGGTGTATTGAAAAAAGTCTTGACGATGTAGAATTTATCTATAACCCCTTTTATGAAGTCACTAATTCAATTGCATCTTTATGGATGGCAAAAAAACATCTTGATTCAGATAATATTGTACTGATAGATGGTGATATTGTTATGTCTAGGAAATTGGTAAAGGAAGTAGTATGTTATCCTGTGACAAAGGCAACTGTACTGCTTGATTCATCTATAAGGGCTAATGGGGATTATAATGTGGAAGTTTCAGAAGAGAAAGTTTTGGTTATGAGTAAGGAACTAAAAACTTATTATGGGGAATATGCAGGAGTGACAAAATTGGACAGGGAAAGTGCACTGCTGCTAAAAGATGAAATAGAACTTATGGTGGAAGAAGGTTATTATGACCAGTGGTATGAAAATGCTCTGGTACAGATGATATTTAAAAATAATTTTGAACTTTATTATAATGATATAAGTTCTTATGAATGGACTGAAGTAGATGAAGTAAATGATTTGATTGTTGCAAAAAATATACATTTAAAAGAAAAAGGGCATAATTATTAAATATATTAAGAAAATTCCAGGATAATAAATATAAATACAGGAGGTCTACACCATGGTATTTGCTGTAATCCTTGCAGGTGGTACTGGCAGCCGCATGGGCAATGCAGGCAAGCCGAAACAATACCTTATGTTAGGGGATAAACCGGTTATTATACATACGGTTGAGAAATTTTTTATACATAATGCATTTGAAAAAATCATTGTACTCTGTCCAAAGCAGTGGGTGGAGGACACAAAGAACCTTGTAAAGAAATATATCCCTGGCAGCCAGGGGCATGTGGAAGTACTTGAAGGCGGGATGACACGCAATGAAACAATAATGAATGCCATTACTTACATTGAAGGGAATTATGGCCTGGATGACAGTACAATTATTGTTACGCATGATTCCGTAAGGCCGTTCCTTACATACCGCATTATTGAGGAAAATATTAAATATGGCTTAAAGTATGGTGCGGTTGACACGGTTGTGCCTGCGACAGACACCATTGTTGAGAGCCTGGACGGAACTACGGCTTCATCTGTGCCAGACCGCAGGAGGATGTACCAGGGGCAGACGCCGCAGACATTCAATGCAAAGAAATTAAAGGAACTGTACCTTTCATTAAGTACAGAGGAAAAGGACACCCTTACAGATGCCTGCAAAATATTTGTGTTAAGGGGTGAAGAGGTGCACCTTGTGCATGGAGAAACTTTTAACATAAAGATTACTTACCCATATGACCTGCGGGTGGCGGAGTCACTGGTACAGGAACAGGCAGGGGAAGCCATCAGTTAAAAACATATGCCAGGCATTTATACCAGCCTGGCAGGACTGGAGGAATGATGCTTAACACAGTTTACCGCCTTGTAGCGCCAAGGCGTTTTGAAGTATGTTTTAATAATATAGATTTAAATAGCGGGCAGGCTGTGGTAAGGCCTGCCCGCCTGTCAATATGCCATGCTGACCAGAGGTATTACCAGGGGCTGCGGCCAGCGGAAGTGCTGGGAAAGAAGCTTCCTATGGCATTAATCCATGAGGGGACAGGCTGTGTGGTGTATGACCCGTCAGGGACATTCCCATATGGCACAGAGGTTGTGATGGTACCAAATACCCCTTTGGAGCATGATGATGTAATTGCAGAGAACTACTTGCGTTCAAGCAGGTTCCGTGCAAGTGGTTTTGACGGGTTTATGCAGGAGAATGTTGCACTTGCCATAGACCGCATAGTGCCATTTGGCATTGCCATTGACAAGGCAGTGGCAGCATTTACAGAGCTTGTCTCAGTAAGTGTACATGCAATGCGGCGTTTTGACAGGGCAGCACACAGCAGGAGGGATGTAACTGGCATATGGGGTGATGGTAACCTTGGCTATATCACAGCACTTGTTTCCAAAGCAATGTTCCCCCTGAGCAGGATTTATATTTTTGGAACAGACAGGGAGAAACTGTCGAGGTTTTCATTTGCGGATGAAACATTCCTTGTAACAGGTATTCCAGAAGACTTGTCTGTGGACCATGCATTTGAATGTGTAGGAAGTTCTGCGTCACAGAAAGCAGTAAACCAGATTATTGATTATATACAGCCAGAAGGGACAATTTCCCTGCTTGGTGTTTCAGAATACCCTGTGCCAGTAAACACACGCATGGTATTAGAAAAAGGGCTGCATATACAGGGAAACAGCAGGAGCGGGCGTGAAGATTTCTTAGAAACTGTTGCCCTGTATAAAAAACATCCATGGCTTATAAGGTACCTTGGGAATATTGTAGGCACAGAGATAGAAGTCCATACAGTTGGGGATATGGTTAAAGCATTTGAAACAGATATACATATGGGTATGGGGAAAACAATTATGGTATGGGATAAATAATATAAAATCTTGTCCATATATGCTTATAGTACTTTTATTTTAAATAAAAAACTTCTTTCTGGTAAAACTTTAAGAGAAAATATTATATACCCATTTACAATTTTTTTTAAAATATAATAAAAAAGTTTGTTTCTGTTTATATATTCTTATCTTATTATTGGATATTTTCTGGAAAGAAGTTCCTTATATTATAAAAGTTTTTTTATAATTTCTTTTTCTTATAATGTCTAGAGTTTCCTCTGTTAGGTAAATTTTTCTGGTAATTCCCATAGTTTGCATGTTTATTATATAATATATATAATAATTTCCTGTCTGCCCTTAAATTTTGTTAATATGTTGCCATATGTTAATAAAAAGAATTACAGAAAGTTAAAGTTTGCGTATATCTTGAAAATTTACAGATAATTAAGTATAATTACATCAATGCATAGAGAACAGAATGAAGTAAATAATATATATTATAAAAACAGAAAGGACAACCATTATGGTTATTTCAAAATATTCATTAATTGGAGCTATATTACAATACCATCCAGAAACAGTGGAAGCATTTAATGAAATGGGTCTTGGCTGTATAAGATGCCCTTCTTCAGCCAGGGAAACATTAGAACAGGCATGTAATATACATGGAATTGACATTGATATTGCAATAGAGAAGTTAAATTCAGTTATTGGTTAGTTTTTAATTATTCAATTTTTAAATTTAACCATATTTGTGCTTTACAAGTTATATGTTATAAACTATTTTCTAAAAACTTTCTAAAATAGTTTATAGCATATTTATTTTACAAAGTTTACAGTATATGGCATTATATAGTATATATTAGCAAAAACAAGGGAGCAGATTTATGAAAACACAGAATGAAGCAAGAAATTTAAGTATGGTAATGGATTTATATGAACTTACAATGAGTAATGGTTATTTTGAAGGGGATGATACAGGTTCGAGAGTAGTTTTTGATGTCTTTTACCGTAATAACCCAGATAAAGGGGGTTTTTCAATATTTGCAGGACTGGAGCAGATTATAGAGTATATTGAAAATCTTCATTTTGATAATGAAGACATCGCTTATTTACGAAGCTTTGGCATATTTGACGAAAAATTCCTGGATTATCTCAAAGATTTTAAATTTAAAGGTGATATATATGCATTTGAAGAAGGGACAGTAATGTATCCTGATGAACCAGTAATTACAGTTATTGCGCCATTAATTGATGCACAGATTGTAGAAACAGCAATACTTCTTGAAGTGAACCATCAGTCACTTATAGCAACCAAGACAAGAAGGATATGTTATGCAGCAGGTGAGAGGCTTATATCTGACTTTGGTGCACGCAGGGCACACAATATGGATGCTGCTGTATATGGTGCAAGGGCAGCGTTTATTGGCGGGGCATCATCAACAGCAACTGTACTTGCAGGGCAGATGTTTGGAATACCAGTAAGCGGGACTATGGCACATAGCTGGGTGATGTTTTACCAGGATGAATTTACTGCGTTTAAAAAATATGCTGGAACATATCCTGATATGACAGTATTATTAGTTGACACATATGATGTATTAAGAAGCGGCATACCAAATGCAATAAGGACAGCTAAAGAAGTCCTTGAGCCAATGGGTAAGCGTCTTAAAGGTATAAGGCTCGACAGCGGGGACCTTGCATATTTATCCAAAAAGGCAAGGAAAATGCTTGATGATGCAGGGCTTTCTGACTGTATAATAGTTGCTTCAAACAGCCTTGATGAATTTACAATACAGTCACTTATAACACAGGGGGCATGTATTGACAGCTTTGGTGTTGGTGAAAGGCTTATTACATCTAAATCAGAGCCAGTATTTGGTGCAGTATACAAAATATCTGCTGTAGAAAGAGATGGTATATTTGAGCCAAGGATAAAAGTTTCTGAAAATATAGAGAAAATTACTAATCCAGGGCTTAAGAAAATTTACAGGGTTTATGATGAAAATAATAAAGCAATAGCGGATATAATAGCAAAATATGATGAAGTTATTGAAGGTTTGGAAGAAGTCCCTTATATAGACCCGCTTAAGCCATGGAAGAAAAGAAGTTTTAAGGGATGCAGGTTTGTAAACCTGCAGAAACAGGTATTTGATGGTGGAAAGTTTACAGGTACAAAAAAGAGTGTACAGGAAATTGCAGGGTATGTTAAAAACCAGATGGATAATGAAATATGGGTAGAAGAGCAGCGTTTTGAAAATCCACATAAACATTATCTTGATATGACACCTGCTTATTATGAAATGAAACGGGAACTGCTGGCATCTGTCAGGGAATAAAAACAGCATGGAGGCTGGATATGAAGAAAAAAATATATGCGTTACTGTTAATTGTATTTTTTATATTTATTGGAGGATATTATTATATAAATTACCCAGCAATAAATATACACAAATCCTCGTTCTGGACAGGGGCGGTTGCAGTATGTATAATACTTGGGCTGATATTTGCAATTAACAGTATCAGGTATAAGTTTGATAAAAATAAAAAGATTAAAAATTTTAATTATCTTCCATTTATAAGTAAGATGTTTGCGGTGCTTGCAGCGGTCCTTGTACTTGTAGCAGTTGCTGGAAGTATTATTAGTTCACCTTTATTAAGGGCAAAGAAATATGCATCACTTATAAAAGTGGAGAACAAAGATTTTGCATCTGACCTTGAAGAAACAGAACAGATAACAGACCTTGCTCTTATGGATACAGAAAGTGCAAGGATTTTTGGAAACAGGAAGATTGGTTCACTGTCAGAAGTTGTAAGCCAGTATGAAGTAGAAAAGGATTATACACAGATAAGCATACAAAAGTCGCCATATAAAGTATCTGCACTGAAATATGCAAGTTTCTTTAAATGGTGGAATAACCGTGATAAAGGTATTCCAGGTTATGTAAAGGTTAATCCCGTTAATTCAAACGCTGAATATGTTGAGCTTGAACAGGGGATGAAATATGTCCCTTCTGCATATTTTAATTATAACCTTATGCGTCATGTACAGCTTAAATATCCAACAAAAATAATATCTGGGTATTATTTTGAAATTGATGACGAGGGACAGCCATACTATATCTGCCCTACAGTATCTGCCCGTGTTGGACTTTTTGGCGGAATGGATGTAAATGGTATTATTATGTGTAATCCTGTAGATGGGTCATGTAGTTATTATAATAAGGATAATATACCTTCATGGGTTGATAATGTGTACAATGGCCATCTTTTATGTGATAAATATAACTGGTTTGGTACATTGTCAGGTGGTTTTATTAACAGTGTATTTGGCCAGAAGAACTGCAGGCAGGTTACAGATGATTTTGGATATAAAATTATAGGTGATGATGTATGGATTTATACAGGTGTGACATCTGTAAATGGTGACCAGTCAAATATAGGTTTTGTAATGATGAACCAGCGTACATCAGAGGCAAAATATTATAAAGTATCAGGTGCAGAGGAACATTCTGCAATGGCAGCAGCAGAGGGTGAAGTACAGGAAAAAGGATATGATGCAGCATTTCCAAGCCTTATAAATGTTGCAGGGGTTCCTACTTATATAATGATACTTAAAGATGATGGCGGTCTTGTGAAAATGTATGCAATGGTAAATGTTGAACAATATAATATTGTAGCAACAGCTACAACACAGAATGAGGTATTTGCAAGTTATAAAAAACTTCTTAAAACAAAAGGCGGGGCTTCTGCGGGCAGTATAGAAGCAGAACCTGAAACATCTGTAATTACCGTTTCAGATATACAATTTATAAATACAGATGATGGTACAGTTGTTTATATTAAAGATACCAGCCATAATGTATATAAACAGAGGTTTGAGGATAATGAACAGCTTATAAAAATTAATGCAGGTGATACAATAAAAGTGTCTTATGAACCTTCAGAAGATGGAATTAGTTATCTTTCTTCATATGAGTTTGTATCTGCCGGAAATAATACAGACAATAGTACAAGTATACAAAATAACCAGTAATATTTGGCAGGTTTGCATAAAATATAAAAATGCAAT
This sequence comes from uncultured Lachnospiraceae bacterium, assembly GCA_948794795.1. GTDB lineage: Bacteria > Bacillota > Clostridia > Lachnospirales > Lachnospiraceae > Butyribacter. Next base: position 4,295 of record CAQGLR010000016.1, on the reverse strand, counting down.
TATAAAAAATATATAATTATAATTGTTATATTTTATAGATATTTTATAATTGTTCATAAATTACTACATTGTATTTTCTGAAAAATGTTTTACAATTATTAGATATAGAATTGAGTGTACTGTATATCCAGGCATACGCATTATATGTGTAGAAATGAGGGATTTTATGAGAGAAAGATTAGCAAGGTTTATGCAGGGCAGGTACGGTATTGACCAGTTTACTAATTTTCTGGTTTTTAGTGCCCTTATAATGGTTGTTATTGAAATGTTTATAAAAATTCCTTTTGTGCATCTTTTGTTAAATATACTGTCAGTTACTGCAATTATGTATGCTTATTTCCGCATACTGTCAAGAAACCATAACAAAAGATATGCAGAGAATGAAAGGTATATGAGATACCACAATGGGGTGAAATTTTTTATTGCACGCCAGATAAGCCATATGCAGCAGCGCAAGACACACCATATTTACAAATGCCCGCAGTGCAGGCAGAGCATAAGGGTGCCAAAAGGAAAAGGGCGTATTGCAATTACCTGCCCTAAGTGCCATACTGAATTTATAAAAAGGAGCTGAGGCAGTTGTTTGGGTATGTCATCCCCTGCAATGATGAGTTGAAAGTGCGTGAATTAAGGGAATACAGGGCTTATTACTGCGGACTGTGCAGTTGTCTTGGAGGTAACTATGGTTTTACAGGGCAGTTGTCTTTAACTTATGATATGACATTTTTATGTATGCTTTTATCTGCTTTGTATGAGCCAGGGATTTCAGTACAAAATGTAAGATGTGTGGCGCATCCTGCACATAAGCACTTGTCTAAACAGTCAGTTTATACAAAATATGCAGCAGATATGAATATCCTGCTGGCATATTATAAATGTATAGATGACTGGAAAGACGAGCATAAGTTTTTGAAAGCGGGATATGGAAAGCTGCTTATGAATAAAGCATTTAAAGTAATAAAAAAATACCCACATAAGGCACAGAACATCAAAAGAAGCCTTCAGAAGCTTGCTGCTGCTGAGAAAATGAATTGCAGCAGCATTGATTATACAGCGGGCTGTTTTGGTGATATCTGTGCTGGAATTTTTGTGTGCCATAATGATGAGTGGGCGGGGGATTTAAGGAGAATGGGATATTTTCTTGGAAAGTTTATTTATCTTATGGATGCATATGAAGATATGGAAGAGGATAAAAAGAAAAATTGTTATAATCCGTTTCTGGCCGCCAGGGATGTCTGCATTACGCGTGAAGAGATATACAAGATATTGCTTATGATGATGTCTGAAGCTGGTAAAGCATTTGAGCGCCTTCCTGTTGTACAGAATGTTGGGATATTAAGAAATATTATTTATTCAGGTGTTTGGTGCAGGTATGAATGTATAAAAAATAAACACTTTTCATGATAAGATTGGAGAGAAATATGAATGACCCATACCAGGTGCTTGGAATTAGCAGGTCTGCTTCTTCCGATGAAATAAAAAGAGCATATAGGAATTTAAGCAGGAAATACCATCCTGATGCTAATATTAACAATCCCAATAAAATACAGGCGGAGGAACGTTTTAAGGAGATACAGCAGGCATATAAACAGATAATGGATGAAAAAGAAAATGGGTTTTATGGCGGCAGCAGTTTTGGTGGAGGATATGCAGGCGGTTTTGGTACAGGATATTCTTATACAGGACAAGGTATGGGCGGACAGGATTTTTCTTACCAGGATGAGAATTCTATGCATTTAAAGGCAGCGGCCAATTATATAAACAGCAGGTATTACAGGGAAGCACTGAATGTACTTGCACAGATTAAGGAAAAGAACGGCCAGTGGTATTATCTTAGTTCAATAGCCAATGCTGGGATTGGTAATAATATCCTTGCAATGGAACATGCAAAACAGGCAGTGGCACTTGAACCACAGAACCCACAGTTTTTACAGCTTGTACAACAGCTTGAATCAGGCGGGATGTGGTACCAGAGCATGCAGAGCCCATATGGCACACCAGCTGGTTCTGGAAGCAGTATGTGTACAAGGATGTGCATGATGTATATGGTGTGTAATATCTGTATGGGAGGAAGCATGTGCTGTAATATGGGATATTATTATCCCCCATACTAAATTTGAAAGGCTGGTTATAAAATGCGTGAAATAACTTTTAAAATGGAGCGTCCAGGACTTGTAAAAGCAGGTGACGAAGTACATGTAAGTGAAAAAAAGACGGCACTTAACTATAGTTATATAATTGACCCTGCAGTAGCAATGTCTGGCTGCTATAAAGTTAACGAGAGGATTAAATCAAGTAACGGGATTGTAAAAAATGTTGAACATAATGAAAGAGGGTATTATGTAATTGTAGAGTTTGATGAATAGATATATGGAGGCTGGTATATGATTAAGCTTGAAAGAACAAGTGTAATGAACTTTGAAAATGCTATGCGTGGTGCAAGAAACCCTCTTAATAGCTGGGACAGGTATGACAGTTATACAGATGGACAGGGCAATTTTGTATTTGGTGGAAATGATTTAAAACTTGCAAAGAAACTTTGCCGTGCGGGCAGTGACCACCGTAAATTTATAAGGCAGGTTTTTATTTCTGTTGATATAACAGCACCAATTTACTGGTGGAAAGAATATGATACATACAAAGTAGGTACTGTAGCTAATTCTACAAGTACAATGCATAAAATACATAGCAAGCCATTTGAATTAAGTGATTTTAGTACAGACCACATGGTTCCTGCTGCTATGGTACATATGGAAAGCCTGTTGCTGGCACTTGAAAATATACGCCAGGATTATATAAAAACAAATGATAAAGATTTGTGGTATAGTATTATACAGCTTTTGCCAGAAAGTTATAACCAGATGCGGACATGTACATTTTCTTATGAAAATGCAGTATCAATCTACAAGGCAAGGAAAGACCATAAACTTGATGAATGGCATGTATTTTGTGACTGGATATGCCAGCTTCCATACTTTAAAGAGCTGTTTATTGATAATATATAAGTATTTTGAGTTTTACCATTTTTTTAATATACAAGTATTTTGCCAGAGAATATAGCCTTTGTATAATTTAAAAAATTGGGAAATTTAAAATAAACATGCACGAAGTTCTGGATGGAGTATTAAAGGATGAAAATTGGAAATTAGACAAACTTAATGGTTATGGGGCTGGGTTTAGTATTGTCAGCGCTGGAAAAATAAGTTAAAAGATATATAATTTTAGAAATGGAGGATTAAAATGTTAGAAACAGGAATAAAAGGACACCAGGAAATTACTGTAACACAGGAACTTACAGCTAAAAACATGGGGAGTGGTGTAATGGATGTATTTGCAACACCAGCAATGCTTGCACTTATGGAGAAAACAGCATTTACAAGTGTTATGCCACACTTAAATGAAGGGTGTGGAAGTGTTGGTACAAAAGTGGAAATAGAGCATATTGCTTCTTCTCCTGTTGGAATGAAAATTACATGTGACAGTGAACTTATTGGAATAGAGGGAAGAAAACTGGTATTTAAAGTAGAGGCATATGATAGTAAAGGGCTTATAGGTAAAGGTATACATGAGCGTTTTATAGTTGAGAATGAAAAATTCCAGGAAAAGACAAATAAGAAGCTTTCATAACTGATGTATATAATTACTTTAAATATAACTGACAGCTTTTAAAAAATGAAAACAGCAGGCAATAGAAAAAGATTGAAGAACTGGAAAAATATATGGAAATATTAGAAACCACTGTAAAATACAGTTAAAATATGAAACCATGGAATAATTGCCAGGCTGTGAAAAATGTTATATATTGTCAATGTGGGAAACCATAGAGCCAAGGCGGCTTTACCCTTCCTGTAACTTCCAGAAGGTTTTAAAAAGCCCTCCAGACCAGAGAGGAAGGAGGGCGGTAACAATGTATGTTACATATCAGGATTTAATCCAGATTGGAATATTTATTGTTGCCCTTGTTGGATTGTGTTACACAATCTTTAAGGGAAAGAAATAGCCGCCACTACTCGCACTAGCTACGGCTGACGCATTATAAAATGCTATATGCTATAAACTATTGAGGGATAGAGCTGCTTCTATGGCTTTTCCTTTTTTTATCTAATATAACATTGCAAGAGCTAATATACTTATGTATTAAAAAATTGGGAAACTCAAAGCAGATTTACAGCCTGGCTTTATCAAAGTGAATATATGTCTTGCAAATTTTGAAAGGAAACAACCATAAATTCTTTACTGTAAAAATCTTAAAATTTAAACAAATCTTAAATTTTGCCTTTTTCTGCAAAGTCTGT
>CAQGLR010000015.1 GCA_948794795.1 uncultured Lachnospiraceae bacterium | reverse complement strand
TTTCTTCTCTTGATGACGCTATTTATTCCTTTTTTCAAATTGAATGACTATATTTCAGAGAACTATGTAAAAAAACTTGGCATGACAAAAGAAAAAGATGGCGTGCTTTGTATTTCTGCCAAATCAGGACACCAGCAGGACCTTTATAGTATTATTGAAAAAAAGGTTAAATTAAAAGAAGGACAGGAATGGGATGTTGTCTTTGATATACAGGAAGAAAATAATGATACATTTGTTGTCACAGCAGTGTGTGTATTGCTTTTAGGGTCTATAATAGTATTTAGTGGATATCTTCTTATATATAATGTTATGTATATTTCAATTACAAAAGATATAAGGTTTTATGGAATGTTAAAAACAATAGGCACATCACCTTCGCAGATAAAAAGTATTGTGAAAAAGCAGGCAATAAGGCTTTCAGTTATTGGAATACCATCAGGGATTATACTTGGTATTATTATTTCATTTGCAGTAGTTCCATATGCAATAACAATGTTTGCAAGTGGAAATAAAGATGTAATGCCATCTGATATAAGTTTTAACCCATTTATTTATATAGGGACAATACTATTTGCAGTAATAACAGTATTATTAAGCTGCCGTAAACCAGCTAAACTTGCAGGAAAAGTTTCCCCTATTGAAGCACTTAAGTATAATGGAAACAGCAATGTAAAGTATAAAGCAAGAAAAGGCACTGATGGCGGCAAAATATATAAAATGGCATACCGCAATGTTTTCCGTGAAAAGAAAAGGGCTATTCTTGTATTTGCATCATTATTTATGGGAACTATGGCTTTCCTTTCAGTAAATACATTTGTTGGAAGCATGAAATTAGAGAATTATGTAGATTTTTACCTGCCTAATGACTACAATATATATACAAATCCAGAGGATGGTACACTTGAAGATGCAGAACAGCTTGCAGAACAGATAAAAAATATAGATGGAATTAAAAATGTACATTTGAATCTTTCTGCTGATACAATATTTGAATTTGATGAGGAAATATTTGGACCATTTATTGAAAATTGGACTTCCAGCGAAGAAGAGAAGAAAGAGATGGTAGATTTTTATAAAAATGCCACAGATATTGAAGAGAAGTATTCTTCCCCTGTGGTTTCAGTAAGTTCTGATATGATGAAACTGTATAACGAAAAGGCAAGGCAGAAAATAGATATAGATAGGTTTGAAAAGGGAGAAATATGTTTAATACAAACAGCAGGCAGTATAGAACAGTCAGAATTCCTGCTTGGAAAGAATATCACACTTATAGATAAAGAAAGTGGAAAGAAAAAGACACTTGAAATTGGTTCAAGTCCTTTAGTAGAAGAAAGTTTTGGGCTTTCTGTGGGGTATTACTGGCTGAAAGCAGGAGCGCCAGAGATGGTGCTTATAAGTGATGCAGCAATGGCAGAGCTGTGTGGGCACCCTGATACAGATACTATTATTGCGGACTGTGACCCTGAAGCAGAAAGATATGTTACATCAAAGATTAAAGAGTATGTGAAGATAAATCCATCTGTACGTGAGTTAAGTATTAAATCAGAAATATCAGCAGATTTCCAGTCTTCTATGTCATCAATGAATATACTTGGCGGAGGTATTTCTGCGGTGCTTATACTTATCGGGTTTATTAATTTTATAAATGTAATGCTTACTGGTGTGTATACCAGGAAAGGTGAGCTTTCTGTAATGGAAAGTGTTGGTATGACAAAGAAACAGGTTAAAAATATGCTTGTATATGAGGGTATGTATTATGGATTAATTACGATAGCACTGATACTGACCCTGGGAAATATTATTGTATACATGGTTGCAAACCTTGCATCTAGTATAGCAGATTATGCAACATTCCACTATCCTGTTACATTGATGTTTGTTATTGCAGCTGTTATAATGTTTATATGTACTTTAGTGCCAATAATTGTATACCAGATGGTTTCTAAAGAAAGTATAACTGAGCGTTTAAGGGGTGAATCATAAGAAGCAGGTGGAACTTTATGCAAAGAATATTGATAGTAGAGGATGATATAATTATATGCGGGGGTGTAAAGATATTTCTTGAAAGTAAAGGATATAAAGCTGACTGTGTATACTCGCTTGCACAGGCAGAAAGTGCACTGGCCAGTTCATACAGCCTTATTATTCTTGATATTAACCTGCCAGATGGCAGCGGGCTTGATTTATGCAGCAGATTGCACAAGGAACGCCATGTGCCTGTAATTTTCCTTAGTGCGGATGATACTGACGAAGATATGATAAGGGGGTTTAAGGCTGGCTGTGATGATTATATTGCCAAACCATTTTCAACTGAGCTGCTTAACCAGAGGATAATGGCAGTTTTAAGAAGAACAGAACAAGGTATAAATAATGATTTATTCCAGTATAAAGATATGTCTGTTGATTTTGGCAAAATGCAGGTTTCAGTAAATAATAACCTTGTTAAACTTTCAGTAACGGAATATAAATTATTAGAGCTTCTTATAAAGAATAAAGGGCAGGTTATGACAAGGGAAACAATTATTGAAAGGATATGGGGATGCGATGAAAGTTTTATAGATGGTAATACATTAAATGTCCATGTAAGGAGGCTCAGGCAGAAGCTTGAGCCAGATGATAAAGACCCACAGTATATACGTACAGTATTTGGCATAGGATACACATATGGGGAATGACATGGATAATAATAAATATAAAAAGATATTTTATATAATTATACTGCTTTATATTATTTGTATAACAGGTACAGTTGTGGCAGTTTTTATAATATCTGGAAATACTTTAATAACAGCGGTATGTGCATTTGGCATGATAGTGTCAGGTATTCTTTTATATATATTGCATATGTCAGATGGGATGTATATTTATGGAATTATTATTAAACTTTCAGAACTTATGGACGTACTTCTTTTTATTGATGAAAAGGAAATATTTCCTAGTAATGAAGACACTGTTTTGTCAAAGCTGCAGAATAAAGTAATAAAACTTTCCAGGGTCCTGAAAAATAAAAACAGGCAGGAAGAGCAGGAACATGAAAATATTAAAAGACTGGTTTCCGATATTTCACACCAGTTAAAGACGCCTATAGCTAATTTAAAAATGTACAGCAGTTTTTTATCTGATGAAACCCTGGATATTGGAAAACAAAGGGAATATATAGATATTATCTGTATGACTGTAGAGCGCCTTAATTTTCTTTCTGAAAATATAATAAAGGTTTCAAGGCTTGAAAGTGGTATTATAAACCTGGATATGCAAAGGCAGAGCCTTAATGAAACTTTACTTAAAGCTGTAAAAGATGTTTATGTAAAGGCACAGAAAAAGGGAATTGAAATACAGTATGATGAAAAAGATAAGATAGAATTAAACCATGACAGGAACTGGACTGCTGAGGCAGTATTTAACTTTTTGGATAATGCAGTAAAATACGGTACAAAGGGCAATACAATATATCTTTCAGTGCGGAAGCTTGGAATATTTGCAGAGGTTTCTGTAAGGGATGAGAATGATATTATACCATATGAGGAACGTAATAATGTATTTATGAGGTTTTACAGGGGAAAGAACAGCAGCCGGCAGGAAGGGCTTGGAATAGGGCTTTATCTTTCACGTGAAATTATAGTAAAGCAGGGCGGGTATACTACCCTAAGGGCATCAGGAAGTGGCAATATATTTTCTATAATGCTTTATATAGAAAAGAATTAGGAATGTTAGCTTCCTGTTAGTTTTCAGTAAGATTTATATTGTAGTATATAAGTATAGCATTAGTAATCCCATGCTATACTTATTTTTTGCGTTATATTAAGGAGGAAAAGCAATGCCAGTATTAAAAACAGAAAAATTAACTAAGATATATGGTAATGGTGAAGCACAGGTAAATGCACTGTCAGGTGTTGATTTTGAAGTAGAAGCAGGGGAGTTTGTTTCTATTGTTGGTACATCGGGCAGTGGCAAAACTACACTTCTGCATATGTTAGGAGGGCTTGACAGGCCATCGTCAGGGAAAGTATTTGTAGGAGGAAAAGATATATTTACTTTAAAAGAGGATGAACTTACAGTTTTCAGAAGGCGGAAGATAGGATTTGTATTCCAGAGTTATAACCTGGTACCTGTGTTAAATATTTATGAAAATATTATACTTCCTGTTGAGCTTGATGGTGAAACTGCGGATAAAGATTATATAATGCAGGTTGTTAATATGCTTGGGCTTGGCAGTAAACTTGAGAGCCTGCCATCACAGCTCTCAGGCGGCCAGCAGCAGAGAGCAGCTATTGCCAGGGCATTGGCAAGCAAGCCTGCTATTATACTGGCTGATGAGCCAACAGGAAACCTTGACAGTAAAACAAGCCAGGATGTGCTGTCACTTTTGAAAGTTACCAGTGAAAAGTTCAGGCAGACTATAGTTATGATTACACATAATGAGGAGATTGCGCAGCTTGCGGACAGGATTATAAGGATTGAAGATGGCAGGATATTAATAGCAGACAGGAGGGAAGATAATGTTTCATGTGAAAAATAAAAAGCTTGTCAGGAAACTTGCAATAAAAAACCTTTCAAAAAGCCGGGCAAGAAATATTGTTGTAATATCTGCAATATCGCTGGTATCAGTTTTATTTACAAGTATATTTTTACTTGTCTTTTCATTAAATGAGTATTCACAACAGCAGTTATTCAGGCAGGTGGGAGGTTATGCACATGCATCTGTAAAAAATATTACAGAAAGCCAGGCGGAAGAGCTTAAAAATGATGAAAGCATAAAACGTGCAGGACTCAGGTACTTTCTGGGAACTGTTCCAGATGCCCCGTTTAATAAATACAGGGCTGAAGTAAGTTATATGGATGATTCTGCAGCAGACATTACTTTCTCTGTACCTGTTAAAGGAAATCTTCCAAGAGATAATGGAGATGGTCTTCCACAGCTTGCTACGAATACACATGTACTGCAGCTTTTAGGGATTAAACCAGAAATTGGGGCTAAAATACAATTTACGTTTAAACTTGATAATGGAGATAAAATTACAGATACATTTTCTTTATCAGGATGGTGGGAATATGATGATGCAATACAGACAGACATGCTTCTTGTAACAAGACAGTATTGTGATAAAGTATTAAAAGATTATAAAACGGATAACAGTTATGAAAATACAGGCAAATGGGATTTGGAAATATTTTTTGATAATTCTTTTGATATAGAAGGCAAATTAAATAAATTATTAAACAAGTACAATTACCAGCCAGAAGATGCAGGAAAGGATAATTATATAAGTGCTGGAATAAACTGGGGATATAGCAGCACACAGGTTTTAAATAATTTGGAGATAACTGATATAGCAGGGTTTGTATTAGCTCTTATTATAGTTATATTTACAGGATATCTTGTGGTTTATAATATTTTCCGCATTTCAGTAAGTAATGATATAAATTTCTATGGAATGTTAAAAACTATTGGGACAACAAAACGGCAGATAAGAAAAATAGTGTTTATCCAGGCAATGGTACTTCTGGCGGCAGGAATACCAGCAGGTATGCTTATTGGCTCTGTAACTGGTAATATTCTTGTAGCAGTAGTAAAAAAAGGCATGGAAAATTATGATAAAATGACAATGGCAATATCACCAGTCCCATTTGTTATATCAATAGTTTTTACTATTATAACTGTATTTTTATCATGTTTTAAGCCATCAAGGATGGCAGCAAAAGTTTCACCAGTTGAAGCTGCAAGTTATACAGAGGCACAGCCAGTAACAAAGAAAAAATATAGAAAAACCCATGGTGCAGGTATTGTGCATATGGCATTTGCCAATGTTGGCAGAAATAAAGTAAAAACTGGGCTGGTGGTAACTTCATTTGTATTATCTGCATTAATATTGGACCTTACAATTTCAATGGCAAGTGGTTTTGATATGGATAAATTTACAAGCCGTTTTTATACAACAGATTTTATTATAGGAAGGGCTGATTATTTAAACCCATCACAAATTTATAATGGTGAAAGTATTGGCAATAGTATAATAGAAGAGATAAATAAACAGGAAGGGATATCAGAAACAGGATATATCTATGGAACCTTAGAAACAGTTTCAGGATGGCTGTCCAAGGAACAAATTGAAAGTTTTTATGATTCTATGGGATTTCCACGTGATGAAGAGTATAATGAATATTTATTTTCAGAAGAAAAAAATGGAAAATACAGAAGTGATATACAGCTTTATGGCATGGAACAGTTAGCTTTAAACCAGCTGGAAGTTTTAGAAGGTGATGTGGATAAAGTTAATGAGGAAGGCAGTAATTATATTATTGATGTTGTTATGGGTGATGATTATAGCAACCCTGTTGAAGGTACGGATATACATGAAATGGGCAGTAAGGTTACATTAACATATGGTGATAAATATTTTTATTATGATAAAAAGACTGGTAAGGAAATAGATGAAAATACTCCTGATAACCGTATTGGTGTTAAGGAGCTTGAACAAAAAGAGGTGACATATACTATATGTGCCAAGGTTATAATACCTGATACTATTTCATACAGGTTTTACAATGGTAAACAATATATACTTGGAAGCGGGGCTTTTATAAAAGATACAGGTATTAATAATGTTATGTCATATCTGGTAAATATTGACGATGGCAAGGAAGAACAGTTTGAGAAATTCCTTGATGATTATACAACTAACATAGATTTTACACTTGATTATGAATCAAAATTTTCATACCAGAAGAATTTTGGAAGTTACCGTGATATGTTTGTAAATGTTGGAAGTGCTGCTGCTTTTATTATAGGGCTTATAGGTATGCTTAATTTCTTTAATACTATTTTTACAGGAATAAATTCGAGGAAACGGGAATTTGCAGTTATGCAGGCTGTTGGAATGACAGGTGTACAGTTAAAAAGAATGCTTATATGTGAAGGAATGATATATACATGTATGGCAGTTGTAATTTCTTTTATTGTATGTGCTATATCTGAACCTGTACTAATGGATGTGCTTTCAGGAGTTTACTGGTTCTTTACCAGTAAGTGGGCATTATTTCCAGTATTGGTTCTTGCGCCAGTTTATGCTATTATAGGTGCAGTAGTACCATTGGTTTTGTATCCATCTGTTGCAAAAAAACCTGTTGTAGACAGGTTAAAGGTATAAATTTATTTGGACAATATAACAGCCCATTGGTTTGCTTTAGTATAATGTAATTTAGTTAAGCAAACCTTCTGGCAACGGCGGACTTATAGGTGTTTGAAAATCAAATACTTTATAAATTATGTATCTCTGGCAATTCCAAATGTTTACCAACAGCAGCACGTTTGCACTTGGATGGGATGCGCAGTGGTGCATAAAGCCCCAATGTTTCTACGAAACATTTACGTGGCTTAAGCACCAGCGCCCCCATAACAGCTGCCTTTTGGTAAAACATTTGGAACTTGCCAGAGTAATATAGTTTTTATATAAATTTGATTTTCAAACACCTATAAAGTCCTATGTTTATTAGTAATTGCTTAACTAAAAAGAACCTTTTAGAGCTTGACAGGGGCAGTTTGTGCTTTTTTGGTTAACCGGAAGGTTTTGTTTTATAGTAATGACATTGGGTAAGGAGCATATATGTACAGGATTTTGATTGTAGAAGATGATGTTGTAATGGCTTATGGCTTGGTTATGGCACTTGAAAAAGAAGGTTATATTGTGCAGCCATGCCACACATTAAAGAAAGCAGGTGAACTTCTTGGGAGCAGTAGTTATGATGTGTTAGTCCTGGATGTAAACCTGCCTGATGGTGATGGCGCAAATTTTTGTAAGGAATATAAAAAAAACAATGGTGTTCCAGTGCTTATGCTTACAGCATGTGATACTGATGAAGATGAGATAAGGGGCCTGGGTGCAGGTGCAGACGATTATGTTACTAAACCATTTAACCTTGGTGTATTGCGTGCAAGGATAAAAGCACTTTTAAGACGCAGTGTAGAACTGGAAAGATACCAGTCTGGGAATTGTTTATTTGACTTTGGCGGGCACCAGTTTTTCTGCGGAGGGGAAGAAGTAAGGCTTGGAATGGTAGAACAGAAGCTTTTGTATTTATTTGTGAAGAACCCATCAAGGGTATTGGAAAGGGATAACATAATAATGAAAGTATGGGATAATGAAGAATCGGTAGATGAAAATACATTAACAGTAACAGTTGGAAGGCTCCGCAGTAAGTTTGGCAGTGGGTGTATAGAAACTATATATGGAATTGGATACAAATGGAAGGGGATGGAATAATGGTTTTTATTGTGCCAGTTATCTGCATAGTTGTAACATTTTATATGGCATTTTATGTAAAACGTATACTGGATACTATAGAAGAAATGTTGAATAAAGCGTATACTGGTGAATTTACAGAGGAGCATTATGATGAAAGAAGGCTTTCAAGGATTGAGTATAAACTGGAACGTTTTCTTTCATCAAATACTTTGTCCAAAAGGGAATTACAGAAGGAAAGGGAAGTGATACAAAGTACAATATCAGATATAAGCCACCAGACTAAAACACCTGTTACAAATATTATATTATATGCACAGCTTCTTAGAGAATTAACAGAAGATGAAGAACAAGTAAAGCTTGCCAGCCAGATATTAAACCAGGCTGGGAGGCTTAATTTTCTTGTACAGTCATTTATCAAGTTATCACATCTTGAAACGGGGATAGTAAAAGTTAATCCAAGTATACAGCCGGTTTCTTATTTACTCAGGTTCTTATATGATACATATAATGAAAGGGCACTGCAGAAAGGAATTACTATGTCTGTGTGTACTTCTGTGGAAGAGGCATTTTATGATTTAAAATGGACAAAAGAGGCAGTGGGTAATATTGTGGATAATGCTATAAAGTATACTTCTTCTGGTGGAAATATAAAGATATATATAAGAAATTTTGAAATATTTCTTGCAATAGTAGTTGAAGATAGTGGAATTGGAATTCCAGAGGAAGAACAGGCATCTGTCTTTAAAAGATTTTACCGTGGATACAGAGTGGGGCAGGATGATGGTACTGGAATAGGGCTGTATCTGGCAAGGGAGATTGTGTTAATGGAGGATGGTTATATAAAAGTGCAGTCGGAACCAGACAGGGGTTCTAAATTTTCTATATATCTTAAAAAATCATAATTATATTCTACTAATAAATAACATTACAGTACAATAAAAATACAGTGTAGTCCCGGAAAGTTGATGAAAAGCTAATAAAAAATTATGCCATATGATTGAGAGTCTCAGGGAGGAATAAAAAATGCTTATTTTTGAGTTATTTTCTAATAGTGGTTAGAAAAAAAGATATGGTAATTAATCCTGTTAAAAATGTATTTTTTACAGACGGGGATTTAGTTTTTTATTATGTTTGCGAATCAGGCAGCATACAGGTTGGCAGCTTTGTATCTTGCATCCAGATGCCAATGGGCATTGTCCAGAACGAGAAATGATCTTTTCCTCGTATCTTTAGATGCTACAGGCAGTAGCCGTTGGGGACACGGCCATTGACACGCCCACAGGCAGTACGTCCGCTGTATATTTTCTTGTATTCTTCGGAGTCCCTTGGAATCCTGGGATGAAAATGGAGGCCACAGTTATTCTTTATGTAGACGGTGCGCCCATAGTTTCCGGGAGGTCACAGATAATTACGGAGGGAATTAGAGATATAATTATTCTATGCCCTGTCTTTCCATAATAGCTGCATTATTCGTTATCTTCTATCAAATCGTGTTCTGCAAAATGTGTAATTAACCCAAAATTTGCATTAATTTAGGAATTTTTACTTCCATTTTATAGCAAAACAGGTATAATTATAAAGAATAGACTGATATTACTGTATGGCAGTATAAAAAGAAATTCTTTCAGATAGTTTTTGTAAAGTATTTTAGATGGATTTCAGATAAAAGAGAGTATTATGGGAAAAAAAGAAAAAGATGAATTGTATGTTATTGTTAAAGTAAAGGATTTGTGTGATTATATATTTACAATTACGGACAAGTCACCTAAAAAGTTCAGGTTTACGTTAATCTTAGGGTAAAAACAGATAAAAGTAAATGGAAATTATATTCTAAGATTTTTACTGCAAAAGGAATGTCTGAAAAAGCATTATATATTATTGACCCAGTAAAACTTGTGGTATAAACTTTATCTTATTAATATTGTTGTTTAGAGAAAGCCAAGCGGATTGAGAATATCCACTTGACAATTATCTGGATATAAATAATAAAAATACATAAAAGTCCAGGACGTGTTTGAAAGGATAAGGGCGTTAATAAACTTATCTTCCAGGGAATTTCTGGCAGAGGAAAAGGGGAAATTGATGAAGAAACAAGATAATAAATTACAAAAAATAATTTTAGAGGGAGGACATGTGAAGAGCAGATTTAAAAGCTGTATAAGCATAATGTTGTGTGCTGTTTTAATTATAACTGTATTTTATGGTATTTCTTTTGAACAGCCCAATATTGCAGAAGCAGAGGAAAGTAAACTGTCTAATCCACGTATTGTACTATACAAAAGTGTGGTATGGGACTGTATCTGGTTTGGAAGTTACCCACAGGCAGAAGTAGTACCAGCTGGCAGTGAATATACAGCATTACCAGAAAAGGTTTTTGAAGAAAGTGGCTTAATACAGGATGATGCACTATACCAGACACTGCAGTCAGCTACAGGCTGGGACGGGCAGGGTGATATTGTGGTAAGTGGTGAAAAATATCGGAGAGTAAAAAAAGAGAATGCAACTTATGAATCAATAGGTTATGGGTATTATAAATGGAAAAGTGGAACAGAGTATCATTATTTTAAATACCAGCCAATTAAATGGAGGGTTTTATCTGTAAATGGGTCTAAGGCATTTTTGCTGGCAGATAAGGTATTAGATGACAAGCAATATCATACAAAAGATGAGAATGTTACATGGGAAGGAAGCACTATAAGAAGCTGGCTGAATGGATATAATGCTTCTGCAAATATACAGAACCAGGATTATAGTAGTGGGAATTTTATTGATACTGCTTTTGGAACATATGAAAAACAGGCTATTAAAGAAACATATGTTAAAAATAAAGATAATTTTGAGTGGGATACAGATGGTGGAAATAATACACATGATAAAGTATTTCTTCTTTCAGGCTCAGAAACATATAAAGATAAATATGGGTTTGTTTGTATAAATGATGAAACTAATGAATCAAATAGTGCATGCTCAAGTGTTTATGCGAAAGCTATGGGAACATATAGTGGTATTTTTTCAGACGGTTATGCAGGAAACTGCTGGTGGTGGTTACGTTCACCAGGTTATAATAGCCGTTATGCATCTGGAGTGGAATATGATGGCTTTATTAACCAATATAGTATGGTCAACAATCCTAGCCGTGGTGTACGTCCTGCTTTGAATCTTAACCTTGCTCCGGTGCCAGACGCAGCGTCCTCTAATCTTTGGTCTTATGCAGGGACAGTGTGTAGTGATGGGACTGTGGAGGATGCAATATCAGAGGATTAGTATATAGAGCAACATGTTAATTTTGTTGAAAGGAATAATACTTACCATAATCTCTTGGAACATTGTGATTCGTCAAGTATAGTACTTAGTGATTATAGAGGATTAAAAGATACTTATGGTCTATGGCATGCTGTAAGAAAAAAGTATTTGATAATTCTTATGAAATATTTTTAGCTGATATGATTATTAATGAGGAGGTGATTCCACCATCTAAGGCCAGTGGAATGGTTTAGGATATTTTAAAATGAAACCAGCAAAGATTATAGAACCGAAGAAAACAGGCTTTTGAATATTTGTAATAGGCCAGGCATGTTTTATCTTCTTGATAAAGGGCGGATAAATAGTCTGGTATTAAAATAATCCATATATTGTTTATTAATAATTAGTAGGCAATATATGGATTTTATTATTTTAATTATATACCTGGCAAGGAAAAAATGTTAAAATATATTTGTATATTATAAAGAATGTAAAAGCAACAAAAAATTAAGGATGCCAAAAAGAAACAGGGAATTATGGAAAAACCAGATAATAAATTATATAAAATAACGGGAGAGGGGGAAATGTAGAAAATGGATAAAATTATGCGTGAAAGTTTATCTGTAACTGGAATTCCTGGTGTTTCTTTTATGACGCCAAAGCAGACAGAAGTAAATGGAAATATACTTTCTAATCCACGTATTATACCAGATAATAGTATGCAGACAGGGCAGAAAGTTACATGGGATTGTATATGGTTTGGAAGTTATCCACAGGCAGAGATAATTTCTTCCGATAGGAAATATACAGCATTACCAAAAAGTTTTTTGCAAATGGGTGATTTAATAAGGGATGAAGGGTTATACCAGGTGCTGCAGACAGTTACAGGGTGGGATACCCAGGGAGATATCGTGACAGGTGGTAATAAATACCGGCGAATCAGGAAAAGGGATGCCAATTATACATCAACTTATTTTACATATTACCAATGGGAGAATGAAACAGGGTACCATTATTTTAAGTACCAGCCAGTTAAATGGAGGGTTTTGTCTGTAAATGGTATGGAGGTATTTTTATTGGCAGACAGGGTATTAGATAATAAACAGTACCATACAAAATATGAGCCTGTAACATGGGAGGGAAGCACTATAAGAAGCTGGCTGGATGGATATGGTGTCTCTTTTAATATTCAAAACAAGGATTATAGCAGGAAGAATTTTATAGATATTGCTTTTGGCATATCCGGACAGCAGCTTATCAAAGAAACTTTTGTAGAAAATAAAAACAATTTTAATTATGGTACAGATGGTGGAAATGATACACAGGATAAAATATTTCTTCTGTCAGAATCAGAAATATATACTGATGCTGCCAAATTGTACGGTTTTGTTTCTGGGAATGATAAAGAAGATGAAGCGTGTGGGGCTGCATCAAGCGTTTATGCAAAAGCTATGGGAACTTGTGTTTGTGCTGATGTTTTAGATATTAATATAGAAAATTGCTGGTGGTGGCTCCGTACACCTGGCAAGTATAACACTAATGCAGTAAAAGTATGTCCTCATGGCGGGATTTCCTATGATGTCCATATGTGTCATTATGGTGTGCGTCCTGCTTTAAATTTAGATTTTACCAGGATGCAAGATGCAGCATTTTCACATCTATGGGCTTATGCGGGAACAGTGTGTAGTGATGGGACATATAAAGAATCTGTAAGATATATAAGATAGATATAATGAATGGTTATATTATATTTGTAAAATTTGGTAAAAGTTATTAGTGTTAAAAAGCTTTTTAATATGGAAAAACATATAAAACTATGTTTTGTGGCAAAGACTGGAGAATAATTAGAAAGTTAAAGTAATTAGATTAAGAAAGGAATATAACTAATGAAAAGACAAGAAAGCAAACTATATAAAATAGTAAAAGTAAGAAGTAAATGCAGAAGACTGGTAAATATAATATTGTGTGGTATTTTGCTAATAAATATGTTTTCTGGTATTTCTTTTATACAGCCAAAGAAGGCAGAAGCAGAGGAAAAGATATTGTCTAATCCACGTATTGTACCAGACAGCAGTATGGAAGCAGGGCAGAATGTGACATGGGATTGTATATGGTTTGGGAGTTATCCGCAGGCGGAGGTTGTTCCAGACAATGAGGAGTATACAGCATTGGCAAAAGAACTTCTGCAAAGTGGTGATTTAACCAGGGATAATGTATTGTACCAGACATTACAGTCAGCTACAGGCTGGGATGAGCAGGGTGATATTGTTATAGATGGTAATAAATACCGAAGAATTAAGAAAGAGGATGCAACCTATATACCATATGCGTTAACTTCATCAAATTATCAATGGAAAAATGAAACAGAATACCATTATTTTAAATACCAGCCAATTAAATGGAGGGTTTTGGCCATAGAAGGAACGGAGGCTCTTTTGCTGGCAGATAAGGTATTAGATGCGCAACAGTATAATACAGTATATAAAGAGGCTATAACATGGGAAGAAAGTACTATAAGGAGCTGGCTTAACGGATATGGGGCTTCTTCTAATATACAGAACAAGGATTATAGTAAGAAGAACTTTATAAATACAGCTTTTGGAATATCTGGACAGCAGGCTGTTAAAGAAACGCTTGTAGATAATAAGAATACTGTTAGTGGGAAAATAAATGGTGGAAATAATACAAATGATAAAGTGTTTTTTCTATCAGCATTAGAAACATATACAGATAATGCTAATGCATATGGTTTTATTTCTAACCGTTATAAATATGATGAAGCACGCAGGTCAGGTTCAAGTGTTTATGCAAAGGCAATGGGGACTTATAATTGTGTTTTCCCACAGCGTTATATGGGAAATTGTAACTGGTGGCTCCGTTCACCCCAGAGCGTTGGAGTGGTTGATTGTACAGATTATTATGGTTCAGTCTGTCCAAGATATGGTAATACAGACTATACAGATGGAGTGCGTCCTGCATTGAAACTGGATTTGTCAGCATTGCCGGATACAGAATCTTCTAAACTCTGGGCTTATGCTGGGACAGTGTGCAGTATTGATTATGCAGACAGGTTAGATAAAGGTTCCAAGGTTGTTGATAAAAAGACAAAAGCAGTATACATGATAACAGGAACTGGTAAAAACAACACTGTGAAATATATAAAGAACAAGAAAAAAGATGTAGCAAGTTTTGTTATTCCAAATACGGTGAGGCTTAAAGGAAAGACATATAAAGTTGTTTCTATTGGTAAAGAGGCATTTATGGGAAGAGAAAAGCTTAAAACAGTTAAAATTGGTAAAAATGTCAAGTCAATTGGTAAAAGTGCATTTTCTGGCTGCATAAGCCTTAAGAATGTTATAATTGGTGAAAATGTGCAAGTTATTGGGGCAGAGGCATTTAGTAACTGTATTACACTAGATAAGATTATAATCCCATCTAAAGTAACAAAGATAGGAGCAAGGACGTTTTATCAATGTGAAAACCTTAGATATATAGTTGTAAAAACAAAAAAACTGTCTGCTGGAAGTGTAGGAAATAACGCTTTTGGCAAGGGGGCAGTTAATATTAAGGTGAAAATAGATAAAACAAAAAAGAAGTTATATTCTAAAATATTTATTGCAAGAGGAATGACAGGAAAAGCATTATATATTGCATTATAGTAAAATTAGAGCAGTGTTTCAGAAGTATTTATGGTAACTAATATTTTATTATAAACTATATTTTATAAATACTTTTATTGTGAAAAAGACTGGGACAGGGAAAGGCATGGAACTAATGAAAAGACTAGATGTCAAATTACATAAAATATTATACAAAAAGATTAAATATAGAAATTTAATAAGTGGAATATTGTGTATGGTTTTAATTATAACTGCGCTTCTAGGTACTTCCTGTGTAAAATTAAAGCAGGTAAAAGAGAAGGAACTTGTTTTGTCAGGTCCACGTATTGTACCAGACAGCAGTATGGAAGCGGGACAGAAAGTAACATGGGATTGCATATGGTTTGGAAGTTATCCGCAGGCAGAGGTTGTTCCAGCTAATGAAGAGTATACAGAATTACGAGAAAATCTTTTACAACCAGGTGATTTAACCAGGGATGATTTATTATACCAGACATTACAGTCAGCTACAGGCTGGGATAACCAGGGAGATATTGTGATAGGAAACAGCAAATACCGGAGAATTAAGAAAAAGGATGCAATATATACATCATCTAGCCTTGGTTGTTATTATCATTGGAAAAATAAAAAGGATTACCATTATTTTAAATACCAGCCAGTTAAGTGGCGGGTTTTGTCTGTAAATGGTTCTGAAATATTTTTGCTGGCGGATAAGATATTAGATAACAGGCAGTACCATATAAAAGACGAAGATGTAACATGGGAAGACAGCACTATAAGGAGCTGGCTTAATGGCTATAGTGCTTCTGCAGGTATGCAGGAGGGGGATAGTAACAGTAAGAATTTTATAGATACTGCTTTTGGAATATCTGAACAGCAAGTTATTAAAGAAACTATTGTAGAAAATAAAGATAATATTAATTATGGTACAGATGGAGGAAATGATACATATGATAAAATATTTCTTTTGTCTGAATCAGAAGTATATACTGGTGCTGCCCATGAATATGGATTTTTTGCTAGTAGTGAAAAAGAAGATGAAGCACGTGTGGCAAAGTCAAGTGTTTATGCGAAGGCTATGGGTGTTTTGTATGAACCAGGTATATATAATTATAAAGACCGTACAGCTGGTTCTGTAGGAAACTGCTGGTGGTGGCTACGTTCGCCAGGTTATTATGGCAATTATGCAGTATATGCAAATTGTTATGGCAGAGCTGACGGTTTTGGGATTTATACTGGATATAAGGATTGTGGTGTGCGTCCTGCTTTAAAACTGGAAACTGGACTGCCATCAGATACATTATCCTCAAAGCTTTGGTCTTATGCAGGGACAGTGTGCAGTGATGGCAAAGCAGAGGAAGAAGGAGGGGAATTACAAACAGGTTCCTATGATATATTAAAGGATACTAGAAATCTTATTTTGTCCAGTCCACGTATTGTACCAGACAGTATTTTGGAAGACTGGGCAACAATAACATGGGATTTTGTATGGTTTGGAAGTTATCCACAGGCAGAGGTGGTCCCAGATAATAAAAAATATACTTCATTACCAGAAGAATTTCTGGAAAATGATGATTTGGTTAAAGATGATGAATTATACCAGACACTACAGAATGCTACGGGCTGGGATAAGCATGGGGATATTGTAATAGATGGTAATAAATACAAGAGAATGAAAAAGAAGGATGCAACATATATATCAAAATCATATTATTATTACAGTTGGAAAAATAATACAGACTACCATTATTTTAAATACCAGCCGGTTAAGTGGAAAGTTTTATCTGTAAATGGTTCTGAGGTGTTTTTATTGTCTGATAAGGTATTAGATGGTAAGCAGTACCATGTAAAACATGAAGATGTGACATGGGAAGGGAGCACAATAAGAAGCTGGCTTAATGGATATGATGCTTCTGGTAATATACAGGATAAGGATTACAGTAAAGAGAATTTTATAGATACTGCTTTTGGGGTGCATGAACAGCTGCTTATCAAAGAATCTTTTGTAGAAAACAAAGGTAATATTGATTATGGCGCAGATGGCGGGAATGATACATATGATAAAATATTTCTTCTGTCTAAATCAGAAACATATGATGATGAAGCTAAGAAATATGGATTTAAAATTGGTTCTGGCAGAAAGTATTATGAGCATTTAATGACATATTATGCCAAACCAAGTATTTATGCAAAAGCCCAGGGTATAGATATAGATAATTGGTGCCTGCGTTCACCAGGGCATTATAATGGCAGTGTAATGTGGGTGGAAGATGACCTGGGTATCTTTTATGTAAGTGTTGATGAAAAGGATTGTGCCATACGTCCTGCTTTGAAACTGGACCTGGCGGCATCACTAGACACAGAATTTTCTGGACTGTGGTCTTATGCTGGGACAGAGGAGATGGAAGTACCAACAGGATATTAACAGGAAATTTATCATTAATTGAGGTTGCCACATTAAGAAAAGACAATACAGGATATAGAAAATTTTATTTTATTAAAATACTATATCTTGTATTTGTCATTCTTATTATGGCAGCTTCTTTTTATTTTGTATGGTATAGTAAATAAGACAATGGAAACCAGGAAATTGCCGTATGTAACCACGTCCGTTTCATAAATTTTCATATAATAATTTCCATTTATCTTTTGAGAGTGCTAGTATGCAGGTTTCCAATGCCAGTTGCCAGCAATAATTCCACAAAAGGGGTACTTTAACCATAGGTGCGAACTTAAGAAAAAAATATACAAAACAAGCCTTTTAGATACTTTTAATAAAGAAAATTCATAAAAAATAAAAAAATCCATGACAGATTCCCTTTTTAGTGTAAAATATTTTTGACCAAACCATTTACAGAAAAGAGGACTGTCATGAATTTACAAAATAATTTTACTAAACCAGATCCAGATTTGCAAGAAGTTCTTGAAAAATGGGACAGCACATAATTACATTTATACATAAAAACAGCATGCAGGTTTGGATATAACCTTTTTATATAAGTAAGGTTCAATATTTGGAGCACAATAACAGAGTATGGTAATATTAGCAGTTTTAGAAACTCATAACTTTTGTTTTTTCCGTGTAAATGTCTCCTAGTGAATGAATCCGATAGTAAGTCCGTTTTCTGTAACTGCAATGCAGGAATGAACCATCATCCTCTTTTGCCCAGAGTCACAATAATATCCCATTCCATAAATTTCTTTACGGTTTCCAAAACTAATGGAATTAGTATCCTGTAATAAAAGAATTCTCCCTGTATTCATCTGGCATAGTTTTATACAGTTGCTTTTGAAACACTTTTTAGTAAAGTTTCCATTGTTATATCTTCATTTGCAAATAGACAGTATGCTGCCTTTGCAGATATTCTTATTCTAACAGCGCAAAGAATAGACTTATCTGGTGAAGTAGAAATAGCCTCAATCACTTGAAAAAATTTTTTAAAATCGTTTATCTTTGAATTCTAAACCATAAAATTCTGTTTTCCAATTTCTTTTATAAATTTTTTCCATTATATCCATCTTCTGTTTTTTATTGTTTATTCTATCACATTTTTGAAAAAATAAATATTTATAGGGTAAGTTAAGCTGTTTATTGCGGGGTATTTGACTTTCTGTATGTTTTAATTTTGATATGATAAAAGACTTTATGGCTTTTTATAATAAAAAGCATTTTTAAGTGTCTGACAATTAATATCTTTTAAATATGCATTGGATTTTTAAGTTTTGTCTTCACTTTTAGAATTAGACGTTTTGAAACTTCAAAAGCAATACTCTTATCAATCTTGTCACTTACAAAGATGTAGCAATGTCACTTATTAGAATTGAGAGTGCTTTCCCAGTAATCCAATTTAACAGCAGGTAACAATTGGAAAAATAATAGAGAGATTAAGAAAATTAAATAAGAAAAGTATAAAATATCTCCGATATAAATAGTAGCATGTTGATAATGTTCAGAAAAAAGATAGAAAGAAATGGAGGATGCCTATGAAAGGACAACAGATTACACAAAATAATATTGTAGGGAAAGGGAGAAGTAAATTCAGAGGTTTAATAAGTTTGGTATTGTGTGCTGCTTTAATTATAACTGCATTTTCTGGTATTTCATTTGCAAAGCCTAAATTGGCAAAAGCAGGGGAAAATATGCTGTCTAATCCAATTATTGTACCAGACAGCAGTATGAGAGCAGGACAGAAAGTAACATGGGATTGTATATGGTTTGGAAGCTATCCGCAGGCGGAAGTATTTCCGCCTGGTGAAGAATATATGGAGTTGTCCGATATTAATTTCAAAGAAGATGACTTAATCTGTGATGGTGAATTGTATCAGATGCTGCAATCCGCTACAGACTGGGATGAGTATGGAGATATTTTGATAAATGGCGAGAAATACCGAAGAATCAAGAAAGAGGATGCATATAGTGCTGTATCAGCTGACTCTGAACATTATTACTGGTATTACCAATGGAGGAATGAAACAGGATATCATTATTTTAAATACCAGCCAATTAAATGGAGGGTTTTGTCTGTAAATGGCAATGAGTTACTTTTACTATCAGATAAAGTATTAGATAAAAAACAATATCATACAGAATATGAACCTGTAACATGGGAAGGAAGTACTATAAGGAGCTGGCTTAATGGATATAGTTCTTCTGAAAATATACAGAACCATGATTACAGCAGTAAGAATTTTATAGATACTGCTTTCAGGACAGCTGAACAACAGGCTATTAAAGAAACTGCTGTAGAAAATGAAGACAATTCCCAATATGGTACAGATGGTGGAAATAATACACAAGATAAAGTGTTTTTTTTATCACAATCAGAAGTATCAACAAATACTAATGGATATGGTTTTGTTTCCGATGAATGGAATGATGAAGCACGTGTTGCAGAATCAAGTGTTTATGCAAAGGCTATGGGTATATTTAGCAGCCAGAATCCAGAGGGGTCTTGTGGCTGGTGGTTACGTACACCATGGAAGGATAGTTATTATATGTTAGGAATAACTTATGGTGGATGGTTTGGTTGTAGTATTGTAAATGATGTCGTGCAAGAAGAAACGGATTTTGGTGTACGTCCTGTTTTGAACCTAGATCTTGCTGCTTTACCAGATACTCTTTGGTCATATGCTAGAACAGTGTGTAGTGATGGGACAGTTGAGGACGAAATATCAGCATTAGTAGGTGAATATATAGAAGAGCATGCCAGTTTTGCCCAAAAGGATAATGTTGGTCATAATTTTGGGGAATATTGTGATTTATCAGATATGACGCTTCGTGATTATGGGGAATTGGAAAATGAGTATGGATTATGGTATGATGATAGAAAAAAGTTGCTTGACAGTCCTTATGAAACAGTTATAGCGGATATGGTTATTAATGAAACAGTTGTTAATAACCAAGTGAAGAAATTTAATATTAACTTGTATTTTGCACAAAAAAGCATAGTTAATGATGTTATGGAACAGATTGAAAGGGGTTCCCATACAAAACATTGCAGAAGCAGAATGAAGAATATTCTTATGACAAGAGATTTTTCTGATATGTGGACTTATAATATATGGCAGGATTTGCTTGATGAAATTTATAAACTTAATAAAGATAAGTTACAATCATTATTCAAAGCTTATGATAAAGATAATAAGTTTATAGAGTTATTAAGTGATAAGACAGATATAGTTAGTTCTGTAATAGATGTTATCAATTATTGTTCTATTTTGCAGGCATACAATACTACGTCAGATGTATTTAAAACTGTTTTGACACAGATGTGTTCTTATTGCCAGGATGAAGATTCTGCATTGGATTATGCAGTTAAACAGTATCTGGATGTTGAGAGCCAGTATGATATCAGGGATGCTATTATTAACAAAGTGGCTGACAGTAAAATTGAAGTTGGAGAAGATTTATTTAAGGATGCCTTGACAGAAAAAGTAAGCATTTATTTAAGGGAAAATATAGATTTAAGTGAAACGGGAAGTGATGTTGCTTCAGAAATATTAAGTTTTATTGAAAGAATTGAATCTGGTTGTAATATTGGTGTTACTATAGATAATATTTTGTTTGGTACAGATAATGTGCCTGGTTCTTATATTTCTGCTTATGCCAGTACAAAAGCTGCATCCTGTCTCAGACCAGTTTTACATGATAGTTCTTCAAACTTAATAAATGAATATTCACTTAATAATGCGGAACTATTTTGTGATGCTTTTGGTATGTATAAATGGATACAGGAAGATGTTGCAAATAAAATAATACAATATTTTTCTGCAAATCAGCTGCCAATGTTGGAAAAAATCTTTAAAAGTGGGGGATATGAAACAGATTTGTGCCGATGGCAGATGATGAAATTAAACTGGGGTAATATAAACTGCCATGATGAAATATTTTCTAGTTCAAAGATGAAATGTATAACAATAGCTTGTCCTGTAGATGTAACAATTATTGATACAAATGGTAATCTTGTATTAAAGATACTTAATGATATTGTTAGCTATTGTATTAAAGATGTGGAAGTTTGTATCAGAAATGCTATTAAGTACATTATCGTACCAGATGCAGATTATGATATTGAAATTACTGCCAGAGATGAAGGAGTTATGACATATATTATTGGCAGTTATGACAATATGGAATTAGCGAAAACAGTTATTTATGAAGACATTAAGATGACAGAAGGTACTATTTATAATGGAGAGATAATAGAGGGGGAATCATTTACAGAAAGTGATTGTGTGCTGGTATCAAATGGAGATATTGTTGGCTGCAACAGTGCTATATTTATAGGAGAAGACAGAATTAGTGTAGATGATATTTTATTATATCAGGAACAATTAACTATGGAAATTGGTGATAAATATAAATTGCAGGTAGATATTATTCCTAGTAATGCATCAGTAAGGACTTTGACATGGTATTCTACAGATATGGATATAGCAACTATTGATGAGTATGGTGTGGTTACTGCAAAGGCTGTTGGAGAAACTTCTATTATTTGTATGACTTTAGATGGAAAGTGTACACAGACATGTAAACTGAATGTGGGAAAAACTGAAGAAACATCTCCAGATGCCACTCCAACACCAACAGCTGGACCAATAGAAACACCAGATGCCACTCAAGCGCCAACAGCTGAGCCAGATGCCACCCCGTTGCCAGCCACAACAGCCACACCAGATATTAGTCCATCACCAACATCCAAGCCAGGCAATACATATGTACCATCAGATTTAAATATATCGGTTGTGGCGCCAGGTACAGGTTCAATTACGGAGCCAGTATCTTCTCAAACACCCGTTGTCAGTCCAACAGTAAAACCAACGGTTGTTCCAGTTATGTTACCAACACCAGACCCATCTGTAAAACCAGTAGAAACACCAGATGTTATAGAAGAGCCACCAGTAACAGTGGAACCTTCTTTTAGCCCTGATGCAGGGGGAAATAAGGAAATTAACAAGACAAATAATTTAAAGAAAGATTCAAGGGTTATTGATAAAAAGACAAAGGCAGTATATAAAATAGCAGGAACCGGCAAAAATAAGATGGTGGATTATATAAAGAATACTAAAAAGAATTCTTCAAGTATTACCATTCCAAATGTAGTTAATCTTAATGGCAAAACATATAAAGTAGTTTCTATTGGAAATAATGCATTTAAGGACAATAAAAAGCTTAAAATAGTGAAAATTGGAAGGAATGTCAAATTAATTGGTAAAAATGCGTTTTCTGGATGTACAAGGCTTAAAAATGTTACAATGAGTAAAAATATAGAAACTATTGGGGCTGATGCATTTAATAATTGTACTGCGCTGGTTAAAATTATAATTCCACCTAAAGTAGCAAAGATAGGAGCAAGGGCGTTTTACCAATGTAAAAACCTTAGATATATGGTTGTAAAAACGAAAAAGCTGTCCGCTAAAAATATAGGAAATAATGCTTTTGGTAAAGGATCTGCTAATATCAGGGTAAAAACTGATAAAACTAAGAAAAAGTTATATTCTAAAATTTTTATAGCAAGGGGAATGTCTGAAAAAGTGATATATATTGCTGGTTCAGTAAAACTGGTGATATAAAAAATAAAATAGTAGTAGCTGCGTATTAAAATAATCCGTATATTGTTCATTAATAGTTGGTGCACAATATACGGATTTTGTTATTTTAATATATCTGATAAGGAAAAAATGTTAAAATGAGGTTGTCAGTATGTAACAATAATTAGTAGACAGTTTTGCAAGCTTTTGTTATACTTGGTTTTGTATTTATTATTTTGGGACAGCAGCAGGATATATAAGTGATGCATATAGGTGTAAAATATAATGGAAACAGATAATAGTAATATATATTCAGGTTTTGCATATGTATATGATAGTTTTATGGACAATATACCATATAAAGACTGGTATAATTATATACATGGCATTCTTTTAGATTATAATATAAAGGATGGAATAATAACAGAACTGGCATGTGGCACAGGGACAATGTCAGCACTGCTTGCAGAAGGTGGTTATGATGTAACTGGTGTTGATATTTCATCTGAAATGCTGGAGGTTGCACGCAGTAAATGTCCGGACAGTGTGCTTTTGCTGCAGCAGGATATAAGGGAGCTTGATTTATATGGTTCATCTGCTGCCATGGTTTGTGTATGTGATGGTATGAATTATCTTCTTGATGAAAACAGTTTGTATAAAGTTTTGTGCCGGGTACGTATATTCCTTGACCATGGCGGGGTTTTTATATTTGATATGAAGACAAGGTATTTTTATGAAAATGTACTTGGAAGCAGGATTATTGCAGAGAACCGGGAAGATTCAAGCCTTATATGGGAGAATGAATTCCATAATGATACAGATATAAATGAATACCTTATTACTGTTTATAACCTTGTTGATGAAGAAAATGATTTATTTGAAAGGTCTGATGAACTTCATATGCAGAGGGCATATCCTGTAGAAAAAGTTAAAGAGTTAATTAATAAAGCTGGGCTTGAAACAGCAGCAGTTTATAATGCATTTACAAAAGAAGAACCTTCTGGAAGAAGTGAAAGGGTTTATTTTGTGGCAAAAAGAGTGTAATGCAGAAAGGTTTTATAAAGCAGGTAAACAGCGGTTGAAGGAAACCTGTCTGGAAGAATGTAAGCAGGGAGGATAAATATAAATTATGGAAAAAGACTATATTGTAAGGGCAACGGCAGCAGGGCAGCAGTTACGTGCATTTGCAATTACAAGCAGGAATATTGTGGAAAAGGCAAGGAGCATACACAATACAAGCCCTGTTGCAACTGCTGCCTTAGGCAGGCTGCTTACAGCAGCAAGCATGATGGGAAGCATGATGAAAGGTGAAAAGGATGTGCTTACCCTGCAGATAGAATGTGGAGGACCTATAGGAGGGTTAACAGTAACATCTGGTTCTGATGGCAATGTAAAAGGATATGTAAATAATCCTGGAATACTGCTTCCGCCTAATCCACAAGGCAAGCTGGATGTAGCAGGTGCGCTTGGTCCGGGATTTTTAAATGTAATCCGGGATACAGGTTTAAAGGAGCCTTATAATGGGCAGACACATCTTGTTTCTGGAGAGATTGCCGAGGATTTGACATATTATTATGCTACATCTGAACAAGTACCTTCGTCAGTTGGGCTTGGTGTTTTGATGGATAAGGATAATACTGTTAAACAGGCAGGCGGGTTTATAATACAAGTTATGCCAGATGCAGATGATGAAGTTATAGACAGGCTTGAGGAATCAATAAACAGTATAAAATCTGTAACAGATATGCTTGAAAGTGGTATGGGTCCAGAAGATATACTAGAATATATTATAAAGGATGGGAGCGTAGAAATCTTAGAAAAAACACCAATACAGTATTATTGTAACTGCTCAAAAGACAGGGTATCCAGGGTAATCTCCAGTTTAGGGCGTAGTGGTTTACAGGAAATGATAGAAGAAGGCAGTCCTGTTGAAGTAAACTGCCACTTCTGCAATTCACATTATGTTTTTGACACGGAGGACCTAAAAAAACTTATCAGATGAGGAGTGTGGCCGGATGCCAAGAAAACATAAGAAAATAACATGTATAATTATAGCAGCTGCATTGATGCTTTTTATAGCCTGCCAGATTAATAATGGCAGCAAGGTCCATGCAGAAGCAGTGGGTGTTGTTAATGTAAGTGCTTACCTTAATGTAAGGAAGGGGCCAGGAACATCATATGACCTTTTAAAATCAGGAGGGACAAGTGTTACACTGTCCAATGGGCAGAAAGTGTCTATTATAGCCAAAGCAGGAAACTGGTACCATATAAGTTTCAAACTTAATGGAAAAAGCCTTAAAGGATATGTACTAGGTTCTTATATTAAGGTACAAGGAGGAAGTGTAACTACAGAAGTTACTGCTACTGTTACAGACAAAAGCCTTAAGCTGCGGAGTAAAGCTTCAGACAGTGGGGCTTATGTAAAATCAGGCAAGGAATATGTTACAGCCGCTAAAGGTTTAAAAGTTAAAATTAAAGATGATATTACAAAAGGAAAACAGAAGTGGTATTATATATCATTACAGTATTCTGGAAAAACATATAATGGATATGTGAAAGATGGAAGCCTTAAAGTGTCATATGGAAATGGCATTCCAGGAATATGGGAAGGAAGCACTAAAACACCACTTTGTAAAGAGGCAGGTAAAAAAACTGTAGTGGAAAGTGCAGGAAGCAAGGTAAATATAGGTATTGCAAAACAGTTTACAATATTAAGTGAAAAAACAGTTTCAGGAACCAGGTATTTTTATATTAAAGTGCGTGCAGGTGAAAAAAATGTATCTGGTTATCTGCCAGCTTTAAATACAAGGTTCCAGATAGTAAAAACAGAAACTGTAAAAGCAACAGAGCCGCCAAAGGCAACAGAGACACCAAAAGCAACAGAAACCCCAGAACCAACAGAGACCCCAGAAGTTACAGGTACTCCAGATGTGACAGACGGGCCGGAAGTTACAGAAACCCCAGAACCATCAGAAACTCCAGCAGTTACGAAAGAACCACTTACTGATGAAGAATTTAAAAGCAAGCTTAAAGAAGAAGGGTTCCCAGACACTTATATACAGCCGCTTATGGATTTACATGCAAAGTATCCTTACTGGGAATTTAAGGCATTTAATACAGGGCTTAAGTGGGGGACTGTTATTAAAAATGAGTCAGAAGTTGGACTTAATTTATTAAGTAATAATAAATCATATGCATGGAAATCAACGGCAGATGGTGCATATGACTGGAAGACAGATAAATTTATACCTTATGATGGAAGCACATGGGTAACAGCATCAGTTAAGGCTGTAAAATATTATATGGACCCAAGGAATTTTTTAGATGAAAGAGGTATATTCCAGTTTGAGAGCCTTGAGTACCAAAGTGAAACGCAGACACAGGAAGGTGTGGAGAAAATTTTAAATAACACACCTATGCATAATGAAAAGTTCACATATACTGGTACAGATGGAAAGGAAACAAGCATAAAATATTCAAAGGCATTTATGAAAGCAGCTGCTTCTTCAAAAGTGAGCCCATACCACCTGGCTTCACGTGTGAAACAGGAAGTAGTTATAAGCCCTGTGCTTATGAGCAGTTCAGTTTCTGGTAAAGTATCAGGATATGAAGGGATTTACAATTTTTATAATATAGGGGCATATAACAGTACTGAGGCAGGAGGTGCTATTGCCAACGGTTTGAAATGGGCAAGCACAGGTACGACTTATAACCGCCCTTGGACTGATATGTATAAATCTATTACAGGGGGAGCCCAGTATATAGGTAAGAATTATATAAATGCGGGGCAGAATACACTTTACCTTGAGAAGTTTAATGTAACTTCCAAAAACAGGTATGAACACCAGTATATGGCAAATATTGAAGCACCTAACAGTGAAGCTACCAAAACAGTTTCTGCATATGGTGTAATTGAACCAGATATGCCAATAGTATTTTCGATACCAGTATATACTGATATGCCTGAGGAGCCATGTGAAGTTCCATCAGGAGGTAAGAACCCTAATAATTATTTAAAGACATTATATGTTAAAAATTATCCATTTACCTCACAGTTTGTATTGGGTGATGATGGAAGCAAGAAATATAAACTTACAGTAGATAAAAGTGTTAGCAGTATAAAAATCTGTGCAACAAAAGTAAGTGCATATTCTACATTGACAGGTACAGGTTCTAAACAGCTTTCTGACGGGGTAAATACATTTACTGTAAAAGTTACTTCTGAAAGCGGCAAAGCAAGGAAATATACAATAGAAGTTACTAGAAAATAGCCTGGTATTATAAATGCTGGTTTAGCCAGGAATTTATAATGTTGTATGGAATTTTCTTAAGATTGGAGAATATTGGCAGGCATGGGATATAACAAGAGTTTAAATAGAAAATGCATATTTTATATTATAGCTGTACTGGTTTCTTTTGTGCTGGCAGGCATTGCAGGCAGTAAAACTACACAGGCCTCAAGTGCATCTGTTTCGGTAAATTCAGAAAGTACAAGTGTAGTAAAAGGTGATGTAGTATATGTTGTTATAACAGTGAGTTCTGCTGATGAAATTGGTGGTTTTAAAGGATATTTCAGTTATGATAACAGTGTGCTTAAATATGTTACAGGTGGAAATGTAACCAGTGGTAATGATAATGAATTTCTTATATCAGACACAGACAGGGAAAAAGGTGCACGTAAAATAAAATATTCTGTAAAATTTGTTGCAAGGGCAAGCGGCAGTACATCTATTGGGCTTAAACAGCCATATAGCGTATATAGTTATACGGATTCAAGTGAAATGTCAGTTTCATACAGTCCATTAAATATTTTAGTAAAAAATAAAAAAGCTGCAGGCACTACAAAAGAGCCTGGCAGCACAAAGAAGCCTGCTGGTGCTGGAAACGGGGGTACAGTGACACAAAGCCCTGCTCCAGAAGAAACCCCGGAGCCAGAGGAAACACTGGCTCCATCTGCTGTCCCACCCGTCCCAGCCAGGCTCAGGTCATTAAAAATTAAAGATATATCACTTTCACCATCATTTTCGCCTGATATATTAAAATACAGCGGTGTTGTTTATACAGACAAGCAGAGCCTTGACATATCATATGAAACTGAAGACCCAGATTCAGAAGTTACAATAAAAGGCAATGAAGATATTACAGAAGGTAAAAATATTATTAAGATAGTAGTTAAAAACCACACTGGCGGCAAGACAGTATATAAGCTGTCAGTTAAGGTACAGGAAGAGGTATCATATGTAAATGGCGGTAATGTACAGGCTAAATTAAGGGATGGGAAAGTTGTATTAAATACAAGTGATGAGTATACAGTTATAGAACTTCAGGATAAAGAGCTTATACCAGAGGGTTTTGGACAAACAGAGATGAAGCTGGGGGAAAGGCTGGTGACAGTCTATGCGTCAGAAAATGATACAGAGCATAAATTTGTCCTTTTATACTGCAAAAGGGGAAAAGCCCCGCCAGAATTTTATCTCTATGATAAGGAAGAACAGACACTTATGCCATATCCAAAGGTACAGGCGTGGTACAGGGGCAACAGTGGGAATGCTGTTGTTACAGGGGGTACAGATGAAAGTACCGAGGTGCAGAAGTTCAAATATATGCTTGCAATTGTTGTAATAATATGTCTTCTGCTCGTAATAATAATAATATCTGTTTATATGCATTTTAAGGGAATGAACAAGGATGATTTATCAGAAATATTAAAGAAAGAATAAAGAAAAGGAATGGAGGACATACAGGCATGCAGAAACGTTTTACAAAAAATGCAGAAAAAGCTTTAGAGTATGCAAAAAAAACTGCCAGGTTATTAGGCCATAATTATATTGGTACAGAGCATATTTTATTAGGGCTTCTGAAAACTAAAGGGGTTGCAGCGGATATCCTTCAGGAAAATGGTGTTAACCCTGATGTGATAAAAGCGCTTATTGAGGACTTTATGTCATCTGGCAAACAGGTTATGGTGGCAGATGATGCCAGGTATACACCAAGGGCAGAGGGGGTAATAAACAGAAGTGCCAGTGAGGCAGAAAGGCTTGGTTCTTCTTCTATTGGTACAGAGCACCTGCTTATTGCTATTTTAAAGGAAAATGACAGTATGGCACTACGTCTTTTAAGTGTAAGAGGTGTTAATATACAGAAAATCTATGTAGATGTACTGTCTGCAACTGGACAAGATGCTGCAAGTGCAAAGAATGAATACCTTATGCAGCGCAGTAAAAGAGGTGGCAAATCTGCTACCCCTGTGCTTGACCAGTACAGCAGGGACCTTACACAATATGCAAAAGAAGGAAAACTTGACCCTGTAATTGGCAGGGATGCAGAAATCAGGAGGCTTGTGGAGATATTAAGCAGGCGTACCAAGAACAACCCATGTCTTGTAGGTGAACCTGGTGTAGGTAAGACTGCTGTAGTAGAGGGGCTTGCGCAGGATATTGCTGCAGGGAATATACCAGAAGTTATACAAAATAAAAGGGTGCTTACCCTTGATTTATCTGGTATGGTTGCAGGTTCTAAATACCGTGGTGAATTTGAAGAACGTATAAAGCGTGCAATAAAGGAAGTAATGCAGGCAGGCAATGTACTTCTTTTTATAGATGAAATCCATACAATAATCGGTGCTGGCGGGGCAGAAGGTGCGATAGATGCTGCTAATATACTTAAACCATCACTTGCACGTGGTGAACTGCAGCTTATAGGTGCAACTACAAGGGAAGAATACCGTAAATATATAGAAAAAGATGCCGCTCTTGAAAGGCGTTTCCAGCCTGTAGATGTACATGAGCCTGACAGCAGTGAGACAATAGCTATATTAAAAGGGCTGCGTGGACGTTATGAAGAGCATCATGGTGTTGAAATAACAGATGATGCAATAACAAGTGCAGTGAAAATGTCTGAACGTTATGTAAATGACAGGTTCCTTCCAGATAAGGCGATAGATGCAATAGATGAGGCAGCGGCACGTGCAGGGCTTAAAAGATATATACATTCACCAGAACTACGGCAGCTTGAAGAAAGCCAGCTTATGCTTGACCAGGAGAAGGAGGATGCAATAAGGAATGAGAATTACCAGCTTGCAGGAGATATAAAGCGCAGGCAGAATGAAACAGCAGCACGTATAAAGGCACTTCATAAGCAGATGGAGGCAGAACGCCAGAATGTATCTATAAAAGTTACAGAAAATGACGTTGCAGATGTAATTGCAGACTGGACTAAGATTCCAGTCCAGAAACTCCAGGAGGAGGAAACTGAACGTTTAAAGAAGCTTGAAGAGATTCTCCATAGACGTGTTGTAGGGCAGGAAGAAGCTGTAGAGGCAGTATCTAAAGCAGTAAGGCGTGGCAGGGCAGGATTAAAAGACCCTAAACGCCCAATAGGCTCATTTTTATTCCTGGGACCTACAGGTGTTGGTAAAACAGAATTGTCAAAAGCACTTGCAGAAGCAGTTTTTGGCAAAGAAAATGAGATAATCAGGGTTGATATGTCTGAATATATGGAGAAACACAGTGTATCAAAAATGATTGGTTCACCTCCAGGATATGTAGGGTATGATGATGGCGGACAGCTTAGTGAAAAGGTCAGGAGGCATCCTTATTCTGTAATATTATTTGATGAAATAGAAAAGGCACATGCTGATGTATTTAATATACTTCTCCAGATACTTGAAGATGGACATGTTACAGATGCACATGGCAGGAAGATAAGCTTTAAAAATACAATTATTATAATGACTTCCAATGCAGGGGCACAGCAGATAGTGTCACCTAAACATCTGGGATTTGGAATAAATGAGGATGAAGAAGCTGATTACAAGAAGATGAAAAATAGTGTAATGGAAGAAGTTAAACGCATATTTAAACCTGAATTTATAAACAGGATTGATGAAGTCCTTGTGTTCCGTGTCCTTAATAA
Source organism: uncultured Lachnospiraceae bacterium (assembly GCA_948794795.1). Taxonomy (GTDB): domain Bacteria; phylum Bacillota; class Clostridia; order Lachnospirales; family Lachnospiraceae; genus Butyribacter. Next base: position 56,850 of record CAQGLR010000015.1, on the reverse strand, counting down.
GGATGATATTAAAGAAATAGTTAAAATACTGGTTGCAGGGCTTGACAAAAGAGTAAAAGAACAGATGGATATTTCAATAGAAGTAAAAGATTCTGCTATAGAATATATAGCAGAGAATGGTTTTGACAAAACATATGGTGCAAGGCCTATAAGACGTGCAATACAGACAAAGATAGAAGATGAAATGGCTGACATGCTGCTGGACAATAAGATAAAACCAGGATGCAAAGTTATTATAGACTGCGTTGGGGATAAGTTACAGTTTGAAACTTGTTAAAAGTATAAAAGATTATATTTTCCAGCGGGAAATGGTAGAAAAAATAAACAAATTATGATATTCTGTATATATCAATTTATTAAAAATACACAAAAATATAAATTATATTATTTTTAATATACAAGGAGGAGAAGAAATGGCTGTAGTAGAAGAATTAATCCGCAAAGAGGATGATGGGACATTAAGTTTTGGCAACTTTGAGCTTGATTCTAAAAAGAAACTGTCTGATTTTGAATTTGAAGGGGATTTATACAAAGTAAAGACGTTCAGGGAAATTACAAAGCTTGAGAAGAATGGCCTGTTTGTATATGAGTCTGTGCCAGGTACAGTTGTTACACATATGAAGGCGGATGATACAGAGATTAAGTTTTCTGTTGAGGGGTATGAGGATGCTTCTGTCACCCTTGAACTTGAACCTGAAAAGGAATACAAGGTATATATACAGGGGACTAATGTTGGCAAGATGAAAACCAATCTTGGGGGCAAACTTTTATTAAGCCTTGAGCTTGACCCAGGGCAGGTTTCAGAAGTTAAGGTGGTTAAATTATAGTATGGCAAAAGCAAAGAAAAAGTTGGTTTTCTTTTGCAAAGAATGTGGTTTTGAGTCACCAAAATGGCTTGGCCAGTGTCCAGGATGCCATGAATGGGATTCATTTGCTGAAGCGCCAGCAGCAGGGAATGTAACAGAAAGCATAAAAGGCAGGATACCTGGCAGTGTACACAGGACACCAGCAAAGCTTAATGAAGTACAGGCAGGTGAAGAGGAAAGGATTAATACAGGCATAGGGGAGCTTGACAGGGTTCTTGGCGGAGGTATTGTTGCTGGTTCACTTATATTGGTGGGCGGAGACCCTGGTATTGGCAAATCTACCCTTTTGTTACAGATGTGCAGGCTTTTGTCTGGACAGGGGCATAAGATATTGTATATATCTGGTGAAGAGTCACCTAAACAGATAAAGATGAGGGCGGAGAGGCTTGGCAGCTTTAGCAGTAACCTTTATGTATTGTGTGAAACAGATTTAGGAGTTGTTTCGGAAACTATTGCAGATACAAAGCCTGGGATAGCAATAATTGATTCAATCCAGACTATGTACAGTGAGGATGCAGGGCAGGCTCCAGGAAGTGCAGGCCAGGTAAGGGAGGCAACCAGTGTCTTTATGAGGCTTGCTAAAAGCCTGCCTGTATCAATTTTTATAGTGGGTCATGTAACTAAAGAAGGAGTTGTTGCCGGACCTAAAATGCTTGAGCATATGGTAGATACTGTATTGTATTTTGAAGGGGATGGAGGTGCTTCTTACAGGTTTCTGCGTGGGGTAAAGAACCGTTTTGGCCCGACAGATGAGATAGGTGTATTTGAAATGTGTGCAGACGGGCTTAAGGAAGTGCTGAACCCATCTGAATATATGCTCCAGGGCAAGCCTGAGAATGAGCCAGGGTCTGTAGTAACATGCTCAATGGAGGGTACAAGGCCTATACTTGCAGAGGTCCAGGCACTTGTATGCCAGACGAATTTCAATATGCCAAGGCGTGCTACAGCAGGCACAGATTATAACAGGGTGAACCTTCTTATGGCAGTAATTGAAAAAAGGCTTGGCGTACGTATGGGTGATTATGATGCTTACATAAATGTTGCAGGTGGTATGAGGATAAGTGAGCCTGCACTTGATTTAGGGATTGTTGCAGCTATACTTTCCAGTTACCGCAACCAGGCATTTGACAGTAAAACAGTATGTTTTGGTGAAGTGGGACTGACTGGCGAGATAAGGGCAGTTAATTTAGCTGAACAACGTGTTATGGAAGCAGCAAAGCTTGGATTTAAGAGATGTATTATGCCAAAGGCGAACAGCCAGAAGCTCAATATAAAAGAAAGTGCCTTAAATGGTATGCAGCTGGCAGGTTTTGGCAGTATTTATGAATTGCTGGAGGTAATATAATGGGATTAAGGGAAAATGAAACAAATACAGAGCATATTTTGGAAAGAATGGAAAATACCATGAATAACCTGGAACAGATGTCATATGATTCCATAAATATTACAGACCGTCTTGTGACATTGCTTAGTGAAGGGAGAGAACATGCTGCTGTAATGAAGTCAGGTACAGAAGAGGAGCGTGACGAGGCGCATAAATTACTGTGTGATATCCTTGATAATATACTTGAAACAGCATTTACTGTAAATAATATAGCCCATGAGCTTGAAAGGGAAACTATATACCAGAGGGATACTGTTGAAGCGATAAAGCAAATTGTTGATTTCTTTTATTCAATGACAGATGATATTGATTTATAAAACTGGATGTTGGTACAGGGGATAAGCTGGCATTTTCTGTACCTGGGATGTGTCTGGAAATTTAAAGCTTGCCATAGTAGTATAATTTTTGTGCAGTTTGGTAGTTTATAAATAATTTCCAGACACATCTTGGTATTCCATGCATGTGTTATATATTATGTGCGCTTTGGTGGTTTAGCGCCAAGATACTGGTAGAAATAAGTTTTCATCATTCCATTATAAATCTTGCGGTTTTTATCAGCTTTTTTTCCTATATATTTTTCAGCATTTTCATATGCGGTTATCAGGTACATTGACCAGCTGTCAAGGTTTCTATAAACTTCTCCTATTTCCTTATAAAGCCCTGGCATTTCGTCTGACTCATCCAGCCGCCTTCCATATGGTGGGTTAGTTATAATAAATCCATATTTTTTTCTATGGCTTAATTGTGCAAGTGGACGTTTCTGGAAGTGTATAAGATGGTCTACATCTGCATTCCTTGCGTTTTCCATAGAAGCTTTTATAGCATCATTGCTGGCATCATATCCTTGTATATCCATATCCAGGCCATGTATTATCAAATCTTGTGCCTCATTTATTGCGTTGTACCATTCTTTTTTAGGGATAATATGCTGCCATTCTTCTGCTGTGAAAGAACGGTTTATCCCTGGTGCGATATTTGCCCCTATAAGAGCTGCTTCTATAGGAAATGTCCCGCTTCCGCAGAACGGGTCTACAAGTATACGGTCTTTATTCCAAGGTGTAAGCATAATAAGTGCAGCAGCAAGTGTTTCAGTAATAGGGGCTTTGACTGTAGCAAGGCGGTATCCACGTTTGTGAAGGGATTCACCTGATGTATCAAGCCCTATAGTAACTTCATCTTTCATAATTGTAACACGTATAGGGAAACTTGCACCATCTTCCTGGAACCAGTTTATATTGTATTTTGATTTAAGCCGTTCTACTATAGCTTTTTTCATAATGGACTGTATATCTGACGGACTGAAAAGTTTACTTTTAATTGATGTGGCCTTTGCAACCCAGAACTTTCCATTTTCAGGTATAAATTGTTCCCATGGAATTGCTTTTGTTCCCTCAAAGAGCTCATCAAAAGTTGTAGCTTTAAAACTGCCTGCTTTTAAAAGAACCCTTTCTGTTGTACGCAGAAATATATTTGCACGGCATATTGCACTGGTATCACCAGTAAATGTTACTTTGCCATCTTCGGTTTTGGTTATTGCGTATCCAAGGTTTATAATTTCTTTTTTTAATACTGCTTCAAGTCCAAAGTGGCAAGGGGCAATAAATTCATAATTATCCATTTTTTCCTCCATTAGGTTGTTTATTGTGGCGGCTGGCAAAAAGTGCTGGCTGGATAAATGAACTTCCAGGTTATTATAATTTTGCTATTTCTTTATACTGTTCTTTCAGGCATCCATAAAGGTTTTTGTATATCTTATGGAACTTGTTGTATTGTGCATTATTTGCCATATCAGGTTTACATTCTTTTGCTGGGTCTTTGTGTATCATTTTGCGGCAAGCTTCTTCTACACTTGGATATATACCTGCACCAACACCTGCAAGAATTGCAACACCAAGTGCTGGACCTTCCGTTGCAGTAACAGTATTTACATCACATCCAAACATATCGGCCATCATCTGGCGTTGTACAGCATTTTTAGCACCTCCTCCACATGCCATCATATCATCAGCTTTTACACCCATTTCTTCAAGTATATCCCTGCAGTCTTTGAGTGAATAACTTATACCTTCCATAACAGCACGTGCAATATCAGCCTTAGTATGCATACTTGAAAGACCAAAGAATACGCCGCGGCAGTCCGGGTCAAGATGAGGTGTACGTTCGCCGTTCAGGTATGGAAGATAAAGAAGCCTGTTGGCACCAATAGGTGTTTTTTCTACATCCTGGTTAATTAATTCAAATACACCACAGCCTTTTTCTTCAGCTTCATGTTTATAACCTTCTCCCATATTATCAAGATACCAGGAAAGTGAGTATCCTGCCGCCTGGGTTACACCCATTACATGCCATGCTCCTGGAACTGCACAGCAGAAAGTATGGACACGTCCCTGTGGGTCGATAGATATATTGCTTGAATGTGCATATACCACACCACTTGTACCTATAGTAGTAAATGCTTTGCCATCTTCTACAACTCCTGTACCAACAGCAGCAGCAGCGTTGTCACCAGCTCCTCCAACTACAACTGTAGAAGTAGAAAGCCCAGTTTTTTCTGCAATTTCAGGAAGGATTGTTCCTGTTACTTCTGGGGACTCATATACTTTGGCAAGAAGGCTTTTGTCAATGCCAAGTTTGTCAAGGACTTCATCAGACCACTTGCGCGCTGGAACGTCAAGAAGCTGCATGCCTGAAGCGTCAGAAACTTCTGTTGCAAATTCACCAGTAAGTATATAACGTACATAATCTTTTGGAAGAAGGATGTGCCTGCATTTTGCGTAGTTTTCTGGTTCATTATTGCGTACCCACAGTATTTTAGAAGCAGTGAAGCCAGTCATTGCAGGGTTTGCAGTTATTTCAACAAGGCGTTTTGCACCAACCTTTTCTGTTATTTCTTCACATTCTTTTCCAGTGCGCTGGTCACACCATATAATAGACGGGCGTATTACTTCACCATCACCATCAAGCATAACAAGGCCATGCATCTGGCCAGATATGCCAAGACCTTTGATATCATCTGCATTTACACCAGATTCTTTTACAACACTGGCTATAGTTTCCAGTGCAGCGTCACGCCAGTCCTCTGGTTTTTGTTCTGCCCATCCATTATTAGGTGTATAAAGAGGGTAATCCTTGCCTGCGGTAGCTATTACATCACCATTTTCATTAAACAGCACTGTTTTTGTAGAAGAAGTTCCAAGGTCAATGCCAATTAAATAATTCATATAATATTTCCTTTCTTGTTTATATATTTTATATAGATTGGTGGCCAGAATAGAAAATTGAGCGCACAGGCACCCAATTTTACTGGCACCATTTAAAGTTACATAAATCTTTTAATAAAGTTAAAAATAAGCGGCAGCATAATGCCACCGCTTATAAAATGCATATCTTTGCATTGTGCCAGGGAAACAGATTATGCAAATGGGTTTTCTGTTTTGTAGAGCATTCCCTTTGGCTGGTTAAAGCCTATCTCTTCAACATCAACACCAATGTACTTGTATACTTCATATAATGCTTTTCCAAAGTGTCCAAAAGCAACAGCGCCATGGTGAGGATAATTGCCTTCAATAAGTACATGGCGGTAGAAGCGTCCCATTTCAGGTATAGCAAAGATACCAATAGCGCCAAATGAACGTGTAGCTACAGGAAGGACTTCACCTTGTGCAATATAGCCACGGAGTTTAGCATCAGCTGTACTCTGCAGGCGGAAGAATGTAATATCACCAGGAACTATGTCACCTTCTAATGTTCCGTTTGTAACTTCAATAGGAAGTGAACGTGCCATAATCATCTGGTATTTCATTTCACATGATGAGAGCTTGTTTGAAGCTGTATTGCCGCAATGGAAAGCCATAAATGTATCTTTCTGTGTATAGTTGAATTTATTTTCAATGTCTTCTGCAAATATATCAGCAGGTACAGAGTTATTAATATCAAGAAGTGTAACAGCATCTTCACTGACAACAGTACCAATAAATTCGCTTAAGCAGCCATAAATATCAACTTCGCATGAAACAGGTATTCCCATCTTAGTAAGACGGCTGTTTACATAACATGGTACAAAGCCAAACTGTGTCTGGAATGCAGGCCAGCATTTGCCAGCAATAGCAACAAACTCCCTGTATCCTTTGTGTTCCTCTATCCAGTCAAGAAGTGTAAGTTCATACTGTGCGAGTTTTTCAAGTATTTCTGGCTTCTTGTTGCCTGCTCCAAGTTCAGCCTCCATATCCTTCACAACATCAGGGATACGTGAATCACCAGCATGTTTATTAAATGCTTCAAATAAGTCAAGCTCTGAGTTTTCTTCAATTTCAACTCCTATATTGTAAAGCTGCTTAATTGGTGCATTACATGCAAGGAAGTTAAGAGGGCGTGGGCCAAAGCTTATAATCTTAAGATGTGTTAAACCATATACAGCACGTGCAACAGGAATAAATTCATGTATCATGTCTGCACATTCTTCTGCTGTACCTACAGGATATTCAGGAATATAAGCTTGTACATTGCGGAGCTTTAAATTATAACTTGCATTAAGCATTCCGCAGTATGCGTCGCCACGTCCCTGTATAAGCCCTCCGTCTTTAGAAGTTTCTTCTGCTGCTGCAATAAACATCTTAGGTCCTTCAAAGTGTTTAGCAAGAAGAGTTTCAGAAATTTCAGGCCCAAAGTTTCCTAAATATACACAGAGAGCATTACATCCAGCTTTCTTAATATCTTCGAGAGCCTGTACCATATGGATTTCACTTTCAACTATACAGACAGGACATTCATAGATATCCTCCGCATTATACTTGTCTGTGTATGCTTTCACAAGGTTTTGCCTTCTTGTTACAGAAAGAGTTTCAGGGAAGCAGTCCCTGCTTACTGCAACTATACCAATTTTCATTTTTGGCAGATTGTTCATTTTATAAACCGTCCTTTCTTAATTATATATTTAATATTTTGATTAATATTTGCAGATACATAGCTGTGAGCTGGTTTCTAGCAAATATTACAATCCTCACATTATCATTTTAGTACATTTTAATATAATTTGCAATAAAAATAAGGCAAAACGGGCTGTATTTTTTGTAAGGCAAAACGGGCTGTATTTTTGTAAAAAGTGTAGCAAAATATTAAATGTAGAAATTTTTATATATCAAATCAAGAATTTTTATGGTAAAAAGGTGTAGTCATATGCAATATCTTGTTTACTTTGCTTTTTAATAATTACATTGTTAATCTGATGTGGTATCTGAAAATTAAATATTTCATAAATTATGTGGCTCTGGCAGTTTCAAAATTTTACCAACAAAAAGCCATGTGAAGCATGGCTTTGCACGCATTCCGCCTGGATGGGATGCTTAAAATTTACAAAAGTTTTGATATAGGAAAACTTGCTGCAATAAGGCTTATTTTGGACGTTGCAAAAATTAAAATTGCGCAAAATTACACAGTGTTTAAATATTAGAATAGTGACATAAAATTGAAATAGTATTATAATTTTTTACAACAATATATTATTTGACCAGGTGTTAAACCATAATATATGGTAGTTGTTGTACTTAACTTTATTAAGCCAGATTTTATAAGATATAATTTCTAAGAGTAAAGCTGGCAATAGAAGGACTTGTTAGTTTTGGCATGAGCCCATGTTTTTATCAAAGTGCTGTAAAGTGGTGGCAGGATTGTTTTAAATTAGAAAAGCGGTCCAGATTGTATGTAATATGGATTGTGTATATCATTTGGTTATTTGTAATAATAAACTGTATATAATAGAGTTAGTGGTTAAGTAATTTACAAGAGAGAAGATGGTGGTATTGGCAAATTTTTTAATGGATTTTTTATATTATTTTGTTGATTTGGGTGTAGAAATATTTAAATTAGTAATGGTTTTTATTGTTTTCTTTGGCATGAGAACTATTGTTGTAAGAAAAAGTTTGATTTTCAATTTGTTAATTTGGATTATTTTTTCATTTATATGGTGTTTAAACAGGCAAAGTCCATTTTTCTTATTGTTATATATTTTGTTTATTGCATTTGAATTACATATGTTATATTCTGAATTATCTTATAAAGAATTACTTTTGAGGGGAATGTGGGCACTTATATTTATAAATATTATAGATGCAATGATATATAAAGCTGTATCAAGTGTTTTAATATATTTTAGTTTTGAAAATGAAGTATTAACAAAAATATTTACATATATAGTTATATTAACGTTTCTGTTTATGATAAATATTTTTGTTAAAGAAAAAGCCCGGTTTGTACATAAGATTTCAACAAAACAATATATTATTTATTTGTTTATAGGGCTGGCAGATTATCTTTTGTTTGTGTATGTATGTTTAATAATCAGGGAGATGGACAAAAAGGGATTTGCATTAATTATTTCTATAATGGTATTTATAAGTACATTATTACAATATGGATTAATTTTTTTGATGACTATAACTAATGAAGGTTTAAAAGTACAAAATCATTTAAACCAGAAATATATGAATATGCAACAGGAGAATTATGAATATCTTGAATTAAGAGAAGAAGAAACAAAAAAGTTCAGGCATGATTACCGTAGTCATTTAAATTCCCTACAGCTTTTGTGTAAAGAAAAAAGATATAAAGATGTATTAAAATATATAGAGGCAATTACTGAAAGATTGAATGGGTATAATACACATGTTACCGTAGGTGATGGATTTATTGATGCAATACTTAATTATTATTACCAGAAGATGGAAAAGAATAATATAAAACTTAAACTTACAGGTAAAATGACTAAGAACTGTAATATAGATATGTTTGATTTATGCACTATAATTTCTAATTTATTGGACAATGCTATAGAAGCAGTAGTTAAGATAGATAAAAATGACAGGTATATAGATATTACATTCCGTTATGATGATTTAATGTTATATTTTAATGTACGTAATCCATATGTTGGAGAGCTGCATATCAGCCAAAATGTTATTGTTACTAAAAAAGTTTCACAAAATCATGGATATGGCCTGCTTAATGTAAAGAAAAGTGTGGAATTATATAATGGGAGCATGGATATAAAAACAGATAATAACATATTTGAAGTTCTCATTGCATTAGTAAACAAAAATAAATAATAATTATATTTATGAACTAAAAAAATAGTATAAAAGATTGCATTAATGTTATAAAAATAGTCGTTTGTGCAAGTCATATTGAAAAACAATATCATTGTTATTAATATACTGGTATCATTTAATTTGGGAGGTGTTACAAATGATGCCATATTCACTAATTGTTTTTGAGTATTTGCTTGAGCTTTTAGGCTAATATCTTGTATGGTTTGTTATTTGGAACTACTATAATTTTGGCAAGCAAGTATTAAATAATTGTTTTTTGTTAGAAGAATTATGTGTATGAAAGGAAAGTTTACAAAGATATGTAGACTTTTTTTTCATTTCATGGTATATATGGGGATGGTATACAGAAAGGAAAGGTCATATGAAGATTGCAGTAGTTGATGACGAAAAATTATGGCTAAAAAGAGTAGAAGATTTTCTGGAGCATTATTATAGTGGCAGGGAAGTTGATATTACTTATTATTTGTCTGGCAGAAGCTTTCTTAATGAAAATAAGAAAAGTGATATTATTTTAATGGATATTGAGATGCCTGTTATTAATGGCTTTGAGGCAATAGAAAGATATAAGACACGGTTTCCAGATGCAGTTATTATAATTCTTACAACACATGATGAATATATAAAGAAAGGTTTTATATTTGAAGCATTCAGGTATGTAGATAAAACAGCTATGGACAAGGAACTTTCAGAAGCTTTGAAAAGTGCAGAAAGGAAACTGGATGGAGGAAAGACAATGTTCCTGAAAGTTTTAAGAGTGGGTGAGGTTGCTGTTAAAATAAGGGACATAATATATATTGAAACTATGAAAAGACATGTTATTGTACATATAAAGAAAGAGTTGCTTTTATGTGGCAATACGATTTCAGAAATGGAGAAAGAACTTGCAGAAGAGGGCTTTTTCCGTGTCCACAGGTCATACTTAATAAATTTAAGATGTGTGGATAGTTTTTGTAAGACAGATATTAAGATGAGTAATGGTGATATGGCTATGTTAAGTACAAGAAAGAGTGCAGAGTTCAAAAAACATTTGATGGAATACCGTTACTATATTGCAAATGGATAAAGGACAACACAAAAACACCTGCCTTTGCCTGGACTGGCAGGCGGATGTTTCTGTGTTATTTACAATTAAGGTCTTGTTATATATTGTTATAGTTTTTCTTAATGCAGCAGCTTCTTTATTTAGCTGGGTATATTATAATTATAAAATTTACAAGTAAATATTTTTATTTTCCACATGTTTGTATGTTTTATTTTCTTAAAACTGAAATCCTCTCTTGTATGTGGCTGCCATTTATAATTTCATCTACCATAGCAGTTGCATAATCAGCATAACTAATAATGCTTTCTCCTTTATTATTCAAGGTAAATTCTTCACCTGCAAGGATATATTCCCCGGTATGCCTGCCATCTGCCTGGAAATCAGCAGCAGGGCTTATATAAGTCCATCTGGTATCATTTCTTTGGCGTAATTCACTAAGAGCCTTTGCCATTGCGGCTGCAAGTGGTTTAAAGGTATCTGGGAAACCAGGTCCGTCAGCTACACATGCTGTGTGTTCTGGATTTACGTAAAGGCTTCCAGCCCCGCCTACTACAAGCAGTCTTGTATTAGTGCCAGACAGGGCATCACATAATACCTTAAGTGAGGTACTGTGGAGATGAAGGGTATCTTCTGTCCATGCACCAAATGCGTCAACTACAACATCAAATTCTTTTAAATCTTCTGCAGTTATATCAAAAATATCTTTGCTTATATAATGAGGTGCTGCAGATTTGTTCTCACCCCTGATAATTGCAGTTACGTCAAGTCCCCTTTCTACTGCTTCTTTTGTAATAAGTTTACCTGCTTTGCCATTTGCACAAACTATTGCAATCTTCATAATAATTACCTCCTGTAATATAAAAATTTAATTTAATGTAATGATTGTTGTTACATCGACTGTATTTATAATATCATCCTTTTGGTGTAATGTCAATAGTTACAACAAAAGTTTTTTAAAATTATATTGACATATATACCTGAAGATGATATAACGCGAACCGTAATAGGAGGCGGGAATACTGTCCAACCAGGCACTTACAGAAATGGTTTATTATATTTTGCTGTTATTGTCTGAGCCAATGCAAGGTTATGACATAATGTAAAATGTAGAACGGTTGTCAAATGGCAGGGTTAAATATTCCTGGAGAATATAAGATTTGCATGGAGTTTTTAGAAAACAGGGTTCAAGATATAGAAAATATAAATTAAATTATAATATATGCAGGATAAAAGGCATGTGTTTATTTACATATGCCTTTTATATCCTTGCAGTCTTTATTTGTTTTTGTCTTGTTTTGGTTTATAAATTAGTAGTATTTGTTTCCAGCCAATGTTTAAAATTACCCTTAGGATTATATTCTTTATAGGTTATCTCCATGTTTGAGTAAGCGGTTTGTGTATATGTATGGCTGGCTCCAAGTTTATGTATAAATACCTGGTATGCCTTAAGATAATAAATTAATGCAATCTTGTATTTATGTTGTTTTGTATAAATTCTAGCCAGATTATTATATGAAGTTGTTGTATAAGGATGTTCTGCGCCTAAAATATCTTCATATATCTGCAGGCTTTTTTTATATAGCTCTTTTGCTTCCTGGTACTTTTGCTGGTATTCATATACTTTAGCTAGGTTATTATATGAAATTGCTGTATCAGGATGTTCTGTGCCAAAAATATTTTCCCATATCTGCAAGCTTTTTTTATACAATGTTTCTGCTTCTGCATATTTCTTTAGATTTGTATAAACTTCGGCCAGGTTATTATAAGAGGCAGCAGTATAAGGATGTTCTGTACCAAAAATATCCTCACGTATCTGCAAGCTTTTTTTATACAATGCTTCTGCATGTGCATATTTACCCAGATTTGTATATATATTAGCCAGGTTATTATAAGATGTTGCTGTATCAGGATGTTTTGTGCCAAGTAAATTTTCATACATATATAAGCTTTTTTTATACAATGTTTCTGCTTCTGTATATTTACTTTGGTGTACATAAACTCCGGCAAGATTATTATAAGAGGCAGCAGTATAAGGGTGTTCTGTGCCAAGTAAGTTTTCACACATCTGCAGGCTCTTTTTATATAATTTTTCTGCTTCTGCATATTTACCTAGGTTTTTATAAACTCCAGCCAGGTTATTATAAGAAGTTGCTGTATAACGATGTTTTGTACCAACTACATTTTCATATATATATATACTTTTTTTATATAATTCTTCTGCTTCTTTATATTTACCTAGACTTGTATAAACCCCAGCCAGGTTATTATAAGATGTTGCTGTACCAGAGTGTTCTGTACCCAAAATATTTTTATGTATTTGTAAACTTTTTTTATATAATTCCTCTGCTTCTGCATATTTACCCAGATTTTTATAAACTTCAGCCAGATTATTATATATAGAGGCTGTATCAAGATGTTCTGTACCAAGTAAATTTTCATATATCTGCAGGCTTTTTTTATACAATGCTTCTGCTTCTTTATACTTAACTTGGTGTTTATAAATTTCTGCAAGTCTAAAATTAATTTTTGCTATTTCCAAATGCTTTGTTCCTAATAGTGTTTCCATGGTTTTTAGTTCATTTAGAAGTGCTTTTTCATTTTCATAATACTGGACATTATTTTTTTGGTCATTAGACTGTTCTATTAAAATATCAGTTTCTTTTAATTTTTGTTTATAATTTTCTGGGTTCCATTGATTTATTTCTAATCCTTCTTGTACTTTATGAAATGTAATATTTGCTTCTTCTTTATTTGCAAATATAGTTTCATAATTCTGGAATGTAATACGAAGTTTAATATAGGAATAAAAGTCATATGCATTAGCTGATAATATATCATCCCCATATTGTGTTGTAAGAAATATAAAATTTTTTCCTAAGTTTTCCATTACGTCCCTGCTAAAGTTAAGACGTTTAAGACTTTCTTCATCCTGTATTGCAAGATGGAAGTTAGTAATCATAAAAATCTGTGTTTCTGGCAGGGAGGCAACCCATTTTTGAATATCACGTAAATAGTATGGACCTGGATGTTTTTTGTAATCATAAATTTCTATTGTTCCATGTTTGTAAATATTAACAATCTCTTTTTGTATAATTTCATCAGCTACTACTAGAAATAAACCTTGTTCTGATTTATTTATAATCCAGCCTAATGTTTTGTATCCTTCCTGGTTAATCTTAGTCATCTGTCACCAGCCCCTGGTCTATAAGAAATTTTGTAACTAAAGGATGAAGGTTATGCCACCGTTTCCCATTGTATTCAAGCACTACCGATGCTTGTAACATTTTTAGAAGCATTTCTTTATTTGTTATTCTTTCTTTGTTACCATTATATATATTTAATAAAAACTCATAATCTTTTTCTTCTATCCGTCTTGTTAAATATGTTTTTAATTCTTCCAATGCATGTTCTGCATCTTCCATAGAGATGGTTTCGCTATTCCTGCGTACTGCTCTTTTGGCTGATGAATTTATTACATGGAATAAATCCCTGAGGGAACCTCCTGTGTCCTGCACCAGTTTTTTTAATACATTTATTTCAAATAATTCTAAATCTGCACGTTTTTCCACGATTTTGCATATTACATTAATACCATCCTGGAAAGGTTCATCTTCTATTGTTCTAATCTTTATCATTGGAAGTGTTTTAGTTGTGAAATAACTTTCCATAGCTGAAAATCTTGTATCATATGAAAGGGCAATAGGAAAAGTATAAATAACTGGAAATTTCATACCAGAAAGAATGGTTACATAATTATAAAACAATGTCCATGCATCTTCGGGATTAAGTTTATCTATATCTTCAAAGATTATAACAGGATATTTACCATCTGTTTGTCTGGCAATTTCATCTGAAACGTGTCCTAATATTCTAATCCATTCACTGGAACGTATACTTATTTTTTTACGGTATTCTTTTCTTATTTCTTCATTAAATTTTAAATCTGTTTTGATATTGGAGAAAATATTTAAAATATTTGCCAATATACCATCTGTTTTAACAGATATTCCGGCTTCTGCTGAAGCAGCAGCTGTTTCCTGGCATGTTGCAATTTCTATGCCATCATTCCAGAAATTCATTATATTATCCAGAATATTATTTTGGATTTTACATCCTGCTTCTTCTGCAATTTTAAGTAATGCTTCACCCATTATTATAAAAAGGTCAGAATATACAATATTGAGTAAATCTAAATCCATGCCACAGTTAATTGTTTTTACATGGTATCCTTTTTCTATTAGTCTTTCAGACATTTTATTTAATTCTGTACTTTTTCCACATCCTCTGTGTCCAAGTAATAAAAATGCATTACCTTCTTCCTGGGTCTGGCAGCTGTCAAAAATATCTTCAATTGGGGAGCTGTATTTATCACTTGTGCGGTATTCCATTGTATTATTACAATAAAATTCATCCATCTGGTCTGTTTTTAGTGGTGCTGGTGAAAAAGCATTTATTATTTCAGAAACTTTTCCAGCATATTTCATTTTAAATTCCTCCCATTTTTAATATGCTTTATTTTCGTCCGCTATAAATTGTTTTTTATAGTTATATTTGTATCATACCATTTATTAAATGCATAATCAATATTTGTATTAGTTTTGAGGGTCCTCATTTTTTTAATACACAGGTATTTTGCCAGAGTAATATAATCTTTGTATATTTTAAAAAATGGGAAACTCAAATTGTATTAGTACATATCTGAAAATACATAAGTTATTACATGGTTTAAGAAAGTGATTGATGTTACTGTATGAATTTAATATAATATGTATAATATTCCATATGTGCATGGATTACCATTATAAATAAAAGGGGATTATTATTAAACAGAAGTATATCCAGGCATTGACTGGGCAAAAGATATTTAATCTTTTTGCAGTAGTTACATAAAGGACAATTTTTAGCAAGTAAAGACGGGCAGATATATTATAGAAGTATTATACTAATTTTACAGCAGGAGGTTGGTACATGGACTGGACAGGAGCTATAAGTAAAGCAATACAATATATAGAAGATAATATTACAGAAGATATATCTGCAGAAGACATTGCAAATTATGTAAATATATCAGCTTATTATTTCCAGAAGGGATTTAGCCTCCTTTGTGGTTATACAATTACAGAATATATCCGTAACAGAAGGCTGGCGCTTGCAGCAGTGGAAATTGCATCTGGAAATATAAAAGTTATTGATGCTGCACTTAAGTATGGTTATAATTCTCCAGATAGTTTTACAAAAGCTTTTACCAGGTTTCACGGTGCCACACCTTCTATGGTGCAGAAAAATGGCACAATGATTAAAATTTTTGCGCCGCTGAAAATTAAATTATCATTGGAAGGTGGTTATATTATGGAATACAAATTAGTTAAGAAAGATAGTTTCGTGGTTATGGGGGTGCTTAAGGAATTTTCTTATGATAATGCTAAAACAGTAATTCCAGAGTTTTGGAAAGAGCATTATGAAAAGGGAAATGGTAAGTATGTTTGTGGTATGTTTGGTGTAAATATTGATGAATCAATGGCAGGCAGTGGCACGTTCAAATATATGATTGCAGATGCATATAATCCAGCCATGGATATTCCAGAAGGATTTATTACTAAAATGATACCAGAGTTTACATGGGCAGTATTTCCATGCAGGGGTTCTATGCCAGATGCACTCCAGGATGTGAATGAGAAGATTTTCTCAGAGTGGCTTCCAGCTCTTAAAGAATATGAGTTTGCTGCTGGATATTGTATTGAAATGTATGATGATGTTAGTAAATATCCTAATGGAAATGAAGATAAGAACTATTATTCAGAGATATGGATTCCAGTAAAGAAGAAATAGAAATAAAGTTATAATATTGTGCCATATGGGGATGCCACAATAAGAATTAAGAATACAAGATGCAGCAGCCAGATAATATCCACAATCCGCTTTGCTGTCTGCTTAATAAGGTTAAAATAAAACTTTTTATATCTTGTATGCTATTTTTTTAATGTGGCAGCCTGCTATAAAGTTTAATTATCATATATCCATTCATGTAATTTATCTTTATATTTAACACCAATTATTATTTTTTCAGTGCCAGGTTTATTTTTTATGTATATAGTACGTTTAGGAAAATCTATTTTTTTAATGTATTTTCTTGATATTATATATGATTTATGAACCTGGCAGAACATATGCTTATCAAGAAGTTTATAACATTCTTTCAGGCTTTTGCCAGAAAGTTCTATTATATCTGAATCTGTATGGACATATACAGTCCTTCTGTTGGCTTCAAGATAATAAATGCTGTTTGTTTCTATGGGATAATATATGCCACCAGTTTCAAAGCCTATAAAGCTGCTGCCAGTATCAGAAGCTTTCAGGCGGAGGGCGTTTTCTATAATTTCTTGTATGTCTTTTTCTTTATAAGGTTTTGTAATAAAATCATAACAGTGCATTTTGCGGAAAGCCATTAATTCATAACCCTCTAATGATGAAATAAATATTACAGGGACTTCATTATATCTGGATATCTGCCGTATATTCTGGATAAAAGTAAAGCCAGAAAAGTCATAGTTATTTTCAAGCCTTACATCTACAAGAAATAAATGTATGGGGTTTTCAAGTGATATATAATAGGCTTTTTCACAGTTATGGCATTCATATATATAACAATCATGTTCTAGTTTGTTTATTATAGTTTTTAATATTTTGCATTCAAAATCATCATCTTCTAAAACCAGTATATTTTTCATTTTAACCATCCTGTTGTACCAAATAAATTATTACTTTAATAATATCATATCCCAGTATAAGTGTAAATGTTTATACTAGAAAATGCTTTCATAAAATCATACATTATATAATTTTATACAACCAGAACTACCAGAATGATAATTTCTTTTTTATAGAACAGCATATTGATATCCAGGAGCCATTATCATAATATGAATGTATAGATATGTCACCGTTACAATGTTTCATAATGTTCCGGACATTAAACAGACCCATTCCATGGCCTTCACCTTTGGTTGAATAATCCTCTTTGAAAAAACGAGAGAGTGTTTTATAATTTATCTTGCTTTCTAATGTATTTTTTACCTTGAGTGATAATATTTCTTCATCTTCTGCAAGAGTAAATTCCAGCTTTCTTGGAATACCTGCAGGAAGCTTTTCTAATGCCTGGAATGAATTGTCAAGAAGTGCTCCTGCAATCTCTGCCAGTTCAACTATAGATATGTATTTTGAGACATCAGTTACATCAATATTATATATTATTTCAGCATTTACCTTTTCATACTGGCACATTTTCATATATAAGAAACCACTTATGGCAGGCTGGTTTGTGTCCAGCAGTTTATTGTATCTGTATGACTTTTTTAAAAATCCTGCATACTCTTCCTGGTGTCTGGTTAAATCTTCATAGTTTTTATAAATAAAGTGCATATTTATAATATTGTTAATATGGTTATTAAATTCATGCTGGCGTGCCTGTACAGTTTTCAAAATGTTTTTATATTCTTGTGAATATATTTCAAGGTGTTCATTTTCAAGTTTCTGTTTAATGTTTTTTGAAATCTCTTTGTATAAAAGAATGCCTGCTATTATCAATGTAATAATGTAAATAAAAAGTATTATATACAATAATGTTAATAGGGAAACCCTGTCACTGTTGCCTGTATTTGCTGCACAAGTATTTATTATTTGTATTGTAATTTTTCTGGTTAATATTATTAAATAATCAAGCATTATTAAGCCACTCCTGTAAATTCCGTATTATTGCGCCTGTATCTTTTAAAGAAAATGTTATTATTGCATACAAGCCTGTATGTCAATAGATTGTATGCATATTGCGCTGGAAGCACACTTAATATGCTAACGGTATAAAGTATATAATTAGTGTATCTGCTGCAAAGCATAACTGCTTTCATATATTTATATATTGTCAATATATATGAAATTTTTGAGTTTCTCCATTTTTTTAATACATAGGTATTTTGACTCTGGCAATTCCAAAGTTTTACCAACAAAAAGCCATGTTAGACATGGCTTTGCACGCATTTCGCTTGAATGGGATACGCAGTGGTGCATAAAACCGCAAATGCTTAATAGAAACAAAAGTTTCTATTGAGCATTGAGAACCAGATTTAAGCACCAGCGTCCCCATAACAGCTGCCTTATAGTAAAACATTTGGAATTTGCCAGAGTAATATAATCTTTGTATAATTTAAAAAATGGGGAAACTCAAAATATGAGATTGCAGTTTATTCAAATATATGCAAAGAGGGTATGTGCAAGTTTACCTTCATTATCCATTCATTTGTTATTGCTTAAAGATGAAGTTTTTGTTATAGTTAATAATAGGATTAAAGAAGGATGAAGGAGGAAAAAATTATGAGCAGATACCGCAAAGCAGCAGCAGGGGCTTTGGCGCTTATGCTGGCAGGAGGGGCTGTCATGTTGTCAGCCTGTGGTGACAAACAGGATAAGCAGGATACGTCCAAAGTACAGGAGCAAGGGGAAGATACCAAAAAGGAGGTTGAGGAGGAATATGCCAATGCAGATTTTACTGTAAACCTGGATGGCATAAAGACTAACACAATTAAAACAGGTGTAAGTGTACATGACCCGTCTGTTATTAAAATTGGGGATGAATACTATATATATGGTTCCCATATGACAGCGGCTAAATCAAAAGATTTAATAAACTGGACAAGTGTTGCAGACGGATATAATTCAACTAACCCTGTTTATGGCGACATGATGATGAAAGAGCATGTATTTGATTATACTGGAAATATGTTTTCAGCAATCCCTACAGAGGATGGTGGGACACGTGTATGGGCTCCTGATATTATCTATAATGAGAAGCAGAATCTCTATTATATGTATCTGTGCACATCATCAACATTTAATGCGTCGAACTTGTGTTATGCTACATCAGAATCGCCAGATGGGCCTTTTGACTGGCAGGGACCATTAATTTGTTCTGGATTTAATAATGAGACGCTTAAGGACACAGATGTGCTTGATTATGTTACAGAGGAGTATGCAAAAGAACATTACATAACAGACAGGAATGAATATGATTATATGAACTATCCAAATGCGATTGACCCAACTATATTCCATGATGCAGATGGAAAGTTCTGGATGGTTTATGGTTCATTTTCAGGTGGTATTTTCCTGCTTGAGCTTGATGAGGAAACAGGCAAAGTAATACATCCTGAAGCTGACCCTGATAATAATGTAGATGCATATTTTGGCAAACGTCTTATAGGCGGAGGGCATACATCAATAGAAGCACCTTATATTTTATATGACAAAGAGGCAGGGTATTATTATCTTTATGTATCTTATGGTGGTCTTACAAGGATGGGAGGATACCAGATAAGGGTCTTCCGTTCAGATAAAGTTGATGGTGAATATGTGGATATGAACGGGAAGAAGCCTGAACTTGGCAATGGCAACCATTCATATTTCGGGCTTAAGCTGTCAGGCAACTATATGCTTCCAAGCCTTGATATGGCATATATGGCAACAGGGCATAATTCAGCCTTTATAGATGATGATGGCAAGAAGTATATAGTACACCATACACGTTTTGACAATGGCACTGAATACCATGAGCCACGTGTGCACCAGTACCTGCTTAATGAAGATAAGTGGCCTTGTATGCTGCCTTATGCAACTTCTGGTGAGACTGTTGCAGAGACAGGGTATGAAGCAAGTGAAGTAGCAGGTGAATATTATGTAATAAACCAGGGCACTGCTATTGACAGCCAGATTGCAGAACCATTTAAGTTAATCCTTACTGAAAAGGGGAATGTGTATGGTGATAAGATTACAGGTACATGGGAAGTAAAGGATGGCAGTTATTATATAACTATTGAATATGGCAAAACAGAGTATAAAGGTGTATTGTGCAAAATGAATGATGAAGCACAGACAGAGGTAATGACATTTTCTGCAGTTGGTAATAACCAGAGTATATGGGGTGTGAAATATTGACAGATAGGAAGAAGAATGATATGAAGGCAATAAAAGAACATACAATAGATATAGTTAAAAGCGTGCTGGTGTGGGCAGTTGTGACAGGACTTGCATTTTTATACTGGATGGCAGTATTTCTTGTGCTTTCGCTTATACTTCTGAATGTATGGCATGTAACATTTGATTCAATATTACAATATTCAACAATACTTACAGTTATAACTTCTATAGCATATATAGTGAAGAAAATATATAAAGCAAGAAATTAGGCAGAAAGTTTACTGGGTTATAATTCTTAAGGGGAACACTTAGGTGTTCCCCTTTTTCTATAATATTTTAGTTTAAAAATATAGAATTTGGCTGTTTATTAACACTGTTATATAAAAAAGGGGGAATATGCTTTTGTGCATAGTGCCTTAATGTTAAATTAGCACATTTGTATAAGATGTATACATTTTGCCAGAAAATGTGGCAAAAAGAAGTGGAATATGATAGAATATCACAATAAAAGGTTAAGAGTAGTATTGACTTTTGTTGATTATAATAGTAATATAAAATAAGCTAAAGTATTTTAAAAAAACATAAAAGGGAGAATGAAAATTTAAGTCTTAAAGGAGGATGTTATGCGGCACAAAAAAATTGGAAGCAAAGTTAAGAAAACAGTCCTGCTTGGGGCGCTTGCAGCTCTTACTGCTACCAGCATCGGCTACAGGGCGGGTGCAACATCAGATACGTCAGCTGGAACTGATACTGGTGGCAGTACAGATACTGCCGGGGATGCCAAAGCAGGCAAAAGCACTGGTGCGTCTGGGGAATACTCAAGTGACCGTATTAATACGGTTTATTCTGTTATAAGCAGCAGTTATTCATTACCAGATTATACTGGCAGTACACTTGAATATCCTGCTGGGGACAGCGTATCAGAAGAGTCCGTGTCTAAGTTGTCTAGTGACACACAGGGCTACACCAAAGGCAGCAAGGTTTTAAAAGTTTCGGCCGGTGACAAGGTACAGTTTGAGATTGATGTACCTCAGGATGGGCTTTATTTTGCCAAGCTTGCTTATTTGTCATATGATGAGTCTATACTGCCTGTTAAGGCTAGTATGTCAGTTGATGGGAAATATCCTTTCTATGAAAGCAGGAACCTTGAATTTGACACAACATGGAAGCTTAATGATGAGCCTTCATTTGACCGCTATGACAATGAAACTGTAACTGTACCTGAAAAGGTTATACAGTGGGAAGAAAAGTATATCAAGGATTCAAGTTACCGTCATTCAGAACCTCTTAAGCTTGAACTTAAGAAGGGGAAACACGTTTTTGAAATGCAGATTAAAGAAGGCAATGCACTTCTTGGAGGCATTACACTTGAAGCACCATCAAAGGATGCGGCTTATAGTGGTTCAGAAAAGGCTGAGGGCAACGGGATTGTTGAAATTGAGGGAGAGAAGTACAGCTTCACAAATGATTCAGCAATACATGCTGTAGCTGAATATGATACAAGTCTTAGCCCTTATGAAGTAAAGGATACCGTTTTAAATACGCTTGATTCAGACTCATTTAATTCCGCAGGACAGAGGGTGACATATACATTTGATGCACCTGAATCAGGTAATTATTATATTGCACTTAATTACCGCCAGTCTGAAAAGACAGACTTCCCTGTGTTTGTGGATATTGAAGTGGATGGCAAAGTGCCAAATGAGGCATTCCGTTCATATGGCATGGCATATTCAACAAAGTATAAGACTTCTACCCTTGAAGACAGCGAGGGTAATAAGTTAAGTATAAACCTTGAAAAGGGAAGCCATACTATTTCATTTACAATAAGCATGGCACCTATATGTTATGTAATGGAAGAAATTGACGTTATAATGTCAGAGGTCAATGACCTTGCACTGGAAATTACAAAAGTTGCAGGTAATAATGCTGATAAGTACAGGGACCTTAAACTTACAAGATATATACCAGGTATTGAAGATACACTTTATGGTTATTATGACAGGCTTGTAGAGTTAGAGAAGAGTGCTGTTAAATGGAGTGACAGTGATAAAGGTGTTGCTGTTATGTCATCACTTCTTATTGCAGCAGAGCAGCTTAAAAGCCTTGCAGATAGTCCAGATGAGATACCATACCGTATAGCAGAACTTACAACAAGCCAGAGTTCTGTAACACATTTCCTTGCAACAGCAGTTGATAACCTGATTACAAATGACCTTGCTATTGACCGTTTATGGATATACCAGGAAGGTGCTAATCTTCCTAAGAAACCAGGTATATTTAAGTCAGCATGGATGAATGTACAGAGATTTGTGGCTTCATTTACAGAACAGGCATATTCAACAAAGAATACTAATAAAGACCATATCCAGGTATGGGTAAACCGTTCAAACCAGTATGTGCAGATTATGCAGAAGATGATTGATGAATATTTTACACCTGAAACTGGAATTGAAGTTGATATAAGTATTATGCCTGACCAGTATAAACTTGTTCTTTCAAATTCATCAGGAAGCACACCAGATGTTGCGACAGGAATTAACTATACTGTTCCTTATGAGCTTGCTATAAGGGGCGCACTTGTTAATATGATGGATTTTGATGATTTTAAAGAGGCAGCTGCTGATTATGAGCCAGGTTTCTTTATGACAGGTACTATTGATAATGGTATTTATTCTATGCCTGAAACAATGAACTTCTGGGTAACATTCTACCGCTCAGATATTATGGAGAAGCTTGGAATTGAAGTCCCACAGACAATAGAGGAGGTAATAGATATTCTTCCTGACCTCCAGATGAGAGGGCTTAACTTCTATTATCCTACAGCTGGTATGATACTTATGAGGAACTTCCATGGAACAACTCCTCTTATAGTACAGCAGGGTGGTTCACTGTATTACCCTACAGCATCAGAAGGTACAGCACTTGGCGGGGAAGCAACGGTTAATGGTTTTACAAAACTTACTGACCTCTTTACAATATATAACCTGCCTGTAAATATTGATAACTTCTACCAGCATTTCAGGAATGGTGATATGCCTCTTGGAATTGCGGATTATGCTACATATAACATGCTTACTAATGCGGCGCCTGAGCTTGCAAGCTCATGGGATATCGCCCTGGCACCAGGTACAGTACAGGAAGATGGTTCAATCGACCGTTCTGTATGTGGATGTGCAGAAGCAAGTGTTATCTTTAAGAGTGATGATGAAAGACAGAAAAAGGCATGGGAATTTGTTAAATGGTGGTCATCAGCAGAAACACAGGCTATGTTTGGGCAGACAATACAGATATCATATGGTAGTGAATACATCTGGCCTACAGCTAACATGAAAGCGTTCCAGCAGCTCCCTCTGGAAACAAATGCCAAGAATGTTATAGCTGAAACAGCCAAGAACGTTGTAGACGTGCCAAGGGTTCCAGGAACATACCTGCTTGAACGTGAAATGAGCAATACATTTAATGATATAGCAGTTAATGCCCAGGATGCGAGGACGCGTATAGACAAAGCTGTTAAATCAATAAACCATGAGTTCGACAGAAAGCTGGAGGAATTTGGTTATAACGACAGTAATGGTTCTGTAATCAAGGACTATAAAATTCCTACGCTGGAGACGGTAACAAGGTTATTAGGAAGGTGACGGACAAAGGTTTGCCGTCCAGCTAAAACGGAGGGATGAGAAAAACATGGCAAATAATGAAAAAAAGCAAAAAAGCAATATCAGGAAGCGTGAGAATTCTAACTGGAATGGTTACATATTTATGGCACCATATGCACTGGTATTTTTAATATTTATACTGGTGCCTGTAATCCTGGCAGTTATACTGTCATTTACAAACTTTAATGCAATCCAGTTTCCATCATTTGTAGGCTTTCTGAACTATATAACACTTATAACAAGTGATGAAGTATTTATGCAGTACGTACTGCCTAATACTGTAGTGTATGCGGTTGTTGTAGGTATTGGCGGATACATACTTTCTTTCGTGCTTGCATGGGCACTTTGTAACCTTACAAAAGGACCGAGGACAATATTTGCGTTAATTCTGTATTCACCAAGTATGACAGTCGGTGTTGCTATGACAGTATTATGGAAGGTTATATTCTCAGGAGACCAGACAGGTCTTCTGAACAGCTGGCTTATAAGCCTGGGCTTAATCAATGAGCCTATAATCTGGCTCGTTGATGTAAGGTATCTGTTGCCAATCGTAATTATTATAGGTCTTTGGTCTTCAATGGGTATTGGCTTCCTTTCTATGATAGCAGGTATCCTTAACTCAGATGAAGAACTTTATGAAGCAGCAGCGATTGACGGGATTAAGAACCGCTTCCAGGAAATGATTTATATAACAGTGCCACAAATGAAGCCCCAGATGCTTTTTGCAGCGGTTATGGCAGTTGTTGGTGCGTTCCAGAATGGTCTTATTTCAACACAGCTTACAGGTAACCCGTCACCAGGATATGCTGCACAGCTTATTGTAAACCATATTGAAGATTATGGTTTCTTAAGGTATGAGATGGGCTATGCTGCTGCTGTTTCAGTTGTACTGTTGCTGATTGTACAGATATTCTCTAAGGGAGCTAATGCTCTTCTGGCAGAAAAAGACTAATAAAGGAGGGAAGTAACAGATGGCTTATAAAGGAAAAAGAATTAACCCCCAGAAGTTTGAAAGGGGACATTTAAAGATTATCTTAATTTTACTTCCATTGGTAATCTTTATGGCAATGCCTATTATATTTATTGCAAACCACGCGTTTAAACCAATGGACGAATTGTTCGCATTCCCGCCAACATTCTTTGTAAGGTCTCCTTCAATGGAAAACTTTACAAAGCTGATTAAGTTCAGCCGTACATCTGGTGTGCCTCTTAGCCGTTATGTATTTAACAGTATAATAGTTACGGCACTGACTGTGGGATTTTCACTTATATTTACGACATTTGCAGCATTTGCACTTGCAAAGCTTAAATTTAAAGGACGTAACCTGATGATGTCAATTAACCAGGGTGCCCTTATGTTCGTGGCAACTGCTGTACTTATTCCAAGATACCTTGTTATATGTAACTTTGGGCTGATTGATACTTTCTGGGCACATATATTCCCTCTGGTAGCATACCCGGTTGCGCTGTTCCTGGTAAAACAGTTCGTTGAACAGGTTCCGGATGCGCTGATAGAGGCGGCGTATATAGACGGCGCTACTGATTTTACGGTATACCGCAAGATTATTGTACCTATGATTAAGCCGGCTATTGCTACAGCGTCAATTTTGATATTCCAGCAGGTATGGACCAATGTAGAAACGTCAAACTACTATATTAATGATGACAGCATGAAGACACTGACATTCTATATGAACTCGTTGGTAAATGCTAACAACACTGTTTCTGGCCAGGGTATGGCAGCAGCAGCATCGCTGATAATGTTTGTACCAAACCTTGTGTTGTTCGTAATTTTACAGAATAATGTCATGAACACCATGGCACATTCAGGTATCAAGTAAACACTTGCAAAGAGGAGAAGGAAGCAGACATGAAAATAAGTAAAAAGTTTTTAAGGCTTATGACTATGTTTTTAGCTGTGGTGTTCTTTACTTCCGTAATTGCCGCTGTACCAGTTTCAGCCGAAACGCCATACCGTACATACACAGTTGATGGATATGGCAGGGTTATGGAGACACAGACAGCTTATCTGCCAAATGAAACTATTATCAAATTTGGTGAGGAGTTTTTAAGTGCCCCAAATGACCTGTTTGTAACAGATGACGGGGAAATCTATGTGGCAGATACTGGAAACAGCAGAATCATAGTTGGTAATGAAGCCGGGGAATTAGTTAAGATAATTGGTGAAGGTATTCTTAATACTCCAAGAGGTGTGTTTGTAACAGAGGATAAACATGTATATGTAGCAGATTCTGAAGGAATGGCAGTATACGAGTTTGATGAAGAGGGCAACAAAGTGAACGAATATGGGAAACCAGACAGCCCGCTTTATGGTGATAAACTTGAGTATAAGCCTAGCAAACTTGTTGTAAATGACGCAGGGATTATGTATATAGTATGTGATGCCAATACAAATGGTATTGTAGAAATATCACCTGACGAGGGCGGAACATTCCTTGGTTATTTTGGAGCAAATGCAGCAGCAAAAGACCCTATGCTTATACTGCGCCGTGCAATAGCTACTGATGCACAGCGTGCCAAGATGGTAAGCAATATACCATCTACACCTGATAACCTTGCAATAGATGAAAAAGGCCTTATTTATACAGTTACAAGTGGTGAAAAGTATGATTCCCTGAAAAGGCTTAATATTGCAGGTAAAAACCTTATAACAGACTGTGATGCATATGATGAATCACCAGCAGCAGTTGCAGTTGGAAACCATGATAATATATATGTTGCTTCAAAAAAGGGATATATATATGAATACAATAACCAGGGTGAGCTTTTGTTCGTGTTTGGTGCTAAGGATGATGGTTCACAGCGTGTAGGTCTTTCAACCCAGGTTACAAGTATTAAAATTGACACCAAAGACAATATCTACCTGCTTGATTCTGACAAGTGCCAGATACAGGTATACAGGCCATCAGAATTTACAAGCCTGCTGCACAATGCATTATATCTTTATTCAAAGGGACGTTATACAGAGAGTAAAGAGCCGTTAGAGCAGGTGCTTAAGATGAACAGTATGTTTGATTATGCCAATAAGGCTATGGGTCGTGCACTTTTCCAGGAAGAGAACTATGATATGGCAACAAGCTATGCAAAGCTTGCTAAGGATTACCGTGGTTATTCAGATGCTTTCTGGGAGATAAGGAATAACTGGCTTAAGAAAAACATTGTTTCAGTGATATTTGCAGTAATTGCATTGTACATATTAATTAAAGTCCTTAAGTATGCAGATAAGAAAAAAGGTATATTTAATAAGCCAAGGGAAATATGGGAAGGTTTTGGCAAAAATAAGATTTTCTCTAATGTGATGTATGCAAAGTATTTTATGAGACATCCGTCAGATGGTTCATATGGAATTGCAAGAGAAGGAAGGGCGTCCTTTATTGCACCAACTATAATACTTGTAGTATTTATGGCTGAATATGTTATTAATAAGTATTTATGTGGTTTCCTGCAGAAGACTATCAGGGAAGGAAGATATGAACTTGTATCTGATATAGGAACAATAATTGTAGTTATTATAGGAGTTACATTGTGTAATTATCTTGTTTGTACAATTAATGAAGGTGAAGGAACAGTAAAGAAGATATATACATATTTCTGCTACAGCCTTCTTCCTTATATAATGCTTACTCCTGTATCATTCGTGCTTTCGCATGTACTTACAAATAATGAAGCATTCCTTATTACACTTGTAGAAGTGGTAATGTATGGCTGGATAATTGTGCTTATGATACTTGCCATAAAGGATGTAAATAACTATACAGCACAGGAAACATTTAAGATTATATGCCTTACAATATTTACAATATTAATTGTTGCATTGCTGATATTTATTATATATGTACTCTGGGCTCAGGTATTTGAGTTTATTAGTGCAATCATTGGAGAGGTGGTGTATCGTCTTGGCAATTAGAAAATTAAAGAAAACAATAGCATTAGTTACTGCCATGACCCTTGCAGCTTCAGCAGTTCCAAGTGTTTCACATTCAACTGAGGCTGGCCTTGAGGATACTGCAGCTGGTGAAACAACAAGCAGCACAGAAGAAACTGGTGAAACTGGTGAAACTGACGGAACTGGCGAAGGAACTGAAGCTGGCAGTGGAGAAGGTGCTACAGGCCAGGAAGCCGAAGGCAACACTATTATGGATGATGGTGAAGTAGTACAAAAAGGTGCACTTGGTAAGATAGATAAAAAAGACTGGATTACTATTGATGACTATGAGCTGGTAGCAGAAAATGATACATATAAAATGTATTTCTATAAACCAAGGTTTTCAATAATGCTTGAGAATAAAGAAACAGGCAAGATTATAGAGTCTACTTTAAGTGATGAGAAGGATGATGGTAACAGTAATGCTACATGGAACTACTATATGAAGTCTGGTATTGTTATTACAGCTATTGTTGGAACAAACAGCACATACCAGGTTGACCTTTTCAACACACCAAATACAATAGAGTATAAGAAGATTGACAATGGCTTGTCTGCAAAGATTTCATATTCTGAATATGGTTTCCAGATTAGTGTTGATATAACTCTTGATGGTGATGACCTTGTTGTAAGCATACCTGATGATTATATTGTTGAAGAGAAGGAAGAAAATTATATAGGCACAATAAGCGTATTCCCATTTATGGGCTACTCATTCCTTGATGACAGGGAAGGATATATGCTTATACCTGATGGTAATGGTGCTTTAATAAACCTTGACAATAAAGAAGGACGTTATGTAACAGGATATTCACAGATGGTTTATGGTACAGATGTAGGGTTCAGGGATTCTACAACAAAAGAATATCTCTGGGACTATTATGATATGTCAAGGGATGCCAATAGTGTCCTTGCCCCAATTTTTGGAATGGCACACACAAAGGAGCAGACAGGTTATATTGCAGTGGTTGAAGATGGATACCAGCGTGCAAGCATAGAAGCACATCCAAATGGTGTTATGGTAAACTATAACCGCTGTTTCGCAAAGTTCCTGCTTCGTGATGTATATAAGCAGCCTCTTAATAATTCAAGTTCAGGAAGGAATATAGAGAGGGCAGAAGATGACAGGACACACCTTAATATGAAAGTGCGCTATATGCTTTTATCAGGGGATGATGCCAATTATTCTGCAATGGCTGTTAAATACCGTAACTATCTGCTTAA
This sequence comes from uncultured Lachnospiraceae bacterium, assembly GCA_948794795.1. Classification (GTDB taxonomy): domain Bacteria; phylum Bacillota; class Clostridia; order Lachnospirales; family Lachnospiraceae; genus Butyribacter. Next base: position 27,660 of record CAQGLR010000015.1, on the reverse strand, counting down.
TAACGGGCTGGTTACAAAGAAGGATTCTTCATATAATACAAGGGTTGATTTCCTTGGTACGGACAGAGAAGAGTTTCTTTTTGGAACGCGTGCAGTAACAGTTACAACAGTAGAGAATATAGAGAAAATGTATGGCGAATTAAAAGGCAAGGGAGTACAAAGCCTCTTATCAGTATATAAAGGCTGGCAGAAAGGCGGACTGTACAATGTGCCTATTACAAAATACAAGGCTGACAGCCATATTGGAGGTACATCAAAGCTTACAGATTTGATTAAGGAAGCAGATGGATATAACTACCATGTATATCTTTACAATGATGCGTTAAGGCTTAATCCAGATACTAACAGGACTACTTTTGATATGATTAAGCAAATTAATAAAAGGACATTTAAAGAAGAGGAATGGGCAGAGGTTTACAAGACATTCTACTACCTTACACCAAATAAGACTGTATCAGACCTGGATAAGTTTGTATCCTCATACACAAGTGATGGTGTCAAAAACCTTGCAGTAAGCGGGATAAGCAACAGCCTGTATTCATACAGTTATAAGAGCAGGTATTATTCAAAGCTTGATACACAAGATAAATATGGTAAACTGTTAAAGTCAGTTGATGATAAGACAAATCTTATACTTGAAGAGCCAGTATCCTATCTTTGGAAGAATACAGATGCATTCCTTGATATGCCTCTTGGTTCATCAGATTATATGTATGTAGATGAAGAAGTGCCTTTTATTTCAATGGTTCTTAAAGGAATTATACCAATGTATTCTGACTATGTGAACTTTGAGGCAAATAAACAGGAATTTTTATTACAGATGGTAGAAGCAGGAGTTTATCCTTCATTCTATCTTACATATGAGAATTCATCAAAACTGCTTTATACTAATTCATCAAACCTGTTTAGTACAGAATATGATACATATAAAGATACTGTAGCACAGTATGACAAAGAACTTAGAAAAATAAATGAAGCTACAGCAGATGCATGTATTATAAATAATGAGAAGCTTGACAATGGAGTTACAGTTGTAACTTATGATAATGGTGCAAAGATATATGTCAATTATTCAGAGGAAGCACAGACTGTTGGAAATGTAACAGTGGATGCGATGTCCTATAAGGCAGGTGAACCAAATGAGTAAAAAGAAATTAAGTAAAGAAGAGAAGAAGAATCTAAAAAAGCTTAAAGCGGGACGCCTGGCAAAAAGGGATGCAGTAGCAGGGATTTTGTTTATAACACCTTGGATTATTGGTGCACTGTTATTCCTTGCATACCCACTTATAACCTCTTTCAGGTATGCGCTACATAATATACGTATGACAGGTGTTGGAATGAGGTTTAGGTACGTAGGTTATAGTAACTTTACGGAAATCTTGTTCTCGCAGACAGAATTTACAACTGAAATGATTAGTTATCTTGTTTCAACAGTTATTTCAGTGCCAATTATAGTAGTATTTGCCTTGATTATAGCTATAATGCTTAACCAGAATGTAAAAGGCAAAGGCTTTTTCAGGCTTATATTCTTCTTGCCGGTTATTATCGTAAGCGGCCCTATACTTGGCATGCTTAACCAGGAAGGTGCAGGAAGCCTTACATCTATTGATACACAGGCTATTACAGCTACATTGGAGGAAACACTGCCAGGTGCACTTGCTGACCCTATATCAGACCTCTTTGAAAATATGGTTACAATACTCTGGTATTCAGGTGTACAGATACTGATATTTATTTCAAGCCTGCAGAAGATTGACAGGTCAATGTATGAAGCAGCTAAAATTGATGGTGGTTCAGGCTGGGAGTGTTTCTGGAAGATTACACTGCCAAATATCAAGCCTATGATTTTGCTTAATATTGTATATACAATAGTATTTATTTCTAATAATGAACAGAACTCAATTATAGGGCTGATACAAGAATCTATGTTTTCAGGAACGCAAGAGAAAGGTTATGGCTATGCGTCTGCAATGGCATGGATGTATTCTGTAGTAGTAGTACTTATGGTGGCTTTATTTGCTGCACTGTTTATGTCAAAGAAGGATGTATATGAGAAACAGGTTAAGAAAGCGAAGAAGGCACATAAGAAAGAGCAGAAACAGCTGAAACAGATAGAAAGGAGGAGCGCAAAGAATGCTAAAAAGAATGCAAAAGCAGCAAGGGGATAAGGATATTGCTGAACAGGTAATAACTCCTTCAGGGGAAATCCTTATAAAAGACAAGAAGCAGATAACTAAGGATAAAATCCGTAAGTTCCTGCTTGGTTCTAAAGAAAAAGAAGGTTTCCTAAAGGTATTTGTAATTTATGCATTGTTAATATGTATAGGCTTTATATATATTTATCCTATACTCCATATGTTGAGCAGCAGCTTTATGACTCTTGATGACCTGCTTGATTCATCTATTAACTGGATACCAAGCTCCTTCAATCTTGATAATTATAAACAAGCTGCAAAGAGTATGGATTTCTGGAAATCATTTGGGCAGAGTGTGCTTATTGCAGGGCTTCCTACAATATGTAACCTTATATCATGTTCTATTATTGGATATGGTCTTGCACGTTTTGAATTTCCAGGCAAGAAAGTTGTACTTGGTATAATATTATTTACATTTATACTTCCTAGCCAGGTTACAATGATACCTACATATGTACTTTATTCAAATATGGGTATCCTTGGCACAATATGGTCATTCGTGCTCCCTTCCATACTTGGCATGGGGATAAATGCACCAATATTTATACTTATATTCTGGCAGTTCTTCAGGCAGGTTCCAAAAGTGCTTATTGAAGCTGCACAGATAGATGGTGCTGGATACTGGAAATCATTCTACAGGATTTCACTTCCATCAGCAGCACCTGCTATTATAACAGTATCACTTTTCTCATTTGTATGGTACTGGAATGAGTCTTACCTTACATCTATGTATGTGTCAGGTATAACTACAAAGTCAGGCTGGACTTCACTTATAATACAGCTTAAGAACTTTGCTACAAACTATGATAAATATTCGCAGACAGCTACAAATGCGGTTACAAGTATTAATGAGTCAATTAATATGTCTGGTACAATGCTTAGCATACTGCCATTGCTTATTATGTACTTTGTATTACAGAGATACTTTGTTGAGAGTATTGACCGTACAGGTATTACAGGTGAATAAAAATAGTTTGAAAATATGTAAAATAATTTACAAAAAAGTGTAGAAATTGTATATGTTATATGTTATAATTTACTACATCAAGGAGAGTTTTGGAGAAAAAATATCTAAAGGGAGGAAGAAGTATGAGGAAAAAATTATTAGCATTGGCACTTTCGATGTCTATGGTGCTTGGGCTTGCAGGATGTGGCAGCAACGGAGGTGGTGATGATGTTGGCGGCACTAAGAGCAAGAGTGATTCAACAAATGTATCTGGCAAAACAGAAGAGAAGGAAATTAATGGAATTAAGTATAGTATAGCAACTGACCTTACCAAGGATGATATTGAGCTTACATATTTCCATTTTGACCAGAAAGAAACAGTTGAGTATCTTGCAGACCGTTTTATGGAGCTTTATCCTAATATTAAGGTAAATCCTGTTTATAATGAGGTTGCAACATATAACCAGACACTTAACACACTGGTATCTAACCAGGATGCACCTGATGTAGTTATGTATTCTGATGCAGACTTTGCATTAAGCAATTTCCTGCTCCGTGATGTAAAAGATTTCTGGGATTCAGACCCTGAAACAAAGGGGCTTGCTGCTACAGTTAATGAGTGCGGGCTTGGATGCTATGGTACAGACAGAAGATATGGTGTACCTGTTAAGTTTTTCCCAACTGGCATGTATATTGACTTAAATGTATTAAAGAAACTGAATGTACCTGTCCCTGATAGAAACTGGGTATGGAGTGATATGATAAAGCTTATCAAGGATTGTACAGTTCCTGATTCTCCAGATAACCTGCCATATTATGGATGTGGTTTCTATAACAGGCTTGACTCATATTATGGAATTGCTGCTGCACAGACAATCCAGGGCGAATTTGGATTTGATGGAACAGACTTTGACCTTAGTATATGGGCTGTAGGTGAGCAGGAATTTGCAGACTTAAAGCAGGGTGGATATATTGCACCTGAGGCAAACACTATTGAGATGGAGAACTGGACAGGTGACTTTGGTGCATGGTGTGGTACTACAGGCCATGTAGCATTATTTACAGAAGCTTTCTGGACCTTCCAGAATACATGGAATACACCAGAGTATGAGCAGTATAATCTTGATATTGTACCATATGTTGTACCAGCAGTTAACAAAGAAGATGCTTCTGAAGAAGTGCACCATACAATTGCAACTATAGACTTTGGCGGACTTACAACAGCTTGTGAATATCCTCGTGAAGCATATGAACTTCTTAAGTTTATGTCATTTGGCAAAGATGGCTGGAAGACAAGGATTGAGATGTACAATAAAGAGGACAGTGTTGATTCTGCAGGTACACATCTTAAACATAAAGAAATGCCTGTACCTATTACAACAGACCAGGAAGTATGGGATGCATATATTGACATGTACTGTGCTGGAATGGATGAAGAACATACAGAGCACTGGAGAGAATATTTCAAGAGCTGCATGGAACCTATTCCATATGGATGGACCAGTATTGCAGGATATTGGAACTATTGTGATGAATACTTCAACAAGATTGAAGAGGGTGGTATACATCCAGCAGTAGACTCTGGTAAGAAAAAGGCTGCTGACTTCGCAGATGAAGCTACAACAAAGGCTAACTGGTACCATGCAACAGCTATGCTTAATTACTTTGGGCCAGATGGTTACAATGTGCTTTCAGATGAAGATGTACAGAAGTATGAGAAGATGGTAGAAGAGAACCAGTAATATAATTGTAATTTAACATCAATGTTAATTGAAGGCAAGGCATTGCGCCTTGCCTTTTTTGAAACAAATAACAGAATATATAATAAATGGAAAGGATGGTATAATATGCCAGAAAGTAAAGAATTAAAATATAATGAGCCTTGGATTCTGCAAAGGGCAGACCCTTTTGTATGCTTTAATAATGGATGGTATTATTTTACAGCATCTATACCAAGTTATGACTGTATTGCGCTACGCCGTGCGAAAACCTTGGCAGGGCTTGCAGATGCAGAAGAAAAGGTTGTATGGAGAAAACATGAAAGTGGCATTATGAGTGAACATATATGGGCTCCTGAGATGCATTACCTCTTTGGAAAGTGGTATATATATTTTGCAGGTGGAGAGAAAGAGAATATATGGAATATCCGTCCATATGTGCTTGAGTGCCAGGGAGATGACCCATATAATGATGAATGGGCTGAGAAAGGTAAAATGCAGCGTGCAGAGGGTGATATATTTTCATTTGAGGCATTTTCACTTGATGCAACTGTTTTTGAGGATAAAGGAAAATATTATTATGTATGGGCTGAGAAAGTAAGTGTAGGCCCACAGATTTCTAATCTTTATATTGCAGAGATGGAATCCGGGTATAAGCTTAAGACAGTACAGGTGCTGCTTACTACTCCTGATTATGACTGGGAGCGTATAGGTTTCTGGGTAAATGAAGGACCAGCTGTTATTAAACGTAATGGCAAGATTTTCCTTACATATTCTGCAAGTGATACAGGTGTAAATTACTGTATGGGTATGCTTACTGCTGATGAAGGTTCAGACCTGCTTGACCCTCTTTCATGGAAGAAAGAAAGATATCCAGTCCTTAAGACTAATGATGAACTTGAAATATATGGTCCTGGCCATAATTCATTTACTGTAGATGAAGATGGCAATGATGTGCTTGTATACCATGCACGTAAAGAAACAGAAATAAAAGGCGACCCTCTTTACAACCCTAACCGTCATGCAATGCTTATGAAGATTAAGTGGGATGCGGATGGAAGGCCTGTCTTTTCATATGATAATTAATATAATCTGATAAAATCCGGAAAGGTAAAATATAATGGCGAAATTATTTATTAATGAAGAAAATGTACTTGGAAGAATAGAGCCAGAAGTTTATGGGCATTTTTCTGAACATCTTGGAAGATGTATTTATGAGGGGATTTATGTAGGAGAAAACTCCGATATACCTAATAATAATGGTATGAGAAATGATGTTGTAGAAGCACTTAAGGAACTTAAAGTCCCTGTATTGCGCTGGCCGGGCGGGTGTTTTGCTGATGAATACCACTGGATGGATGGTATTGGGGAAAAGTCTGGCAGGAAAAAGATGGTTAATACACACTGGGGTGGTGTTGTAGAAGATAACAGTTTTGGTACACATGAATACATGGAACTGTGCCGGCAGCTTGGATGTAAAACTTATATTAATGGCAACCTGGGAAGCGGTACAGTACAGGAAATGTCAGAATGGGTAGAGTATATGACATTTAACGGCGTTTCACCAATGGCAGATTTAAGGGCAGCCAATGGACATAAAGAACCTTGGACGGTTGATTTCTTTGGTGTTGGCAATGAGAACTGGGGCTGTGGCGGTAATATGACGCCAGAATATTATGGTAATGAGTACCGCCGTTACCAGACTTATGTAAGGAACTATGACAAGAAAAAGAAGATAAAGAAAGTGTGCTGTGGTGCTAATGTTGATGATTACTACTGGACAGAAGGTGTATTAAAGACAGCATTTGCCAATGCAGAAGACTCTGCACATGGCTTTATGGATTATCTTTCACTGCACTATTATGTGCATCCAGAAGGATGGAAGATAAAAGGAAGTGCAACAGATTTTAATGATGCAGTATGGTATAAGACACTTTATAAGGCGTTATATATGGATACTCTTGTTACACAGCATGGTGCTATTATGGACAAATATGACCCTGATAAGAAGATAGGTATGTGTGTAGATGAGTGGGGTTCATGGTATACATGTGAGCCAGGTACTAATCCAGGTTTCCTCTACCAGCAGAATACATTGCGTGATGCACTTATCGCTGGCATAACATTGAATATATTCAATAAACATTGTGACAGGGTAAAGATTGCTGCACTTGCGCAGATGGTGAATGTACTTCAGGCTGTTATACTTACAGAGGGTGACAAGATGGTTAAGACACCTACTTACCATGTAATGCATATGTACCGCTACCACCAGGGGGCAAACCTTATTGAAAGTGCAATTACAGGCACAGGTGAAACTGGTGCAGGCAAATGGACAGTTCCAAAGATTACAGAATCAGTTTCAAAAGATAGTGAAGGTATTATTACAATAACCTTAAATAACCTTTCCGTTGAAACAACAGAGGATATGGATATAAAATTTGCAGACAATGGGTATAAGGTTATAGAAGCAAAAGTAGTTACAAATACTGATATACATGCACATAATACATTTGAAGCACCAGAACAAATAACAGAGCAGGAGTTTACTGGTTATACAGAACATGAAGACCGTGTTTCTGTAAAGCTTCCTGCAAGCAGTGTTACTGTATTGCGTGTTAAAAAATAATATATGGCAGAGATATGTAAAAGATGCCTGCTGCGTGAAATGGCAGAAGCTGACATGGAAATGATAGAGAAATACAAGGATGCAATTAAAATGGCAGACCGTGTGGGTGGACAGGAATATGAACGCAGGCTGGCAGTATGTAAGGAATGTGAACTTTTAAATGCAGGAACATGCGGGGCATGCGGCTGTTATGTAGAGCTGCGTGCCGTTGCTAAAGCAGGGAGATGCCCACACAAGAAATGGCAGACAATTTAAGACGTGTTTGAAAATTAAATACTTTAAAAGTTATGTGGCTCTGGCAATTCCAAAATTTTACCAACAGCAGCCGCCCCGGCTTGGATGGGATGCGCAGTGGTGCATAAAATCGCAAATGCTTAATAGAAACAAAAGTTTCTATTAAGCATTGAGAACCAGATTTAAGCACCAGCGCCCCCAAACAGCTGCCTTATGGTAAAACATTTGGAATTTGCCAGAGTAATATACTCTTTGTGTAAGTTTAATTTTAAAACAACTATAAGTGCAATGTTTATAAGGTTCTGCTAGATTTAATTATATTATGGCTGAGATTGTTCAAAAACTAAAGCCAGATTATTAAATTGTACTAAAAATTAACTTTAAAATGTAAATTGCATTGTATTTCCAGGTTATTTTTTGTGTAATTTTATAATAATTATTCTGTGCAATATTTTTTTGGGTGGGTATATGCATTGTGATGTATTAGAAGTATGGCAGTGTATAGAATTTTTATGAAGATGATGGAATAGTGGCTGTAGTGTTGTGCAGATTATACGTTTATTTTGTATATTTGTTCTATGAAACAGGTTTCTGATGTCCAGGTATACATTATTCCATAATGTGGGCGCTTACGGAAACGCTGGTGTTTAAGGCTCATATCCAATGCTTATAAAAAGCATTGGATATGAGCCTTTATGCACCATTGCGTTTTCCGTCGCAGCGGAAGCGTGCCCACAGATGGAAAATGTATACCTGGGCATGGAAACCGTACATAGCCATACATAAAAAATATAGTATACCTGGAATTAATGTTTGTATAAAGTTATTTTAAAAGTTCTTCAATGGGCGCATACTTTATTGCCACATTAATATCTTGTCCATAGTTTCCAAATGATTTTCCATAAAGTGTAAGTCCGCCTTTGTGTTCGGAATTGTCATCCACAGCAAGTTTTAAGCGTATATTACTGCGGTAATCAAGTCCAAGGTCGTTAATTCTCATATCAGAAATTTTAAGCCCGTCAATAAAAGTCCCCTTTCTGTTTACTACAAGAAGTTTAAGCTGGCCATACTGGTTCCAGTTCTCCGGCCACCATCCTGGAGTGAACAGGCCTTTGATATCCCCAAAATCACCAGGTGAAGTCCAGCTTCCCAGGCGTAAATCATTTAGGTAAAATTCAATATCAGATGGCCAGTCATTATTAATTCCGGGTGCTTCTGAACCAAGTTCCATTGTAATAGATATCTTTGTAATTTTCTGGAACCGTGGGATAAAGTTTGGTATTACATATTCTACATATCCTTTGGAAAACCAGAGGATTTCAGCATCATATCTGTCTGGATGCTGGAAATACCTTGAATCATCTACCTCCCCTATTAGTGCTTTGCTTGATGCAAGGCCGCATGTAGGCACAATATCAAAGCCGGAATAATGCCCAATCCTGATTTCAGAATTATATACGTCCTCATTATCAGATTGTTCTTCCAAATCAATTAATATCCTGTCCCAATGTATAGAGCATATTTTCTGGTTGCCATGTACAACTGACTCAGCAGATGTACTTATTAACCCGCAGTTTTCAAGTTTCTTAATATGACCCGTTAAAGCACCATTAGTAATATTAAGGCGGGACGCAAGTTCCTTCATACTCATATTACTGTTTTCAAGCAGGATATTTAAAATCTGGATGCGTATATCAGACCCCAGCGCCTTAAATATCTCAAGTCCCTCGTCTAGTGATGTAATATGTAACAAAGTGCTACCTTCTTTCCTGTTATATTTAAGTTCATTATATATAAAAAAAGTAATATAGTCAAATAAATCTAAATAAATTTAGGTTTTTTTGTAAATAATGCCGGGAATTATGAAAGCCTTTTGTTGTTTAGCTTAGAAGCATTTGTGCAAAATGACATAAAACATATTTATTATAATTTAAAATAATTTATACATGTGTAAATAGGCAGAACATATATAGTTATATAAAATAAAGGGACAGGATTTTTGTCCTGCCCCTTTGGTAAATTGGTTTTAATGTATTTTATTTTTTTACTTTAACTTTTACAGATATTTTAAATCCATTGTATTTAGCTGTGATTGTAGCAGTACCTGCTTTTTTAGCTGTTGCTTTGCCGTTCTGTTTAATAGAAAGTACAGCAGGTTTGGAAGAAGACCATTTAACTTTATTAGCTTTAAGGCCATTTCCTTTTACTTTAAAGGTTGTTGTTTTCTTAACTTTTAAAGAAGTTGTTTTCTTTGAGAACTTAAGGCTGGCTTTCTTTACAGTTATCTTCCTGGTAATGTCAAATGTTTCACCATTAGCTGTAATGCTTGCAGTAATTGTAACAGTGCCTGCTTTCTTTGCTGTAACAGTACCTGTTCCGTCTGCTGTTGCAACAGAATCATCTGATGAGCTATAAGAAACAGTATAATCAAGACCGCAGTCAATACTTAATTTTGAAGTCTTGGATGTATCTCCGCCTGCGTATATTGTACTTTTTGAAGCAGAAAGCTTTACATTAGGATGTGAATTTTTAACTTCATTGTATTTTGAAGAAATTGTACCAGCATCTAATGCAACAGAGTAGAACTCTATATCGTCAAAACTTACATTTGATACATCAGAAGATGCTGAAATTGTGCCACTTCCGATACGTATATCATCCATCTGTGAGATAATTTCATTGGCAAGCCCTGGTGTTAAGTTAAATGTATTAGTATTTCTTAAATCACCATTTACATATACCTTTATGCCATCAGATGCAATAGTGTATGCAATATGTGTCCATTCACCAGGTTCAGGCAGAAGGCCTAATGAACCATTCATAGATGCTTCATGGCTTCTGTAATCTGCAAATGCACCTGCATGGAGTGAAGTCATAGGCAGGTTGTCATAAGAAGATGAAGTCTTAGCTTCAAATAAAGCAGAATCTTCTAATGTAGAATTGTCTTGCTTTGTCCACATGCTTACTGTAAATCCAGATTTATCAACGTTTTTAAACATATCGGAAGGAAGTGACAGATAGTTTTTGCCCTGCTCACCATCACTATTCTTTATTGTAAGGACATTTCCTGCAAGTGCAGCTTTTTCAATATATGCATCCCCTACAAGTGCAGCAGCCTGGCCAGTGCTTCCACTGTCTGCAATTTCTTTGCCATTGGCTGATTCAAAGTCATATTTATAATCAGGAATAACATTTGCTGGCAGTACAGTAGTTGTAAATGATTTTGTGTCTGTAGCTGTACCAAAAGTTATTGTAGCAGTAAGTACAACACTTTCTTCTTTTTCAGGACGTGTTACCTTTCCATCGTTTGATATTACAGATGTCATACTTGATGACCATGTAATTTTAGCTTTGTTGGATGCTTCTGAAGGAAGTACAATGTCAGAAAGGGTTTTTGAAGGTATTATATTTGAGTTGTTTAATTCATCAACAGCTCTTTCAAGAATCTCTGAATCACCTACATTAAATAACTCTTTCTTTACACCCCAGATAGTTTTATTATCTGTACCAATAGCAGTAAATGTCATAACTTTGCTGCATGCTGCAGATTCATCATGCTGTGCAAAGAATACACCACTATAAGTAATGCCATCAATAACAGCACTCATATAATAAGAGTTGTCCTTTGATGTCCATGTACCACTAATATCACCTGAAATTGTGCCATCAGCATTAAGTTTAATATTTTTAGAGTTTGTATAACTGTCTCTGTCATTGCTTGTGCCATGGTTGATAAATTCATAGTCACCAACTATATCATTTGCTGTGTAGCCAGTATTGGAAATTCTGTCCCCTTTATTTTCAAATACTGCGGTAACAGGCCATCCCTGTTCATTAATAAACTGCTGGTGTACACGTACCTGGTGGAGTTCACCACTGTTGTCAAAACGTGTATGGTATATAAGGTATTTCTGCCCGTCTGAATCAATAAAGGCTGAATTGTGCCCTGGTGCCTTGTATGCTTTCTCAAGGGAAGAGAACTTATAATTGCCCATTACTTTTATACCAATTCCAGTATTGTCCACCCTGCCTGTAAGTGCAGCATTGTTGCCTGCGGCATCAAGGTAAGGGCCGTCTGGTGACTTAGAACGGAAGAGACGCATATTATATCCGCCTCCAGCATTGAGGGCTTCATAAGAAACATAAAGGTAATAGTAATCTGATTCACTATCATAGAGTATATAAGGACCCTCTCCTGATTTAGTATATCCGCCAGCAATACGTGTCCCAAAATATTCATCAACAACAAGCCCGTCTGCTGTAGTTGAGTTCTTACCAGGATAAATAGCAAGACCTGTCTTAGGGTCAATTTCAAGAATGAAAATACCACCAGACCATGAGCCATATGTCATCCAGAGCTTGCCATTTTTGTCATAAAAGAGAGTAGGGTCAATGGCATTCGGTGCATAAGCTGTGTCATAGCCTGTACCATCCTTATAAAACCATTTGTCATTAACACCATCTTTAAGTGTGCCATTTTCAATAAGTCCACCAATATTTGTATTGGTATACTTTGTATCAATTTTACTTCCTGGGTCATTTGCTTTGTTCTTGGTGAAACCAGAATAAACAAGGGTGTCAACACAAGTGTAAGGACCTTCAACATTCTGTGATACACCAAAAGCTATAACAGAGCGCTTATATGTTGATGTAGTACAGAAGTACATCATATATGCACCTGTAGTCCCGTCTGCATTTACATAGTCTTTATTGTAAAATACATCAGGAGCCCATACTGAAAATCCGCCTCTGCTGTCACAGTCATTTTCACCTGCCCATTTAAAAGGTTTAGCAAGGTTCTTGGAAAGGTCACCAAAAATTGCATTGTTGGATGAAGTATATCCATTAGTAAATGTAGTCCAGTTTACAAGGTCTTTGGACTTGGCAGCATCAATATGTGAGCCAAATACATAGTATGTACCATCTGTTGCTTCCATAATAGACGGGTCATGTACAGAAACACGTGATGGTGAAGCTGTTAATGCTGCATCTGCTGCCTGTACAGACAGCGGTGCCTGTACCAGCGGGCTTGTTAGTGGCACTGCTACAAGTGCAGCCGCTAACAGGCATGAAGTTAATTGCTTTAAATTTTTCCTCATTATTGCTTTACCTCCTTTTTAAAAAACCTAAGTAAAGATTAGCATATTTATGCATGGTTTACAATAAAAAAATAAACAAAATGCTAAAATAAATTATACCAATTAGGAAAAATGTATAAAAATTTATATGAAATTTACAGCAAATATTGCATATTTTCTATTGATTGGTTATAATGTTGCATAAACCATAAAATATTTTTGGTTTTTCTAAACTTGTCAATGCAGTATATAAGCATACAGCCTGCCAGGGTATCCCACAGGAGTATGCTGGGTGTTTTTAAATTTTTGGAGAGGAGAGGAAGTTATGAGAAGAAAGAAGGTTATTGTTCCAGCCCTTGTTGCAGGACTTGCTATTACATCACTTACATGTGGATGCAATGCAAGTGAAAGCAGCGCAGGAAGTTCAGACGCTGTGGCACTTGCAGCACAGAATGGGGAAACGCTTGCAGATGATGAGGTTGCAATGGAAAGGAATATTGCAAGCAACCCAATAGGGGGGTATGACACAGATGGCAGCCTTATATATGGAGGAGACCCTGCAATAATGGTGGATGGTGATACAGTTTACCTTTATACGGGGCGTGATGTAGCTAAGGAAGATGCATACAGCATTACAGGCTGGATATGCTATTCTACCAAAGATTTAAAAGAATGGAAATATGAAGGCCCTATTATGGAGGCAACAGATATACCATGGAGAAGCTTTGATGATGCAGCATGGGCAGCACAGACAATTAAATACAAAGATAAATATTACTTCTACTATTGTACATGGGATAAAACCTCACAAGGCAAGCAGTCAATAGGTGTTGCAGTGTCAGACAGCCCTACAGGGCCTTTTGTGGACAAGGGTGAGCCTATAGTGAAAGGTACAGTTACAGAGCCACAGACAAGTAACTGGAATGATATTGACCCTACTGCGTGGATTGAAACAGATGAGAATGGTGAGGAGCACCGTTATCTCGCATGGGGCAATGGAATATTCTATATATGTGAACTTGAAGAAGATATGGTTACAGTAAAGGACCTTAATGGTGATGGGAAGATTACATGTGGGAAATCATCTAAAGATGCTGATATTATACAGAAGAGCCTTCCATCATTTACAGAAGCACCATGGCTTTACAGGCGCCAGGATGAGAATGGCAAATATTATGGAAAGTATTATTTATTCTATGCACACAGCTGGAGGGAGCAGTCTGCATATGCCATGACAGATAATCTTTTAGATGGTGAGTGGGAATTTGGAAGTGTCCTTATGCCTCCAAATGCAACATCCAATACAAGCCATATGGGAGTATTTGATTTCCAAGGTAAAACGTATTTCCTTTACCACAACGGTGCACTGCCAGGAGGCAACGGATACCGCCGTGTAGCTAACCTTGCAGAAATTAAATTTAATGAGGATGGCACTGTACAGGAGATACCTGAAACAGCAGCAGGGCTTTTTGGCAATACATCTGTACTTTATACTAATTCAGGCAAAACACTGTCACATAAAACACTTAGGAACACAAATTCAGACGGGGATTACCCAATAAACCTTGAAGTTGGTTCAGGACTTGGTGAGAATGAAGATGATGCACAGTGGCTTTTTATGGATGGTAAAGCAGATGCAGGTAAAGCGGCATATGTTTCTATACAGTCTGAAAATAAGCCTGGTTTATATATAACGGCACAGAACAGTTCTAAGGTAATGCTGTCACAGGATACTGATGGTTCAGCAGATACATCTGCAAAACAGACATTCAGGTCAGTAAAGGGACTTGATGATGAAAAGGGTATTTCTTTTGAAAGTGTTGCTTATCCAGGCAATTACCTGGCAATATTTAATGGAAAGCTTGTACTTGCAGATGGAAGTGACAAGACAGCTTCAACATTTTATCTTGGATTTGATGAAAATGACACAAGTTTGCGCTCTGTTGCTGCTACAATAAGCAAGAAGCAGTTCCATGTGGGTGAAAAGGTAAATACTAAAAATGTAACAGTAACAGCTGTTTATGCAAATGGCACAACAAAGGATGTTACAGATTTTACAAGTAATGCAACAGATATAGATACTTCAAAGTCTGGCAAAAAGGCACTTGTAATTACATATGCAGAAGGAGGTGTTACAAAGTCAACAAACCTTGAGGTGTCAGTTGTTCAAAAGGCAGCAAAAGTAAAGAACCTTAAAGTAAAAGTCTCTGGTAAAAAGACGAAGACTGTAAAGCTTACATGGAAGAAGGCTTCAGGAGCTCTGGGATATGAGGCATATTATAGTACAAAGAAGGGCAAAGGCTATGAGTATATTGCCGAAACAGATGGCGTAAGCTGTACATATGAAGATACAGAAAAGGTATTAAAGACAGGTAAGACATATTATTTCAGTGTAAGAAGTTATAAGGAGTTTAATGGTAAGACAGAGTACAGTGCATATGCAACTGTTAAGGTGAAAATCAAATAGAGGACAGGAGATGTATCACAGCCAGAAGGTAATGCTGGTTAAGATACATTCAGTCTTAATGTTATTATTTTAGCCGCAGAGGCGGCAAGGGGGATTATTATGTTAAAAAGAAAACTGGTAGCAGGCTCACTTATGTTAAGCCTTATTATTACAGCAGCTCCAGGTAATTTTAAAGAGAGTACAGCGGCAGAGGCTGCCAAGGATATAATCCTTGATAAGTGTACAACAGGAAACCCTATAGGAGGGTATGACACAGAAGGAAACCTTATATATGGAGGTGACCCTGCAGTACTTGTAGACGGGGATACAGTTTACATGTACCAGGGGCATGATGCATCCAAAAGCGGCACAGCATATGAGATTCCTGAATGGCAGTGCTATTCAACAAAGGACCTTGTAAACTGGAAATACGAAGGTATCATAATGAAAGCTGATAAAAAGTCTATACCATGGGCTAAGGATGAGGTATCTGCATGGGCAGGACAGGTTGCGAAGCATTATGACAAAGAGGCTGGCAAAGACAGGTATTACTTCTATCATTGTACATGGGATGCAACATCAGCAGGTAAGCAGTCAATAGGTGTTGCAGTGTCAGACACTCCAACAGGCCCGTTTGTGGATAAAGGTGAGCCTCTTGTAAAAGGAGATTTTACAACAAAAGAAACAAGCGGATGGAATGATATTGACCCTACAGTATGGATTGAAACGGATGACAAAGGTGAGGAGCACCGTTATCTTAACTGGGGCAATGGCAAGAATTTTTCATGTGAACTGAATGAGGATATGATGTCCATAAAGGATATTAATGGCGACGGACAGATAACATTTGGCTATAACAGCAAAGAAGCGGATGTTATTGAAATGGCGGCACCATCTACATATACAGAAGCTCCTTGGATTTACAGGCGTAAGGATGCTGATGGTAAGTATTATGGCAAATACTACCTGTTCTATGCTTATGGCTGGAGGGAACAGATGGCATATGCTACAACAGATGACCTGCTTGATGGCAAATGGGAATTTGGCAGTATACTTATGCCTCCTGCTGCAACATCTAATACAAACCATATGGCGGTATTTGATTTTGGCGGCAAGACATATTTTATTTACCATAATGGTTCACTTCCAGGCGGCAATGGCTACCGCAGGACAGCATGTATAACAGAGGTACATTTTAATGAAGACGGCTCTGTACAGCCAATACCTGAAACTGCAACAGGAATAAGTGGTACTGCTTCAAAGATTTATACTTCATCAGGGGCAGAACTCTCACATGAAACATTTGTGAACTCAAGTGATGATAAAGCGTATCCATATAAATCTGTAATTATTGGTGAGAATAAGGGTACAGAGGCAGCAGACGGTTTATGGGTTATAAGGCAGGGCAAAGCTGATAAGGCAAATGATGCATATGTTTCTATTGAATCTGAGAATAAACCAGGGCTTTATATTACTGTTGATGATGATGGTAATGTTGCACTTGCACAAGATACTACAGGTATGTCTAAGACAGCAAGAAGGCAGACTTTCCGTACAGTACAGATGCAGGCAGGAAAAGGTGTGTCATTGGAAAGTGTCCATAAACCAGGAAATTACTTGTCCATAAAGAATGGTGTACTAGCTTTAAGTGATGGAAGTAATGTAAAGGATGTTACATTCTATATGGATAAAGCAGATGTTCCAGGAGTTAGTGTAGATGAACCACAAGAACCAGCAGTTCCAGGCAAAGTAGCTTCGTTTAAGGGTACAGCTAAAAAAGCTAAGAATGTTAATTCTGTTAAATTTACATGGAAAAAAGCAGGTCAATGTGACGGATATGAGCTTGCATATAGCCAGAAGAAAGCAGGAAGCTATACAAAGATTAAAGATGTATCTGCTTCTAAGACATCATATACATACAAAGGCAAGAAATTAAAGAGTGGCAAAACATATTATTTCCGTATACGCAGTTATTCAGAAAGTGATGATGGAAAAGTTTACAGCCAGGCTAATGTTATAAAGCTTAAGATGAAATAATTTAAGCCTTTTAAACTGTCTTTGGTAATTTTTACTATAATGTTCACATAAAAAACTTAATTTATTCATATTTTTTACATAAAGTATTGACAAATATTGCACTAAATGTTAAAATATTTTAGAAATCAATGAACGTTTCATAAAGGAGGAGTTTAATTATGTTTAAGAAGTTTTTAAGTGGCGTACTGGCAGCTGCATTACTTTTAGGCGGCGCTACATACGCAAACACAACAACAGCTGATGCAGCAGCAAAGGTTCCAGCACCAAAGTATAATTTCAACATGGACAAAGCTAACAAGAATGTAGTAGCAGTTGCACGTAAGGGAGATACTACAAGTTATACAACAGGCAATAGTGAAACAGGTGTACTTCCTGAGGCATCACAGGCAAAGAAAGTTAAGCTTAAATATGTTAAAGGCAAGAAGGGCAAGGCTCTTTACTTAGACCGTTCTTCTTCTTATGGCGCAGAGCTTAAGAATGTTAAACTTGGAACTGGTCCATGGACAATTTCATTCTGGGTAAAAGCTGATAACAGCATGAGTAACTTTATGACAATTTTCTTCACAGGAAATAAGATTACAGACCCTAAGAATACACACTGGGTATCTATTACACACAGGACAGACCATGACAATGGTGGAGACCCATATATCTGGTCACATGGAATAACAGGTGGCAAGAATGATGAGTTCCCATGGTACTGCGCACAGGATGCAGATGGCAACTGGGTAGAAAAGTCGGCAATAACTAAAGGTAAATGGGTACATATTACATTAGTAGTTGATACAAAGGATACTTGTGAGTATGGTGAAAAAGGTGCTGACGGATATGTTAAGGGCCACCATGGATGGACATATGTAAATGGTGAACTTTATGGCAATGGTACAGTAGCTAACAAGACAATGACAAACAGCAACAGGTTCTACTTAGGTATCAATGCATGGGATATCCCATTCAAGGGCTGCTATGATGAAGTTAAGCTTTGGAACAAGGCTCTTACTGATAAGCAGGTTGCAGCACTTTATAAGTCAGAGAAATAATTTAAGCCAGGCTTTTTAAGCTATATCAAATGTTATACCGTGGAATTTTGCAGGCAATATATGTAAACAGGCTGTATGGAAGCATACAGCCTGTTTTACTCTTTAAATGATATTAATATGATATATAAAAGGGGCTTGCAAAGCAAAGCCCCATGTTGTATAATTTACTCAGAAAGGAAGCTGGATTCTGTTTCCAGTTTGCCCTCAGTAGGAAGATAGAAATAGCATCTCCGTGCTAAAGGATAGATGCTATTTCTTTTTGCTATTATGGTTGTCTATGTAAGACAGGGCAGTGAAAATTACTAACAATAAAGTTAAAACTTCCATTGTATCCATAAGCATCCCCTCCCTCCTTAGAAACTAGAGGGCAAAAGATGCGAAGAAACTGCATCTGCTTTCTTTTCAATTAATACTATATTATTTTAGCATAAGCAGATGTACAATTCAATACAAAAGAGGACGGTTGTAACATAATATTATGGTATAGTGTTATTAGCTTGATAGTAAAATATATTATATAATAAATAAGGGGCTTGAAAAACAAAGCCCCATGTTGTATAATCTACTCAGAAAGGGAACTGGAAATGTGATTCCAGTTATGCCCTCAGTTAGAGATATAGAAATAGCATCTCCGTGTCAAAGAGTAGATGCTGTTTCTTTTTGTTATTATGGTTATCTATGTAAGATAAAGCAGTAAAAACTACTAACAATAAAGTTAAAACTTCCATTGTATCCATAAGCATCCCCTCCCTCCCTGGAAACTAGAGGGCAAAAGATGCGAAGAAACTGCATCTGCTTTCTTTTCAATTAATACTATATTATTTTAGCATAAGTAATTATAAAATACAATATATACCAAAACGAATGTAATGCTATATTGCAACTCTGCATATAGCTTTTTTATTGTGTAAAACTGGGAATGGAATTTATTAAAATGCAATTAAATTTGTGCAATATGTTAAAATAATCTGTGTAAAGCTTAATTATTCTGTTGACTTTTATGGAATTGCATGGTAATCTAATAAAAGCTAAAGTAATTTACAAAAAGATTAATATTTAAGGAGGAGATAAAAGTTATGAGAAAAAGATTTCTAGCAGCAATACTTGCTGCAACGCTTGCATTTACAGTAGCTCCAGTAGTACCAGTAAATACAAGCACAGTGTCAGCAGAGGAGATTGCTGCATCACTTGACTGTGCTGTTTTCTTTACAGCACATACAAAAGGTGTTGCAGTAGGGACAGAAGGCGTTACTATTAAATTTAAAAATAAAACAAATGATGCAGCCACAGATAACTGGCATACCCCTGTTTTTGTTGTTTATACAGGTGATGAACCTGTTGTAAATGGTGCAGGCTATACAGAGTATGGTGTTATGCGTTCAGATGCATATGGCTGGGACGGCGCAGGCAAAACAGGTACTACAGCATGGAAAGCTGATACAGATTTAGGGGCATATGACTTTGCAGGATGGCTTGCTGCTAATAAGGCAGGTTCAGACTATGAGGTTTCTGCTATAAGAAAAGATAATACTGTATTTATGAAGATAAATGCAGGCGGACTGGTTACATATGCGGCTACTCCAGTAGCAGAAGGAAAGACAGCTTATTTATCACTTACAGGTGAGCAGTGTACATTATCTGGTGTAAATACATCTGATTATGTAAGTTTTGAGGTGCCTTCTGAGCTTGCAAGTGTTGTGCCAGATGCACCAGCTGCTCCTGCAACACCAGCACCAGGAGGAGATGCAGCAGGGACAAACTTTTCAGCAATTACAACACAGCCTGTAGTTAGTTATACATTTGACAGTGCAGACGGGCTTGAGCTTGCTGGAGAGGCAAAAGTTGCAGATGGTGTATTAAACCTTGCAACTAAGGAAACACATAATGAAACATATGCAAAAATTGCAGATTTATCTTCATTTGATTTCAGTAATGGAATTACTCTTACAGCAGATGTAAAAGTTACAGGATATATAAGTGACTGGACACCAATATTTATGCTTGGTGATGGCAAACTTGCAGGTGAAAAAGAAGGATGTACACTTGCATACCACTTTACACAGGGCTTTTCATCAAGAGAAGATGTGAGTGAGGCAGGGTACTTTGGAAATGGCATAGCAGCACCTTATGCATGGGACTGGTATAAAAATGCAACAAGCCAGAACAGATGGGATACAATTACTGTTACCATTGATGAAGAGAAGATGGCTACATATGTTAATGGTGTACTTGTGCAGAGTGCTGAAACAGGTTTTGGCACATTAATGAGTGCACTTAAGGCAGCAAAGAATAATTATCTTGGAAGCTCATACTGGGCAGCAGACCCTGATTTCCAGGGTTCACTTGATAATGTAGGTATCTATAATACAGCATTGACAGCAACAGATGTTGCAGCACTTACATCAGCAAAGGGTACAACACCTGAAGAGCCAGGTAATAATGATAATAACAATGTTGGTGACAACAATAATGATAATAATGATAATACTGGCAATGACAATACTGGTGATGATGAACCAGAAGTTACAGTTAAAAAATCTATTTCTATATCAGGCATTACTGCTAAAGCAAACGCAAAGAAAATTACTGGTAAGCTTTCAGTAAGTGGTGCAAAGGTAACAGTTAAAGTAGGCAGTGCTAAATATAAAGCTGCTAAGGTAAATGGCAAGAAATTCACATTTACAACAAGCAAGCTTAAAAAAGGCACAAAAGTAACAATTAAGGCAACAAAGAGTGGATATAAAGCAACAACAAAGAGTGTAAAGGTTAAATAAAAATTATATCTGCAACAAGGTTCCTGCTCCTGGTAACAGGGACAGGGAACTTGGAAGTAAATTTTAAAAATGCAAAAAAGAAAGGATGGAGTTATTATGAACAGAAAGTTTTTAGCAAAAGTTTTAGCTGCAAGTTTAGTTCTTACAGCAACTCCTGCCCTGCCTGGCGCTGAAGCTGATGCAGCAAGCCAGAAAACCGGGGGGGGGTATTTAAGTTTAGTAAAAAGTAACCGTGGTGCTGGGATTGATAAAGAAACTAGCATTACTCTTGAAGGTTGGTGGACAAAGTTTTCAGAAGGTTCTGAGGTTACAGAGGAAGGCATAGCTTTTACGTTTAAAAATACTAGTGTCCAAGATGCTGTTGATAATTTTAAAACACCAAGTATAATTGCATATTCTGGAAGTGAAGCTAAGGTACAGGGTACAGGTTATGATGAATATGCAGTTATACGTTCAGATGACTTTGCATGGACAATGAAACCAGGACAAAAAACAGATGTCCGTACACCTGGATGGGAAGCTGCTGGATATGATATGCAATCAACATTTCCTGAATCATGGGATGTAGATGGTGCTTGGGCTGGATGGCTGACAAGAAATAAGGCTGGTGTAAATTGTAAAATACAGGCAGTTAAAAAGAATAATAAAGTATACATTGAATTTACTAATGATACAGTTAAGACCTTGACATCATTTCCATATACTGGAAGTGATAAATTCTATATTTCATTAACTGGTGAAGGTTGTACAGTTAGTGATATACAAAGTGTACAATATACTAATATTGTACCAGAAGATACAAAGCCAGGTGAACCAGGAACTGATACACCAGGAACAGACAATCCGGGAACAGATGAACCAGGAACTGATAATCCTGGAACTGATAAACCTGGAGATACAGAGAATAGTGTAACATTTGAGGGATTTTGGACTAAGTTTCTTGATGGGGAAAAAATAACCGAAGATGGTATTACTTTAAAATTTAAAGCTAAGAGCAATGGAAGTTTAAGGTATGAAGTTCCTGTTTATGCAGTATTTTCAAGTGATGATGGAAAGGTAGGAAATGTAGGACTTGCACCAGGAGCAGAACCAACAAACGGATATACTGAGTATGGTGTTATGAGGTCAGACTACAATGGCTGGAATGGCGTTAAATACTGGGGCCAGGGAGCTACAACATATAACCCAACTGCAGCAGAAACAGAGGAAGCAGTAAAAGACTGGACACCTACACAGAAAGAGTTTAATGATTATATTGTAGAAGCTTACAAAGAGGGTACAAATGTATATATGAAGATAACTGCTGGTACTCTTGTTACATTTGCAAAGTTTACTGTTCCAGCTGAAAAAGATGTATATTTAGCATTAACAGGAGAAAACTGTACAGTTGAAAATTATACTTGCAGTGCTACAGAGAATAAATTTACAGATGCTAATGAACCAGCTGATATTGTTCTTGGACCAGACAAATTAGATTGTAAAGATTACCGTGTGGCATTTTCTGGTGGCAATGAGATTACTTCAGATGGTGTAGCTGTTACATTTAATAGCAAAACATATGCTGATGCTGCATTTAACTGGAATAGTCCTGCATTAGTAGTATATGAAGCAGAAGTTCCATCAGAGCATAATGTTTCAGATACTGTATTTAAAGCAACAGCTGGATATTCAGAATTATTATATGCACGTGCTGATAACTGGGGATATGCCCTTGGTAATGATAATGACGAATATAGAATTAATTGTCCAAAATGGAGTGAGGAAGGATATAACTGGGTAG
Organism: uncultured Lachnospiraceae bacterium; assembly: GCA_948794795.1. Lineage (GTDB taxonomy): Bacteria > Bacillota > Clostridia > Lachnospirales > Lachnospiraceae > Butyribacter. Next base: position 4,783 of record CAQGLR010000015.1, on the reverse strand, counting down.
CCAGAGGACTTCCAAACTGGGATTTATTCAGGGAAGCTAACAAAGCAGGTGTACCATGTGAAGCATCTGCTGTATATAAAGATGGTAAAATTTTAGTAAAGCTTTCTGTAAATGGAGTTACAAACCTTATTTCATTCCCATATGAAAAGAAAGAAGGCAAAAATGTGTATTTTTCACTTACTGGTGAAATGTGTACATTATCAGATATTGCAACATCAACATTTACAGGAATTACAATACCTTCTGGCATTGCAACATATCCTGTAATTTTACCAACACCAACACCAGCTCCAACTCTTCCTCCTGCAGGTGAAGACAATAGTGAAGGAGTAGAGCTTGATTGTGAAGGATGGTGGACAGCACATACAAGTGGAATTGAAGTTACATCAGATGGTGTAGCACTTACATTTAAGAATAATACATATTCTGCTGCGGCAAACCAGTGGGAAGTACCAGTTGTAGTTGCATACGCAGGTGATGAAGCTAAAGTAAATGGCGCAGGGTATGATGAGTATGCTGTTATCCGTGGGGATGCTTATGCATGGACTACAAAGGCAGCAGATGCCAATACAGGTGCAGGACTTGCAGCATGGAGTAATTTAGGTTATACATTCCAGTCAAATGCTTCTACATTTGATACATGGCTTGCAGATAACAAAGCAGGCACAGATTGTAAAGTACAGGCAATTAAGAAAGATGGAAAGGTTATTATTGAAACAACAGTTGGAAGTGTTACATCATATACAACATTCCCTGTAGATGCTGGAAAGAAAGTTTATATTTCATTATCAGGAGAGAAATGTAAACTTACAAATATTAAAACAGCCCAGTATACAGCAATAAATTTACCTGGTGAAGTACCATCAGCTACAGCAACACCAGCTCCATCAACAGATCCAGCAGCAACACCAGAGCCTGGCACAACACCAGCACCAGGGGCAACAGCAACACCTGGCACAACACCAGCACCAGGAACAACAGTTGATCCTGGGACACAGACACCTGGCACAACAGATACACCAGAAGAGCCTTCAGAAGAAGATAATAAGAAAAAGACAATGAAGGTTTCTGGTATAACAGCAAAGACAGGAAAGAAAAAAGTTACTGGAAACTTGTCTGTAAAGGGTACAAAAGTACAAGTAAAAGTTGGAAATAACAAATATAAAAATGCCAAAGTAAATGGCAAGAAGTTCACTTTCACAGTTTCATCAAAGCTTAAGAAAGGAACAAAAATAACTATTAAAGTAACGAAATCAGGCTATAAAACAGTTACAAAAACAGTAAAGGTAAAATAACTGGAATCCAGGATATTCATACATGATTATCCAAGGCATAATTAGCAATAGTTTAGTATGTCTTAGCCATTATAAGAGTTTTATTGTTTTCTCATTAATTTTCTATATCAGGGAGTTGGTGGAAACCGCTCCCTGTATATAGTATTATGTTTGGGAAGATATATAAATATAAGTTTTTAATAAACAATTAAGTGATAAGTGGCTGGAAAGATGTACATATATATTTAAAACAGAATAATAAATAAAAGCATGGAAATTTCCTGCGTTTTTATATAGCTAATTTGCATATGCAAGCTAATATCTAAATATAGAATAAGTTTGCAAATCTAATATACCAGTTATTTTTTGTTTAATGCCAGCAGGTTGTCTGGTTTTATTAAGCATGTTTTTATTGTTTGCATTAATTGGTATAAATATATTAGCATATTAGCAGAAATTTTATTTAGCAAATTATTAAAACTGCGTTGGCTAGAAATAAGAAGTACCTGTCTGGTGTAACGTTTTATGGTTTGAAATATAAAAATGGAGGAAATTTTTTATGGAGAAAAAGTTTTTAGCCAAGCTTCTGGCTGTAAGCATGGCAGTTACTGCAGTTCCTGTACTGCCTGGCATAGAAGCTAGTGCAGATGCAAAAGAACTTGGCATAACAAGCCAGAGAATTGAAAGTGGGTATTCAGATTCAGTAAATAATAACAGAAAAGCTGGTGCAGATGCTCCAGGAACTAATTTTTCTAATGTTGCAACACAACCAGCAATAAGCTATACGTTTGACAGTACAGAAGGGCTTGAACTTGCAGGTGGAGCTAATGTTACAGATGGTGTACTGAACCTGGCAAAAGGAGAAACAGTTAACCAGACATATGCAAAAATTGCAGATCTTTCGGAAATTGATTTCGGTAATGGTATTACACTTACAGCAGATATTAAGGTTACAGGCTGGATAAGTGACTGGACTCCTATATTTATGTTAGGTGATAGTACAGTAGGAGGGGGAGCGGAAGGATGTGCTCTTGCATATCATTTTACACAAGGTTTTTCATCAAGAGAAGATATAAATAATTTAGGTTATTTTGGAAATTTAGTAGCAGCACCATATAAATGGAACTGGTATTGCCGACCATCCAGACAGAACAGGTGGGATACCATTACTGTTACAATTGATGCAAACACAATGTCTACATATATTGATGGTGTGCTTGTACAGAGTGCTGCAGCAGATTATACAGCATTGATAAATGCTTTAAAGTCTGCAAAGAATAATTACCTTGGAGGTTCATATTTTGCTGATGCAGATTTCCAGGGTTCAATGGATAATGTAGGTATTTATAATACGGCATTAGCAGCAGAGGATGTTGCTAAACTTACATCAACAGTGCCAGCAGAGGCTAAACAGCCACTTGTGCTTGATTGTGAACTTTACCGTACAGCATTTTCAAATGGATATGAGATTACAGAAGAAGGTGCTGCCGTTACATTTGATAGTGAAACATATTCAAATGCTTTAAGTAGCTGGTACTGTCCTGCTTTGACAGTGTATGAAGCAAAAAGCCCAGCTGCACATCATATTAATTATGTAGATTTAACTAAAATTGAAGGATATTCAGGATTATTATATGCACGTGCTGATAACTGGGGATATGCTTGTGGAATAGATCCAAATGATGAAGATGCAGATGGAAATAAAGATAGCAGATATGTAAAGGATAATGAAAAGTGGAATGAACTTGGCTATAACTGGGTAACAAGAGGAATTCCAGACTGGAATTTATTCTTAGAATCTAATAAAGCAGGTGTAAAGGGTGAAGCATCAGCTGTGTATAAAGATGGTAAAATTTTAGTTAAGCTTTCTTTAAATGGTGTTGTAAACCTTATTTCATTCCCATATGAGAAAAAAGATGGTACAAATATTTATTTTTCACTTACTGGTGAAATGTGTGAATTATCTAATATTGCAGAATCAACATTTACAGGAATTACAATACCTTCTGGAATTGCAACATATCCTGTAAATATGCCAACACCAACACCAGCTCCAACACTTCCTCCTGCAGGTGAAGACAATGGTGAAGGGTTAGAGCTTGATTGTGAAGGATGGTGGACAGCACATACAAGTGGTATTGAAGTTACAGATAGTGGTGTGGCACTTACATTTAAGAACAATACGTATTCTGCTGCAGCAAACCAGTGGGAAGTACCAGTTGTAGTTGCATATGCAGGTGATGAAGCTAAAGTAAATGGTGCAGGGTATGACGAGTATGCTGTTATCCGTGGGGATGCTTATGCGTGGACTACAAAGGCAGCGGATGCCAATACAGGTGCAGGACTTGCAGCATGGAATAATTTAGGTTATACATTCCAGTCAAATGCTTCTACATTTGATACATGGCTTGCAGATAACAAAGCAGGCACAGATTGTAAAGTACAGGCAATTAAGAAAGATGGAAAGGTTATTATTGAAACAACAGTTGGAAGTGTTACATCATATACAACATTCCCTGTAGATGCTGGAAAGAAAGTTTATATTTCATTATCAGGAGAGAAATGTAAGCTTACAAATATCAAAACAGCACAATATACAGCAATAAATGTACCTGGTGGAACACCATCAGTGACAGCAACACCAGCACCGTCAGCAGACCCTTCTGCAACACCAGCACCAGGGGCAACAGTAACACCTGGTACAGACAAACCAGGAACACCAGACCCTGGCACAACAGCAAATCCAGGGACACAGACACCTGGCACAACAGCAAATCCAGAAGAGCCTTCAAAAGAAGACAATAAGAAAAAAACAATGAAAGTTTCTGGTATAACAGCCAAAGCAGGTAAGAAGAAAGTAACAGGAACAGTATCTGTAAAGGCTGCTAAAGTAAAGGTAAAAGTTGGAAATAAAAATTATAAAAATGCCAAAGTAAATGGCAAGAAGTTTACTTTCACAACTTCATCAAAGCTTAAGAAAGGGACAAAAATTACAATTAAAGTTACAAAAACAGGATATAAGACAGTTACAAAATCTGTAAAGGTAAAATAATTTATATATGGTTCTATTGCTTTCTCATTAATTTTTATTTAGCAGAAAGCCAGTGTATGCTGGCTTTCTGCTTATTTATAATATAATTTTCCAATTATATGGATATTTAAAAAACTATTGATGTTTTGAGCTTTCTCATTTTTTAAAATTATATAAGGATTATATTACTTTAGAATTACCAGAGCTAAAATACTTGTGTACTAAAAAAATAGGGAAACTTAAATATTGAAGTATATTGTTATATATGTTATATTAAAATGACTAAAAGGTATCAGGTAATATATTGGCTGTTTTTTTAGATAAATATAGATTTATTAAAATACAGTTTATAGTTTGATATAGAGCTATATATAATAAATTAATAAAGAGTGTTAATATATAATATAAAATAGAAAGGGTATGCAGAATGGCAAATACACCTTATGATGATGTATTCAGGACACTGCTGAATGACTGC
>CAQGLR010000014.1 GCA_948794795.1 uncultured Lachnospiraceae bacterium | reverse complement strand
GAGCACACGGCTGTTAACCGTGGGGTTGTTGGTTCGAGCCCAACTCGGGGAGTTTCTCTTTATAAAAGAGTATAATTTTGTAAAGAGTGAATATAATAAATTTATATAAGGTATATTATGGCTCCATGGTCAAGCGGTTAAGACATCGCCCTTTCACGGCGGTAACACGGGTTCAAATCCCGTTGGAGTCATTTTTGTTTATGGCGACTTAGCCAAGTGGTAAGGCATGGGACTGCAACTCCCTGATCATCGGTTCAAATCCGTTAGTCGCCTTTGGTTTTTAGAGAATTGTAATAATATATTCCTGCGTAACGAAGATATGGTGTACGGGTTAAGTAGTAACTATCTGGAAACGTGGGAGCCAGTTATCCCACAGCTTGCTGTGGGATAACTGGCTTTATTGTAGTTTAAGGAAAAGAGGGTTATGGATATTAATTTTCTTGACGAGGTACAACAGTATTTTGGAAAAAGTAAAGCAGAACCAGGACAATATTCTGCACTTGCGCTTGCATATATAGGTGACGGGGTTTTTGATTTAATTATAAGGACTATTATACTTGGCAATGGTAATGGGAAGGTTAAAGATTTCCACAGGACAGCAAGTAGTATTGTAAAAGCACCTGCACAGGCTGGAATTATTAAATCTGTATTAGAAGAACTGACAGAAGAAGAGATGTCAGTATATAAACATGGACGTAATGCAAAGTCTGCTACATCTGCAAAGAACTCTTCAATTATAGATTACCGGGTTGCAACAGGGTTTGAAGCCCTTGTTGGCTATTTGTATCTTTCCCATAAGTTAAACAGGGTATTAGAACTTGTGAAACTGGGTATGGAAAGGACTGGGCTTATGCCATTGAAAGTACAGGATTAGTATGGCACTTAACTATAAAGACTGCATCAGAAACGGAGATTTTATAATGAGAGATGAAGAAATGGTAATAGAGGGAAGGAATGTAGTAATAGAGGCATTCAGGTCTGGAAAGACTATTGACAAGCTTTATGTACTGGATGGATGCCAGGATGGGCCTGTACGTACAATTTTAAGGGAGGCTAAGAAGAAAGGCTGTATTGTAAATTTTGTGAAAAAGGAGCGTCTTGACCAGATATCTGCAACAGGAAGGCACCAGGGTGTAATTGCATATATCGCAGCATACCATTATGGCACAGTTGAGGATATGTTAAAGGCCGCAGAAGACAGAAATGAGCCACCATTCCTTATATTACTTGATAATATAGAAGACCCATATAACCTTGGTTCAGTTATAAGGACTGCTAACCAGGCAGGTGCGCATGGTGTCATTATACCCAAAAGGCACGCATCTGGCCTGACTGCAACGGTTGCAAAAGCTTCAGCAGGTGCAATTAACTATACACCTGTTGCAAAGGTAACTAATCTGGTAAAGATAATAGAGGAGCTTAAGAAACGAGGAATTTGGTTTGTATGTGGTGATATGGAAGGCGAAACAATGTATGGGCTGGACCTTACAGGACCAATAGGTGTAGTTATTGGAAGTGAAGGTGACGGAGTTAGCCGTCTTGTTAAAGAAAGCTGTGATTTTATTGCTTCTATACCAATGTCTGGGGATATTGGTTCACTTAATGCATCTGTTGCTATGGGAATATTGTCATATGAAATCGTAAGGCAGCGTATTGTATGTAAAAACCAGGGTTAGCCCTTTAAGTGGTTCATTGGGAGAATAATATGGAATTTGGATTTAATAAATTACCAGAGGATGATATTATAAGTATGGCACAGTCAGGAAATGATGAGGCTATGACATTTCTTATGGAGAAATATAAAAGCCTGGTGCGCCAGAAGACACGTACATTTTTTTTAACAGGAGGCGACAAAGATGATTTAATCCAGGAAGGAATGATAGGCTTATATAAAGCTATATGTGACTATATTCCAGAGAGGGAAGCTTCATTTAAGACATTTGCGGAATTATGTATTTCAAGACATGTTTATTCTGCCATAAAAATATCAAACCGTATGAAAAACCAGCCATTAAATACATATATTTCAATATATGCACCTGCATTTTCTGTAAATAATGAACCAGATGAAAGTGATTTTATGATAGACCAGGAACTGGAAATTGCAGAAGGCAATCCGGAAGATATAATAATTAACAGGGAAAGCGCTGTATTTGTACATAAACAGCTATTTAAAGGTCTTAGTAAAATGGAAACACAGGTGCTTAGCAGGTATTTAGATGGCATGACATACCAGGAAATAGCAGCAGACATGGACAAGACACCTAAATCTATTGATAATGCCTTGCAGAGGATTAAAAATAAATTAAACAGGCAAAGGAATTTGGAAAGTTTTTAAAATATGCTTGAAATATCTGGCTATGTATTATATAATATTGTCCGTTAGGTATTGTGGTTTGAATATTTTTGCTGCTATGGCTCAGCAGGCAGAGCGTCGCCTTGGTAAGGCGGAGGCCACGGGTTCAAATCCCGTTAGCAGCTTAGTATATTATTAAAAAGCTTCCAGAATTAATGTTTTCTGGGAGTTTTTTATTCTTAGCAGACTATTATCCAGATAACCACAGCAGGGTAATGGGACATAACCTGGTTTCTCTTTAGCTTGTATGTCCAGGGAGGTATCTGGATATTGCAGGAATAAAAAAGAACCGCTGGAGAAGCGATTCTTAAAGGAGAAGGTATGAAAAAAATTTAAGCACTTATCAAATGTTTTTATTTCATTTGATAGATTTATTATATTTTTGAATTATGAACGTGTAATGTTTTTCTTGTTAAAAAAATGTGAACAATTTTTGGCAAAGTGTGAACATTTTTGATTGTCTTGAGTAGAAAAAGGTATTAGACAGAATACATGGGACTCTAAAATTGTGCCATTAAGAATTTTAGTAAAAATTGAGACATACATTGTTATAAGCTATTTTTGTGTTCCTTATGGAAAAAGCAGGGAGGTGTTATAACAATCATTGGTAATATTGCTTGATTGTGCTGTTGGTTGATTGACATTTCTCGTCAAAATGGTACAATAAACAGGTAGCGTTGTATAATTTAATAAAATATTAAGATACAACAAAGAATAAATTAGAAAGGGGAAACGGAATGAGTGAAGCAACATTTCGTGGGGGTGTCCATCCTTACGAGGGAAAAGAGCTGTCTAAGGATTTGCCAATCAAGACCGTTATGCCAAAGGGGGAGTTAGTGTTTTCAATGGCACAGCATATTGGTGCGCCTGCTAAACCTATAGTGCAAAAAGGTGACAAGGTTCTTGTTGGACAAAAAATAGGCGAGGCTGGCGGGTTTATATCTGCCAATATCTGTAGCTCAGTTTCAGGAACTGTTAAGGCAGTTGAACCTAGAATGATGTTAAATGGTTCAAGTGTTACATGTGTAGTCATTGAGAATGACGGAGAATACACAGGTATCAAAGGACTTGGTGAAGACAGGGATTACACTAAGCTTTCCAATGATGAGATACGGGAGATTGTCAAAGAAGCTGGCATTGTAGGTATGGGAGGTGCAGGCTTTCCAACCAATGTTAAACTTACACCAAAGGACCCTGGCAAGATTGACTATATATTAGTTAATGGTGCAGAGTGTGAACCATATCTTACATCTGATTACCGCCAGATGCTTGAATGTCCTGAAGAAATTGTAGGTGGGCTTAAAGTTATGCTTAAACTCTTTGATAAAGCTAAGGGAGTTATTTGTATTGAAGACAATAAACCTGATGCAATCGCAAAGATGGAAGAAGCAGTAAAAGGAGAAAACCGTATTGAGGTTAAACCATTAAAGACAAAATATCCACAAGGCGGTGAACGTACCCTTATTTCTGCTGCTACTGGAAGAAAGATTTATTCAGCAAAACTTCCAGCAGATGCAGGATGTATAGTTGACAATATTGCAACAGTAATAGCAATTTACAGGGCAGTATGTAAGCAGACTCCTCTTATAACAAGGGTAATGACACTTACAGGTGATGCATTTAGTAAACCAGTAAATGTAAATGTAAGACTTGGTGCAAGCCATGCAGAACTTGTTGAAGAGGGAGGGGGATTTGGCCAGGAACCAGCTAAAATTATTTCAGGCGGGCCTATGATGGGATTTGCCATGTTTGACCTTAATGTGCCTATTACAAAAACATCTTCTTCATTGCTTGCACTTACAAAGGACGAGGTAGCAGAAACAGAACCTTCTCCATGTATACGTTGTGGACGTTGTGTTAATGCTTGTCCAGGAAACCTGTTACCACAGAAGATGGCACAGGCAGCTATGAATAATGATTATGATACATTTGTTAAATTAAATGGCATGGAGTGTTATGAGTGCGGAAGCTGTACATTTGTCTGTCCTGCAAAACGTCCTCTTACACAGACATTTAAGCAGGCGCGCCAATACGTAGCAGCGCAGAGAAGAAAGAATTAGGAGGGATAAAACGTGGGTAATTTATTAAACATTTCATCATCTCCACATGTACGTGATAAATCATCTACACAGTCAATCATGTGGTGTGTAATCCTGGCTCTTTTGCCTGCTACTCTCTTTGGTATTTATAATTTTGGCGTTAATGCAATAATACTGATTATAGCATGTATGGCTACATGTATGCTTACTGAGTTTATATGGCAGAAAGCTATGAAGCTTCCAATTACTTATACAGACGGAAGTGCAGCACTTACAGGGCTGCTTCTTGCACTTAACTTGTCATCAACATTTCCAGTGTGGATGGCTGTTATAGGAAGTGTATTTGCAATTTTGGTAGTTAAGCAGTTATTTGGCGGTCTTGGCCAGAACTTTATGAACCCTGCACTTGGTGCAAGATGTTTCCTTATGGTATCATTTGCAGGTAAAATGACATCATTTACATATGATGGGATTACAGGCCCTACACCTCTTGCAATTATTAAAAACGGCGACAAGGCAATGAGTGTGGCAGATATTCTTGCAGCAGGGGACGGGCAGACACAAGTTTCAACAAGTGTGCTTGATATGTTTATTGGAAATATTGGTGGTACTATTGGTGAAACTTCTGCAATCGCAATCCTTATAGGTGGTGCAGCTCTTATTGCGCTTAAGATTATAAGCTGGAAGATACCAGTATTTTATATTGGTACTTTTGCAGTATTTGCTTTAATTTTTGGCGGACGTGGGTTTGATATTACATATCTTGCTGCTGAACTTTGTGGTGGTGGTATTATGTTAGGTGCTTTCTTTATGGCGACTGACTATGTTACAAGCCCTATTACGCCAAGGGGACAGATTGTATTTGGTGTACTTCTTGGTGTACTTACAGGGATTTTCCGTATTTTTGGTGCATCTGCAGAAGGTGTTTCTTATGCAATCATTATCTGCAACCTTTTAGTACCACTTATTGAGAAGGTTACAATTCCTGTTCCATTTGGAAAGGAGGGGATTAAGGATGGCAAATAGTGAAAATAAGCAGGCAAATACCCTTATACATGATGCAATAGCATTATTTATAATAACCCTTGTTGCAGGCATACTTCTTGGTGCAGTATATATGATTACTAAAGACCCTATTGCCAAAGCAGAAGAAGAGGCAACTAATAAAGCGTATGCAGCAGTATACAAGGATGCAGAATTTGCAAGTGATGATGCAGTTACAAAGGCTGTAGAAAGCTTCCAGGCTGACATCACAGCAGGTAAAGTGGATGATGACGCTTATTCATATACAGATGTAGAACTTATTGAGGCAAGGACTGCTTCATCAGGCGGCTCACAGGCTGGATATGTTGTAAAAGCCAGTGGCAAAGGATATGGCGGGGCTGTTACAATAGCTCTTGGCATTACTAATGAAGGTGAAGTATTAGGTATACAGATACTTGATGCAAGTAATGAAACACCTGGACTTGGGCAGAACAGTACAAAGGAAGACTGGAACGGCCAGTATGTTGGAATGACATCTGATAAGACTTTATCTGTTGTAAAGGATGGAAGTGGAAGCCAGGACAATGGAACTATTAATTCAATTTCAGGTGCTACTATTACAAGTAATGCAGTGACAAGGGCAGTAAATGTGGCATTGAAATTTGTAGCAAGCCAGCAGTAAGGAGGCCAATACATGAATACTTGTACAGAACGTTTAAAAAATGGTATTATTACCGAAAACCCAACCTTCGTTATGATGCTTGGTATGTGTCCTACACTTGCTGTAACGTCATCTGCAATGAATGGTCTTGGAATGGGGCTGACAACAACAGCCGTACTTGTCCTTTCTAATGCATTTATATCATTGCTGCGTAAGGTTATTCCTGATAAAGTCCGTATTCCGGCCTTTATCGTAGTAGTTGCATCATTTGTAACTATTATCCAGCTGCTTTTGCAGGCATTCCTGCCAGCTCTTAACAGCGCCCTTGGCGTATACATACCTCTTATCGTTGTAAACTGTATTATCCTTGGAAGAGCAGAGGCATATGCTTCTAAAAACCCTGTTGTACCATCTATATTTGATGGTCTTGGAATGGGGCTTGGTTTTACAGTTGGTCTTACTCTTATAGGTATATGCAGGGAAGTCCTTGGAAGTGGTGCAGTATTTGGATTCCAGTTTATACCAGAGGATTTCCATATTACATTCTTTGTACTTGCTCCTGGTGCATTCCTTGTACTTGCATGTCTTACAGCTGTACAGAATAAGCTTAAGCTGCCATCAGCTACTAATGTTCCAGGTGGTGATTCCAGCATGGCATGCGGTGGTAACTGTGCACAGTGTACAGGTGCAAGCTGCGTAGCTAATAAAGGGATTATTGAAGCAGAACGTGTAGCACAGAAAGCAGCAAAGGCACAGGCAGCAAAAGAGGCAGCAGCAAAAGCTAAAGCGGCAAAAGAAGCGCAGCAGGCAAAGAAGGGGGAATGATTTAAGTGAATATTTTCGTTATTATGATTTCATCTATGCTGGTAAGCAATGTTGTACTTAGTCAGTTCCTTGGTATCTGTCCTTTTCTTGGTGTATCCAAGAAAGTAGAGACAGCAGCTGGTATGGGTGCTGCTGTTACATTTGTTATAACTATTGCATCAGCAATAACATATCCAATTTATTATTTTATTTTGGAGCCAATGGGTCTTGCATATCTTGAAACAATAGCATTTATCCTTATAATTGCTGCTCTGGTACAGTTTGTTGAAATGGTACTTAAGAAGTTTATGCCACCATTATATGAAGCGCTTGGTGTATTCCTTCCGCTTATTACTACAAACTGTGCTGTGCTTGGTGTGGCAATTAATAATATTACTAATGGTTTAGGTTTTATTGAAAGTGTTTTAACAGGTCTGTTTACAGCACTTGGTTTCCTGGTTTCAATCGTTATACTTGCAAGTATACGTGAGCATATTGAGTTTAACGATATACCTGAGTCATTTAAGGGAACCCCTATTGTACTTGTTACAGCAAGTTTAATGGCAATAGCATTCTGTGGTTTTGCAGGATTAGTATAGAAGGGAGGAGAGTTAAAAATGATACAGAGTTTATTTTTGGCATCTTCTGCGACAGGCGTGGTTACTGCAGCCGCAGTAATAGGTGTGACAGGTCTTCTTATCGGTCTCCTTCTTGGATTTGCAGCAAAAGCATTTGCAGTACCAGTAGATGAGAAAGAGATTGCGGTACGTGAATTTCTTCCAGGAAATAACTGTGGCGGATGTGGTTTTGCAGGCTGTGATGCCCTTGCAAAAGCTATAGCAGCAGGTGAGGCACCTGTTAATGCATGTCCTGTAGGCGGTGCAGCGGTAGCTGGTAAAATCGGCGCTGTTATGGGTGTCGACAGCAGTGACGCGGTTAAGATGGTTGCATACGTAAAATGTGCAGGTACTTGTGACAAAGCTGGTATAAAGGCAAATTATTATGGAATATCAGATTGTAAGAGGGCAACAGCAATACCAGGACGTGGTGACAAAGCATGTTCATTTGGCTGCCTTGGATTTGGTTCCTGTGTTTCAGCCTGCCAGTTTGATGCAATACATGTAGAACATGGTGTTGCAGTAGTTGATAAAGAAAAATGTGTAGCATGTGGAAAATGTATACAGGAATGTCCAAATGGGCTTATTGAACTTGTTCCATATGATGGAAAGTTTGCGGTTACATGTTCTAATAAGGATAAAGGACCAAAGGTTATGTCTGTATGTGATACAGGCTGTATAGGTTGTGGCCTTTGCCAGAAACAGTGTGAAGCAGGCGCAATTACAGTTGAGAATAATATTGCACATATTGACCAGAGTAAATGTACTGGATGTGGCAAGTGTGCAGAGAAGTGTCCAAAGAAGATTATTCTTGCACATTAATTTATACACAAGTTTATATATGGAATTTTAACAGGGATAGGCGCTTATGCGCCTGTCTTTTTTTTCTTAATAAATTTTTTTAATAAAACAAGGTTATGACTATTATCAGTTAATTATTTTACTACTATTATCAGTTAATTATTTTACTACTATTATTACTACTTGGGAAGTATAGTTTTTATTGTTTAGATATGGTATAAATAAAAGTATTATAATGGGTGTTTAAAGGAGGGGATAAAGAAATATGGGAAATCTTATAAAAGCAGAATGTTTTAAACTGGTTAAATCTTCTGGTTTTAAAATATTATTGTTTTGTTCTCTAGGTTTAGGAATAATCTTTTCATGTATTACAATTGTATCTGGTAGTAAGGTTTCGGGATATGATACTTTTAATAGTTTTATTGGAATGATATTGTTACATTCTTTTTTTGGATATGTATTTTCAGCAGTTTTTATATGTAATGAATATAAAAACTCTACATTTGCAATAAACCTTTTAAGTGGATTTTCACGCAAGAAAATATTTGCTTGTAAAATTATAATATATTTTTGGGGTATATTATTATTATGCCTAATATCTACAATAGCTGCAACTATTATTATGTCATTTGCTAATGGCTATAGTGTAGAACCTGGAAAAGGAAGTTATAAAGATGTTTTAATGAAGCTGTTATATGCAGTATCAGGTTATATGGCATTGGGAGCTGTAATAATCCTTATCACAGTAATAACAAAAAAAGCTGTTGCAACAATTGCTTCTGGTATAAGTTTAACATATATTTTATTATTTTTAAGAACAAATTCTAAGGAAATATTTTTTGTAAAGTATACATATTCATACCAAATAGAATTGTTAAGGTTTCAAGGAGGATATTTTTCTGGAAAAAAATATATATTAGTTATGTTTATAACATTTATTTTGGCATTAATAGCAGCATTATTTATTTTTGAAAAAACAGAATTAAAGTAGATTAAGAAAATGTAATAAGAGAGCAATGTAATATATTAAAATAAATTTTATTATTAATTGTAATAGAAAGGGAAAAATATGATAAATCTTATAAAAGCGGAATGGTTTAAATTGATAAAGCTAACAGGGTTTAAAGTGTTGATGTTATGTTCTGTTGTTATAGGTAATTTATGCCTTTTAGTTAGTTATTTAGAAGGCATGGTGACAACATTAGGATATAATGAACTTGTTATATCATTAAAAATGATTCTTTATTCCTTATTACTAGGTTATATGCTGGCAGCAGTTTTTATTTGCAATGAGTTTACGCAGAAAGGATTTGGAAATGCTTTATTATGTGGTTTTACACGCAAAAAAATTTTTGGTGCAAAATTTATAGTTTTTTTAATTGGTTTCTTTCTTATATGTCTTGCATTTATGGTAATTCCTCTTATTATAGCACTGGCTAATGGGTTTGGTGCAGAACTTGCTGAAGAATCTTTTCAAAATATTTTATTACATTTATTTTATTTTGTTTTGGATTTTATAGTGCAAGGGACAGTAATAATGTTTGTGGCGTTATTTATAAAAAATGCTGTTGTAACCGTTCCGGCCAGTATGCTTATTTCATACATATTTTTTATTGTGAAAGCAAATCTTCCTTTTATTGAAAAGCCTGTTATTAAACATTTTATGGAATATGTATATCTATACCAGATTATATCATTTGAATGTAATGAAGATGGATTTTCAGATTATAAATATATTTTTGTTATGGTTATAACGCTTATTGTAACGGTTGTAGGAGCAACGTTTCTTTTTGAAAAAGCAGAATTAAAATAATATACTGTATGGAATTTTAATGTTTTACCAGATAACTGGATACATTATAATTATGGTATTTTATTGTAATATAACAGGAGGGACAGGATGGAAGAGAAAATATTTGTAACAAGAAAACTTACAAAGAAGTATAAAAAGTCTTATGCTCTTAATAGTCTGGATATGGAAATATGCCGTGGCAGTATTTATGGCTTTGTTGGAAAAAATGGTGCAGGAAAAACAACACTTATGCGTATCCTTACAGGCAGGGCTGTGCAGACAGATGGAGAGATTGTGTTATTTGGAGAAAAGCAGCAGAGTAAAATGTATATCCAGCGTAAGCGCATTGGGGCGATGGTTGAAGGACCAGCGTTTTATCCTGGAATGACAGCAAAGGATAATCTTGAAGTTGTACGGCTGCAAAAGGGTATTGAAGATAAAGGTTGTATTAAGGAAATATTAAAAATTGTGGGTTTAGAAGATACTGGAACAAAAAAAGCAAGGAACTTTTCACTTGGTATGAAACAGAGGCTTGGTATTGCAATAGCACTTATGGGAAAGCCAGAATTGTTAGTGCTTGATGAGCCAGTTAATGGTCTGGACCCAGAAGGGATTGCCAGCTTAAGGGAGCTTTTGAAAAGGCTTAATAAGGAGCAAGGCATGACAATTCTGGTTTCAAGCCATATCTTAAGTGAACTGGACCAGATGGCAACATGTTATGGTTTTATAAATAAAGGCAAAATGATAGAACAAGTTACAGCAGAAGAGCTTTTAAAGAAATGTGAACCATATTTAAATATGCGGGTTAATGATGTGCAGAAAGCAGCAGATATTTTAAGAAAAATGTTTCCAGGGAACAGATTAGAAATAATAACAGATAAACAATTATGTCTTTATAATTTTTCTGGAAATACAGCTGATGTAATGAAAGAATGTGTATTAAATGAAGTGGATATAAAAGAAATACGTGCAGAGGGTGCAAGCCTCGAAAAATATTATATGGAATTGATGAAAAAAGTAAAGTAAATAAATGCCATAAAGAGGTTGTTAGGATGGTCTGGACAGGCAGCAGAGCGGATTATGGTATCCAGTGTCCATGAAAATTTGGATTATTAAGGAAGTTTAAGAAAGATTTAAGGAATAAATCTGCCTTTTTGTGATATATTATGAAGTAGAGAAAATTAAATTGGATTTATTTAAATTAATATTAAGGACAAGTATTATATACTTTATAACAGGGAGGGAGATTGGTTTTGGATAAAAAAACAAGTTTTAAACTTTCAAAAAGGGCAATAATATGGATGTGCATAATATGTGCAATATTTTTAACAGTTAGTGTTGTATTGGCAGAGGGTATTGCATCAAGGAACGAAAATGTATATTCTATAGAAACGTCAAAGCTCCATATATACAATTAAACAGAATATAAAAGCTTTGACGTTTTATTTGTGTAAAAACGGAGCCAGGCACCTATGTAACCAATACCCTGTTTTGTGGTGCGGTATTTAGCCTGATGTTGTCTGTTTATACAAGTTTCTGGCCACAGTTAGGACAGAAATTGCTCCCTGTTGTTTTTTGCCCACAGTTAGGGCAGAAATTTGGTATTCCTGGTGATTGTGCCTGTGGACCAGGAGAAGGGCTGCCTGTATTCTGGCCTTGCTGGTTAAGCATATGGTTTGCCATCTGCATACCCATCATCATACCTGCCATATCTCCTGCTACACTGCCACCGTTGAGATTTCCAGATGCCATTGCATCTGTCATAGATACCTGCTGGTATCTTCCTATATCGCCAACCATGCTTTGTGCAGCATTTTTATTAATCATATCCTGTATTTCAGAAGGATAGTTAAAGCTCATAATCTGCAGTCCTGTTATTGTCATACCATCCTTTATAATCTGCATATCAAGGTCACTTTTTATTCCATTAGCTATATCAAATGCATTTGCCTGGAGGTTAAACATATCTTTGCCTTCTTTTGTTATC
Source organism: uncultured Lachnospiraceae bacterium (assembly GCA_948794795.1). Taxonomy (GTDB): domain Bacteria; phylum Bacillota; class Clostridia; order Lachnospirales; family Lachnospiraceae; genus Butyribacter. The sequence continues at coordinate 78,533 of CAQGLR010000014.1, read as the reverse complement.
CATTTCATAAGAAGCTGGTCAATAACTGAGGTTATTCGTAGTTTTACATCTTCAACAGTGTACTGTTGTTTAACACCTGCTATTTTGTCTATTAATGCAAGATAATCATCAACCTTTAATGTAAGAGTACCATTTGCACGTATAGGAAGCCCGCCAGGCATATTTGGTGCTGGAATGTTTACAGGTGCTTTAGTACCCCATTTTATAAGAAATTCTTTGGTATTGACAAAGAGAACCTCTGCCCTTATACCACTGTTAAAGCCAAATTTAAAGCCTTTTAATGATGAAAGGAAAGGAATAATCTGTGATTCGATATCATATTCCCCGTCATCTTTAAATATTCCCTCAATTTTACCATTGTAAAGGAAGATTGCATCCTGGCCAGGCTTAATTATAAGTTTTGAGCCTTTTTTAATTTCACGGTTGGCCCACTTCCAGAAAATCATGTCATCACGCCATTCTTCCCATTCAACTACATTTGCAAATTGTCCTGAAAAAAGTCCCATAAATTATACCAAAGCTTCAAAAAATTTGAAGCACAGACATAAAGGCTGAAAGAGTGTCTGATTTTATCCTTTCTTATTTTTTCTTTCATCCTGGTTTATTTCTGCGAAGGCAAAGTGAAGATTATGTAAGTATACTTGCATAATCTGGGCATGCCCACGGAAGCCGGATACCCAATATGGGGCATGTAAGCTAAAGAGAAACCAAGCTATGCCCTGTTGTGGGATATTTGGCTTTGTAGATTTAAAGAAAATATCTACAAATATGTATAGTTTTTTAAAAACTCCTGCCACCACCGCTGCTATGGCTGGAACCACCACCGCCACCTGCGCTGCTGCTAGTGTTATTTTTAGGTTTTGGAGTCCTGGTTACAGTTGTATGTGTGTATCTGTCAAAACTTCCTATAACCCTTGAATTATTCTTATCAAGGTAGGTATTGCTGTTGGTGGTTGTACGTCCGCCAGAATTATATGCAATTACAGAAACAGGCACAATTCCAGCAACCAGACATATTATAAGCTGGAAGAGTGGTGAGAAAATTATATTGTCAAGCTTTGGCGGCTTTCCCATATATTTATATGCTTTCTGGCAAAAGGTTTTTACTGCATCATAGTAATTGCCACCAGCCATATCACTGTGCATATAATCTAGTATTTTGCTGCATCTTTTATTTGTAAGCATCTCCTGTGCAGTACCATATCCTTGTATTTCATATATTCTGTCACCAGGGTACATGCCCACCATAAGTATTATAACATCTTTATTAGAATGTGAAGCAACAAATTGTTCCATAATACTTCCAAAATCATCACTTCCGCTTATACTGTTGTCAGTCCATATATATACAGATGTATTGTATTCTTTATATATTTTGTCACACAGGCTTTTTAGTTCTGGTTCTTCGCCTGATGAAAGGATTCCTGCGTCATCCTGTATAATTGTTTCTGCACTTGCAGTACTATGTACTGGTATATAAGTTATAAATAAAACAAAAAACAGGAAAATATTGTATTTTAACAGTTTTTTTACCATAATACAGGACCTCCCATTAAAACAGTAATTATACGGCAGATAATAAAGAGGATTAATGTTACCAGTGCCGCCCCTCCTGCTGCTTTGCCAATACTTAATGGAGGTTTGCCCGCTATTTTGCCAGTCTGCCCGTTCATGGCGAAAGTATATTCAGAATGGTCATAATCATAATAAACCATCCATACAGGAAAAAGAACATATTCTGCATTAATCTGCTTTGCACGGTAATCGTGGTTTATTATATTTTTAGTGGAGTATCCCATTATTGTACTTGATACATAGTTATCTATATACCGTGTAACGCGCTGTTGTATGCGTGGAAACATCTCACGGTCTGTATAATTGTATTTTTCTGATATAAAACCTGCAAGATATGGTGTGTTAAAAATTTTCATATTGCTGTAATCAAATGGCTCAAGTTTATCCATAAGGTTATCAGGCATTTTTTCTGATGCATCAGCAGGAATATTATTGTATCTTAAATCAACTTTGCGGTATACATCAAAATGGTTTGTTTTAGTGACAATGTTGTCCCCTTCATCATGTGTATGTATGCGTGTACAATGTGCAATGGCCTCTCCCTGTCCTTGCACGTCATATAACCAGAAGGGTACGTATATTCCTGTGAGGCTTTTAATCCTGTCAGCCTGTTTAAAATTGCGTGGCATAAGAAAACCGTGGTGGCACCATTTTTTAAATGCAGCTTCAGCTTCACTTTTTGATATGCTGAAAGGAATTACTTTGGATGGTGCAAGTGCACCTGAAAGCCTGTCACCTAATATAACAGGTGCACCACAGAAGCTGCATGTTGTTGCAGTAGTATCCTTATCTGTAAGCAGTATAGCACCACAGTTGTTACATTGGTACTGGTTTACTTCATCACCTTCAAATGTGGATGAGTGGAAATGTTCTTCAAATTCCTGGAAGTCTTCTGTATTGTAACCTTCTATTTCTTCGTCGTGTCCGCAGCTGTCACAATGCAGCCTGCCAGTCTGGCTGTTAAATACCATATCTGCACCACAGCCAGGGCATTTATATTGTATTACCATATGTTTCCTCTCATTAATTACAATATAGGATTATTTGCCAAGGCTTGCTTTTAATGCCGCAAGCTCATCTTCAATTCCAGAGCCACCACCAGGGGCGCTGTCATATTTGGCTTTAAGGTCATCTATGCTGTCATGGCTGGAATTGTTTAATTCTGCCATTGCGTTTGCCCTGTCAAGCATCTGGTCTGCTTTTGCCTCCATACGTTCAAATGCATTTATGGAGTTATTGGCACCACTTGTATTTGAAACCATCTGGTTAATATGTTCCTGTGTGCGTGCTATATTCATTTTAGCTTTAATGGAATTGCGCCTTTCTTCAAGATTAGCAATATCTTTAACCAGTTTATCATTCATTGCACGCATATTTTCTGAATTGGATTTTGCTGAATTATATATCTGCTGTAGCTCTGCCTGCCTGGCAGTAAGTGTCTGCTTTTTCTCAAGAAACAGCCTTGCATCATCATCATTGCCAGCAGAAACAGCTTTTGCGGCATAATTCTGTATCTTATTGATTTCTTGTGTACATTCATCCAGCTGTCTTTTTGCACGCTGTTCATCTGCCATAACTGCCGCTGTTTCAGACTTTACTTTGCCCAGGTCACTGTTCAGGTTGCGCAGGCACTGGTCAATCATTTTCTCTGGGTCTTCTGCTTTATCAAGAAGTGCATTAATATTTGATGACATAATATCTTTAAAACGTGTTAAAATTCCCATAAAGGCCTCCTTTTTTGAATGTGTTGTAAATGTCACATTCATTATTAAAATGTTTTTATTTATAGTCTAATATTTTTTGTTTCAAATGTAAAGGATATATTGATTTTGGTTTTCCTTTTTTTAATATACAGGTATTTTGCCTCTGGCAATTCCAAAGTTTTACTACCAGCAGCCCACTTGCGTTTGAATGGGATGCGCAGTGGTGCATAAAGCCCCAAATGCTTAATAGAAACAACTGTTTCTATTAAGCATTGAAAACGTAGCTTAAGCACCAGCGCCCCCATAACAGCTGCCTTATAGTAAAACATTTGGAATTTGCCAGAGTAATATAGTCTTTGTATAATTTAAAAAATGGGGAAACTCAAATATATTGAAAATAAGCAGAATAACCATATAAAAGGTTATCCTGGAAAATAAGAAAATTTAGTTGAGTCTAAGAAGATGAAATGATATAATTCTTATGTATAAGTATATTTTTTATGTTCCAAATTTCAATTTAGAATGACTTAAAAAGACTTGGTTAAGGAATAATATATTGAGATATAAGGCGGCTTTTGGTGAAGCAGATGCTGGTTTATTGTAATTATTTTAAATTAACTAACAAGGCTTGGAAGGAGCTTTGTATCAAAAAATCTAGTTGGTAAATAAGAGAGGAAAGATAAATGCTTGAAAGAATATGTCCTAAGTGTAATGTACCAATGGTGGGAGAAAGATGTGTTAAACCATCATGTGGACATAAGACAATAACAGCAACGACTTTATATTGGTGCAACGAATGTAATATTCCAGTTTATGAGAAAGTATGTCCTATTTGTGGGACGGAGGGAGAATATATTGCAACAGATTTAAGACCTGTTTTTCCAGAAGAGAGATTGTTGATAGCATTGATTTTAGGTGAAAAAGATATTTATAAATATGTAAATACTTCAATGTGGTGTGCTAATACAGCCTATATTGTTAATGGAGAAAAATTAAAAATTTCAATTTCAAAGATAAATAGATGGAATATTGAGAAAATACAGCTTATTAAGGAAAAATATGATAAATTTTCTCAAAATATAGATTATTCATATTTTGATGAAAATATAAGCCGGTTTGTTTTAGCTAATCGTGAACATTATAATTTTATTACTGAAGAAGCAACATTATATATTCAGTCATTTAGAAACAAATACGTTATTGAAGATATGTTCATATCATTTAGTGGTGGAAAAGATTCGACTGTTACATCACATTTAGTGGGTAAAGCATTAGGCACAAATAAGGTGTTACATATTTTTGGTGATACTACATTAGAGTTTCCTTTAACATATGAATACAAAGAAAGATTTAACAAAAATGATGAATCTAAAGGAGTTAGGTTAATATCTGCTAAAAATAGAGAAAAAGATTTTGAGGAGCTATGTAAGATAATTGGACCACCAAGTAGAGTTATGAGATGGTGTTGTACTGTTTTTAAGACAGGAGCTATTCAGAAAATGATATCATCCGCATTTAAAAATAAGACAAATATTTTAACTTTTTATGGTATAAGGCATAATGAATCAGTAAGTAGAGGTAAGTATGACAGGGAAAGTGATAGTCCTAAAATATCCAAGCAAACAGTCGTTTCGCCTATTATTGAATGGATTGATTTTGATGTTTGGTTATATATATTTACGACAGGTATTGATTTTAATGATGCATACCGTTTAGGATATTCACGGGTTGGTTGTTGGTGTTGCCCTAATAATGGTGCATGGTCTGAATTTCTTTCAAAAGTACATATGTATGATAAATATATACATTGGAGAGAAAAGCTTATTGAATTTGCTAAGCAGATAGGTAAACCCGATCCAGAGGAATATATTGATGGAGGCAATTGGAAAGCCAGACAAGGTGGAAATGGTTTAGATATGGCACAAAAAACATTAATTTCATTTGAACCTTGTGCCACAGAGGAAAGAGCATTTAATTATGAACTTCAAAGACCTATTTCGGAAACGTTATATGAGCTTTTTAAACCATTTGGATATATCAATAAAGAGATGGGAAATAAAAGACTTGGAGAAGTATGTATTGTTGATAAGACAGGAAAAATAAATTTAATTCTTCAAGGCAGAATAGGTAGTTATAGATTAAAAGTAATTATAGAAGATATACATATTGCTGGAGCAAAGAATCTACAAACTGCAGAAGGAAAGGTAAAGTGCCAGCTTACAAAGTATCAAATGTGTTTAGGATGTAAAGCATGTGAGAGTGTCTGTAAATATGATGCAATAAGTGTTAAGGATGATGGAACTGGTAAAATAATATATAGTATTAATGATAAAAAGTGTGTCAGATGTACAGAATGTGTGGGACATTTTAATGCAGGATGTTATATGAGAAAAGTGTTGATGATAAAGAGAGGTTAATAATGGGAAAAATAAGGCTACAAGGTCACGAGAAATTTCCATTGAGAGATGGTTGGCTTACAAAGGGTTTAAAAATATTGGACTCCATAGAACTATCACGGGTATTTAATAGGGATAATGCACCAGATGTGTTTGGCATAGGAAGTAATATGGTCAAGGCCTTGCGTTATTGGATGAAAGCATTTGGCTTAGTTGACGAGGTACAAGGAAAAGGAATAAAATTGTCTAATATTGGTGCATTAATAAAACAGTATGATTTATATATAGAAGATGATTTTACTTTGTGGATACTTCATTCATCTATAGCGAAAAATATTGATGAAGCTACTACATGGTATATGTTTTTTAATAGATGTGATTTAATTGAATTTAATAAGGAAAATATGTTTAATGTATTAAAAAGAGAGATTGACTCCTATTCTGAATATGCGAAATACTCTGAGAAGTCATTACATACAGATATCGATGTGCTTTTGTCAATGTATAGTAAAGATAAAGAGATGGTAGATCCAGAAGACAATAATATATCTCCATTTGTTCAATTAGGTTTAGTTAAGCATTCAAACGCAATTTATACAAAAAATCCTCCTAATAAAAACCATATAAATGGATGGGTTGTTTTATATGAGTTAGCAGAACGATTGACAAAGAGAAAGGATATTTCTATTGAAGAAGTATCTCATGATGAGATGGGGTTATCAAGGTTATATAATATGACGGATATGGAAATTAATGGATATCTTGACAGGCTGAATGAAAAGGGAAAAATAAGGGTGGATAGAACAGCTGGTTTGGATATGATATATAAAACAGAAGAAATAACAAGTGAGATGGTAGTTAAGAAATACTACGAATCACACAGATAGGTGGTATTATGTCAAGCATAAAGAGTTTAAATCAATTAATTGGATTTAATAAAGATTTTAAAACTGCTATAAACTTGTATTTGAGTTTAAATAAAAAAGAGAAAATTAAAGGATACATTCCTACAAAGTCTTCTATTGCCGTTTTAAAAGACTATCTTGAGGCGGTTGTTAAAAATAAAGAGCAGGCTACATTACTTATAGGTTCATACGGGAAAGGTAAATCACACCTTTTGTTGGTTTTGTTATCTGTTTTAACAATGGATAGAAATAATACAAAAAATAAAGAGATTATTGATGAACTTGTGGAAAAAATAAGCAAGATTGAAGGTCCAGATAATTATGTTTGTGAAATGATTTCTGAACTGTGGAATGTCCGAGGAAGATTTCTTCCCATACTTGTCCAGGATAATAATAGTGATCTCCAACAGGATTTTATTATTGCTATAAATGATGCTTTAAGAAGAGAACACATTGATGAATTAATCCCCAATACTGCATTTGATGTTGCTGTTGAAAGAATAAATGACTGGAGAGAGAACTTTCTGCCAACTTATAAGGAATTTATAATAAAAATACAAGAAAAAGGATATTTAGAGGATGATTATATTGATGCCTTAAATCATTATTCAAGAGAAGAACTTGATATTTTTATTGATTTATATCCACAAATTACATCAGGAAGTGATTTTAATCCGCTTGTTACAACAGATGTTTTAAATTTGTTCAGAGGTGTAAGCGACAGACTGAAGGAAGACTATGGTTATAGCGGAATATATATTGTATTTGATGAATTTAGTAAATTTATTGAAGGACAAAATCAAGAGTTTATTGGTAAAAATATGAAATTAATTCAAAATATTTGTGAACTTGCTACAGAATCAAAAGAATCACAAATATTTATGACACTGATTGCACATAAGAGTATAAAGGAATATGGAAAATATTTGCCGGTTGAAGTAATTAATTTATTTACTGGAATTGAAGGTAGATTAATTGAGAAATATTTTATTACATCAACTAAAAATAATTACGAACTTATTAGTAATGCTATAATAAAAGATTACAATATATTAGCTGATTGTAAAAAGACACAAAAGTATATTAGTAAGGAACGATGTGAAGAATTCTATAATATACCTTGTTTTAAGTCGGTTTTTAATAAAGGAGATTTTGAGAGGATAATATTGAAAGGATGTTATCCTTTAAGTCCAATAAGTGCTTATCTTTTATTAAATGTCAGTGAAAAAGTTGCTCAAAATGAAAGAACATTATTTACATTTATTTCTAATGATGAACCTTTTAGTATGACTCGTTTTGTACAAGAGCATACAGATAAGGAATCATGGATTGTAGGTGCAGATTTAATATATGATTATTTTTCAGGTTTGTTTAAAAAGGAAATAAATAATGAGTTTGTTCATAGCGAATGGTTAAATGCAGAATATGCTTTATCTAAATGTGAGAATGAAGATCAGAGAAAAATCATTAAATCTATGGCGGTAATACTTATAGTAAACAAGAGTGAAGAATTTCCAGTTATTGACGATTTTTTGAAATTATCTGTTGAAATATCTGATTATCCTTCTGTAATCAATGTTCTTTTGTATAAGAATATTATTTATAAAAAAGGAATAGATGGAAGTTATGCTTTTAAAACAAGAGCAGGTTCAGAATTAAAGAAAGAAATTAAAAATAGAAGAACAATAAAAGGAACAAATATAAATTATGCATCTGTATTTAGTAAAATAATACAAAAACCATACTATTTTCCGAGAAAATTCAATAGCATACATAAGATGACAAGGTTTTTTAGAAACGAATTCATGGATGTTGAATCTTTTATAAATCTTGATGAAGATAGAGTGTTGTTTGAAGATATGCCTTTTTGTGATGGTGTGGTGCTGTCATTATTTTCAATAAAGAAGATAAATGAGGGTGATATAAGGAGAAAACTTAGAACATTATGTAATAGTAAGATTGTGGTTATTTGCCCTCAGAAAGAATTTTTGAAGCAAAAGCAGGTCATTGATTATGAGATTATCCAAGAGCTAAAACATGATATATTTATTGAAGAAAATCAAGTTATGAGTAAGGAATTACCTTTACAAGAAGAGGAACTTGGCAAGGAGATTGAACTAGAGATAGAAGAAATGTATTCTGGTAATTGTAAAGTTCTGTATAGATTACCAAGTGATAAAAATTTAAGGGCTGTTTCTTATAATGAGTGTGAAGATATTATTGGTAATTTGTGTGAAAAGATTTATAACCGGACACCTATAATAAATAATGAGATAATAAATAGGGAAAATATTTTAACTGGACCAACTAAAAAAGCAAGAAATATTATTACAAAGACGATACTAGAACATAGAGATGATGAAAAATTTTATAGTGGTTCCAATCAAGAGGCTACTATAGCAAGAGCATTGATTTATAATACTAAGTTAGAAGATGACAACTCTTGTAATCCCATATCAGATATAGTGAAATATATTGATGGTTTTTTGGACTCATGTTGTGACAGAAAATTAAATATGAAATTATTGATAAGTTATATTACGTCAGAACCATATGGGATGAGAAAAGGCCCTATTCCTATTTATTTGTCTTATGTTATAGCAAAGCGGCATGAAGATATTATTGTGTATTTTAATAATATAGAGGTTCAATTAAATGAAGAAATACTTGTAAATATGTGTGAGAATCCTTCAGATTATGAATTGTTTATATCTAAGGATGATGCAGAAAAGGAAAAATATATATCTGAATTAAATGAATTATTTGATGTCAAAAATAGTTTGAATCTTACTGAAAATAGAATTAGAAATATAATAATTTGTATGCAAAGAAGATTTAGGGCGTTGCCACAAGTAACACGTAATCTTCCATATTTAGATGAGTTTGATGTTGTTGATGATTTAGTTAAATCATTAATGAAAATATACAAAAAGTTAATTCAAAGGGTTTCTCCTAATCCGTATCAATTTTTGTTTATGGAACTACCAGAAATGTTTAATTGTTATGACGGGTTAAGTAAGACTTTTGAACTTTTATCACAAGTAATTACTGCGTTTGATGATTATAGAGACTGGATTATTTTGAAAGCATCAAATGGTACTAAGGACATTTTTACAAAGAAAAACAAAGAGGATTTAGTATACATCCTAAAACGTTGGTATGATGAGCAAAGTTTGATGGCTAAACATGAATTGTTGGATAGAAGAGCTACTAATTTTATGAATTGTATTAAGGCGTTAAATGTATATAGTGATGAAGAGGTTGTTTCATATCTTGTAAAGGCAGTAACAGATGTTTTTATAGAAAACTGGAATGTTGGTGCATATGAGGAATATATTACTGAACTTCAACATTGTAAAGCTTTAGTGGAAAGTATAAAAGATGGTAATATTGATGGGAAATTGCAGTTGACTTATTACAACTCTAGTGGGGAACAGGAAAAATTGTATTATGAACAAACACATGAAGGACAAAGTAATATTTTGAAAAATATCCTTGAGGATACATTAGAAGAATATAGTGATCTAAGTGTAAATGACAGAGTTGCTATATTGGTGGAATTGATTGATAAGATAGTAAAAAAATAATGTATATTACTATTATAGGTAATAAAATCTATATATAATAGATTTCTAATAATACTATGCAAAGTTATGTTAGAATACAATGGAGGATAAATGAATGGAAGATATGAATCATACTGATTTTACTGAGATTATTAGTAAAATTGAAAAAAAAGAGATTGTATTACCTGATTTTCAGAGGGAGTTTGTATGGAAATCAGAGGAAGAACAATGCAAGCTGGTTGCATCTGTTCTTGCTAGAATGCCAATTGGAAGTATATTGTTGTTAAAATCAAGGCATGACGAATATGCATCTAAAATTATTGGATGTAGCAAAGAACAAGATATGAGTGATGTTAATGGTGAGGTTGAATTTTTGCTTGATGGACAACAGAGAATAACGGTACTTGCAAATGTGTTTTCTAGCATTATACATGAATTATGTCCAAAAGTTTCTGAATTAAGTGCACCTATAGCTCTTAAAAGAAGATTTTTTTTGCGAATACCAAAATGGAAAAAAATAAAGGAGGAACGGGATTTATTTGGGGTACATGATTTGGTTTTTAAATATGATAATACTAAAAATGACCCGGATTTTTTATCAGGTGATATATATTCATTTATTGAATGTCTGTCTTTTAAGACTGGAGAAACTGTACCATACAATCCTCATACAGAGTTAGATACAGATTTGGATAACTTCTGTATGTCATATGAAAAGGGGTATCTAATTCCTTTATATTTATTGGCTCCATCAAAGTTAAAAAATGACAGTCAAGTTAAATTAAGATATGAGGCAATTATTAATAAAGTTGCAGATGGAATACATCAAGAAATTTTAAATTATTTTTCAGGACTTGAAGGTGATGAGAAAAAAAAGAAATTTGTTGAGGAGATTTTTACCAATAACTTAAAAGAAAAGATTTGTAATAATATTGCTCTATTTGAAAAAGAACTTAAGGACAAAAGTAAATTATGGGAGATGGGACTCAAAGATTATCTCCGAGTATGTACTCAGGAAATTGTGTTGAATAGAATTATTGTTAATGCGGATAAAAGGGCTAGAGCTATAGATATTTATGAAAATTTAAATAGAGGAGGCGTGAGTTTAAGTACTTTTGATTTAATAATGGCAAGAGTTGCAACGGTTAGTAATAAAAACTTTTTTAAGCGGATTATTGACAATATGTTATGTGAAAAGGGATATACAAAAGATGTGCTTAATGATACAATGCAAACATTGCTCGGAAAGAAAATTAATACAAAATCTTATAATGCAACAGTTAATATGAAGTGTTATAAAGAACAAAAAAATGAAATTAATCCAAAATACATTGATGTTTTTCTTGATGTACTTTCTTTGTACTGTAATAATAAAGATTTCATGTCAGATAAATATAAAATAGAAAATATAAAACGGGATAAGATCCTTAGTCTTAATCCTAAGGATATTAATGAAAATTGTGAATTAGTATGTAATGCTATAGATAGAGCACTTTTCTTTTTTCAGACTAGATGTGGAATCAGAAACATTAATGAGATTAATTATTCTTTATTATTGGTCATTGTATCTATAATTTTTATTAATGAAGAGTGGTTTAAAGACAAGAAGATTCATAACATACTTGAAGCTTGGTATTGGGCAGTTGTTTTCTCGGGAGAGTTTGACAAGGATCAAAATTCAAAGATGATATCTAATCTTCAATTAATGATTAAAACAATAAATAGAGAACAAGACGTTAAATGGATTGAAAATATTAAGGAATATGTGTTAAATACTCCTAATTTCTCTGATAAAGATTTATTACTTTTAGAAAAAGCTGATGATGAAAGATATCCGAAAGATGTAATAAGAAATTTTATATGCCAATATTTTCTATCAAAGACTTATGCTGATATGTTTGATAGTGACAAAGAGATAAGTGTTTTTTGCAAAGAGGCAGATGAGTTAGAGGCACATCATATTATTCCACTTGGTTCAGCAAAAAAAGTTGGAGAAGTTACTGCTAAACTTAGAAAGGAAAAAAAACATATATGTAATTCGCCCTTGAATTTTATTTATATAACAAAACAATCTAATAAAGAAATATCGGATGAATCATTAAAGGGTTATGCAGATAGACTATGTAATGAGGCAAAAACAAAATTGTATATAAGCAAATATTCTACATATGAGTCTGGAGATTCAGAAGATAAAATAAAAAAGATCTTAGCTGAAAGATTTGAATATCTTAAAGGAGATATTACTGGACATATAAAAACATTAATATCATAGAACACTTTATATGCAGATTATATCAGGAATTTTTTTATCATACATATATTATGGATATTAAAGAATAGGGAAGTGAAGAATTGATTTATTTAGATAATGCAGCTACAACATTCCCCAAGCCTGAACCGGTTTATGAGGGCATGGATAAAGCTAATAGAAAATACGCAGTGAATTCTGGACGAGGCTCATACAAAGCTGCTCAAAAAGCTGCAAAAGTAATTGATGATACCAGAATGCTTATTAGGAAATTAGTGGCAGCAGATGTTATAGCAGATGTGGTTTTTTCACCATCAATTACAGTTGCATTAAATCAGGTAATTAAAGGGATTTCGTGGGAAAATAATGATATAGTGTATGTTTCTCCTTATGAACATAATGCAATTGCAAGAACACTAAATTCTTTATCTGGTATTAGGGTGATAGAATTACCAATAAATAAGAAAACATTTGAAATAGATATTGAAAAAATGAAATATTTGTTTGCAAAAGATAGACCTAAAGCGGTTTTTTGTACACATATTAGTAATGTGACTGGATATATTTTACCTGTAGAGAAAGTATTTAGTGAAGCTAAGAAATATGATGCTATTACGGTGCTTGATTCAGCACAATCTCTGGGATTGATTGAGGTTAATTCTAAAAAAATTGATGCAGATATAATAGCATTTGCAGGGCATAAAACATTATATGGACCTTTTGGTATTGGTGGTTTTATAAATATTTCCAATATTTCATTAAATGTGGTACTGACTGGTGGAACAGGAACAGATTCTTTAAATTTAGATATGCCTGAACAAAATACAACAAAATATGAACCATCAAGTTTCAATATCGTTGCTATTGCAGGTTTATATGAAGCTTTAAAATGTTTGGATGTTAACAGGAATTACCAACATGAAAGAATCCTCACAGACTATTTAGTTGATAATTTAAATAATATTAAAGGTGTAACTTGTTTTGTTCCGCTTGATAGAAATAAACATATTGGTATTATTTCTTTTGTTATTAATGGTTATAAATCTGATGACGTGGGAATGATTTTAGATGAAGACTATGATATTGCGGTAAGAACAGGTTATCATTGTGCGCCCTATATACATAAGTATCTTGATGATAAAGAGTATTTGGGAACAGTTAGGATAGGAGTTAGTCAATTTAATAGTAAAGAAGATATTAAACACTTAATAAAGAGTATAAATGAACTGACGAGGTAAGGTAACTGAATATTTGTGAATAGATATCCGCCTAATAGTATATGATTAAGCTCATAAAGCTACAGGTAAAAAACAGAATATGGTTTTGGAAAAAATCCAATGTTACTGTTTACAAATATGAAAATACAGGAAAGAATGTTTGTCTAGGAAAACTGTGATGTACCATATAAGTAGGATGAAAATATAAGCAAAAAGCATGGGAGAGACTGCAGAAAAAAAGAACGCCAGGGATTTTCAAAAGAAAAAGATTTGAGTTTCCCCATTTTTCAAATTACACAAAGACTATATTGCTCTGGTAAGTTCCAAATGTGTTATCAAAAGGCAGCTGTTATGGGGCACTGGTGCTTGAATCTGTTTTTTTCAGATTCTATGCACCATTGCGTATTCCATTCAAGCGCAAGCGTGCTGCTGATTGTAAAACATTTGGAATTGCCAGAACCAAATAACTTGTGTACTAAAAAAATGGGGAAACTAAAAAAAGACTCTTATCATCAAACCCAAGATATGCTATTGTATAAATACAAAATAAAAAGTAGCTGCCTACAAGGAGTTGGCTAAGATTAAAGCAATAATGCCATCTTAACGTCCAATCAAAGTATCAGGGTGACTTTTGTTATTTATTACTACTTACAAAATGTAAACACGAATGTAAGCAATGCCAAAATGAATATACTAGAAGCCAGCAACTCCATAAGAGAGATATTGTTCTTTCGTTTTATCTTTTTCATAGCACCATCCCATCCCCATTCTCTTTATAATGAAGCCAACACATTCTGTAATATGGTTATTCTTTTCAGAGTATAATACCTCTTTTACTATTTCATAACAATATTTTTTTGGATTTCCCCATTTTTTTAATTACACAAAGAGTATATTACTCTGGCAAGTTCCAAATGTTTTACCATAAGGCAGCTGTTATGGGGGCGCTGGTGCTTAAGCTGCGTTTTCAATGCTTAATAGAAACAGTTGTTTCTATTAAGCATTTGGGGCTTTATGCACCACTGCGCATCCCATTCAAGCGCAAGCGGCTGCCAATGGTAAAACTTTGGAATTGCCAGAGCAAAAATAATTGTATACTAAAAAAATGGGGAAACTCAAAAAATTGTTCAGGTATAGCATAAATAAAAGGATTGTGGTAAAATATACTGGCCGGTTAATATATATAAATGAGAATGTGGAATATAACCAGGATTTTATGGAGGAATTATAGAATGTGGATTGCGGATGGATGGAAGGATTATGAAGTTATAGATACATCATGTGGGGAGAAACTTGAGAGATGGGGAGATTATATACTTGTGCGTCCAGACCCACAGGTTATATGGAATACAGAAAAAAGGGCAGAAGGATGGAGAAAATATAACGGGCATTACCACCGCAGCAACAAAGGCGGGGGAAGCTGGGAATTCCATAATATGCCTGATGTATGGCAGATTAGTTATAAGAATTTAAAATTTAATTTACAGCCATTTAAATTCAAACATACAGGCCTGTTTCCAGAGCAGGCAGTGAACTGGGAGTGGTCTGGACAGAAGATTAAAGATGCAGGCAGGAGTATAAAGGTGCTTAACCTTTTTGCATATACAGGAGGTGCTACTATTGCAGCAGCGGCAGCAGGTGCAAGTGTAACCCATGTAGACGCATCTAAAGGGATGGTTACATGGGCAAAAGAAAACCTTACAGCTTCTGGGCTTGGTAATGCGCCTGTACGGTGGATTGTTGATGACTGTGTTAAATTTGTAGAGCGTGAAACCAGGCGTGGCAATAAATATGACGCAATTATTATGGACCCGCCATCATATGGAAGAGGACCAAAAGGTGAAATCTGGAAGATTGAAGAAAAAATACATCCTTTTATACAACTTTGTGCCAAATTATTATCGGATACACCATTATTCTTTCTTATAAACTCCTATACGACAGGCTTACAGCCAGCAGTTTTGTCATATATGGCAGAATTAGAGCTGGTTAAAAGATATGGGGGAAGGGCAGAAGCACAGGAAATAGGGCTTCCAGTTACATCAAACGGGCTTATACTGCCTTGTGGCGCATCAGCCAGGTGGGAATGTGAACCATAAGTTTGACTATAAAATGTAATAATGATATAATTTTCTAATTAATGCGCAGTTTACATATCTGGTATATGTACTGGCGGTGCAGAAATGAGGTAAGTTATGAAACATAAAGTCCGGCTTAAAGGTATTTTAAAGACATATTTAAGATGGCCTGTGCTGCTTAGCATATTTTTTGCTGCAATGGATGTGCAGTTATTTATATACAACCGGAAAGCAGGTATAATTGGATTTTTTTATTTTATTGTATATGTCCTGGCTTGTACATTGGTTTTTACAACAGGCAGAAGGCGGATACAAAGAGACCTTATAAGGTTTGCAGAAGATTACGGGCAGATGCAGATGGAGATAGTTGGAAACCTGACCGTACCTTATGCTATTTTAAGTGAAGAAGGCCATCTTCTCTGGGGTAACGAGGAATTTGTTAAAGTAATAGTAAATAAAAAGGCAGCAAGACGCAATATAAGCAATATTTTTCCAGAAATAACAGAAGACAGCCTGCCACATGATTATAATTTAAAAATAGTACATGTGAAAATTAAAGACAGGTATTATAAGGCTGATATGCGCCTTGTAGTTTCAGAAAATACTGGAAGTGATGAGAAAGAAGAACCACACAATGATATAAGCCAGCTTATTGAATACAATAGCATTATTTCACTGTTCCTGCATGATGAAACTGATATGATGGAACTTGAGCAGAAGAGGGAAGAAGAAAATCTTGTAGCTGGTCTTTTATATATTGATAATTATGATGAGCTTATTGACAGTATAGATGAAGTGCGCCAGTCACTTATGACAGCACTTATTGACAGAAAGATAAATAAATATATGCAAGGCATTGATGCAATATCTAAGAAGATTGAGAAAGATAAGATTTTCTTTGTATTTAAACAGCGTTACCTTGCAGAACTGAAAGCAGGAAGGTTTTCTATACTGGAAGAAGTCAGGAATATAAGCATTGGAAATGGCCAGGTGGCAACTATAAGCATTGGCCTTGGAGTAGGCAAGGATACTTTTGCAGGCCGTTATGACCTTGCCAGGGCGGCTATTGACCTTGCGCTTGGGCGTGGTGGTGACCAGGCAGTTATTAAAAGCGGTGACCAGGAACAGTTTTTTGGCGGCAAAAGTGTGCAGGTTGAGCGGAACACCCGTGTGAAAGCACGTGTAAAGGCACATGCCTTGAAAGAACTTATTGAAGGTAAGGAACGTGTTGTTGTAATGGGCCATTCAATAGGGGATGTTGATTCATTTGGCGCTTCTGTAGGTATATACCGGATTGCACGTACCCTTAACAGAAAAGCACATATTGTACTTAGTGATACAGATTCTTCTGTTAAAACTATTAAATCAAGGTTTTATACAAAAGAATATGAAGATGACATGATAATAAGCAGCCAGCTTGCAATGGAACTTGTTGATGAAAGTACAGTGCTTGTTATAGTTGATGTAAACAGGGCAAGTTATACAGAGTGTCCTGAGCTTATTGATATGGCACAGACAGTTGTTGTAATAGACCACCACCGCCAGGCCGGGGACTCTATTGACAAAGCTGTGTTATTTTATATTGAGCCTTATGCATCTTCTTCATGTGAAATGGTTGCAGAGATATCACAATATATTGGCAACGGGCTGAAATTAAGGCCTGCAGAAGCTGAGGCTATGTATGCAGGCATTATGATTGATACTAATTATTTCTCTAACCGTACAGGAATAAGGACTTTTGAAGCAATGGCATATCTTAGGAGAAGCGGGGCAGACTCTGTAAGGGTGAGGAAAGTATTCCGTGAAGACCTGTCAGAATATAAGATACGTGCTGCTGCAATACAGGATACAGAACTTTATAAGGATGTATATGCAATAGCTGAAAGCCAGTCTGAGGGCGTGGAGTCACCAACTGTAGTTGCATCCAAAGTAGCTAATTCGCTTCTTGATATAAATGGTGTAAAGGCATCTTTTGTACTTACTAAATATAAAGGTAAAATTTATATAAGTGCACGTTCTATAGATGAAGTAAATGTCCAGGTTATGATGGAAAGAATTGGAGGAGGCGGGCATATTAATATGGCAGGTGCACAGCTTAAAGACACCAGTGTTGATGAGGCAAAAGATATTATAAGAAAACAAATTGACAAGATGATTGAGGAAGGAGAAATATAAAATGGAAGTAATTTTACTAGAAGATGTTAAATCACTTGGGAAAAAGGGCGAGATTGTCAAAGTAAGCGATGGTTATGCAAGAAATTATATTTTTAAAAAGAACCTTGGGAGGGAAGCTACTTCAAAGAACCTTAACGAGCTTAAACTGCAGAAACAGCATGAGGAGAAACTTGCAAAAGAAAAGCTTGATGAGGCAAGGGCTTTTGCAGATGAGTTAAAAGACAAATCAGTAACAGTAGCAATTAAGACAGGTTCAGGCGGAAGGAGCTTTGGTTCAGTATCTACAAAGGAAATTAATGCTGCTATTAAAAGCCAGCTTGGATATGATATTGATAAAAAGAAAATGTCACTTGATGTTCCAGTTAAAAGCCCAGGAACATATAACCTTACAATAAAAATCCATCCTAAGGTTACGGGGGAGCTTAAAGTTATTGTAAAAGATGCAGATAATTAGTGTTGTGGTTCCTTAGAAGGATTTTAGGATTGCAGCAAGGAACAGTAAAGAAATAATATTACAATATCCAGGATATATGTTTGGAATTTATAACTGACAGATACAGACTGGCAGGATTGTAAAATTATTTCTCTATTTGTTCCTGGTTTCCAGAATGGAGGACTGGGATGCAGGAGGAGGCAATTAAGAGGATACCACCTCATAATGTGGAAGCGGAACGTGCAGTAATAGGTTCTATGATTATGGATTCTGATGCTATACTTATAGCTTCGGAAATGTTATCTGCGGATGACTTTTACCAGGGGCAGTATGGCATAATATTTGATGCACTTGTTGAAATGTATAAAGCAGGCGTGGGTGCAGACCTTGTTACTTTACAGAATAAGCTGCATGAAAAAGAAGTGCCGCCTGAGCTTTTAAGTGTGGAATTTATAGGAAGCCTTATAGGCAGTGTGCCTACATCTGCCAATATAAGGCATTATGTCCGTATAGTACATGACAAGGCAGTGCTTAGAAGGCTTATACAGATAACAGAGCGTATAAGCAATACATGTTATATGGACAGGCAGCCTGCCAGTGAAATACTTGATGAAACAGAGAAAAGTGTATTTGATGTATTACAGAGGCGTGGCGGCAATGAGTTTGAGCCTATACGTGAAGTGGTGCTGCGCACCCTTGACAGTATTGAAAAGGCAGCAAAGCAGAAAGGGCATATTACAGGGCTTGAAACAGGTTTCAGGGACCTTGATTATAAGACAGCGGGATTGCAGAAGTCAGACCTTATACTTATTGCGGCAAGGCCTGCTATGGGAAAGACAGCGTTTGTACTGAATATTGCAGAATATATGGCACTCCACAGTAAAAGCACCATAGCAATATTCAGCCTTGAAATGAGCAAGGAACAGCTTATTAAACGTATGCTTTCTATGAATTCACATGTTGATTCACAGAAGATAAGGACTGGAAACCTGGAGGATGAGGACTGGGACAAACTTGTAGGAAGTGTACGTAGAATTGGCAATTCAAATCTTGTAATAGATGACACTTCTGGAATAACAGCACAAGAACTGCGTTCTAAATGCCGCAGGCTTAAGATTGAGAAAGGTCTTGACCTTGTTGTCATTGATTACCTGCAGCTTATGTCAGGTTCGGGCAGGAGGAAAGGTGATAACAGGCAGCAGGAGATATCAGATATATCACGTGCACTGAAAGTTATGGCAAGGGAGCTGGATATTCCAGTTATTGCACTGTCACAGCTTTCACGTGCTGTAGAACAGCGCCCGGATAAAAAACCTTTGCTTTCAGACTTACGTGAATCAGGAGCTATTGAACAGGATGCAGATATGGTTATGTTTTTGTACAGGGATGAGTATTATAATCCTGATACAGAGGAAAAAGGTGTTGCAGAGGTTATTATTGCCAAGCAGAGAAGCGGGCCTACAGGTTCAGTAAAACTTGCATGGCTTTCCCAATTTACTAAATTTGGAAACCTGGAAACGTCTATGGTGTAATATCTGGTATATAGTAAATTGTGCTGGTTATTATAGACATTATAACAGTGATAATAACACATATTTTACTAATAATGTAAAATCTTTCTTGATTTAATTGGCAAAAGTGTATAAAATATTAATATAAGGTATTTTAAATTGGCAGCCTAAAGCTGTTAAAATATAAAGTGTTGTTAATACAACGGAATGGAGGAATTATGGCAAATCAGGTAAAATTTGACTATTCATTGGCATGCAATGTGATTTCAGAAGATGAAATTAAATCTATGGAGAAGATTGTATGTGATGCAAAGGAGGTTCTTGTAGGCAGAAGCGGGGCAGGCAATGATTTCCTTGGATGGATTGACCTTCCTGTAGCTTATGATGTGGACGAGTTTAAGCGCATTAAGAAAGCTGCTGAAAGAATCCAGTCAGATTCAGAAGTTCTCTTGGTAATAGGTATTGGTGGTTCATATCTTGGAGCAAGGGCAGCAATTGAATTTTTAAGACATAGTTTTTATAACAATGTCAGCAGTGATGTACGTAAAACACCAGAAATCTACTATTGTGGCAATAATCTGAGCGGAACATATCTTTCACAGCTTATTGATGTAATTGGTGACAGGGACTTTTCTGTAAATATTATCAGCAAGTCTGGTACTACAACAGAGCCAGCAGTAGCTTTCCGTATCTTTAAGGGTATGCTTGAAAAGAAATATGGAAAGGAAGGTGCAGCAAAAAGGATTTATGCTACAACAGATAAAGCAAAGGGAGCATTAAAGAACCTTGCTACAGAAGAGGGTTATGAATCATTTGTAGTGCCTGATGATGTAGGAGGACGTTTCTCTGTACTTACAGCAGTAGGCCTTCTTCCAATAGCAGTAAGCGGTGCAGATATTGAAAAGCTTATGGAAGGTGCTGCTTCAATGAGGGAAGTATGCTTAAATAAGAACTTTGCTGATAATGATGCACTTAAATATGCAGCAGTACGTAATATTCTGCTCCGTAAAGGAAAGAGTGTTGAAATACTTTGCAATTATGAGCCAATATTCCACTATGTAGCAGAGTGGTGGAAACAGCTTTACGGTGAAAGTGAAGGAAAAGACCAGAAAGGAATTTTCCCTGCATCAGTTGACCTTACAACAGACCTTCATTCAATGGGACAGTTTATCCAGGATGGCAGCCGTATAATGTTTGAAACAGTTATGGAACTTGAGAAGCCTTCATTTGATATTGCTATTGAAGAAGAACCTGTAGACCTTGACGGGCTTAATTATCTTAAAGGAAAGACACTTGATTTTATAAATAAGAGTGCTATGAAAGGTACACAGCTTGCACATACAGATGGTAATGTACCAAACCTGGCAATAAAGGTTCCAGAGCAGAATGAATTTTACCTTGGACAGTTATTCTATTTCTATGAGTTTGCATGTGGCGTAAGTGGATATGTACTTGGTGTAAATCCATTTAACCAGCCAGGTGTTGAAAGCTATAAGAAGAATATGTTTGCACTTCTTGGAAAGCCAGGCTTTGAGGCACAGAGAGAAGAGCTTATGAAGAGACTGTAAACCAGTAAATAAAATAAGTTAAACATTTAAGACATATGCCCCAGACTTAAGTTCTGGGAAATATGTCTTATTTAGTATTAGTTGCCAGAGTAATATAATTTTTGTGCAGTTTGCCAGTTTAAAAGCAATTTTCAAACATGCCCTGGCTGTGCTGGTTTCTAATATTGAGGAGGATTATTATGAAGTATAGAAAAGCGCTTACTTTTAGTTATGATGATGGTATAGAACAGGACAGGAAGCTTGTAGATATTTTTAACAAATATGGAATGAAAGCAACATTTAACCTGAATACGGGTATACAGTCTAATGAAAGCAGTTTTGAGATAAATGGCATACATATACAGCGTATGGAACAGGACGGACTGGACCAGCTATATAAAGGACATGAGATAGCAGTACATGGGTTTGGCCATATATCACCAGAAAGCCTTAATAAAGATGAATATAAACACGAATTTATTGATGATGCAAAGAATATAGAAAGGCTTTATGGAAAATATCCTTGTGGTATGGCTTATGCTTATGGTACATATAATGATGAAGTTATTGCATATCTTAAAGCTGAGGGGTTTAAATATGGCAGGACAGTTAGTGCTACACATGGTTTTGCAATGCCAGAAGAACCCATGGAACTTAAAAGCACATGCCATCATAATGATGAGATGCTGTTCCAGCTTGCCAGCAGTTTTATTGAAGCAGAGCCAGCAGAAGATGAGCAGATGCTTTTTTATATATGGGGGCATAGCTATGAATTTGATGTAGATAATAACTGGGACAGAATTGAAAAGCTTTGCCAGATGCTAGGAGGCAGGGACGATATTTTCTATGGGACCAATTCACAGTGCCTGCTTGGTACATGGGAATAAAAAATAAATTTCTTTAATGCAATATGGAACTGGTGGCAGGACAGAGAAAAATAATTAGTCCAGCAAATATTAATTATTGCTGGACTAATTTGTACCTGTATGGGATAATTATTTAAAAAGTTTTACGGCATTATTTATTTCTTTGCGTGCAGAGCTTCTTTTAAGGTCAGCATAGTCAAAAAATATAAAACCATTTACTTCCCCAGTATTGCGTGAATATTCAATTTCACGTTTTAATATTGTATTGCTTTTAGCCCAGCTTTTATCCCCTATAAGCCGTGCTTCTTTGCTGCTTATGCCTGCCCTGTATGCGGCAAGTCCTGTATATAGTTTTACACTTTTATGCCTGTTTACATCTGTCCATTGTTTTAAAGCTTTTTTAAATGGACATGATGGATGTTTAAAAGACCAGTAAATTTGTGGGCATATGTAATCAATATATCCTGTAGTCTGCATCCATTTCTTAACATCACAATAATAATTGTTTTTCAGATATAAATTATCTATATTACCAGCAGGGCTGATTCCAAAGATACAGTTTTTATCTGCTTTTTTAACTGCTGTATATACGCTTTTAACCAGTTTTGATACGTTCCTGCGGCGCCATGACACTATATTTAATGGTGTTTTATTATTACTTCTGCAGTTTTTTATATAAGAATTGTATTCTTTTGCATCAAAGTTTTTTCTATATGACGTTCCAAGATTAGGATAAAAATAGTCATCAAAATGTATGCCGTCAACATCATAATTTTGTACAATCTCTTTAACACCATTAATTATAAGGTTCTGTACAGCAGGTTTTGCTGGGTTAAAATAGAGCTGTCCATTATAATTTAAAACATTACGTCTTAATGATGGTGATTTTGAGTTGCGCCACTTATATGCATAAGAAGATTTTGCAAGTGCTGAATTGCTAGTGGTATCTTTAGTTATCCTGTAAGGATTAATCCATGCGTGGATTTCCAGGCCGCGGCTGTGGGCTTCTGTTACCATAATTGACAGAGGGTCAAATCCAGGGCTTTTGCCAATTTTTCCTGATGAATATTTAGACCATGGAAAATATTTGGAATTATACATAGCATCAGAAAACATCCTTACATGGACAAATACAGTATTAAAATTATCCGATTTACATTTGTCAAACATGGTTTTTACCTGGCTGGTAAAAGAGTCCCTTGTATACCCTTTTGGGTTGTAGTCAAGGAAGGCAATCCATACACCACGTAATTCATTGGAAGAGCCAGAATTCATATTTTCAATTCCAGAATCTTCCTGGTTTTCTTCATCTGTGGTTCCAGAACCTGTACCAGTGCTGGTATCTGTACCAGTGGTAACAGAGCTTGTGCCTGTATCGTCTGGTTGTGAACCTGTATCTTCTGGTGCTGGTGTATTTACAGAAGTTACACTATCCATGCCAGATACAGCTTTAACATTATTATGCTTGTAAACAGACAGTGTAAATAGTGCACATGCAATAAGTATTAATGATGTTGCCACAGTAAGTATTATATTGTGGTTTTTCCCATTTTCAGGTTTAAGGTTATTTTTATTCATAGAAAAATTTGCCTTTCTAAAAAATAATTTTAGTTAGAAAATTTTGCCTGGTATTCAAGTGCAGCACCTATAAATCCTTTAAATAAAGGATGTGGCCTGTTTGGCCTTGACTTAAATTCAGGATGTGCCTGTGTTGCAATAAACCATGGGTGGTCTGGCAGTTCACACATTTCAACAATACGCCCGTCTGGTGAAAGCCCGGAAAGCAGCAGGCCATTTTTAATAAGTTCATCACGGTAATAATTATTGACTTCATAACGGTGCCTGTGTCTTTCATGTATGGTATCTGTTCCATACATTGCATATGCTTTTGAAGAATGGTCAAGGACACAAGGGTAAGCACCAAGCCTTAATGTGCCGCCTATATCTTCTATACCGTCCTGTTCTGGCATAAGATGGATTACAGGATGTGTTGTCTGTGGGTCAAGTTCTATACTATGTGCATCATGGAAACCTGCCACATTTCTTGCAAATTCAACTATTGCCAGCTGCATGCCAAGGCAGAGTCCAAGAAATGGGACATTATTTTCACGCGCGTATTGTATTGCAGCAATTTTGCCATCTATGCCACGGTCACCAAACCCTCCAGGAACAAGTATTCCGCTTACATCACCAAGAACCTGTGCAACATTTCCAGCAGTAAGTTCTTCAGAAGGCACCCATTTTATATTTACGTTGCTTTTATGGGCAAAGCCCCCATGTTTTAATGATTCCACTACACTAATATATGCATCGTGAAGTGAGGTATATTTACCAACAAGTGCTATATTCACATCTTTATCAAGATGCTTGATATTGTCAACCATAAGCTGCCATTCTGTCATATCAGGTTCTGGACATTCAAGGTTTAACTTTTCGCATACGACATCTGCAAGATGTTCCTTTTCCATTGCAAGAGGAGCTTCATAAAGCGTTTCTACATCAAGGTTCTGAAGGACACATTTTGTAGGGACGTTACAAAAAAGTGCAATTTTATCCCTGAGTCCCTGTTCAAGTTCATATTCTGTACGGCATACAATAATATCAGGTCTTATGCCCATGCCCTGCAGTTCTTTTACACTAGCCTGTGTAGGTTTTGTTTTCATTTCCCCTGATGCATGAAGATATGGAATAAGGGTAACATGTATAAGGATAGCATTTCCGTGGCCTATGTCATGCTGGAACTGTCTTATTGACTCAAGGAAAGGCTGGCTTTCAATATCACCAACAGTACCTCCTACTTCAATAATGGCAATTTGTGTCTCTTTGCAGCCATCATTGCGGTAAAAGCGGCTTTTGATTTCATTAGTAATATGTGGGATTACCTGTACAGTGCCTCCGCCATAGTCGCCCCGGCGTTCTTTGTTTAAAACGGACCAGTACACCTTGCCTGTAGTTACATTTGACTGTTTTGTAAGGCTTTCATCAATAAAACGTTCATAATGCCCAAGGTCAAGGTCTGTTTCAGCACCGTCATCTGTAACGAATACCTCGCCATGCTGTACAGGGTTCATTGTACCTGGGTCAATATTTATATATGGGTCGAATTTCTGCATTGTAACACTATAGCCACGCATTTTAAGCAGCCTGCCAAGAGAAGCAGCAGTTATTCCTTTGCCGAGACCCGATACAACTCCTCCAGTAACAAACACGTATTTGACCGCCATTTAGTTTGTCCTCCTTGTATTATATTTTTAACAATATTTTTATATTATAACGCATATGCTATGTTGTGTTCAATCATTTTTTAAAATTTATCACATCCGTTTTATAAAATTTGAGTTTTCATTTTTTTAGTATACAAGTTATGTGGCTCTGGCAATTCCAAATGTTTACCAACCAAAAGCCATGTGAAACATGGCTTTGCACGCATTGCGCTTGGATGGGATGCGCAGTGGTGCATAAAGCCCCAAATGCTTAATAGAAACAAAAGTTTCTATTAAGCATTGAGAACAGGGCTTAAGCACCAGCGCCCCCATAACAGCTGCCTTTTGGTAAAACATTTGGAATTTGCCAGAGTAATATAATCTTTGTGTAATTTGAAAAATAGGGAAACTGTCCATAACTACAAAAGTGGATAATAAAAATTATTGAAATTTATGAAATGGACGTGGAAATTTATAATATTCATTAAAATAACCTGGTTATTATTGGAAGATAATATATATAATTCTTATTTATATGTACAATAAAATTTAACCTCATTAAGTAAGCCCTTTAAAATACATGCTTATTAAATGGTGGGTTTGGAACTTATTTTTAATGAAAAATGCTGTTTTTGTAGGTTTTTTATTAAAAATATAGAAAATTCAAATATTATTCATATGATAATATATTGATTTATCTGTAAGCTAGCTTTATAATGTGAAAGTATAGCACTTTGGGCATATTTGGAATTTATTTCCATAAAATGCTGCTGGCATACCTTGAAAAAAGATGAAGGAGGCGTAATTTTGGAAAATAATAATAACAGGCAGGACCCTAAGAAAAGCCAGAATAAGAGGAGTATTATAATCTGCCTTATAGCTGCACTTGGAGTGTTCCTTGTATTTTCATTTATGAACAGCCAGGTGGAAAAAGCATCAAATAAAGAGATAACATATGATGAATTTATAAAAATGCTTGAAGATGGCATTGTGAAAGAAGTAGTTCTTTCATCAGACAAGATTGAGATAATACCTGTTTCACAAGGCAGCGGCCTTTATGAAATTACTTATTATACAGGCGTTATATCAATGGATTATAACCTTGTTGAAAGACTGGATAGTGCTGGTGTTAAATTTTCAAAAGAAATTTCAAATGGTTCATCAAGTATTTTATATATGATAGTTACAACGTTACTGCCTATATTGCTTTTATGGGGCGGGCTGTTCTTTATATTCCGTATGATGTCAAAAGGTTCAGGCGGCGTTATGGGAGTTGGAAAGAGCAATGCAAAGATGTATGTACAGAAAGAAACAGGTGTTACATTTAAAAATGTGGCAGGACAGGAAGAGGCAATGGAATCACTTACTGAGCTTGTTGATTTCCTGCACAATCCTAAAAAATACTCTGACATAGGTGCAAGGCTTCCTAAGGGTGCACTTCTTGTAGGCCCTCCAGGAACAGGTAAAACATTGCTTGCAAAAGCAGTAGCAGGAGAGGCAGGGGTGCCGTTTTTCTCACTGTCAGGTTCAGACTTTGTTGAAATGTTTGTAGGTGTAGGTGCATCAAGGGTAAGGGATTTATTTAAACAGGCACAGTCAATGGCACCGTGTATTATTTTTATAGATGAAATTGATGCGGTCGGAAAGAGCCGTGATACACAATATGGTGGTGGAAATGACGAGCGTGAACAGACACTTAACCAGTTGTTGTCTGAAATGGATGGTTTTGACAGTTCAAAGGGCCTTGTAGTGCTTGGTGCTACAAACAGGCCGGAGGTACTTGACAAGGCGCTTTTGAGACCAGGGCGTTTTGACAGAAGGATAATTGTAGAAAAGCCAGACCTTAAAGGCAGGGTTGATATATTAAAAGTGCATGCTAAAGATGTACTTATGGATGATTCTGTTGACTTTGATGCAATAGCACTTGCAACAAGCGGTGCAGTTGGTTCTGACCTTGCCAATATGATTAATGAAGCAGCAATTATGGCAGTAAGGGCTGGAAGAAGGGCAGTAAGCCAGTCTGATTTATTTGAGGCCGTGGAAGTGGTAATAGCAGGTAAAGAAAAGAAAGACAGGATACTTGGTAAGGAAGAGAAGAGGATTGTTGCATACCATGAAATAGGACATGCACTTGTGGCAGCACTCCAGAAAAACTCAGAGCCAGTACAGAAGATTACTATTGTACCAAGGACAATGGGGTCATTAGGTTATGTTATGCAGGTTCCAGAAGAAGAAAAATATCTTATGAGCAAAGAAGAGATACTTACACGTATAGTATCACTTTTTGGTGGGCGTGCGGCAGAACAGATTGTATTTAACTCAATAACTACAGGTGCTTCTAACGACATAGAAAAGGCAACACAGCTTGCCAGGGCAATGGTAACACAGTATGGAATGACTGAGAAGTTTGGCATGATAGGTCTTGAATCTGTAGAAGGTAAATATCTTGACGGGCGTACAGTATTAAACTGTGGTGATGCCACAGAAGCAGAAATAGACCAGGAAGTTATGCGTATACTGAAAGAGTGTTATAATAAAGCGGAAGGTTTTCTTGCAGGTGACAGGGATGCACTTGACAGCCTGGCAGAATTCCTTATTGAACATGAAACAATTACTGGTAAGGAGTTTATGAAAATATTCCGCAAAGTCAAAGGTATTGAAGAACCAGAAGGCGATAATTACAATATGCTTGTACTGGATATTGATGGTACTCTTGTTGGTTCAGATAAAACAATATCAGAAAAAACAAGGGAAGCTATAATTAAGGCACAACAACGTGGAAAAATAGTTGCAATCGCATCAGGGCGTTCTATTGCAGGAATAAGAAAAACAGCTTCCAATATTTCACTTGAACAGTATGGAGGCTATGTAATTGCATATAATGGTACTACTGTAGTAAATTGTAAAACAGGTGAATGTATATATAACCAGATGGTGCCAAAGGAACTTGTTAAACCAGTATATGAAGCAGCTAAGAGGGTAAATGCAGGGATAGTAGTATACAATGATAATACAAAAGAAATGATTTCAGGTAATGGACTTAATGAGTATATAAAAATTGATGCAGAAGCATGTAATGTTACAATAAATGAGGTTTCTGATTTTGTTAAGGCAATAAATTTCCCATTTAATAAATTCCTTTTAAGTGGAAAACCTGAACATATGGCAGAAGTAGAAAAGATTATGGCTAAAGAATTTGGTGACAGGTTAAATGTTTTCAGGTCAGACCCTTTCTATGTTGAACTTCTTCCAAGATATGTAGATAAGGGTGTTGCAGTTGAAAAGCTTGTCAAACATCTTGATATACAACGTGAGAAGGTTATCTGCATAGGTGACAGTTACAATGACCTGCCAATGCTACGTTTTGCAGGAATGGGTGTTGCAATGGGCAATGCACAGCAGGAAGTTAAGGAAATGGCAGATTATGTTACAGCATCAAATGATGAAGACGGAATTGTAAATGTTATAGATAAATTTATGACACCAAAACCTGAAGAAAAAGATACAAAAAAAGAAGAAATTAAAGAATTAACAGAAAACTAATACTTTAACTTAGGTTTATGGCTGGTGCATTAATTATATGTACCAGCCAGTATTTTACACAATTAATTTTTATATTACTGGAAAGCTTACAGGTATATGAAAATAAAAATTGTACAAAGAGTATATTGCCAGCGCCAATACCTTATAGATTATTTAATTTTCAAACACATACTTGATATAGAGGACTCTTTTTTGTATAATATTTATAATTTTAAATGGTTGGAGGAAATATGTTTGATTTAGAGGAGGAGTTAAAAAAACTGCCTGCAAAGCCAGGAGTATACCTTATGCATGACAAAACAGATGCAATTATTTATGTAGGCAAGGCAATAAGCTTAAAGAACCGTGTGCGGCAATATTTCCAGGCAGGCCGTAATGTAACCCCAAAGATAGAAAGAATGATATCACAGATAGACCATTTTGAATATATAATAACAGATTCAGAAGTTGAGGCACTTGTACTAGAAAGCAACCTTATAAAAGAACACAGGCCAAAATACAATACAATGCTTAAGGATGATAAAAATTATCCATATATAAGGGCAACTATAGAAGAAGACTATCCAAGGCTGTTATATTCAAGGGAGCAGAAACGTGACAAAAGCAAGTATTTTGGACCATTTACAAGCGCTGGCGCTGCTAAAGATACTTTGGAACTTGTGCATAAAATATATAAAATAAGGACTTGCAGAAGAGTTCTTCCAAGGGATATAGGGAAAGAAAGGCCATGTCTGGATTACCATATAGGACAGTGTGATGCACCGTGCCAGGGAAAAATATCAAAAGAAGAATATAATGAAAATTATAAAAAAGCACTTAAACTTATTGGAGGAGATTATTCAGAGGTTATAGAATATCTTAAAGAAAAAATGATGCAGGCATCTGAAAGCCTTGCTTTTGAAGAAGCAGCAGGATACAGGGACCTGATATCAAGTGTAAAAAAGATGTCTGTAAAACAGAAAGTTACAGATTTCAATGGGCAGGACAGGGATATTATAGCACTTGCAAGAACTTTGGAAGAAGCTGTAGTGCAAGTGTTTTTTGTGCGTGAAGGAAAACTTATAGGACGTGACCATTTCCACCTTAATGGTACTTATGGTGAAAAGGAAGAAGATATATTACAAGATTTTATTAAACAATTTTATGCAGGAACTCCTTTTATTCCCCGTGAAGTCATGGTAGAATATAATATAGCTGACAGTGGCCTTATTGAACAATGGCTGGCTGGCAAGAGAGGCGGCAAGGTAAAGATAATTATACCTAAAAAAGGCAGTAAAGAACGTCTTGTAGAACTTGCACATAAAAATGCAGCACTTGTGCTTACACAGGATATGGAAAGGATTAAAAGGGAAGAACAGCGTACCATTGGTGCTATGGGTGAAATATGTTCATGGCTTGGCATACCTTACGTGCCACGTATAGAATCATATGATATATCCAATATAAATGGTTTCCAGTCTGTAGGCTCTATGGTAGTATTTGAAGATGGAAAGCCTAAGCGGAGTGATTACCGTAAATTTAAGATAAAAACAGTTAAAGGCCCTGATGATTACGCAAGCATGTATGAGGTACTTACAAGAAGGTTCAGGCATGGCATTGAAGAGACAGAAGAACTCCAGGAAAAAGGTCTTATTAAAGAAGTGGGAAGTTTTACACGCTTTCCAGGGCTTATAATGATGGACGGGGGCAAAGGGCAGGTCCATATAGCACAAAAGGTACTAGAAGAGCTTAGGCTTGATATTCCTGTATGCGGGATGGTTAAAGATGACAAGCACAGGACCAGGGGGCTTTTTTTTGAGGGACATGAGCTTCCAGTTAAAGTGGACAGTGAAGGCTTCCATCTTATGACAAGGATACAGGATGAAGTCCATAGGTTTGCAATAGAGTATCACCGTTCCCTGAGAAGCAAAGAACAGGTAAAGTCAGTCTTAGATGATATAAACGGCATAGGTGAAAAAAGAAGGAAAGCACTTATGAAGCATTTCCAGTCTATAGAAGCCATAAGGAATGCAGGGGTAGAAGAAATTGCACAAGTAGAAGGTATGAATGGGAACGCAGCAGTAAATGTATATAAGTTTTTCCATGAAGATTAATAAAAACTGGACGCCAGTGTGCCAGGGTATTACAGTAAATTTTTGTAACTAAAAACAGCATATATAAAAGGAGGGTAATATGCAGAACGGAACATATAGTGTACCATTAAAGGAACTTATTGAACAGCTGGATTTAGAAAATTGTACTCCAGACATTGATACAGAGAAGGTACTTATTACACAAAATGAGGTAAACCGTCCAGCTTTACAGCTGGCTGGGTATTTTGATTACTTTGATTCTAACAGGATACAAATAATTGGACATGTAGAACATACGTATATGCAGCAGAAAGGTATGGAACACAGTCTTAAGATGATAGAGAAAATAATGGCAGGAAGTGCAGAATCATCAAAACCTCCATGCATTATTTACTGCAGGGAGATATGGATTGAAGAAGAGATAATAAATCTTGCTAACCGTTATGAAGTGCCTATATTAAGGACTAAAAAGGCTACATCGCCATTTATGGCAGAAATAATACGCTGGGTTAATGCAGAACTTGCGCCAAGGTGTTCAATACATGGAGTTCTTGTCGATATATATGGTGAAGGAATACTTATAATGGGTGAGAGCGGCATAGGAAAATCAGAAGTAGCCCTTGAACTTATACATAGGGGGCACCGTCTTGTATCAGATGATGTGGTTGAAATAAAAAGAATCAATGACAAATCACTTATTGGTTCATCACCAGGAATTACAAGGCACTTTATTGAACTCAGGGGTATAGGGATTGTAAATGCAAAGTCACTTTTTGGTGTAGAAAGTGTAAAAGATGAGCAGGAGATTGACCTTGTAATAAAACTTGAGGAGTTTAATAAAGAACAGGATTATGACAGGCTGGGGCTTGAGGAACAGTTTATAGAATTTCTTGGTAACAAAGTAGTATGCCATTCTATTCCAATCAGGCCTGGAAGGAACCTTGCCGTTATATGCGAGTCAGCAGCAGTAAACCACAGGCAGAAGAAGATGGGATACAATGCAGCTCTGGAGCTTTATAACCGTGTAACAAGTAATCTTTCGGGTAATAATAAAAACTAATGAATGTTTATGTCATAACATAATAGTGACAAGAAATGAGGATAAAATATGTTATTTGTAAAATCAGATGAGCTTAAAACAGGTATGAGGCTGGCAAAACCTATATACAATAAGAACGGGGTTATGTTATACGAGAGGAATACAAGGCTCACAAGCCATGGTATAGTAAGTATACAGAATTTCGGGCTGATTGGCATATATATTCTGGAAGCTGCTGAACCTGTGCCGCCAATGACAGAAGATGACATTGAATTTGAGAGGTTCCAGGCTATGTCTGTATTTTCAATAAAAGACATACTGGATTCTGTCAGCAAAAAGAAAGAGCCAAAAGAACTGTACCAGTTTGCTAATAAAATAATAAAAAGTTATGGCTCACTCCACAGGAAAATAAATTTTATACAAAATATCAGAAGCAAGGAAGATTATGTGTATAAACATTCCTTAAACACAGCTATACTTAGTGCAATGATGGCATATAAACTTAATATGGAATTTAAAAAACAGCTTGATGTAGTAGTTGCCGCATTGCTCCATGATGTAGGTACTCTTATTATACCTATAAATTTAAGACATAAAAATAAAGCTGACCTTTCAGAAGAGGAACTTAAGAAAGTAAACACATACCATCTGGCAGCAATGCAGATGTTTACTAAGAACAAGGATTTAGATATTGATATTGTTAAGATGGTAACAGATATAATAAAACAGCTGCATCCAGATATAGTAAAAGATGGTGAGATGCCTGAAGTAATGCCGGTCGGTGCAGAAATATTAAAAGTTGCATATGTATATGATATGATGACAGCAATGAACTTTGAAGAAGAGCCACATTCTGAAATAGTTGCAATAAGACATCTTATGGGGGATGAGACAGAATATAACCCAGATGTAGTGGATGCGCTTCTTTCAAGCATAAATATACTGCAGCCAGGCACATGTGTAGAACTTACAAACGGTGACAGGGCACTGGTAATAACAGCTAATAATACTAATGTCCTTGAGCCATTTGTGCTGTCATTCAAGGATAACAGGATACACAACCTTGGTGATTCAAAAATAGCAAAAGAAATGCAGATTAAAGATATTATGAAGACAATGGATAACAGGCATGTTGTAGATAATGACCTGCTTGCCCAGTACACAGGCAACACAATCCATATGGGAGATAAATTAGAAAACAAGAGTTATTAAACCGGAGGTTTAGATGTTTATTATAGCAGGACTTGGCAATCCAGAAAGAAAATATGATGGTACAAAGCACAATATAGGTTTTTCTGCTATTACTGCACTGTCAGATGCATATAATATACCAGTTAATACCAGGGAGCATAAAGCTTTGTGTGGAAAGGGATATATTGAGGGGCAGAAGGTTTTGCTTGCAATGCCTCTCACATATATGAACCTTAGCGGTGAAAGCATAAGGGAACTTGTAGATTATTATAAAATCAATCCAGAGGAAGAACTTATAATAATATATGATGATATTAACCTGGCACCAGGAAAACTGCGCATACGTGCCAAAGGCAGTGCAGGAGGGCATAATGGCATTAAGAATATAATTACACATATTGGAAGCCAGTCTTTTTACCGTATACGGATAGGTGTAGGGGAGAAGCCAGAGGGATGGGACCTGGCAGATTATGTATTAAGCAGGTTTAACAGGGAAGATGAGCCTGTAATACGTGAAGCACTTCAGGATACCGTAGAAGCGTGTAAAGTGATTATGCTTGAAGATATAAGGACTGCAATGAATAAATTTAATTAATGGAGGAAAATATGGAAACGTTGCTTGCACCCCTTGGTGAAATTAATGCATTCAGGGAAGCTGTGGAATGTATTGGCAATAATAAATTGCCAATACATATTTCAGGCTGTATGGATACACAAAAGTGCCATTTTATATACGGGTTGTCACAAGGAATCCAGTGGAAAGTAATTATAACACAGAATGAAATACAGGCAAGGAAAATTGCAGAAGATTATCGCATATTTGACAGAAATGTACTCTATTATCCGTCAAAAGATGTGATTTTTTATAGTGCGGATATCCATGGAAGTGCAATAAGTGTTGAGAGGCTTAAAGTAATTAAGGCACTTATAAAAGAAGAAAGCGGTACAATTATTACTACAATGGATGCAGGAATGGAACTGGTAGCATCACTTGATACATTTGCAAAGGCTGTACGTGTAATAAAAGAACAAGATATAGTTGATATAGATAAACTTACAGAACATCTTGTTTCCATTGGCTATGAGCGCCAGTACCAGGTAGAATCGCCTGGTGATTTTTCTGTAAGGGGAGGAATTATAGATATTTTCCCAGTAACGGAAGAATGTCCTTTCCGTATTGAATTATGGGATGATGAAGCAGATACAATACGTTCATTTGATGTTGAAAGCCAGCGTTCTATTGAGAGGACAGGTACTATTGAGATATTTCCAGCATCAGAAATAATGCTGTCTGATGAAGAATTGCGTACAGGCCTGGAAAATATTGAGAAAGATTATATAAAGACCATTGGCAGGTTCAGGGATGACAAGAACCATAACGCAATGAACAGGCTTAAAGACAGGATAGGTGAAATCAGGGAAACACTTGAAATGTACCATGGACGTATTGGCATGGAAAGTTTTATAAAATATTTTGGAATACAGGCAGAGTCTTTTTTTGATTATTTTAACAAAGAAAATACAGTGTTTTTTATAGATGAGCCAGCACGTTGCATTGAGAAGATGGAAACTGTTGAAACAGAGTTCAGGGACAGTATGGAGAGCAGGCTTGAGAAGGGTGATATACTGCCAGGACAGACAGATATATTGTACCCTGCAGCATCAATAGATGCATTGGTTGCCAGAAAAAGGTGTGTATATATTACAACACTTGGCATACTTCCTAAAAGCATTACAGTAAAAGAACAGTTTAATGTAATGGTACAGACAGTAGGTTCATATAATAAACATTTTGAGCTGCTGGTTGAAGATTTAAAAAAATGGCGTGCAGAAGGCTGCCGTGTACTGCTGTTGTCTGGTTCAAGGATACGTGCAGAACGTCTAAGCAAAGATATTAATGAATATGATATACCTGCATTTTACAGGGAGAATATGGACCAGGAACTTAAGGCAGGCCAGGTTATGGTATCTTATGGGCAGATGCATAAGGGATTTATGTATACACAACAGAAATTTGTAATAGTTACTGAAGGAGATATATTTGGCATCAGAAAGAAGACACGCAAGAAACATAAAAATTATGATGGCAAATCAATCCAGAGCTTTAATGAGTTAAATGTTGGTGATTATGTAGTACATGAAAACCATGGGCTTGGAATATACAAGGGCATAGAAAAACTACGTGTAGACAATATTACAAAAGATTTTGTGAAAATAGAATATGGGGATGGTGGCAACTTGTATGTGCCTGTTTCGGGACTTGATGTACTGCAGAAATATGCAGGGCAGGAAGCAGCAAGGACACCAAAACTGAACAAATTAAATTCTACAGAGTGGAAAAAGACAAAATCAAAAGTTAAAGGCGCAGTTAAAGATATTGCTAAAGAGCTTGTTATGCTCTATGCAGAGCGGCAGCAGAGGCAGGGGTTCCAGTTCAGTCCAGACACAGTTTGGCAGAAAGAGTTTGAAGACTTATTTCCATTTGAGGAAACACAGGACCAGCTTGACGCAATAACCGCAACAAAGAAAGATATGGAAAGCAGTAAGGTTATGGACAGACTTATATGTGGCGATGTCGGGTATGGCAAGACAGAGATTGCAATAAGGGCAGCATTTAAGGCTGTAAATGATGGAAAACAGGTTGCTTTCCTTGTACCAACAACAATACTTGCACAACAACATTACAATACATTAAAAGAGCGTCTGGGTGATTTTCCTGTAAGTGTAGAGATGCTTTCCAGGTTCCGTACGCCTGCACAGCAGAAGAAAGCTATATCTATGCTAAAGAAAGGGCAGGCAGATATAGTAGTCGGGACACACAGGCTTTTATCTAAAGATGTAGCTTTTAAAAACCTGGGACTTCTTATTGTTGATGAAGAACAGCGTTTTGGTGTGACACACAAAGAAAAGATAAAACAGATGAAAGGTGATGTAGATGTACTTACATTAAGTGCAACACCTATTCCAAGGACACTCCATATGAGCCTTGTGGGCATAAGGGATATGAGTGTGCTTGAAGAGCCGCCAGTTGACAGGCTTCCTATACAGACATTTGTAATGGAAAATAATAGTGAAATAATAAGGGAAGCAATAAACAGGGAATTGTCAAGGGGAGGCCAGGTATTCTATGTTTATAACAGGGTGCAGCATATTGATGAAGTAGCATCAGAAATTGCAAAACTTGTGCCAGATGCGGCAGTGGCATTTGCACATGGACAGATGAGTGAGCGCCAGCTTGAGAAAATAATGCTTTCATTTATAAATGGTGAGATAGATGTGCTTGTTTCAACTACAATTATAGAGACAGGTCTTGATATTTCTAATGTAAATACAATAATTATAGATAATGCAGACCAGATGGGACTGTCACAGCTGTACCAGCTTAGGGGAAGGGTTGGACGTTCAAACCGTACAGCATATGCGTTCCTTATGTATAAAAGGGATAAGATGCTTAAAGAAATAGCAGAAAAAAGGCTTGCAGCAATTAAAGAATTTACAGACCTTGGTTCAGGAATAAAGGTTGCAATGCGTGACCTTGAGATAAGAGGGGCTGGCAACCTGCTTGGGGCAGCACAGTCCGGGCATATGGAAGCAGTAGGTTATGACCTTTATTGTAAAATGTTAAATGATGCTGTATGTATGCTTAAAGGAGATAAAAAACCTGGAAGTGAATTTGAAACATCCATTGACCTGGCAGTAAATGCATTTATATCTAATACTTATATAAAAAGTGAATTCCAGAAGCTTGATATGTATAAACGCATTGCATGTATTGAAACAGTAGAAGAATATTCCGATATGCAGGATGAACTTACAGACAGGTTCGGGGATATTCCTGTGGCAACAGAGAATTTGTTAAGGATAGCACTTTTAAAAGCAGATGCACACAAAGCTTATATATCACAGATAGTCCAGAAATCTGATGGAATAAGGTTTTATCTGCATAATGGTGTAATATGGGACCTGGCAGGAATTGAAAAAATGTTAGGAGAGTACCAGGGGCTTGTTAAGTATGTCCAGGCTGATGAGCCATACTTTAACTATCTTGTAGGCAAAGAAGATGACATAAAGCCTGTAACCAGACATTATGCATCATCGGCAAAAAGTGGTTTAAAGAAAAAGAAATTACTTACAGCAGATGATATTTTTCATATTGTTGAAGGGGTGATAAAAAGCATAGGAGGTCTCTATGAAGAAAAATAAATTTACAAGCTGTGTATTATGCATGCTTCTTGCAGTATCCTTTATAATGCTTCCAGGATGCAGCAAAGGAAGTGGTACAACAAAAAGGGTGAAACTTGAAACAGGTGATATAAGTGACACATCTATAGTTATGAAAATTGGAAATGCTGGTGTTAAATACAGTGAAGTACGCAATTACTGTTATTTATTAAAATGCCAGTATGAATCAAATTTTGGCGGGGGAATATGGGATTATAACCTGGGAGATAATGTTACAATAGGTGATGAAGCAAGGCAGGAAATAGCTAATCTTATTACACAGCTTAAAATTATAAGAAAAACTGCAGATGAAATGCAAGTAACACTTACATCGGATGAAAAAGATGAAGCAGTCCGCCAGGCAGAAGAAGTAGTAAATAATGCAAGTCCTAAAGATAAGAAATCATATTGTTTAAGCATCCAGAATATGGCAGCCATATATGAGGATAATATACTTGCAGAAAAGATGTTTTATGTAGCTACAGATGAAGCAGACACTGTTGTTACAGATGATGAGGCAAGGCAGATAGATATACAGTATATAGAAATAATAACAAAGGGAAAAGACAGGAATGGCACTAAAATATCAATGGATGCTGCTACTAAAAAGGAAGCTGCAAAGAGGGCACAAAATCTTTTGAAAGCTGCTAAGAAATCAGATGATTTTCTTTCATTTGCAGAAGAAAATACAGATGCGGTAAATGCCAGTGCTACAATAGGCAGGAATGACAGTGTAATTGGACAGGCAGCAGCTAATGAAGCGTTTAAGCTGAAAAAAGGCAAGACTAGCAAAGTTGTAGAAAGTGTGAGCAGTGACGGGACAACGGGTTATTTTATAATTTATTGTGTTGATGATAATAATGAGGATGCAACTTATGCAAGGAAAGAAGCTATAATAGAAGAAAGACAGACTACTATGTTTAAAGAGAAATATGCAGAGTGGCTTAAAGAGTGTGATGTCAATATAAGCCAGGCTTTCTGGGAGGAATTTGAAATTTAGGCAATTTTATTGTAAATAGCAGGGTTATGGATGTTTGAAAATTAAATATTCATAAGTTATGTGGCTCTGGCAATTCCAAAATTTTACCCCAGGCAGCCGCTTCCGCTTGGATGGGATACGCAGTGGTGCATAAAGCCCCAATGTTTCTGCGAAACAAATGTTTCACAGAAACATTTAATACGGGGCTTAAGCACCAGCGTCCCCATAACAGCTGCCTTTGGGTAAAACATTTGGAATTTGCCAGAGTAATATAATCTTTGTATAATTTCAATTTTCAAACGTCAATAAGTCCTGTATTAATCACAGTATAACCGTATAAAATTAAAAAAGTGTTAAAGATTGCTTCTATGAGTAGTTTTTAGACTAAATTTTTCAATTTTTTATTGTTAAAAAATGCTCTGTTAATGCTAATTTTATAAAATATTTATTTTATGCGGTTTTCCTGTATTAACAACATGTCCATTTCATAAATTTTTGTATAATAATTTCAATTTATCCTTTTAATGTGCCAATACGCAGGATTTCCGATGCCAGCTGCCAGCAATAATTCCGCAAAAGGGGTACTTTAACCCCGCCAGTGCTTGTATCCTGTTTTAGGTTTTATAAAAGAAATGGCAATTTCTTTTATAAAACAAGGATACTATGCACTGCTGCGTGGGTTATCGTAGCGGAAGCGTACCCCTGTGTGGAATATTCTGGCAGCTGGCATGGAAACCGTCCATATCCACAAAAACGGATAATAGAATTATGCTTGTAATGTGGAATATTGGAATTTATTAAACAGATATGAATTGTTTGATTTTTACGTTTACATGGCAATTAATATTTGTTATACTTATTATTATTATATGAATGGCAGGTGATGTAGTGAAAGCGGAACATGTAAATCCTTTTATTATTTCAGTGTGCAAGATAATGAAAGATATGTGCATGCTGGATTTAAAAATAGGGAAGCCAGGTATTAAAAAAGGCGGTTACTTAGCAGACAGCTCACTTATTAAGTTAGGGCTGCTTGGAAACCTTACAGGTGAGGTTGTATTAAATATAAACCATGATACTGCACTTGGAATTGTTTCAAAGATGGTTATGATGCCGGTAGATGCTATAGATGAATTAGGCCAGAGTGCCATTTCTGAGCTAGGCAATATGATAGCTGGCAATGCTGCTACAGTATTTGCAAACAGTAGTATTATTATAGATATTACGCCGCCTTCATATATAGAAGGCCAGCAGTACCAGAATGATGGCAAAGAGCTATTTAGCATACCATTTTCTTCTGAAATTGGTGATTTATCTATAGACATATTTTTTAATACATAATATTGTTGCAGCATATGCGGATAACAGGAATACAAAAGAGAGGTTTCATACCCTCTCTTTTAGCCTTGTAGAAAATTGCCACAGGTTTATGGAGGTAAATTATGGCAGGATACAGGAGATACCATAAAGAAGACAAAGTTTCATATTCACTTGGAATTACACTTACATTTGAATTATTAAAATATAAAAAAGAATATGTAAATAAAATTTATATACATTCTGCTATTAAACAAGGGGATACGTTAGATAAACTGGAATTATTATGTAAAGAGGCAGGCATTAAAATAGAATATACAGATAAGATATTTAATGTGTTGTCACAAAAGGAGAATTGTTATGTAATAGGGGAATTTGTTAAATTCCAGGGGAAGCTTAAACAGGATGCACCACATATAGTTCTTGTGAATCCTTCAAATGCGGGTAATATGGGTACAATTATGCGCAGTTCACTTGGATTTGGAATAAACCAGATAGCAGTAATACGTGATGCAGTTGATGCGTTTGACCCTAAAGTAGTAAGGGCGTCAATGGGGGCAATATTTTCAACAGATTTTGAGTATTTTGACAGTTTTAACGGGTATACTGGAAAATATGGCAGCAGTGACAGGGAACTTTATCCATTTATGCTTGATGCAAAGATAAGCCTGCATAATATAAAACCAGGTAAGAAGTTTTCACTTATATTTGGCAATGAGGCAACAGGGCTTCCGGCAGAATTTGCAAGTGTGGGCACATCTGTAGTTATACCACATTCAGCAGGTATTGACAGCCTTAACCTGCCAATAGCAGCAAGTATAGCTATGTATGAAGCAACCAGACAGACATTTGGCAATACTGTAAAATAATATAAATTTGACAGGTCTGGTATAATAGTACCAAGTATAAAATTACCAGATTTTTAGAGAGGAAGGATATTAAATGGCAAAGATTGATATTATATCAGGTTTTCTTGGAGCAGGAAAGACAACATTAATTAAAAAGCTTATTTCAGAGGCTTTCCAGGGGGAGAAGCTTGTTATTATTGAAAATGAATTTGGAGAAATAGGCATTGACGGGGGATTTCTTAAGGAGTCTGGAATACAAATTACAGAGATGAACTCAGGCTGTATCTGCTGTTCACTTGTAGGTGATTTTAGCGAGGCATTAAAAGAAGTCCTTGTGAAATATTCACCTGACAGGGTTATTATAGAGCCTTCTGGTGTAGGAAAACTTTCAGATGTAATTAAAGCAGTTAAAAATACAGGCAGTTCTGTTGAAATAAATAGTACAGCTGTTGTGGTTGATGCATCTAAATGTAAAATGTATATGAAAAATTATGGTGAATTTTATAATAACCAGATTGAATATGCAGGTACAATTATACTTAGCAGGACACAGAAGATATCAGATGAGAAACTTGACACATGCCTTAAGATGATACATGAAAAGAATAGTGAAGCATCAGTTATAACTACTCCTTGGGATGATATAGATGGCAAGAAGATTTTAGAAGCAATGGAGAAAGTTAATTCACTTGAAAAAGAGCTTCTCGAAGAACATCACCACCATGGAGAGGAATGTCACCACCATCACCATGAAGATGGGGAAGAATGCCACCATCACCATGAAGATGGGGAAGAGTGCTGCCATCACCATCACGAAGATGGAGAGGAGTGCCATCATCACCATGAAGATGGGGAAGAATGCCATCACCACCATGAAGATGGACACCATCACCACCACCATGCTGATGAGATATTTACAAGCTGGGGTGTTGAGACAGCTTATAAGTTTACAGAGGAAGAGCTTAAGGACATTGTAAATAAACTCTCTACCGACAGTAAATATGGTGAAGTATTGCGTGCAAAAGGAATAGTAGCACCAGCTGAGGGTGAATGGTTCCACTTTGACCTTGTGCCAGAAGAAACAGAACTTAGAAGAGGAGCTGCGGACTTTACAGGAAGGGTATGTGTAATAGGTTCAAAGCTTAATGAAGAAGCCATAAAAGAATTGTTCCATGTGGCATAGCCATAGTAAGGAGAAATTAAGATGTTTGACAGGAAGAAAAAGGAAATGATGGTATATGTTATTATGGGCTTTCTTGAGGCAGGGAAAACAAGCCTTATACGTGACCTTATAACAGATGATATGTTTGATGCCAGTTCCAAAACACTTATACTTGCATGTGAGGAAGGGGAAGAAGAATATACACAGGAAATTCTCGAAAAAGGGCTTGCAGTATGTGAATATATCGAAGATGAAGAGTCATTTAATGGCAAGGTTATAGAGAAGTTTTTAAAGAAACACAGGCCAGACAGGATAATTATAGAGTATAATGGGATGTGGCCTGTAGCACATATACCAGAAATTTATGATGAATTTGAAGAAATATGCTTTGATTCAGAAGTAATATTCCAGACAATAGATGTTGCTAATGATGAAACATTTGGGCTTTATATGAAAAATATGCCATCATTGATGGTAGAGCATTTTAAAATGGCACAGATGGTTATAGTAAACCGGTGCAGCCTTAATACCAGCAAGTCTGCAATCAGGGGAAGCATAAAAGCTGTTAATCCAGGTGTACAGATAGTATATGAGTCAGAGGATGATGCATTCTATGAAATGAAAGAAGAACTTCCATTTGATATAAATGCTGATATTATAGAGGTAACAGATGGTGATTTTGGATTATGGTATATTGATATGACAGAACACCAGGAGAATTACAATGGCAAGACATTAAAAGTAACTGGAATGATACAAAAGCCGCCAGGGCTTCCAAAGGGGTTTGCCATATTTGGCAGGTTTGCAATGACATGCTGTGCAGATGATGTACAATATATGGGCTTCCTATGCAAAGCAGACAGCTGGAAAGAGTTTAAGAACCAGCAATATGTTACAGTAACAGCCCGCATGGAATATAAATATATGGATGAATATGGAGAAGAAGGTCCTGTATTTTATGCAGAGGAAGTAATACCAGCAGAAAAACCAGAAGAAGAACTTGTATATTTTAATTAATAATAAGAGGTATCTGGTTATTGACATTTGAAAAGATAAAATGAAAGGACAGGAAAAATGATAAAAAATGTTATTAAAAGAAAATTATTATGTTATTTTCTTGCTGGTGCATTGGCTGTTTCTTTTATAGGCAATGTTCCGTCTGCTAAAGTATATGCGGAAGAGATTGGGGGGGGAAGACGGTATATGGCAAACGTTTATTTGACAGCAATT
Organism: uncultured Lachnospiraceae bacterium; assembly: GCA_948794795.1. Classification (GTDB taxonomy): domain Bacteria; phylum Bacillota; class Clostridia; order Lachnospirales; family Lachnospiraceae; genus Butyribacter. The sequence continues at coordinate 35,508 of CAQGLR010000014.1, read as the reverse complement.
ATGATTCACAGAATGCTTACAGTGGGGACGATTTGGGATGTACTTATACACCTGGGAAAACTACATTTAAAGTATGGTCACCAGAAGCATCTTCGGTTGTACTCTGCAGATATGAGAAAGGCGATGGTGGTAACGTTATAAGTGAGACACCTATGACAAAAGGTGATAAAGGTGTGTGGAGTACAGAAGTTACAGGAGATATCGTAAATACATATTATACATATAAGGTGACTGTAGATGGGACTACCAAAGAGGCCGTTGATATCTATGCGAAAGCAGCAGGGGTTAATGGGGACAGGGCTATGGTAGTGGATTTGGACAGTACAGATCCGGATTATTGGGATAAAAATTACCAGAGAGAAGAAACACTGCTTAGTGATGCCATTATATGGGAAGTCCATATAAGAGATTTTTCTATTGATGTAAGTTCAGGTGTGTCACCACAAAACCGTGGAAAGTATAAAGCTTTCACAGAAAAAACCACAATCAATGGAGAAGGAAAAGTGGCCTCCTGTGTGGATTACTTAAAACAATTAGGGGTAACACATGTACAGCTTCTCCCAATGTATGATTATGCATCCTTGGATGAAACAGATGCCAGCGCAGATTCCTTAAGTAATTATAGCTGGGGTTATGACCCAAAGAATTACAATGTTCCAGAGGGATCCTATTCCAGTAATCCATATGATGGAAATGTCCGTATAAAAGAAATGAAAGAAATGATACAGGCATTGCATAATGCAGGAATAAAGGTAATTATGGATGTTTCTTACAGCCATACATCAGATGCCGGAGATTCTAATTTTAATAAGATTATGCCAGATTATTATTATAAGCTTAACAATGACTTGTCATATAATGACCAGTCCGGCTATGGCAATTCTACCAGAAGTGAAAGTGCTATGTTCTGTAAGTTTATGATTGATTCCGTTTCATATTGGGCGGAAGAATATAATCTGGATGGTTTTAGGTTTGACCTAATGGGAATACATGACCTGTCTACTATGAATAAGATTAGAAAAGCTCTTAACAGCAAGTTTGGTAATAATACTATTTTACTATATGGAGAAGGCTGGAGCGGTGATGGTACATATGATTCAAATAGTGCATATAAGGCAAATGAATCCAAATTAGATAATGGAATTGGATACTATAATGACCAGATTAGAGAGGCATTAAAAGGTGGGCAGAAGTTTGACGGAACGATAGGTTTACTTCAGACCAATTATTCCAGTGGTGATTATCTGGATCCAGATGAAAAATGGCCCAATAATGTATTTGGCGGAATCATGGGGTCTGTAGGCTATACTTCCGGGGAATTTGGAATGTGGCGGCCGTTCTGGTCCAAATCATCAAACTGCTGCTTAAGCTATGTATCTTCCCATGATAACCTTACGCTTTGGGATAAATTGACAGAAGGGTTTGGGAAGGACTTTTTATCTGTTGATGATAAGATGAAAAGAATGAATAAAATGGCAGGAAGTGTAGTCCTTGTATCCAAGGGCGGAGTGCTTATGCAGGCAGGAGAAGAATTTGCCAGAACGAAAAATGGAGATGATAACAGTTGTTCTTCTCCAGATTCCGTGAATAAAATTGACTGGAACAGAGTAAATACATATTCTGATATCCAATCATACTATCAAGGAATGGTTTGTATCCGTAAAGCATTCTCCGGCTTCCGTTCTATTCTGGTAAGAAGCAACGATAATTGGAATCCAGATAATAATAATATAGAATGGATCAGCAAAGAAGAAACTGGGATAACTGCATTTTATGAGACGAATAATGTACCCAGTGAGTGGGAGCGTATAGCAGTGCTTATTAACAACGCAGTATCTGGCCAGACTGTTGAGCTTACCGCTTCCAACGAGTGGGTTATTATAGCTGATGGAATGAAAGCAGGTCTGGAAAAAATCAGTGAATCAGGTTCTAGCATAACTGTACCAGGAAAATCCGTTATGGTGGCAGTACCAAAAGATACGTTTGACAAAAATAATGTTACGATGAACGAGCCGCCAGTTATTTCATGTGACACATCTTTCCGTGTTTTTTCTAATGAACCTTTTTCGTTTAAAGTTGAAACTTCAGATCCGGATGGAGATACTGTGACACTGGAAGCAGACGGAATTCCAAACGGAGCATCTTTTGACGCAGATACAGGGATATTTACATGGGAGGCTCCAGCTGCAGGTGAGTATACTGTGACATTAGTTGCAAAAGATAGTAAAACAGTTGTAACAAAAATTGTAACTATTACCATAATAGAAAAAACTCTGCAATTAAGGGAGTTAATACAGCAGGCAGAAAAAAAGAATTACCAGAAAGAAGATTTTACTGAACAAGTCTGGCAGGCATTTGAGAATGCTTTAGCAAATGCGGAAGAACTGGTAGGGAAAAATGAGACAGATAATGCAAAAATACAGGAAGCGTTACATAGTTTAAATGAAGCATATCAGAATATTAACAAAGAAGCTGCAGCAAAAGAGGGATTTGCAGATGCATTTGAAAAAGCAAAAATAAGGCTTGCGGCTGCCAGGAAATATCCAGCAGACTATGAGGCAGAAGCGGTGGCTGATTTAGAGGCAGTTATCTCTGATATAGAAGAATTTATTAAATCCGTGCACAGTGCAGAAAAATACCAGAGTAAAGAAGAGGATTTGGAATATGCTGTCAAGGCATGTGTATGTTTAAAGGCAAAACCTGTAATCCGCATAAAGGCAGATGGTTGGAGCAATCCTGCCGTTTATGTATGGACAGGAGAGGGAGATAGTACAGTAAAATTAACTGGGGACTGGCCAGGAGTTAAGCTTAGTGAAAAAGATAGTGAAGGATGGTTAATATTTGAGCTTATGGAAGAAACCACCGGATATTCACTGATTGTAAATGATGGTACTACAGGTACTGATATACAAACAGCAGAAATAACAGGAATCACAGGCAGTGTGGATGTTACAGTTACGTCATTTTCAGAAAAAGAATGTACCTATACAAAACAGGAACATGAAATGGAAAGTGGTGTTCCAGAACCAGATAAAACAGTATTAAGTATACAGATTGCTAAGGCGGAGAATGTGATAAAAGAGAATCCAGACAGTAAAAATCTGGCAGCGCTTAAAAAATCATATGATGAGGCAAAAACGGTTTACCAGGCTTCTGATGCATCACAGGTGGACATCAATAAGTCAGCCAGAGCTTTGAAAAAATCTATCACAGCAGTTTTAGAAGAAAGCACTGGACAGCCAGAAGAACCAGGAGGTAATCCAGAAGAACCAGATGAGCCAGGAGGTAATCCGTCAGAGCCAGATGTGAATCCAATAGGACCAGGCTGGAATCCATCAGAACCAGGCTGGGTTCCGGCAGAGCCAACCTTGGAACCTGCAAAACCGGATGTGAAACCAGCAGAGCCAGCCGTGGAACCCACAAAACCAGGTGTGAAACCAGCAGAGCCAACAATGGAACCTACAAAGCCAGATGTGGAACCTGCAAAACCAGGTGAGGAGCCAGTAAAGCCAGATAAAGAGCCTTCAACAGAAGAAACAATAAAGAAATTAAAAATCACAAATTTTGTTATAGGCAAAGCCAGTGGTATGGCACAAGTTGGTGATAATATTTCAATTTCGGTCCAGTCAGCAGGCGGGACAGGAGTTATTAAATACCGTTTCTTAGTAAAGAGAAATTCTTCCACTGTAATTAGGAATTATTCAACCTCCAGCTCTGCAAAATGGAAACCCCAAAAAGCCGGAAAGTACAGTATTACGGTATATGCAAAAGATGACAGTGGAAAAGTTGCGAAGAAGACAATATCTAAATATACAGTAAATAATAAACTTAAGATTAGCAGTTTTAAGGCATCACCTTCAAGCAAAAAGGCTAAAGCGGGTCAAAAAGTTAAACTTATGGTAAATGCTTCTGGAGGGACAGAAAAGTATCAATATAAGTTTGGATACAAAATATCTGGTACTAAAAAAATGAAGAAAATTAGTAATTACAGCTCTAAAAAAAACATAAACTGGTGGCCGGAAGAATCTGGAAAATACAAGTTATATGTATATGTCAGAGATAAAAAAACAAAAAGAACCATAAAAAAGACCATTCATAAATATATAGTAAGCAGAATATAATCACAGCCATTGGTTTAGGGTGTGTTTGAAAATTAGAAAGTGCACAAATAAAGCAATTTTCAAACACGCCCTGGTATATTATTGTAAATCCTTTGTTTTCAAGCGTTTTAGAGGATTTTATATAATGGGATTAAAATGTATCAGAAAATGTTTCATAAATTGTCCTGGTTATAACTACTGCAAATGGACCAAGAACAATTCCTGCAATTCCAAATATTTTAAGTCCGATGTATATCGAAACAAGCATAAAAAACGGAAGTATATCCATATTGCCGCCAAGCAGTTTTGCTTCAAGGATTTCACGTACAAATATAGTTATAACATATGCAGCAAAAAGGACTGCAGCATAAGCAAAGTTATTGTGGAAAATATAATATATGCCAACAGGGCATAAAATCATGCCGCTTCCAAGTACAGGAAGTGCATCAAAAAGTGATATTAGCAGCCCTATAAGTATAAAATATGGATTTTTAATAATCATAAAAGCAATGCTGCATACAAACCAGTTTGCACATATTATTATTCCTTGTGATTTAAGATATCCAAGCCCTGTTTCCTTAAGTGTGTGCATTATCTTATGTAAGTATTTATAAAAGCTGCTTTTTGCATATGCATTATGGATTTTATCCATATCCCTGCATAATATTATCATACTGATTACTATTATAAATATAAGCATAATAACACGTGCAAATACACTTACACATCCAGAAAAAATCTGTCCTGCATTATTAACTATTTTATCAACATACCCTGTCTGTAGGACAGATATTTTTTCAGTGGCAAAATTTAGTGCAGTGCCGTCTTGTACGCTGAGATAATAGTCAATACAGTTACAGCACTTTTCCAGGCAGTTATAAAATAAACTGCTGTAGAGCTGGTAGTATACAGGAAAATTGTTAATTAATAGCTGTAGCTGCCTGCATATAAGCCATATAACCAATATAAAAGCACCAGATGCTGATACAAAGAAGCCTGAAAGTACACTTCCATATGAAAACCAGACAGGAAGCCCGCATTTTTTAATTAAGAAATTAATTGCAGGAAACAGCATCCTCATAAATAAATATGCTGCTATAAACGGAAAAACCATTGGCAGGATGTATTTAAGGGAAAGACATACAACAGCTGTTATTATTGTAAGTATAAAGATATTTTTAAAAAGGGAACGGGTATGCATAAATCATCCTCCATTGTAAAATTACTTTGTATTATAAATAATTTCCAAAACAATAAAAATTTGTAGAAAATTGCAGATAAAAACTGAAATATTTAACAGCTTTAACAATATTGTCTGCAAAAGAAATGGCAATATTCACAATAGAAAATTACAATATATGTTATATAAACTAACAGTATGAAAATATATAAAAAGGACATAATATTTATACATCAGTTTTGTATACTTTTATTATTACACTGGTTTTTATTAAATAAAAATACAATAGAAATGAGGGATAATAATGGAAAATAAAAATATTACTGATAAAAAACAGGCATACAGCCTGCATGGAAGCATTAATAGCAATGATATAAAAATGACTGCAAAAGATTATGAAAGGAAACTAGAAACAGAAAGAAAACTAGCTGGTTACCAGGAACAGATGAGCCAGTTAACCGACAGGATTGCTTCAAAAAGTTTCCAAGGCTGATATTAATATATAACATTTGGTTTATACTAAGATACAATGTAAATGCCATGGCGGACATTGTATCTTAGTTTTTTTGAGTTTCCACATTTTTTTAATACACAAGTTATGTGGCTCTGGCAATTCCAAAATTTTACCAACCAAAAGCCATGTTGCAAACATGGCTTTGCCGCATTTCGCTTGAATGGGATGCGCAGTGGTGCATAAAGCCCCAATGTTTCTACGAAACATTTAATACGGGGCTTAAGCACCAGCGCCCCCATAACAGCTGCTTTTTGGTAAAACATTTGGAATTTGCCAGAGTAATATAATCTTTGTGTAATTAAAAAATGGGGAAACTCAAATAACAGAACAAACGCATGAGTAAATAAAATGTGAACATTTTGCAAATAAATAATATATGAAATGTTTTCATAAGCAATTTGGGGCAGGACAAACGCATGAGTAAATAAAATGTAAATATTTTGTTAATAAACAATAAATTAAATGTTTTCAGAAGCAATTATAAAGTAAAAAATTTGATAAAATCAAAATAGTATACTAAAAAAGCTTTTATAGGAGTGGTTCGTTTACAAATTGTCCATTTATGTGTTTGTCCTGAATTTGGAGATGATTGTATTGTTTCTTTAAAAATAACATGATACAATATACCAAATATATACAAGAAGGCATAGTATAGAAAATATATTTAATTTAGTAAAGAATGCTGTCCAATATGTATTAAATTTTGTACAGGAAAAATGTAAAACTATTATTTTTCAAAAACGGATTTATCCGTCATACTATTTGAGCTGTGTAAAACCTGGCATGGAGGATTAATATGGAAAATATAGAAAAATATCTGGCAGAGGGATTTTGGAAAGAACATTATAGTGAAGAGATTAAGAAAAACAAGAACGGGGAATTATATGTACCATTAAAATATTTTGAACAAGAAAAACATATAGTTATTTTTGACCATAATGTAGATTGTGGACCATTTGCTTATATGAAAAATTTAAATGAAGCCAGTTTTTGTAACTGCAAGTTATCAAATATAAGTGTTCTGGCTAAGATACCATATCTCAAAAGGCTTAGTTTTGCAAATTGTACTTTTGATGGCGAAGACCTGGCAGCACTTTCTAAAGCACCAGCACTTTCAAGAATAAACTTGAACCGTATGAGTGCAGAAGGTTTATTAGAATTAAAGGGAATAAAAACGTTAAAAAGACTTAATCTTGGAAATGTAACAGATATCAAACCAGAAGATATAACTGTGTTTAGAAATCTGCGTACTCTTGAAATTGATAATATGGATTTACATAGTTGTACATTTATTGGAGAGCTGCCAGAATTAAGAATACTTGATTTAAACCGGCATAGCCTGGATAACCTGGATTTCCTTAAAATGCTTCCAAACCTGGTTAAATTCCGTCTTTTAAAACCAGCAGCAAATGAAGAAGGCCTTATTGGACTGGACAAATTTAAAAATCTTAAAGAATTTATTTATCCTGTAAAGGATTTATCATTATATAAAGGTTGTAAAAACCTGAAAGAACCAGGTATTTCACCAGAAACTACAAAAGGATTTGAAGTATTCAAAGGAAGCAAAGCAGAAGGTTTTACTATTTGTGGAAGCACTTCAAATGAACAGGTTGATTATGTAGCAAAAGAAATGAAAAAGTATTGTAAAATTTATACATATGGACGCCAGTCTTAAAGTATATCTAAAAATTTGGACATTAAAAAATCCGTAAATTTATTAACCCTGGCAATTTAAAAACAGATTTTAAATATGCCAGGGTATTCTGCCCAGATAGAAACCAGGGTCTTGTCTTATGCCTGGTTTATTTTTATATAAAATAACAGTAAACAATTTTTACCAGAGCCGTAAAAATATATTATATGGAATAATGGGTTATATATGGAAATTAAAGAGTATATTGAAAAGCAGCGGGTTAATTATTTTACACAAGGCGGCTATTGAAAAACGCCAGTGCTTAGCCCTTGTATTTTAAGGGGTTATGCACTGCTGCGTTTTTCATTAAGCGGAAGCGTGCCGCATAGTGTAAAATAATTAACCGCTGCTTCCCAAGAACCTGTATTTTTACATTTTAAACCGGTATCCAACCCCCCATATTGTTTCAATATACTGTGGTTTAGCTGTTGACTCCTCAATTTTTTCACGTATTTTTTTAATATGTACAGTAACAGTTGCAATATCCCCAACGGATTCCAGTTCCCATATTTCTTTAAAGAGTTCTTCTTTAGAATAAACGTGGTTAGGATTTTGTGCAAGGAATGCCAGCAAATCAAACTCTTTAGTGGTAAAGCTTTTTTCTTCACCATTAATATAAACACGGCGTGCAGTCCTGTCAATCTTAAGCCCGCGTATTTCAATAATTTCATTTTCCTTAGTGCCAGCAGCTGTAAGGCGTTTATAACGTGCAAGATGCGCCTTTACCCTTGCAACAAGTTCACTAGGGCTGAAAGGTTTAGTCATATAATCATCAGCACCAATTCCCAGACCCCTTATCTTGTCAATATCATCCTTTTTGGCAGAAACGATAATAATAGGGGTATTCTTTTTCTCCCTTATAAGGCTGCATATTTCAAAGCCGTCCATACCAGGAAGCATAAGGTCAAGGATAATAAGGTCAAAATCCTCATCAATCGCATGTGCTGCACCAGAACTTCCATCAGATTCTATAACTACTTCAAAATCACTTAATTCCAGGTAATCTTTTTCAAGTTCTGCAATAGAAGATTCATCTTCAATAATAAGTATTTTATTCATAAATATTCCTCCATAAACAATAGTTAGTTTTATATCTTATTACTTCTTTTTTTCTTAAGTGTAAAATATATAGAAGTACCCTTGCCACAAGTGCTTGAAGCCCATATCCTGCCATTGTGGTCGGATATAATCTTTTGTACAATCGCAAGCCCAAGCCCGCTGCCCCCTTTAGAAGAATTGCGTGAAGCATCAGCCCGGTAAAAATGGTCAAATATAAAAGGAAGGTCTCTTTTATCAATGCCAGGACCATTATCAGATATTTCTATCTGTATAAATTCCTCCTGTGCTTTTGGTGGTATTACATCTGTGCCATCTGCATTAATCTGGCGGTACAGTGGAGGGGAAACAGGAGGCGGGATAACATCTTTGATTGTTATCTTTACAGTACCTTCACTTTTATCCATATATTTAACAGAATTACCAGTAATATTGTTAATAACACGCTTAAGCTGTTCAGGGTCAGCTGTTATAAAAGTATCTGGTGAAGTATAGTTTTCATATATAATTTTAATATTATGTGATTCCAGGTCAAGCGAAATATCGTCAATACAGTCATCAAAATATACGCCAACATTTAAAATAGTAAAATTATATGGAAGTGCATTTTGTTCTATTTTGGCAAAAAGTGATAACTCATCTACCAGGTAAGCCATATCTACAGCTTTAGCAATAATTGTCCTTAAGTATTTATCCTGTTTATCAGGAGTTGCTGCCACACCGTCAAGAAGGCCCTCAGCATAACCTTTAATTGCTGTAATAGGAGTTTTTAAGTCATGTGATATGCTGCCCATCATTTCACGTGTATCCTGTTCATATTTTATTCTTTCTTCAAGTATTGATTTTAAGCGTATGCGCATTTCTTCAAAATCACGGCAAAGTTCACCGATTTCATCAGAAGATGTTACCCGCACAGGGCTGTCAAGGTTTCCAGTACCTATCTGCATCGTGGCAATATGAAGTATATTTAATGGCCTGGCTATACTATGGTATAGCCAAAGTATAAGCACCATTCCTGTTAAAACAATAATTGAAAAGAAATAAAACAAAATTTTTAAAACAGAGTCTTTCCAGTACGGCATAAGTTTTGATAAATCAGTTATAAGAAAAACCTGTCCTTCAGTATTATCCGTAAAATAAAAATCTTTTTCACGTATAAGAAGGGAATTTTGTGTGTTAATACATATATTATTATTATTTCCTTCTGTATACTCCGTAAAATAGGGAAGTGAAGGGACTTTTTCATAACATTTATTATCCCCAATATAAAATTCATCCCGGCCATGTCTTACAACAATAAAAGTATCCCTGGTTGCAAGGTTGCTTGTAAGCATATCAAGGATATCTTTATCCATAAGTTCATCTGGATGGTGGTCTGCAATACCTGCAACAGCGTTAAAATCTTCAAGTGTTATACTGTATAAAACCCTCAGAGGGTTTAGTACAAGTCCATAATCTTCATGTATTCCAGGGTCTGCGCTGTAATGGTTTATTAATGAATCTGTCTGTTCCTGTATTGTTTTATGAAAACTTACAGCACCTGCGCAAAGTGGAAAAAGTGTTATTATAAGGAAAGCGGCAATAAGCCTGCCACGTATTTTCAATATAAGCCTCCTGGTTAATATGCATTTTTATTTACCTTGTTGCCAAAGAATGTGAGAAAAAGTATTTTAAAATCCAAGAACATTGACCAGTTCTCAACATAATACAAATCACATTCAATACGTTTTGTTATTGATGTGTCGCCCCTGTAGCCATTTACCTGTGCCCATCCAGTCATTCCAGGGCGTACCTGGTGTTTAACCATGTACCTTGGTATCTCTTCTTTGAATTTATCTACAAAATACGGACGCTCAGGCCTTGGCCCTACCAGGCTCATATCACCTTTTAACACATTAAAAAGCTGTGGCAGTTCATCAATATTTGTTTTGCGCATAAACCTGCCAAACTTAGTAACACGTGGGTCATTTTCTGTAGTCCATGCCTTTTTCTCTTTATGTTCTTCCTGCACCTTCATAGAGCGGAATTTATAAATTGAAAATTCCCTGTTATGAAGCCCTATTCTTTTCTGTTTAAAAATAAGAGGGCCTGGGGATGTCAGTTTAATAATAAGTGCAGTAGCGAGCATTGGTATACAGAATATTATAATTGCAACAAGTGAGCCAAATATATCAACACATCTTTTTAGTACCTTGTTAAATGAAGAACTTAATGGTACATGTCTTACATGTATAACAGGAATACCATCAAGGTCTTCTGTATATGGCTTTGTAGGTATAATATTGTTGTAGTCTGGTATAAACTTTGTGTGTACACCAGATTTTTCACAAATACCAACAATTTTCTCAAGTTTGCCATAGTCATCAATACCAAGTGTTATTGCTATTTCATCATATTCATTGGATGCCAGCAGCCCAGGAAGCTTGTCCATTGTGCCAATAACCTGTACATGGCGGTATGTTGTCCCTTCTGGCTGGTTGTCATCAAGCATTCCATGTATTGAATACCCCCATTCAGGATGCACCCTTAACCTGTCAATATATCCCCTGGCAGTACGGCTGTAGCCTACAATCAGTATATGTTTAAGGTTTTTGCCTGCCCTTCTCATATTGCGCAGTATTTTTATTACAACCAGCCTGAACATATAGTCGATTGTTATATTTAATATAACAAATATTCCAAGGAAAAGACGTGCATAGTTATTTTCCCTTAAAAGGAAGTATAGTATAGCAACTGTATAAAGCATACCACCAATACTAGCCTTTATAAGGCTGAAAAGCTCTGAACGCCTTCCAGATGTACGTTTTGGGTCGTACATGCCACATAAATAATAGATAATAATATAACATGGAATAAGCATTATAAGCATGTTGCGGTATTCTTCAAGTGATTTATAATAACCAAATGGAGGTTTTATAATATTGTATTTAATAAGGGGGCTCCATGTATCATCAAATCTTAACATGTAAGCTAGTATAAATGAAAATGCTATAATTACAGCATCAATTATAATATGCATTATATTAAGCAATTTCTGGTTTTCACGAATCAAGTCTTCACCTTCTCCTTATAGCAGTTTACTATTTTCATTTGCAATCGTTTATTTATTATAGCTGTTAAGTTCCTTTTTCGCAATAAAATAATCATAAATTAATTTCTTTTTCACAACTTCTACACAAAAAGTTGTTAAACTCATTAATAATTGATATAATAATTGCAGTATAAGTATATGTATATAGAAAGATAAGAGGGAATAACTATGGAAGATAATAATAACAAAAGCCAGAATTCTTATACTGGTGAGTATGGCAATTCCGTTGAGGGCGGAAATCCTCCAGATACATCTGTTTACAGCTATTCGTATAAAGATGGTGATAATAGTGTGACTCATTCAGGTGACTATTATGCAGGGCGTAACAGTGCAGACAGCAATAGCGGGGATACACAACAGGAGGAAACATCACAACGGGAAACAGACAGTGTCCCACAGCCAGCATATGGAAGCAGCTATAGCAGTAGCAGCCAGGATAATTATAACAACAGTGCTTATAACAGCAATGGTTATAATAACAACAGTTATAACAATGATAATTATAATAACAGCCAGTACAGTAATACCAGCAATAATAAGAAAAGTAATGGTGGTACAGGCAGGAAAATACTTATAACAGTAGCATGTGCAGTATTATTTGGAATTGTTGCAGGTGTATGTTTTGAGGCAGTACATTATTTATCAGGTAATGTGCTTGGTATAACAGCAAGCAATACAAAAAAGCTTGGAACTACCACAGACAATAGTTCTGACAAGACTACTACAAGCAAAAGTACATCTGTACCAGCAGTTGCAGGCACAGTTACTGATGTATCAGGAATTGTTGAACAGACAATGCCAGCTATTGTAGCGATAACAAGTACTTCTGAGGGGACTAATTACTATGATTTATTTGGACAGCGTTACCAGCAGGATGAGGTAGGATGTGGTTCAGGGTTTATAGTAGGGCAGAATGAAAAAGAACTGCTTATAGCAACCAATAACCATGTAATAGATGGTGCCAAGACAATTTCTGTACAGTTTATAGATGATGAGGTCTATGAAGCAACAGTTAAAGGTACAGCTGCAAGCAATGACCTTGCAGTTATAGCAGTTAAATTAAAAGATATTAAATCTGCTACAATGGACCAGATTAAAATAGCAGACCTTGGAAGTTCTGAAAGTTTAAGAGTTGGTGAGATGGCTATTGCAATAGGTAATTCACTGGGATATGGACAATCTGTTACAGTTGGTTATATAAGTGCCAAAGACAGGGAAATTACAGAAGAGCCTGACAGGAACAGTGGTGTGGTTAATAAGATTAAAGCAATCCAGACAGATGCGGCAATAAACCCTGGCAACAGCGGCGGCGCACTTCTTAACCTGCAAGGGCAGGTAATAGGTATAAATTCTGCTAAAATAGCAGATTCGTCAGTTGAAGGGGTTGGATATGCAATACCAATTTCAGTAGCAACACCAATTATTGATGAACTTATGAATAAAGAAGAATTATCTGATAGTGAGAAAGGATATCTTGGCGTAAGTGTAAAGACAGTAACAGAAGAAGTAAGTGCTTATAATATTCCAAATGGTGTATATATAGCTGAAATTTCCAAAGGAGGCGCAGCAGATAAGGCAGGTTTAAAAGTTGGTGATATTATTACCTGTATTAATAATATGGAAGTAACTACTAAGGAAAGCCTTGTAGAAAAAGTAGGCGGCTACCGTAAAGGGACTGAAATTGAGATTACATTCCAGCGCAGCAACAATGGTAATTATGAGGAACAGAAATTAACAGTAAAGTTACAGGGTGCAGAATCACTTGATGGATTGTCTGATAACGGGACTGCAGGCAATAGTAACCAGGATAATGGGAATTATGGGAACAATGGGAACCAGGGAGATGACAGCCAGGGAGATGATGATTTTGGAGGATTTTTCTCTAATCCTTTCTCAAACCCATTTTCAAATTAAAAGTGCAGTAGATAATTAATATTATTAATACAAGGCAGGTTCTTTAAAACAGTATTTAAAGAACCTGTTTTCTATTGTATACCAGATTGGGACAGTTTTACATTTACAGGCAGCTGGTTACATAACTGGTGTCTTGTTTCTGGCATATGGCTATTGTGCTTTTGGATGTGAGGTGGATTAAATGCAGGATAGAAAGAGTATTATTAAAAATATTATTATTAATGTTATATTGTTTGTTGTTGTAAGTTTCTGGGAGTTTGTATATCTGGAACTATTTTTTAAAAAGCAGGCATTAAGTTTTCCTTTGGGTATAATTATTAAGAATGTAATACTTATAATGGCTGCAAATCTTATTCTTTTATGTATTTTCCATAGAATGAAGACAGCATTTATAATTTCGTGTACTTTGTTGCTGCTTGTAGGAATAGCTAATTTTTTTGTTATATCATTCAGGGGGTATGGCATTGTATTTATGGATTTTTACGCAATCCAGACTGCTGCTGGTGTGGCAGGAAAATACCAATATAATATAGATTATATGTTTGCAGCGGGCTGTGTTGCTGCTGCTGCAGGTATTACCGCAAGTTTCCTTATGCCAGATATAAGTGCAGAAAGGCATTACTGGAATAAGAAACCATGCCTGGCATCCCTTGTGGGAATTATTGTTTCAGTATTATTTATTGTGTGGATTAATTTTGATACATATTTTTTCAGGGGTGTAAGTTCTGTTACATGGGACCATAATATAGGCATAAATGATTATGGATACCTTTTATATTTTGTAGCCAATGCAGGCAAAGCAGAAGTGGATGAACCAGCAGGATATTCAGCAGAGGAGGCTGGCAGGATATTATCTGCTTATAATAATGATGATAAATGTAATAGAAGTAACATACAGAACCCTAATATTATAATGATTATGAATGAGTCATTTTCTGATTTGCGCGTCCTGGGTGATATGGAAACTGATAAAAATGTATTGTCTTTCTATGACAGCCTTGAGGAAAATACAATAAAGGGATATGTACAGTCTTCTGTATATGGAGGATATACCTCTAATTCAGAGTTTGAATTTCTTACAGGATGCAGTAAGGTATTTATTCCAGGCAATCCATACCTGCAGTATATGGACGGTTATCTTCCTTCAATTATAAGCAATATAAAATCACAGGAAGGATACAGCGAAGCTGTTGCAATACACCCATACAAGCCTTCTGGTTATAACCGGAACAGGGTATATCCATTGCTGTATTTTGACAGGTTTATTTCTATAGAAGATTTTGATAATCCTGAACTTGCCAGGGAGTACATAAGTGATTTATCAGACTATAAGAAAATAGAAGAGTTGTATGAAAATAAAAAAGAGGGTTCATCTCTCTGTATATTTAATGTAACAATGCAGAACCACAATCCGTATAGTGATAAAGGGTATGAGTTTAATGAGCCTGTGAAAGTGATATCATTTGCTGCTGGAAGCCAGCCCGAGCAGTATTTGTCACTAATGAAAATGTCAGATGATGCATTAAAACAACTGGTAACATATTTTAAAAATGTAGATGAGCCTGTTATAATACTTCTATTTGGGGACCACCAGCCACATCTTCCTGATTCATTCTACCAGGATGTAATGGGTAAAAACCCTTTACAGTTTACACAGGAAGATACAATGAAAAAATATAAAGTACCATTTCTTATATGGGCTAATTATGATATTCCCGAATTGTTTATAGAACAGGCATCTATAAATTACCTTTCTTCTATATTCCTTGATGTGGCGGGTCTTAAGATGAGCAATTTTAACAGGTATCTTCTTGATTTATATAAGAAGCTTCCCGTAGTAAGTGCTGCTGGCAGTTATGATAGTGATGGAAAGCTTCATAACAAGGATGAAAGAAACACTAGATACGCAGAATTAATGAAAGAATATGAAATAGTACAATATAATTACTTATTTGATGATGATAACAGACTGGATAAATACTATAAAACTAATTAATAAATTCCTATAATTATTCTTGTAAAAGTTTACAAGTCTGATATAATACAACAAAGAAGTGTTAAAGGTAGCTTATATAAAATGTTAGTATATAACAGTTTTAAAAGATATTTTTAGCACTTATTTTTATTATAAAAGCCCATACAAGCTGTTTTTATATTGCCAGGTATTATATAGTATGGGTTTAATATGGAACTGTTGTAGTCCTGGAAGTGTGCCATTTTTTATACCAGAATAAGGATTGCACTCTTTCTGGAAAGTAAAATTTATTTATGGAAGGAAGGGATGGACATGAAAAAACTACGTAAAACAATCAGCTTTTTACTGGTTTTCGCACTAATTGCAGGAATGTTTCCTGTATCATTTAGTGGGACGTTTGCTTTTGCAGCAGAAACGCCAGCCGCACCCCTTAGCGGAAATATTGGGGATAGCATTAACTGGGAACTGACAGAAGTTTCTAATCCAGGGTTAAATCCAGATGAAACTTTGGAAACCACATTTTATAACCTGGAAATTACGGGCAGCGGACCAATGGAAATATCATCAGGGCATAGCCCATGGTATGACAGCAGGGAACACATACTTTCTGTATCTATAGCAGATGGGATTACATCAATTGGGAATTATGCATTTTCGGGATGTGTAAGCCTTAAGTCTGTAACGCTGCCAGATTCAGTGGAAACTATAGGGCGGGATGCATTTAACAAATGCGAACTGTTAGAAGAGGCAATATTAGGAGCAGGATTAACAGATATTGGAGAAAATGCATTTTATTGGTGTATTAATTTAGGCAGCATAACATTAGGACCAAATATAAAGACTATTGGCAAAAAAGCATTTTATGCTAATAATATTGTAAATATACAATTTGAAGACGGGCTTGAGGAAATAGGGGAGTCAGCATTTGAAAGGTGTGAAAAACTGGTATCAGTTTCGCTTCCAGACAGTGTATCTTCTATTGGTTCACGTGCATTTGCATCTACAAAACTTAAAGAATTTACTGTACCAGCAGGTACTACAGTTATAGGGCATGCAGTACTGGATGGATGTAGTTCGTTAAGCAGCATCCAGGTTGGAGCAGGCAATACATGTTTTAGTGTAAAAGATGGTATCCTTTATGAGATGAAAGCAGGAAATTTCTATAAAACTATTACATATGCACGTATTAAATCTAAAACAGAAATTAGTATTGAAGAGGGTACAGAGATAATAGATGCTTATTCTTTTAATGGTGGTACATATCTGACAAATATTACTTTGCCAGAAACAATAAAACAGATTGGTGACCATGCTTTTAATAATTGTTATAATGTACAAGAAATACGTATTCCTGGCAATGTTGAAACTATACAACAATATGCATTTGGGAGTTGTGATAAAATTGTAGAAATAAATATTCCTGACAGTGTCCAGACAATAGCAAGTAACGCTTTTTATATGTGTAAATCTTTGGAAACAATATCAATAGGAAGCGGATTAAAAAATCTACATGCATATATCTTTAGTTGTTGTAGTTCAATTGCAAGTATTACTATATCAGATGAGAATCCTGGTTTGTCTGCGGTGGATAATGTAGTTTATAATAAAGACTGCACTATAGCATGTTTTTATCCAGAGGGAAAAACAGATAAAGAGTATACATTCCCTGATACATTAAAGGAACTGCAAGGTTCTTGTATAGCAAGTAACACATCTCTGGTAACACTGTATCTTCCAGCATCACTTGATACAATGAACAATGGTTCAATTCAGAGTAATAAAAACTTAAAAAACATATTTTTTGCAGGAGATGCACCAAGTACTTATTCTGCAAGTGCAATAGTATATAATGCAGCGGATTTAATTATTTTCAGGCATCCATCTTCATCAGGATGGGACACCTGGAAGGATAAAGATAAATATACAATAGCAGACTGGAGAACAGAAGATAGTACACAGGAAGAAGGGGAATTTAATGGAGTTTCCTGGCAATATATTGGTGCTACAGGATGTATTTCTTTTACAGGTTCTGGAGTTATTCCTGGTTTTACAGAAGAGAACCCTGCCCCATGGGACAGCTATAAAACTGGTATCCAGACAATAGAAATAGCAGAGGGGATTACAGAAATTGGCAGTTATGCATTTTGCCAGGCAGAGAATTTACTGCGTATGGAATCAGGAGCAGATTTAAACAGTATAGGGGACTATGCATTTAATGGATGCACCAGGCTTGTATTTTTACAAATACGGTTTGTAGAAAATATTGGAAATGCTGCGTTCCAGGGGGATGTTGCAATTAAGGGTGATTTGTTCTTTGATAAAGTGGCTTCACTTGGTTCATATGCATTCCAGGGCTGTACTGCTATTGAGGACGTATTCCTGGGTTCACACCTGCAGGCTCTGGAGGAGGAAGTTTTTGCTGGATGTACTTCTTTAAGCAGTATATTTGTGCCAGAAACAGTATCAGCTATAGAAGCGGGTGCATTAAAAGGCTGTACCAGCTTGCGTACAGTTAATATCCCTGCAAATACAATAAGTATTGGTGCACAGGCATTTTCTGGAAGTACAGCATTAGAAAAAGTTTACTTCTATGGAGAAGTACCAGCAGACTGGGCAGCAGACAGCTTTACAAACTGCAGCAGCAGTCTTATATTATATTACCGTATTTCACAAAATGGCTGGACAGGGTTTGATGGTGTATGGAATGGTATTCCTGTTGAAGGGCAGAGCCATTTCTATACAGAAAATAAAGACTATTATTCATTTAGCAACAGTGCACCATCATTTGGATATGGGATTAATTACCGTATTCCAAGGCAGCGTTATGTAGATGTGCTGAAAAGTATTACTACAGGTACATATTATTATGTAATTAATCCAAAGTGGGACGGTTCTTGTTATGGAATGGCAGCTACTACATTGGAATTTTATGAAAATAGTGGTAACCCAAGGTTTGATATAAACAATTATGATGCCAATGCAGAAACTTTATATGAAATCGCTACACCACGCAGAAAAGATTCAGATTTAACAAAACTTATAGAAGCTTACCAGATATCCCAGTATAACCCACTGATTGCAGGGTATGTTGGTGCATTCAGTGCAAATATGAAAGATTACAAAGGATTAATTAAGAAAGTAGAAGAATTTGAGCGTTCAGGAGGTTTTAAGACAGACCCAGAGGCAGAACCTGTACTTATGTCAATTTATTCAACTTATGGCGGGCATGCAGTTATACCTGTTTCTGTGGATCAGGATAATGATGGAAACTTTATTTTAAAGGTATATGACCCTTCATATCCTTCTTCTTTAAAGACCTTGATTATCAATAAGAATTTTAATGGTATATCTTATGGACTATATAAATATGCTTCATATGCTGGGCTGTATACTATAAGCAGCGCTATGTCAGGCGTAGAACTGCATAGTAACAAGGATGCTTCTCTCTATCTTTCTATAGATAAAGAAAATATAAAACTTGCCAATGAAGCTGGCAATACTATTGAAGATATAGAAGGTGCATATGAGCAGAAGCATAACGCAGGGGAGGAGGAGACATTCCCAGGTATCAAAAGCTTTGTGCTTCCAGAAGGAAACTATAATATCTCTACAGATAAAACTGCTAATACAGGCACATCAGACAATACAGAAGAAAGTGTAACATTCTATCTGGCTTCAGGAGAATATTTTGCAGAAATAGTTTCTTCAGACAAAGATGCTGTTCTTTCGGTTGATAAAGAAACAGGAACAGACCAGCTCAAGGTAAGCCTGGTTTCAGAATCCCAGGAAGAAGAAGTATCTTCATTTACTATTATTAACCAGCAGGGAATGGAACGTAAAATAGAAACAAATAGTAATACAACAGTTATAATAAGTGGTGATGATATTTCTATTGAAGCACCTGCGGATACAACAATTTCCATTGATGACATGGAGACAGCAGTCAATGGAGGCAAGGCGGAAACAACATTTTCTTCATCAGATGAAGAAAACCCTCTTAAGGCAAAAGAAATAGAAACAAACATAACATGTGACAACAGTAACAAGATTTCTGGTACTGCAGATGCAACAGTAATTTCAAATGCAACAGCTCCAAGAGATGTTAATGTTACATTACAATATTATGACCAGGCTGGAAAACTGGCATCATCTTATATTGAAAAGATACAGCTGGCTCCAGGAATGAATTTTGTACAATTATCATTTGAAAATCTGGAGAACAGCCTTGAAGGAGAGGGTGAAGTGTTATTGTCCTGCAGGCTGTCTGTGGAGGATGAAAGTGGGAATTCTGCTTTTTCTATAGCAGAAGGTATACCTGTAACATTGTTAAAACAACAGGGTACAGAAGTAACACCAGGAATCACACCAGTACCAGAAGTAACACCACTTCCAGGTCCAGGCAGTGGCAGCGGTGGTGGTTCATATTATCCAGGATTTTTACCTCCTGTTTATGGCCCGTCACCAACACCAGGTACTACACCATCACCATCACCAGTCCCAGGAACAACCAGTGCCCCAGGTATGCCATCTGCCAATGTTACAGTTACACCAGAACCAACAGCCAGTCCTGATGTGCCAGTTACACCAGCAGCAACAGATACACCAGCTGATACACCAGAGCCAGCAGCAACAGCACAGCCTGGCGGGGAGGACAGCACTGCAGTTGTGTATAAAAAGGGCTATAAATATACAGATAAAAAGACAAATGCTGTATATAAAATAACAGGTACAGGAAAGAGTAAAACAGCAGAATATATTAAGAGTACAAAGAAAAATCCAAAGTCTGTTATAATTCCTGCAACTGTTAAAATAAATGGTGTATCTTATAAAGTTACTTCAATAGGGAAAAAGGCATTTGCAGGTAAAACTTCTTTAAAGAAAGTAACAATAGGAAAGAATATAAAGAAAATAGGCATTAAAGCATTTTATAAATGTAAGAATTTACGCTATATAAATATTAAATCAGTAAAGATTACAGCAAAGGGCACAGGCAAGGCTGCTTTTAAAGGTATTTATAACAAGCCACGTATAAAAACAAGTAAAAGTACCAGGAATAAATATTATAAAATATTTGTAAAAAAAGGAATGTCAGAAAAAGCAAAGTTTATTATTAAATCCTGAGAAATTTATAAAATAATTTCTACAAGATAAAAGGAGCTTCCGCATTAAGAAAAACTATAACAATATATATTGTATACTTTCTACTTAATGAGGAAGCCCTTTTTTTATTATTTTAAAGATTCGTATGCTTCACGTACAGCCCTGGCAAGCTGGTCAGGACAGGAAGTAGGTTTTCTTCCACATTTTATGCCGCTTACCTTTTTTTCAATCTGTTCTACTGTAAGCCCGTCAACAAGTGAACGCACAGCCTGGAGGTTTCCATTGCATCCTCCTGTAAAGTTTACATTAGTAATAATATCACCATCAATATCAAATTCAATTAATGAAGAACAAGTTCCATTTGTTTTATATGTATATTTCATAATAACCTCATTTCTGCCAGACTGGGCTGGCTATATTATATACCAGAAAGAATACCAATTAAAGCTGTGAAAATACTTCACCAAGCCCGCATTGTAAAAGTAAGTCTGCTTTGCTGTCAAGAGGGGTAGCTGATTTATTAATAAGGACAAGTTTATTTCCTTTATAATATTGTATAAGGCCAGCAGCGGGATATACAGCAAGTGAAGTTCCTCCAATAACAAGTATATCTGCTGCACTTATAGCATCTATAGATGCTGCCAGTATAGCATCGTCAAGTCCTTCTTCATATAATACAACATCAGGTTTAATAGTGCCCCCACATTCACATTGTGGTATGCCTGTGCAAGATGTTATAACAGAAATATCATAAGCTTTGTGGCATTTTAAACAATAATTTTTATGGATTGAACCATGGAGTTCATATACAGTCCTGCTTCCTGCTTTCTGGTGCAGCCCGTCAATATTTTGTGTGATTACAGCTTTAAGTTTTCCTTTTTGTTCAAGTTCTGCAAGTTTTATATGTGTAATATTGGGTTCTGCATCTGTACATATCATTTTATCCCGGTAAAATTTATAAAATTCCTCTGTTTTAGTTATAAAAAAAGAGTGGCTTAGTATAGTTTCTGGCGGATAGTCATATTTCTGGTGGTACAGACCGTCAGTGCTACGGAAATCAGGTATGCCGCTCTCAGTTGAAACACCTGCGCCGCCAAAGAATACAATATTACCACTGTCTTTAATCCAGTTTTGCAGGGTGTTTATACCTTCATTAATAGTTTGCATTAAATTCCCCCTTATTAAGTGGATAATTACATTCCAGCATTCACCATTTAATTGTCTATAATCCCACAGAACCTGTCTGGCAATGCTGGATTATGTAGTATTATCCCTGTTTAATTTGAATGTTTGCAATTTCCGCCATTTCCATAATAGATTTTTTAGAAACTTTTTTACCATGGTATTCTATTAAATCTTCTTTTTCGCCTGTAAATATATCTACTGGTTCATATTTCTGCAGGATAATTTTGTCATCATCAGTTGAAATTTCTATAGAATCCCTTTCTGCAAGATGCAAAATGCGGCGTAATTCTATAGGCAGGGTTATTCTGCCAAGATCATCAAGTTTTCTTACTATTCCTGTCTTTTTCATGTTAATTAATAGCCTCCTTAAGTCATAGCTGTATTACAGCATAATTATGTCAGGTAAAAGGATATATTATTAAGTAATCCTTATGCTGAATATAGCACAGTTTATAAAAAATGGCAATTATATTTTAGGTTTATACGTATATGTTTCAAAAATTTAAGAAATTAGTTATATTATTTTCTGAATTTCCCCTGCATAAGAAGCAGGGGAGTTTTATGGCCAGTTAAAATATTTTATAATGTGGTACCTGGCTGCCAATCAGGAAGTATTCCATATAATCATGCAGGATAATCATTGGGCATGACAAAAGAAACCACATATTGGAATATAGCAGGCATATCTGTCCCTTGAAATTATATTGTTCAGCAGAATAATCCCATACATTCAGATGCATATGCCTGTTTACAATTTCACCAGTAAGAAATTCTACGACAGTAATCATAATTCCACATAAAAGCATCTGGCCTACAATAGAAGCAGATTCACCTAATATTCCCTGTATAACGCCTACAAGCAGGAAACACAGCCCGCCTGCAAAAAGCATTGAGATGTGTGAATATCCCCTGTAAAGTATTTCTATGCCACAGTACAGGAATCCGCCTGTTAAAAACATTATTACATATGCCTGGACTGGATTCATATTATAATATCTCCTTTATAATGGTTATTTAGGATACATTTTTATTATTTGTCCTATTATATGGATATTATGGTTTCTTTTATCAGAAGTTATTCGTATATTATCTAGATAAAATATGGTTTTATTTTACAAGCTGTTATGATAACATTATATGTGTAATAACTGCATATGTAAAAGATGTAAGGAGACAGGATTTAGTGTGAAAAATATATCTAAGACAGCAAACCAGATAAAATACGGTTTAGACATTGGCCAGGGCGTGTTTGAAAATTAAAAAGTGCACAAATTATGTGGCTCTGGCAATTCCAAAATTTTACCATCAGCAGCCCGCTTGCGCTTGGATGGGATACGCAGTGGTGCATAAAGCCTTAAAAGACAAGGCTTAAGCACCAGCGCCCCCATAACAGCTGCTTTTTGGTAAAACATTTGGAACTTGCCAGAGGAATTTAATCTTTGTGTAATTTTAATTTTCAATCCCCTCAGATTGCCCAAAAACTCCTCTTTCTGTTTTTTAAACCGCATTATTTTGTTATTATTTTCTACTTTAATTTATACTTTGTGGTTTTGGGTTTTGAAAATTTAGTTTTTGGATAGTTTCCCACTAAGATATATTAAGTTTCCCACAGGAAAAATGCAAAAACAGCATTTTTCTAAAACAGGTTTGTCTTGTTATACTATTTGTATTATAAAAGGCACAGCATGGAGGATAGTGTGATGAAAAAATTAAATAAAAAGATACTTTCAAGGCTGGATGATGTTATTATGGCAACTATTGAGGGGACAAGCAACAGCCCGGACTGTAATATAGGTGCGGCAATATGTGTTATACAAGGAGGAAGTGAAGTATACCGCAATGAGTATGGTGAAGCAGATAAGGAGCGGCATATTCCTATGTCAAAGGATTCTATATTCCGTTGCTATTCCATGACAAAGCCTGTTACATCTGTAGCAGTAATGATTTTGCTTGAAAAGGGAAAAATTGCGCTTACAGATGCTGTGAGCACATATATTCCAGGATTTAAAGACCAGAAAGTGCTTACAGAAGATGGTTATGTACCTGCATACAGGGAAGTTACAATACAAGACCTGCTTAATATGACAGCAGGTGTAAATTATCCAGATGCAAGTTTTCCAGCAGGCAAGGAAATGCAGGATATGATTGACAAGTTTTATAAAGATACTGAAGAAGGCAGGCCAGTTTCTACATATGAGCTTGCTAATCTTATTGGAAAACAGCCTCTCAGGTTCCAGCCAGGAGAAAACTGGAACTATAGTTTCTGTGCAGATGTACTTGGTGCAATAATTGAAGTTGCCAGTGGCCAAAAGTATAGTGACTATCTTAAAGATGAAATATTTAACCATCTTGGTATGCATGATACAGATTTTTATGTTCCAGAAAGCAAACAGGGACGTTTTATGCAGAATTATGAGTATATGCCAGAGACACAGACTATGGAGCCTTGCCAGTGGCAGCACCTTGGGCTTTCATACATGCATAAGAAAAAGCCAGAATTTGAGTCAGGAGGTGCAGGGCTTGTTTCTACAATAGATGATTATTCACAGTTTGTAAAGATGTTATTAGGCAAAGGAACATATAATGGTATAAGGATTCTGGGAAGCAGCACTGTGGAATTTATGACACAGAATAATCTTAGTGGAAAACAGCTGCGTGGATATAACTGGGATGCACTTAAAGGTTATGGATATGGAAACCTTATGAGGGTAATGGTAGATGTACCTTCATCAGGCGGGCTTGGGGCCGTTGGTGAATATGGATGGGATGGATGGCTTGGCAGTTATGTATCTATAGACCCATCTAATGACCTTGCTATTATATATGTGATACAAAAATGCGGGGGTAATGGTTACAGGGACATACAAATAATAAGAAATATAGTTTATTCGGCACTTGAAGAAACCAGGGAATAATTTCCAGTACAACCATCTATATACAGTTATCAATGTCCATGTAATAAATATATTATATATAGAAAGTTTGCTTTATGGCAAAAACTTGCAGATTATTTTTATATAACAGGTTTTTGATGGTAATTAAAATAATTTATTTTCTTTGTTATTTTATATTGTACATATATTTTTATATACAGCAGTTCCATGTGCAGGTAAATATTTTCCATTAAGGGGGCACTTTGGCACCACCAATGCTTGAATCTGGTTCTTTCAGATTCTATGCACTGTTGTGTGTGCCATCGTAGCGGAAGCGTGCCCCTGGATGGAAATATTTACCTGCACATGGAACCTGTGTTATACCACCACATGTACAATATAAAGATAACTGGAAATTATATTGTGTATAAAGAAAAACAGCTTGAAACTTGTACTAAAAGATGATAAACTCATAATATCTGTATAAATAGATATAAGAGTACTGGGGGAGGCAGGATTTGGATATAAAGAAAGTTAAAAATGCACATACATCCAAAGCAAAAGATGCAGTAACCAAAGAGGTTTTACAGGCAGTTATGCAAGAAAGCCACAATGCATTATATAAAGAAATAGACATCCATAAAGTTAAAACAGCAGATGTTTTATGTGCCCGCCCTGGTATTACAAGCAGCATAAATGTTTTATGTAATAAAGTACAGGACAGTACCATCACTGTACATAGTGCAGATATAGGATGTGTGCATACAGACAGGCCAGGTTATAAAAATGCAGATAATAACCTGACAATAGAAGAATTATTCAGAAGCGCCGGGAGGAATTTCAGATGATAAGCCAGGTTTCTTATCCTAATGTTCTTAATATAAAACCAGTGAAGACGTATCCAGAAAACAGTGGAAGGGAAACAACCATTACTGCGTTTAAAGAAATACTAGACAGCAAAAAGGATAAAATCAAAAAAGAAGAAAAGAGCAACAGAAAAGAAGCACCTGCAGAAGATGATAGCAGTAAAACAACAGATGGTATTACATACAGAGACCCCGTTACAGGCAGGACTGTAATGTATATAGATATAGCAGAAGACAATGAAAAGCCTGATAAAAAGGTTACTTCATCAGGAGGGGCACAGACGGCTGTTCCAGCTTCTTCTATGAAGAAGACAAAATATGACGAATATTTTAAGGCAGCAGCAAAGAAATATAATGTATCCGAGAGCCTGTTAAAAGCCATAGCAAAGGCAGAATCAGATTTTAACCCAGATTGTGTTTCAAGTGCAGGTGCAATGGGCGTAATGCAGCTTATGCCAGAAACAGCAAAGGGGCTTGGGGTTGATGACCCATATGACCCAGAGCAGAATATAATGGGCGGGGCAAAATGTATTGCTATGAAGTTAAAAGAATTTAATGGTGATGTAAGGCTTGCACTTGCTGCATATAATGCAGGAAGTGGTGCAGTCAGGCGTAATGGAGGAGTACCTTCATATTGTACCACATATGTAAACAAGGTACTCAGTTATAAAGAAGCATTTGAAACAGCTAATTCAGTAGGCTGATACATAATATTAAAATCTATGGAGCGTAAATAAATGGACGGGCAGAACCAGCAACACAGCACATTAAATGAGGATGTTGAGAAAAGTATAAGAAAGAAATTCCATAAAAAGCTGTTTAGCAGGTTTGCAAAGGCAATTAATGAATATAAGCTTCTTGAAGAAGGAGACCATGTAGCGGTCTGCATTTCAGGAGGCAAAGATTCAATGCTTATGGCTAAACTCTTCCAGGAGCTTAAGAAACATAATAAATTTGATTTCCGTCTTTCATTTCTTGTTATGGACCCAGGTTACAACAAAGCCAACAGGGAAGCATTGGAAAATAATGCAAGGCTTTTAAATATTCCAATAACAGTATTTGAAACACAAATATTTGATGCTGTATATGAAATAGAAAAATCCCCATGTTATCTATGTGCACGTATGAGAAGGGGATATCTTTACAATAATGCCAGGAAGCTTGGTTGTAATAAAATTGCACTTGGGCACCACTATGATGATGTAATTGAAACTATACTTATGGGTATGTTGTATGGTGCACAGATACAGACAATGATGCCAAAGCTGCACAGCACTAATTTTGAAGGTATGGAACTTATAAGGCCTATGTATTTTATAAGAGAAGAAGATATAATACACTGGATGGATTATAATGGTCTTAAGTTCTTACAGTGTGCATGCAGGTTTACAGATAATTGTAATACATGTGGTGATGGTGTTATTACTTCAAAGCGTGAAGAAATAAAGAATCTTATACGTAATCTTAGAGAAATAAATCCATATATTGAAGGCAACATATTTAAAAGTGTAGAAAATATAAATTTAAATACTATTATTGCTTACAAAGAGAATGGAGTTAAGCACAGCTTTCTTGATAACTACAAAAGCAGGGACTGATATAAGACCTGGCAGACAGGCAGATACTTCCAGCCAGGTTATGGATAGCACATAGAGGAGGTAGAATTTGTTACTGGTTAATAAATTTCAGAAATATTATAAACTAATAATAAGTTTCTCTATATTTGCTGTTGTAGTAGTTTTAATGGGAATGTTTCTTACCTTTAAAATGAAAGATATTTTAAATGAGTATTTCGTGGAGAAAATTTCTACAGATGCTGCACTAATGTCTTATGAGGTTGAAGAAAAGTTTAATGCAGAAATAGAAAAAATGCAGATTATTGCATCATATTTTAATAAAAATCCAGATAACCTGGATAAATTCTTTGCATTAATGGATACAGAAGAAGGCATTAGTTCTGGAATGGTTACATGTAAATATAAATATGTGTATGGTGAAAAACTGCCTGATAAAGATTTACATTGTATAAAGGATACATTTAATGGTAATGATGTAGTTTCATGCAGCAGTGAAAAAGGAATTATTCTTTCTGTGCCTGTGTATTCGGAAAATAGTGTTAAATATGCACTATACAGGTTATATAAAAATGATATTATTGAACCAAAGTTTGGCATTTCTTATAATGGTGGCAAAGGAAAAACTGCAATTGCTGGAAGTTCAGGTGAAATTATAGCTTTGTTTGGGGAATGGGAACCAGACAAAGCAGATGGCATTTTAAATAATAAAGAAGTTAAACAGGAATATAAGGAACTTTCTGGAAAACTGCAGAAGGAACCTTCTTATGCCAGATATATCAAAGGCAGGTATGGTGGAGGATTTGTATTTATATCAAAGATTGGTAAGCTGGATATTGTACTTGAAGGATATATAACAGTAAAAAATGCTTATGGAAGGATTTATGGCATAATTTATTTTGTTATGCTTGTGTTTGGACTGATAAGCATAGTATTTATGATATTTTATCTTTATTTTATTACTGTTGACCAGAAGGCAAAAGAAAGTAAAGAACTCAAAGAGGCAAAAAATATTGCTGAAAGTGCCAATAAGGCTAAAAGCAGTTTTCTTGCCAATATGTCACATGAAATAAGAACCCCTATTAACGCAGTTATAGGAATGAATGAAATGATACTCCGTGAATCCAGGGATGAAAATATTACTGGATATGCACAGAATGTAAAAAGTGCAAGTAACAGCCTGCTGGCAATTATTAATGATATATTGGACTTTTCAAAGATAGAATCAGGTAAAATGGAGATTGTCGATGAAGAATACCATTTAAGTTCTGTACTGAATGATGTTGTAAATATGGTACAGCTGCGTTCAGAGCAGAAAGGGCTTGAACTCGATATACAGGTTGACAGTACATTGCCAGATAAGTTATATGGTGATTCCCTGCGTATAGGCCAGATTATTGTAAATATACTGAATAATGCTGTTAAATACACAGAAAAAGGAAAAGTTACTTTTTCTGTATCAGGCAGGAATATTTCAGATAAAAATATGGTTCTTAAAATAGAGGTAAAGGATACAGGCATTGGAATAAGGAAAGAAGACCTTCCAAGGCTGTTTATGGGCTTTGAAAGGCTTGATTTAAAAGAAAACAGGAATATAGAGGGAACAGGGCTTGGGCTTGCAATTACTAGCAGCCTTGTACACCAGATGCATGGTATTATAAACGTAGATAGTGTTTATGGCAGTGGTTCAGTATTTATTCTTGAAATCCCACAGGGTATATGTAATATGGAACCTATTGGTGATTTTAAGGAAAAATATAAGAAGTTTATCAAGGCACAAGAGAAATATAAAGAAAGCTTTATTGCACCAGATGCAAAGGTTCTTCTTGTAGATGACAATACAATGAACCATGTTGTAGTAAAAAACCTGCTTAAACAGACAAAAGTAAATATTAAAAGTGTAAGAAGTGGCAAAGAATGTATAGAATGTGTCCAGAATGAGCGTTTTGACATTATATTTTTAGACCATATGATGCCAGGAATGAGTGGAATAGAAACATTGGAATACCTTAATATAATGGAAGGCAACAAGTGCCAGGGTATTCCTGTAATAGCCATGACTGCCAATGCTATTTCAGGAGCCAGGGAAATGTACCTGGAGGCAGGTTTTTCTGATTATATAAGCAAGCCAGTAAACAGCAAGGAATTAGAGGCAATGTTGCAGAAGTATCTTCCAACAGAAAAGTTAAAAGAATGGGTTTGTAACCTGGAAGAAATTACCAGTCCTGGCATTTTAGGAAGAGATGTACAGGAAAATGACAATGGCATTGATAAGGGGTGTCTTGATGTAAAGCTTGGAATGGAATACAGTACAGATAAAGTAGAAATTTATAAAGAAATACTTACAGTATTCCTTCAGATTAAAAAACAGAAACAGCCAGAGCTTGAAATGTTTTTTGAAAAGGAGGACTGGAAGAATTATACTATAGCTATACATGCATTAAAGTCTTCCTCTCTGAATATCGGTGCAAAGAGACTGTCAGATATTTCAGCAGGGCTTGAGAAGGCTGGACATGATGGTGATATAGATTATATTAAAGAACATCATACAGATATGGTGTACCAGTATGGCATAGCAGAAGAAGAAATAAAAAAATACCTTGGTTTATAATAAGCTTGTGGAAGCGCTCTCCACAGGCTTTGGTTTAAAAAGCAGCGCAGAAAAGAGGAATATTATGGAAATAAAACCAGTAACCAGTGAAGCTTTCAGGCTTTATGGACGTGTTATTAATGAGTATGACTATGATGAAATGTTAAAAAAACTTGAAGAACTTACAGAGATGCCAGGAGATTCAGTAATATATGTACCTTCTGTACCAGAACTTGAAGCAACACAGGCATATGAGGACCTTAGTAATAATTGTTTTGGAGGTATGCCTATAGAGATAGGGTATTGTAATGGAACTAATACAAAGCTTAACTGTTTTGAATACCACCGTGACAGTGAAATAGATGTTGCTGCTAATGATGCGGTTCTTCTTGTAGCACTTAAACAGGATATTATAGATGGAAAGATTGATTCTTCAAAGACGGAAGCTTTTCTTTGTCCTAAAGGTACAGCTGTAGAGTTATATTCAACTACATTACATTATGCACCATGCAGCGCAAAGAAAGGAGAAGGTTTCCGTGTTGCAATTATTCTTCCAAAAGGTACAAACGAAGATATGCCAGATATAACTGTGAAGAATGAGGAGGATAAATACCTGTGGGCAAGAAATAAGTGGCTGGTTGCACATGCCAGTACATCAGAAGCAGCACAGGGTGCACATATTGGAATTACAGGGGAAAATATAGATATTGCAGATTTAATTTAAGAAAATGTATTAAATGTAATAGTAAATGCACAGGGGCGTGTAAAATTCTCTGTGCATTTTTACTGTGTACTATTAATTTTGTGGGAATATTTATTTTAAATATATTATATATAGAAAGAGTGTAGCTTATATGTTATTACCAGAGGAATTTAAGGACAGGATGAAGAAACTTCTTGGCAGTGAATATGAGGAGTTTATGTTATCATATAATAAAGAAAAAGTGCAAGGACTTCGTATTAATACTTTAAAATTAGATGTGGCAGATAAGGACAGGCTTCCATTTAAGTTAGATACTGTTCCATGGGCATATGAGGGGTTTTATTATAATGCAGAAGAACGTCCAGGACGGCATCCGCTGCATGAAGCAGGTGTTTATTATATACAGGAACCAAGCGCTATGTCAGTTGCCAGCCTTTTAGAACCAGAGGAAGGCAGTTATATATGTGATATGTGTGCTGCGCCAGGTGGCAAGAGTACACATATAGCAGCAAGGCTTAAAGGTACAGGATTGCTTGTATCTAATGAAATTTCAGCAGCACGTGCAAAGATATTATCACAAAATATAGAAAGGGCTGGTATTTCTAATGCAGTTGTATGTAATGAAACACCAGAAAAGATGGCAGAATATTTCCCACAATATTTTGATAAAATAGTAGTGGATGCCCCATGTTCAGGTGAAGGGATGTTCAGGAAAGATAATATAGCAATAGAGGAGTGGAGCCTTGATAATACAAATATGTGTGCCAGACGCCAGAAAATGATACTTGGATATGCTGATAAAATGCTTAAGCCAGGAGGTACACTTGTGTATTCTACTTGTACATTTGCACCTGTGGAGGATGAAGATATAGTTGTATGGTTTCTTAGGGAACATCCAGAATATACTGCCTGTGGCTGGAAAGATTCTGGGATGGCATTGTATATGGAACAAAATGGATATGAAAAGGATATTCTTAGCAGTGGAAGGGCTGGGTTTGTATCAGAAAGCCTGGGAAGCCTGGCACAAGATGAGACTGGGGCTGTAAATTGTGCATTAAGGCTGTGGCCTCATAAGGTAAAGGGTGAAGGCCATTTTGTTATAAAGTTAAAGAAAAATGATAATGGAATACATGAATATGCTGGTAAGGATTTGCGTAAGGTAAGTAAGGGGAAAATGTTTGTTACCCGGAATGAACTGGCTGGAATAGAAAAGTTCCTGGCCGGAATATTTGTGGATGTGGATATAAGTGGTTATGCAAGCCGTTTTAGGTTTTATGGGGATAATCTTTACCTGCTGCCAGAGGGGATAGGTGATATCCAGGGTATTAAGGTGGTAAGGCCGGGGCTTCATATTGCTGTACGCAGGAAAAACAGGTTTGAGCCAGCCCATGCGCTTGGAAGGGCTGTGAAGCCTGGAGATGTGGCATGGTACCAGGATTTGGACTATAATGATGCGTTAAGGTTCCTTCATGGGGAAACTGTAAGCTGCAAGACAGGGTTTAAGGGATGGGGGCTTGCTGGGTATGAAGGGTTTCCACTTGGATGGGGCAAGGCAGGTAATGGGGTGGTGAAGAACCATTACCCAAAGGGGCTGAGAATTTAGGCAGACAGTATTTTGGGGCAAAAGCACTGTAATTAATGTACTTTGTTAATTTTTAACAGAGTATTTGGCATGCAGCAGTTAATTATTTTGCACCATACGGCACATTCCCATTCAATGAAAAACGCAGCAGTGCATAAGCCCTTAAAATACAAGGGCTAAGCACTGGCGTTTTTCAATGGCCGTCTAGTGCAAAATAATTAACTTGCTGCATGGAATATAATCTTTGTACAAATTGACAGAAATAATTAAAACATAGGACTTTTGCCAGAGCCAATATACTTGTGTATTAAAAAATGGGGAAACTCAAAATATAGTTTAATTGTACTGGATACACGTCCGTTTCATAAATTTTAGACAAATAGTTTCTATTTATCTTTTGAGAGTGCCATTACACAGGGTTTCCGATGCCAGAGCCAGCAATAATTCCACAAAAGGGGTACTTTAACCCCGCCAGTGCTTGTATCCTGTCTTAGGTTTTATAAAAGAAATGCCAATTTCTTTTATAAAACAAGGATACTATGCACTGTTGCGTGGGTTATCGTAGCGGAAGCGTACCCCTGTGTGGAATATTCTGGCTCTGGCATGGAAACCGTCCATTCCCTCAAAAATAAAATAGAAATTATTGGAATTTATGAAACGGACTTGTACTGGGTATATGGAATATTGTATTATAGATGATTTGCATGTATAATATTATTGGTTTCTATTACATAAAAAAGGATTTAGTGGAGGTGTTGTATGAAAGTTGCACTTGGACAGATAGATATGGTATGGGAAGATAAAGAGGCTTCATTAAATAAAGCAGAGAAGATGGTGAAAGAAGCAGCATCGGCAGGTGCAGATATAATTGTATTTCCAGAAATGACATTAACAGGATTTTCAATGAATCTTGATGAAATTGGTGAAGATGCTTCTTGTGCACAAAGTGTAGAAGCAATGAAAAAAATTGCTATACAAAATAATATAGCAACAGGGTTTGGATGGACTGCACTGCCAGAACCAGGATGCAAGAAAGGGACTAACAGGTTTACAGTTATAGGAAGTGACGGAAATATACTTGCAGATTATAAGAAAATCCATCCTTTTACTTATGGTGGTGAAAGTGATATATATGAAGGTGGTAATGAAATTGTTACATTCCAGTTTTCGGGACACACAATAAGCCTTTTTATATGTTATGATTTACGCTTTCCGGAATTGTTCCAGCTTGCTTCAAAGAATGCTGATGTAATATTTGTAATTGCAAACTGGCCATCAAACAGAAGTGTACACTGGACAACCCTTCTAAGGGCAAGGGCAATAGAAACACAGTCATATGTTGTAGGAGTGAACTGTTATGGTTCACGTGATAATATGGATTATAGCGGTGACAGCCTTGCAGTAGATTCTATTGGTAATATACTTGGACAGATTTCTGGCAGGGAAGGTGTGCTTATATGTGATATTGATGACAGGGCATGGAGCCTCAGGGATAAATTTAATGTAAGAAAAGACCGCAGGACAAATTTTTATGTTGAAGAATACCTTAAATAACTCTTATAAAGAAAGATAAAATCTTTAATAATTTAAGGGAAGATACGAATAGTTTAGAGGAATTATTTATCCATCCGGAAGCAAAGTGGGTATGTGTAAGTTATCTGATATACAAAATCCAGCTTTGCCCGCAGGATATTGGATTACGGCTTTATTTGATGGGAGAATATTTATGAGACAATATGAACTAGCTATCAGGATTGCGCAAATTCATCATTTACTTGATGAACATAAGTACAAAAAAGCTTTGGCTGTAGTAAGGACACTTGATATGAAGCAGATAAAAAGCCCTAGCGATATCAGTGCTATTGCAGATGTTTTTGCTAAAACTGAACAGTATGATTCGGCAAAAGCAGCTTATTTGAAAATATATAATAAATCAAAAACAAGACGTGTTTTAAACAGGCTTATATACCTTGCTATACGTACACATGAAATTGAAGATGCAGAAAAGTATTACCAGGAATTTGTAAAAATGTATCCAGGTACAAGGGATGTTCTTATTCTCAGATACAGGATAGATAAAGCAGCAGGAGTTCCTATTGGAAGGCTGATTGAAATTCTTGAAGAACTGAAAGAGGAAGAATACATAGAAGAATGGGCATACGAGCTTGCTAAACTATACCACAAGGCTGGAAGGTTTGAAGAGTGCCGTAGTGAGTGTGAAGATATTCTTTTATGGTTTGGACATGGTGAGATAGTTGAACGTGCCAAAAGGCTTATTGAGTATGTTGACGATAAAGAAGCTATGCCTTATCTGGATGATAAGGATTATACAATGAAAAAAGAAGAACCTAATCCAGATGATACAGGTTCTTTGCCTGATTTAAAAGAGTACCTTAAAGCTAAATCATTTGAAGATGAGGGTTTTGCAAAGCACCAGAAAGAACGTGTTGCGGCAAAGCAGGACATAGATGGGAAAGCTGGAAATGATTTAAGCAGTACACAAGAAGAAGCAGTTGTACATAATAAGGCCAAAGAACAGCAAGATGATGGTTTTATAGATGATTATGACGATGATGATTTTGATATTGATGCAGATATAGGAAGAATAGCTAAGGAAGGTTTCCAGAAACTTACGGGATTTTTAAGGTTTGGAAGTAAGAAAGATAATAAAGACAGCCATGAGAAGGAAGATGCTGGAAAGGATGGTTATAGCCATAAAGATAAAGAAAGTATAATAAAAGAATCTGTTGATACAGATAATATAATAAATAATAATGAAGTTTATGAAAAAGAAACTTTAGACAGGAAAGAGAATGATAATATAAATATAAAGAATAATATTGCCAGAGATAAAGCAGATAGTTATTATATGGAAACAGAGGTGGCAGATAATATTGAAAAGGGTAAAGAAAATATTATACCACAAGAAACAGGTTATAAAAAAACAAATGTAAATAATATTGAGGTAAGAGTAAATTTAGATGCAATTAATAAACTGCGTAATAATACAGTTAGAAATGAGGAGCCAGAAACTCCAGTAGTTCCTGTACACTCGCAGTCTGGAACATGGATTACACAAGATCTTTCAAGAGAAATTTCTGCAATTTATGAAGAGGAACAGAGAGAACAGTTAAAAGAAAAAACGGTTACAGTTGTAAAAAATAAAAGACCACCAGAGCGTGATGCCACAAAAGTGATTGAACGTATGACTAAGGCAGTTAAAAATGATGAAACAAAGGCTATTACTCTTGTTGGAAGAGAGGATGCTGAAAGACCTGTTAAAAGAAATATAGGAATGGATGCTGAGGCAGACAGGATTAAGGAAGAAGAGAGGTTAAGGGAAGAGGAAAGGTTAAGAGAGGAAGAAAAGCTAAAGGAAGAGGAAAGGTTAAGAGAGGAAAAGAGGTTAAGGGAAAAAGAAAGGCTAAGAGAGGAAGAGAGGTTAAGGGAAGAGGAAAGGTTAAGAGAGGAAGAAAGGTTAAGGGAAGAGGAAAGGTTAAGAGAGGAAGAAA
>CAQGLR010000013.1 GCA_948794795.1 uncultured Lachnospiraceae bacterium | reverse complement strand
AAACACTGGACGGAGGTGCTTCCTGTGCTATGTTTTATTACAGGGACAGCCAGAAAAATTATAAACCTGTAAGGATATGTGCACTTCCAAAAACGGAAGAAGAAAAATATAATACTTTATATAAAACAAATTAAAAGAGGCATGTTTAATGATTGCTGAAAGACCTATCAATATAAGCGAAGAATATCGAAAAATGGTCTTACAGGGGGAGCCGGTTTTTGACAATTCACAAGATATCGTAATTATATCCATGCAAAATTATAAAACGTATGAAGAATTAGCAAAGGCAAAACATAACGCTGAATATCTGGAAATGCTCGACCGGGGATTTAAAGAAATCGACAGCGGCAGCAAAGGAATAACAAAGACCATGGAAGAATTAAGGGCGATGGAACATGAATGATTTTACTTTTTATGGTGATAGCTGGGAGCAGTACAAATATCGTGAAACACAAGACCAGAAAACATTGAAGCGGATTAATACCTTGCTAGATGATATAAAGCGAAACGGTGCAATGAAAGGGACTGGTAAGCCTGAAAAGCTGAAATATCGCAAGGGTGCATATTCCCGGCGTATAGATGATTAAAACAGGCTTGTTTATGAGATTGATGAACTCCAAAACATAAAAATCATATCATGCAAAGGGCATTATAAAGAATAAAACCGGAAGAGGAGTTGTCTGTATGGCGGCTTCTGCAAAACAGATATCTATATATAAAACCATACATATCCACAAAAATAAAATATAAAATAACTGGAAATTATCTGCTTTGTATTATATTATCTATGTACAATAACATCTGGAATAATAAATACAATATAACCTTTATTTCTCCTTGTAATAGCTGTGAAAATCATGTAACATAAAGACTGGCAGCTGCTTAATCCATAAACCGCATATATCATATTAATATATAATGAAAGGTCTGCAAAAATGATAAAACCAGATAAAACTACAATTAAAATAATATTTTATATTTCTCTTATTATTATAGGGCTTCTTCTGCTTATATTAGTAATTGCAAGCAGCAAAAACAAAGAGGCTGGTTCTATATCTATATTTATAACAGCATGGGTTCTTTTTGTAACTTTCTGCATATATAAAATTATAAGAATTAAACATAGAAAAGGGAGGTTCCATAAAAGTACTTATTCTTTATATGATTTAGATAATATGGATGGTACAGGTTTTGAAAAGTTTACATGTGACCTGTTAATTGCCAATGGTTTTGAACTTGCAGAAAATACACAGGCAAGCTGTGACTTTGGTGTGGATGTACTTGCAGTAAAAGACAATATCACATACGCAATCCAGTGTAAAAGATATAACAGCCCTGTTGGAATTGAAGCAGTACAGCAGGTGTATGCAGGACGTGCTTATTATGAATGCCATGTTGCAGTTGTACTTACCAACCAGTATTTTACAAACAGTGCCCAGAAACTTGCTGATAAAATAGGTGTAGTCCTATGGGACAGGGATATGTTGTACAGCCTTCTATAACCAGATTGAAAGGAAACTTTTATGTATACAATAAAAATATCAGTACGTAACCTTGTTGAATTTATAATGTGTTCTGGAAGCATTACAACTTCATCTGGAATAAAAGACCCTGAATCAATGCAGGAAGGAACCCGTATACACAAAATGCTGCAACAGCGTATGGGACCTGGATATAATTCTGAAGTACCACTGTCTGGAACTCTTAATATAACATATGAAGGAACCAGTTTTGAATTATGCCTTGAGGGCAGGGCAGATGGAATATTTACTGATGAAACAGGTATTAATATTGATGAAATAAAAGGTGTATACAGTGAAATTGCACTGATGGAAGAACCTGTTGTGGTACACCGTGCACAGGCTCTTTGTTATGGGTATATATATTCATCACAACACAAACTTGCACAGATTGGCATACGTATGACATACTGCCATATACCCACAGAAAAAGTACGCTATTTTAATGAAACCATTAGTTATAAAGATTTAAAAGAATGGTTTGATAATCTTATTAATGAATACGCCAAATGGGTTGTATGGCAGATAAAATGGCAGAAAAAACGGAATACATCAATACACAATATGGAATTTCCATTTGAATACCGTCCTGGACAGGATAAACTGGTAAAAGGTGTATACCAGTCTGTACTCCGCCAGAAAAGGCTTTATATAGAAGCACCTACAGGTATAGGTAAAACTATATCCGTTATATTTCCAGCAGTAAAATCAATGGGGGAAAATATCACAGAAAAAATATTTTACCTCACTGCCAAAACTATTACAAGGACTGTTGCAGAAGAAACTTTTAAACTTCTTTCAAACAATGGGATGTCACTAAAATATATTACAATTACTGCCAAAGAAAAAATATGCATACTTGACAAACCACAGTGCCATCCTGCAACATGCCCAAGGGCACTTGGACACTTTGACCGTGTAAATAATGCCGTATTTGATATTATTACACATGAAGATAATATTTCCAGGGATATAATCCTTAAATACTCTGAAAAACATAATGTCTGCCCTTTTGAAATGTGTCTTGACACTGCAGTATGGGCTGATGCAATTACAGGTGATTATAATTATGTTTTTGACCCGTCTGCATCACTTAAACGTTTCTTTGCAAACCAGAAACAAAATAACTATGTTTTTCTTGTTGATGAAGCACATAACCTTGTAGACAGGGCACGTGAAATGTATTCTGCATTATTAATAAAAGAAGACTTTATTGACATAAGGAAAACTGCCAAAACCACCAGTAAAAAACTTTATAAAGCACTTGATAAATGCAACCAGTGCCTTCTTGCACTTAAAAGGGAATGTGATGATATAAAGAAATATACCCAGAAAGATATTGAAGAATTTATTTTAAAACTTATGAACCTGTCCGCTGCTTTTAATGAATTTTTTGAAAATGTGTCTGCTTCCCTGCATCCTGTAAGTGCAGAAGTACGTGAAAAATTTTTAAATTTTTACTTTTTAATATATAATTTTTTAAATATATATGAAATACTTGACTCCAAATATATTATATACAGCGATTATAATGAAAATGGTAACTTCTGCCTTCACCTGAAATGCATGGACCCGTCCACCAACCTTGACAACTGTTTAAACAAAGGTACATCTGCAATTTTCTTTTCTGCAACCTTATTACCTGTACGCTACTATATGGAACAGCTGGCAGGCAGGGCAGATGATTATGCAATATATGCACCATCCCCCTTTCCTGTAAATAACAGGCTTTTAATGGTGGCATCAGATGTAAGTACAAAATATACAAGACGCAACCCATATGAATATAGAAAAATAGCCTTATATATTTATAACTTTATAACTTCAAAAACCGGAAATTATATGGTATTTTTCCCATCTTACAAAATGATGGAAGACTTAAACCCATATATAAATGAATGTCTATGTGAAAATGGCTATTCAGTTAATGGAGATAAAGAATATACCAACAATGACAGCCATAAAATTTGTATTTATCCACAATCTGCATCTATGGGTGAACAAGAACGTGAAGATTTTCTTTCAAAGTTCATGGATAACCCTGGTTATACCACAGCTGGTTTATGTGTTATGGGCGGAATATTTGGTGAAGGCATAGACTTAAAAGGCACAAGGCTTATAGGTGCTGTTATAGTTGGCACAGGACTTCCTATGGTTTGTACAGAAAATGAACTTTTCCTTGAATATTTTGAAGAAAACAAAGGCTCTGGGTTTAATTATGCATATAAATACCCAGGCATGAATAAGGTACTCCAGGCAGCTGGCAGGGTTATAAGGACAGATAAAGATAAAGGTGCAATACTTCTGCTAGATGAAAGATTCCTTCAAAAAGGATACCAGGAATTATTTCCACGTGAATGGTACCCATATAATATAGTAACAAAAAATTATATGGGTACATGTATAGATAATTTCTGGAAAAGTTTATGAACGGTAATCACCATTTATCTTTACGTAATCATATGTCAGGTCACAGCCCCATGCTTTGGCACTGGCATCTCCCTGGTTTAAATTTATATTTATATATATTTCTTTCTGTGTAAGTATCTCTGCTGCAGTTTCCTCTGAAAACTGCAGCCCCATTCCATCTTTGCACACTAAGATACTGCCAGCACTGGACTTAAGTTCCACATCAATTTTCTGGACATCAATATCAATATCCGCATAACCTATTGCACAAAGAATACGCCCACAGTTAGCATCCCCTCCAAATACTGCACATTTTACAAGAGGTGAACGTATTACACTTTTGGCAGCTGCTATTGCTGTATCAACACAAGGTGCTCCTTCACATGTACACTCAATAAATTTAGAAGCACCTTCACCATCTGCAGCAAGCATCTTAACCATACCTAGCATAACAATATAAAGTGCCTGTTTAAATATTTTATATTCTTCCCCTTCTGATGTAATAATACTGTTTCCTGCCAGCCCGTTAGACATAACGCTCACCATATCGTTAGTAGAAGTATCCCCGTCAACACTAAGGCAGTTATATGTTACCTTTACAACATCTGAAAGTGCTTTATGTATTATTTCTGGCGAAGTTGCTACATCAGTTGTAATAAAATTCAAAGTAGTTGCCATATTAGGGTGAATCATGCCACTTCCCTTTGCCATTCCGCCAAGATGGCATATACTGCCATTTATATCAAA
Source organism: uncultured Lachnospiraceae bacterium (assembly GCA_948794795.1). Lineage (GTDB taxonomy): Bacteria > Bacillota > Clostridia > Lachnospirales > Lachnospiraceae > Butyribacter. The sequence goes on along the minus strand of CAQGLR010000013.1, from coordinate 86,489 downwards.
TTCTACAGCAATTTCCTTCCTTACAGTATCTGTAGTCATAATTGCATTAGCGGCTTCTGTATGGCCTTCTACAGAAAGACCAGATACAAGCTGGGCCATATGTTCTGCAAATGGTCCAATATGCAGTGGCTGCCCTATTACACCTGTAGAAGCCACAATAACTTCCTCTGGTTTTATTCCAAGTTCATTTGCTACAAGCCTGCTTGTTTCTTCTGCAATCTCCTCACCACCAGGGTTACATGTATTGGCATTTTTAGAATTAACAATAACCGCTCTTGATATACCATTGCTCTTCTCTAAATGTTTCTGTGTAACTATAATTGGAGCACCTTTTACCTTATTCTGTGTATATACAGCAGCTGTATTACATGGCACTTCACTATATATAATTCCAAGGTCATTCTTTTCCTTTACAGGGTTTATACCACAATTAAGCCCGTTTGCAGTAAAGCCACGTGCTGCACACACACCACCTTCAATATACTTATAACCGTCAAACTCCTCTTTTAACATAAAATCCCTCATTTCTATAAAATATATTTTAATATTTTCCCTAATTAAAAATTTTAAATATGCTTATACAATACTAACAAAGTTACAAACAAAATGCAATAAAGCTACATAAAATTTATTATTGCAAACGGATACTTTTTGTTATATTATTAACGAAATTACTAAATAAAAAGGAGTGGAATAATATGGGCTTATTTAAAAAATACAAAAATATGGATAACATTACCAATAATAAAAATATTCTACATATAGCTAACATAAAAATGCCTATGTTATTATTAACTTTAGCTGTTTCATTATTTATAACATCATGTAATAATACCCCCTTAAGCCCTGGCAATAACAAAAAGCAAATTACTTCATCAGACAAATTAGAAAACCAGGTCCAGGATAAACAAGAAAATTTAACAATATTTAAACCAGAAAAACTTGATAATGAAATTATAAATGGAATGACACATGCCAGAAACAGCACTTTAAGTTTTAATAATTCAGGCCATCTACAAGTATTTTTAACAGAACTGGGAACAGATAATAAAAATAATTCTAAAAATACAAGCAATATAGAAGCACTGGTAACATATGGAATAAAAAAGAAAATAAAGTACTTTGATTACAAAACAGATAATGGTGAACACTTTTACTCCCAAGATACTATAAAAAATGGCAACTATATATATAAAACAAAAGAAATATTCCTAGATGATTACTTCATAGACCCAGGTTATTTTAAAGACTCACCACTAAAATATAAACCTGCATGTATCTTCCAAATCTATAAACAAAATGGAAAAAAAGTAAAATTATCAAAATCAAAAACATTTAATATGACCAAATTATTAAAAGATAAAAATGATTATTTTTTTGTAAATATTATTGGATTTACAGGCAAAAACAAGATACGTGCACTTTATAATTCAGAGCAGGGATATGGCGGCATTGCAATATTTAATATTAAAACTGGAAATATAAAAACTGAATTAAAAACAGATTTCCGTATAATGTATATTTATGATAATTATATTTATGGAGATAACAGCAAATATTTTGATGATAATTCTGCTACCAAATATTATATTGCTAATAGAAAAACTGGTAAAATACTACATACAACAGAAAACAGGCCCATTAATGGTACAAAAAGTTCTAATAAATCTTTTAACAATGGAAAATTCTTCTGGATTGAAGATAATGGTAACTTTGTTGTAGAAGATATTTATAATAATACAACAACATGCCTTGGAAGCATTAAAGATGATGAATACTTTACAGAATATATGATTTTAAATATGAAAGCCAAAAATGAGAATGAATTTTATATAGTATATTCAGAAGACTGGCCCATAACCAAAAGAGATGAATTTGATGGAACACAATCTAACTTATTTATTGTAAAATATACAAAGCAAAGTTAATCCGGATACCCTGCAACTCCGTTGCAGGGTATCTGGACTCTGCTGGAATTTAACTTATATCCAGCTTTTTAATCCTGCTTTTTATATATACCATAAGCCCAGCCTATCTTTCCACCTGATAAAAGATGTTCTTTAACTTTACACTGCAAACTTGTATTTTCTGGAAGGTCATTATATGCAATATCCCTTGATTGGTAAATCCAGTCCATAAAAGCTAAGCTGTCTTCATCAACACTTTTAATATTAAATTGTTTCTGGAACTGTACAATATTGGACCCTGGTGGCAGAAGTCCAGTTAAAGCAGGAACCATAAGCCATGAATCACAAACTATATCTGCATCTACATATTCAGGATAATATTTTTGTACAAAAGGGAATACAGCAGCAATATTTCCTGATTTTAAATTAGCATCTGAAGGAATATGTAAAGATATTTTTTTTATATTATCCTCTTCTATAAATTCATATTCATATTCCCCTATTCTATATTCACACATAGATATTTGCCTTGGGAACCACCATGCCCAGGTAAATGCATTTTTGCCATATAACTCTTTATGTTTTCCCATAAATCTTGGTATAAACTTTATCGTATCCCAAAATATTATATTTGGTATTCCTTTTTCCTGGTACATATCATATGTATGTATTAAACAATGCAGACACAATGTAAGCATCTTTATACCATCTTCATCTTCTCCACAATACTCCTGTAATTCATTTATCCCTTCTTCCCATGTTGCAGGCATATACAATTTATTACATTTATCACTAATTTTATTATACTCAAACATGGAATTATACTTAAGAACCAATTCCGTAACTTCTTCATCTAATCCTGACCCAATACACAATTCGTTTATATTCATATGCTTTCTCCTGTCAAAAATAAATTATATTATTAAACTTGTTTAATTATACCACAAATTTAATAACAGCCCCTATAAAAATAAGTATTAAGCCAAGCAGATATCCACAATCCGCTTGGCTTGACTTTATACTCATAAAATCTTTCATCATTTATCCCTAAATAAAATTCTTATTGAATTTACCACACAAAGCATTGCAACCCCTGAATCTGCAAATACTGCCATCCACATTGAAGCAATTCCTGCAAATCCCAGCACCATTACAGCTGCTTTAATTACAAGTGCACCAATAACATTTTCCATAGCTATCTTTTTAGTTTCCTTTGCAATCCTTATACTTTCAGGAACTGCACCCAGGCCAGGATTCATAAATACTACATCTGCTGCCTCTATTGCTGCATCTGCACCATTTCCCATAGCAGCACCTACATCTGCACCTGCAAGGACTGGTGCATCATTAATACCATCACCTGTAAACATTACAGCTCCGTGTTTCTCACGTATCTTAACCAGGTTATTTATTTTATCTTCTGGCATCTGCTTTGCATATACTTCATCTATACCTGTAATATTTGCCACATTCCTGGCATTTTTTTCTGAATCACCAGTAAGCATTGCTGTCCAGAGCCCATATTTTTTCATATCTGCTACTGCTTGTTCTGAGTCCTTTTTAATTGTATCATTTATAATTATACATCCTGAATATTTTCCATTAAATGCAACAAATACTTCTGTGCCATATATATCTTTACTGCCAGCTGGTATTTTTATACCATTATTTTCAAGAAGCTGCCTGTTGCCGCATAACAATTTTCCATTTTGTAGAGACACTTCCATTCCTTTTCCTGGAACTTCTCTAGTATCAAGCACTTCTGTAATACTAACACCTTTACTTTCCACCTCCTTCATTATACTTACAGCTATAGGATGTGTAGAAAGTTTCTCTGCTGAGCCTGCATATGCAAGCAGCTGTTCCTCAGTTATACCATCTGGTATAATCTCTGCTACTGTAAAATTCCCTTCTGTAACTGTTCCTGTCTTATCCATTACAACAGACTTAATACCTGCAAGAGTTTCCAATGAAACTCCTCCTTTAAAAAGAATACCTTTCTTTGAACCTGCTCCAATCCCTGCAAAAAATGCCAATGGCACACTAAGGACTAATGCACAAGGACAACTTATTACAAGAAATGTAAGTGCTGTATAAATCCAATGTTCCCAGTTACCAGTTATTAAAGAAGGCACAACTGCTGTAAGAACTGCTGCCAAAACCACCAAAGGAGTATAAATACTTGCAAACTTTGTAATAAACCTGTCAATCTTTGGTTTTGATGCTGCCGCATTCTCAACTGCTTCAAGAATACGGCTTACCATTGATTCTTCAAGTAATTTAGTAGTTTTTATATATATTACATTTGATACATTTACACATCCAGACAATACAGCTGCCCCTTCTTCTACAGTTACAGGCACAGGCTCACCTGTAACAGCTGATGTATCAATCCTGCTCTCTCCTTTTACTACTTCACCATCAAGTGGTATCCTGTCACCCACACGGACTTCTATAATACTGCCAATATTAACTTCCTCCGGGCTACACTGGACAATTCTGTCACCATCTACAAGCCTTGCCACCTCTGGCCTCATATCAACAGCTTCCATTATCTGTTTACGGCTTCTGCCAACAGCAATATCTTCAAATAACTCACCCACCCTGTAAAATAACATTACTCCTGCTGCCTCTGGATACTCACCAATAACCAGTGCACCAATAGTTGCAATTCCCATAAGGAAATTCTCATCAAAAATCTTTCCTCTTAAAATATTTTTAACAGCAGTAAGCAGCACCTCACCACCAAGCACCAGATATGATATAATAAATACACCTGCGTATAAAAGACCTTTATCTGTAAAATGCCCTATAATAAGACCTGCAATAAAAAATACAATGCCTGCCCCTATACTAATAAACTCATCTTTCTTTCCATCCATCAAATGCAGTTTTCCAACCACACCTTGTTTATCCTCCCCATCATGGATATGTTCATGTTCTCCCTCATGTACATGACAACACTCTTCATGTACATGACCATGTTCTCCCTCATGTACATGACAACCACACCCTTCATGTATATGACCGTGTTCATGCTCTCCCTCATGTACATGACAACCGCACCCTTCATGTACATGGTTATGTTCATGTTCTCCTTCATGCCTGCCTGTCATATTTTTATTTTTTCCAATACGTTTTAATTCTTCTATTATTGTTCCTGGTTCTATTTTATCAGCAATTTTTCTTAAAGCTGGAAGAGCCTTGTCTAAATCGGGTGCTTCTACCAAAAGCTGTCCTGTTGCAAATGTAAGCACTACATTATCAACCTCAGGAAGTTCATTCATCTTTGCTTCCAGCTTTGCTGCACAATTTGCACAATCTATCCCACTAATTGAATATTTTCTTTTCATATATACACCTCATTTCTGCCTGTATGCAAATATATAACTGGTAATATTTTCATTGTTCATATGAACAGTTATTCATATGTTTGTTTAAAATATACCATAATATCTATTAAAAAGCAATACCCAATATTAAAAATTTCTCTATATTATTAAAACTTATCTGGAATCCTCCCAAGATACCCCACCAAAAAAGAGGACACCACTGTGTCCCCCTAAGAATCCTGTCTATTCTTCCACATGTTCTATACCTTGGCTTAGAATTGTAAAAACATGTTCATCCGCAAGTGTATATAATACAGTTTTACCTTCCTTCCTGTACCTCACAAGCCTGTTTTGTTTTAATACACGTAACTGATGGGAAATTGCACTTTGTGTCATATTTAAAATATTAGCTATATCATATACACACATTTCATTTTCAAATAAAACATAAAGAATCTTTATTCTTGTAGAATCCCCAAATACTTTAAACAAATCCGCAAGCTCATACAACTCACTTTCCTCTGGCATCTTATTCTCTATCTCTTCTGCCGTTTTTTCATCAATAGTCATATATCCAGCTTTTTCTTCCATCATTCCACCACCTTTTACCCAGAGCATGCCAATATAACACAAAACTTCCTGTCAATTTACATGCCCTGTCTGCATAATGCACCTTTCAAGCCCTTTTTCAGGAATCTCTCCAGAAGTCCTTATATCTAAAATACTTTCTGGTTCTGACAAAGCATTCTGGTACCAGATTGATGCTTCCTTATAATCTCCTGTACCCTCATAATACATACCAAGCTCACAGCAGATTTCTGCACAAGGTTCTGTTATTGAATCCTTAAGTGCATATCCAAAAAAACCAGCTATATCATTTTTAATCCTGCAATACCTTGCCAGGACACACATAGCTTCCTTAACCTCATCCATGCTTCTTCCATCCTGTTCCATTGTAAGCATAAATGTACCAGCAGCATTACAGAAATCTTTATCTGTACCTGAGCGGAATAATTCCATTGCATACATATGATGAAGTTTTTTACTAAGCTTCCTGCCTTCTTTAAACATACTGGCAAATGCATCAAGGTCACGCCCTGCATGGTTACTAACGGGCCTGTGCTGGACCTCTATTTCACTATCATAAACAACAGGGTCAATGCGTAATGTTTCATGTATTGGGTCAATCCATGTAAACTCCCTTAATCTTTTATATAATTTTGGTCTGTATTCCTTTTCATAATTATAGACTGTACTAAGTTCTGGCGGTGTACAATACAACATCTGTACTATCTCTATTTCAGGAAGAAGTATTGATTTAAGCCTTTTTACCTTTTCCCTGTTTTCTTCGTCAAGATATTCGTCCGCATCAGCAGTATATATATATTCTTTTGTTGCCTTTGAAGCCACAAAATTCCTTGCTGCTGCAAAATCCCCAGTCCACTTATAATCATATACATTACAAGTATACTCAAGTGCAATATTCTTTGTATTATCTGTAGAACCTGTATCAGCTATAATAATTTCATCTGCTATATCTGTGAGGCTGTCAAGACATCTTCTTAATACAGCCTCTTCATTTTTAACAATCATGCATAAGCTTATTGTAACCATTTTTATTTACTCCATTAAATCATCTTCACCTACATCTAAAGGCTGGTCATCACCACCCACATCATCTGGTTCATCACCATTATCATCTGGATTCTCTGGCACATCAGGCTCTGGTTCCGGCTCCATGGTTGGTTCTTCATAATCTGGTTCTTCCGTTTCCTGTGGTTCAGGTTCCGTAGTTGGTTCTTCTTCCTCTGGCTCATCTGTTATATCAGGCTCTGGGTCAATAGGCTGTTCAAACTGTATATCTGGTTCTTCTGTTTCTACAGGAGGCTGTGTCCATGTATTATTATCACCACCATAATTATTTCCGCTGCTGCCACTGTTAGTATCATTGCTGTATGGTTTAAAGCTTTCATATTCAAGCCCCTCATGGATTATATTCATAAATTCTTCCCATATAGACAGTGGATAAGTATTTCCATATAAATTAGAAAGAGTCTTAGGTGTATCATAACCTACCCATACTGCTGTACTATAATATGGGGTGAACCCACAGAACCAGCCATCTTTCTTATCACTTGTTGTACCAGTTTTTCCTGCACATGGCATATTTTTAAGTGCATGGCCTGCTGCTGTACCTGTTTTTAAAACACCTGTAAGTATATCTGTCATCATACGTGTAGCAGTTTCTTCATATACCTGCTTTTCCTTACGCAGTTTATTATTATTTACAACAGTATTACCTTCTGAATCAGTAATCTTTTTCACACATGTAGGCTCACGGAAAATCCCGTCATTTGCTATAGTAGCATATGCAGAAGCCATTTCTACTGTGGTAACACCATTCGTAAGTCCGCCGAGAGATGCTGCTGGGTAATAATCATTATCATCAATCCTGTTAAAATTCATTTTTAATACATATGATAACCCAACTTTTGGCGTAAGTTCCTCAAATAATTTCCATGCAATAACATTCTTTGACTTTTCTATTGCATATCTTAAAGGGATTTTACCAGAATAAGTACCATCTGAATTTCTTGGCCCGTCTTCAAAATAAGTATCATCCACTATTGTATCAGGTGTGTAATCCCTCTCTAACTGCGGGGTATATACAGCAACCGGCTTAAAAGAACTTCCTGGCTGGCGGTAACTCTGGAATGCCCTGTTAAGGGTATATCCAGTTATTGACTTCTGTTTGCGCCCTCCTACTATTGCTACAACATAACCTGTTTTATTATCTACACAAGTTGCTGCTCCTTGCAAAGTATATACTCCATCTTTCTTCTCTTTAAATTCAGAAAGTTTTTCATTAACTGATTTCTGCAATAACTTTTGTTTCTTCTTATTTAAAGAAGTATAAACCCTGTAACCTCCTGTATATAGAGCACTATGGCACTCATTATACAATTCATCATATCTCTCATTATACTCTTCTTCTTCCTTTTTACTGTCAAATTCATACTGGAATTCAAATCCATGTGACTGCATAAGTGCCTTAACTGCACATCTTACTGCATATGTTGTCATATAATTCTGGGTTTTAATAGCTTCTGCTGGATTAAGTATTATATCTTCATAATTTGCATCAGTGTATTCTGCTGCTGTTATCACATTTGCTTCCATCATTTGTTCTAATATACGTGTCTTCCTTTTAATTGTATTATCATAATTATCAAAAGGGTCATACAAACTTGGGTTATTAGGTATTGCACATAAAAAGGCTGTTTCTGGCAATGTAAGCTCTGATGCTGGTTTACTGAAATATCCCTTTGCTGCTGCTTCTATTCCATAATAACCATTAGCAAAATACATATTATTAATATAAAATTCAAGTATCTGGCTTTTAGTATATTTTTTCTCCATTTCAAATGCTATGAAGATTTCCCTTATTTTTCTTTCATATGTCTGTTCATTCGTCAGGAATACGAGTTTTGCAGTCTGTTGTGTAATCGTACTTCCGCCACGTTTTATATCTTCCCCCATTATCTTGCTTTTAACAAGCAGTGCTGCTGCCTTAAATGTTGAAAGCAGGTTTACACCATCATGTTCAAAAAAGTCCCTGTCTTCTGTTACAATCATAGCATCTTTTACATATTGTGGTATTTCATCATATGTCAGGTAATATGAGTCTTTATCACCTTTTAATTTCGCTATAACAGAACCGTTTGATGCATAAACCATACTGGTTTCAGAAGAACGGAAAGTTTCAACTGTAGAATTTTTTACAGACTTCTTTGCTTCATTCCTCCACTGCAGCAGTTCATCACCAAATTTAAAATAAAATACTATAAGGGCTGCTAATATCCCAAGTAAAAGCAATAATAAAAATATCTTAATACCAAACCAGAATTTTCTATGTTTCTTATGTTTCTTTTTATTCTTTACAGGCTTGCCGCCCTTTTCTGGATTTGTACTTTTCTTTTTATCCATAAAGCACCTCCTGTTTTTATGCTTAAAAACACTGTCCCCGTGATAACCACGATAATAATAATAACACATTTTATGTCTAAATGCACCTTTTGGGCATTTATTAATAAAAAAATAAGAACTATACAGCTGAATATTTATATATTTGCAGGGAATAATGTCCATATAAAGAATTTTATTATTCATCAAATAAACCGTACTTACATATAATGTGCGTAGAAAAGAGGTAACATATGAAACTATATTTTAACAATTTATCAAAGACAGCTAAAATTCCTTTTCTTTTATTTATTTATGCAATATCATTTTCAATGCTTCTTACAGGGATAAAATACTTCCACCCAGATGGAACAGAAAGCCCAGAAGAAATCCAGGAAAATATTGCAGATAATATAATAAGGCTGCATGTAATAGCCAATAGTGACACAGATAATGACCAGTCACTAAAGCTTAAGGTACGTGATGGCATTATAGAACAGTTACAGGACACTATTGCAGGAACTTCAAGTGCTGCTGGTGCTGAAAAGCTGCTGGCATCCCAGGAGGACAATATTAAAAATTCTGCCTTGGATATTATTTCTGGCAATGGTTATAATTATCCTGTTAATGTTTCCCTTGAAGAAAGATATTTTCCTGTAAAATCCTATGGTGACCTTATATTTCCTGCTGGCAATTATAAGGCTTTATGTGTGGAAATAGGGGAAGCAAAAGGCAGAAACTGGTGGTGTGTGCTTTTTCCAAGCCTTTGCTTTGTAGATGAAACTTATGCAGTTGTGCCTGACAGCTCTAAGGAAAAGCTTAAAGAAACTCTAAGTGAAGAGGAATATGAAAGCCTTGAACAAGATAATAAGGAAGATGGATTTTTCATACATTCAGCCATATATGACTGGTTCTGTAATAAAACTGGTCTATAAACTTGTAAAACAAAAGTGGCAGAAAACTCTGCCCTTGAATAATAACCAGATTATGGTATAATTTTAAAAAACTACCATAACAGAGGATTACAAATATGAATACCAAAGTACTTGTCACAGTCAGGGGACTACAGCATGAATATGAAAACTGCCCTGATACAGAAATACAAACTATGCAGCAGGGCAGTTATAAACATATACAGGATAAACATATAATAACTTATGAAGAATTATCTGGTGAAACCAGCGAAGGTACTCCTGTACCTGTTAAAAATATTTTAAAAATTAGTAACGATTCTGTTTCACTTACAAAACGTGGACAGACATCTACAGACATGTTTTTTAAAAAGGGACACCACCACTCTGGATTTTATGAAACCCCTTATGGTACATTACAGACAGGAATTGTAACTTCATATATTAATATAAAAGAAGAGCCAGATTCTATTGATATACAGATAGATTATGAACTTGAATTTAACCATAGCCATATATCTGGATATACAGTTTATATTAATATACATTCAATTTAATATTATTCTTTACCTTTTTTACTGCTGTCTTGCACAAACCTTGTACAAAAATAGCACACTGGCACAATATACAACACTGCACTTACCCACGCGGACTGGTCTGCAAAACATATCGCCGTAAAACCATAAAGTGGTACAAATATCTTGCTTACTGCAATTCTTGCAACCATCTCCACCACTCCAGAGAATATTGCACGTCCTGGATATCCAAGCCCTTGTACTGTCATACGGCATACATTTAAAATTCCCAAAGACCAGTAGAAATATCCAAGACATCGCAAGTATTTTGCAGATGCTGCAAGGACTTCTGTCTCTTCTGCACTTATAAAAATTCTTGAAAGAGTGCCTCCAAAGAATACCAGTACAAGACCTGCACAAATTCCATACAATACCCCTGTTACAATACCTTCACGCAGACCTTTCTTTATACGCCCATGCTTTCCTGCACCAAAGTTCTGGCTGCAGAATGTTGAAACTGCTGTAGCTATTGCATCAAATGGGCACATTGCAAACTGTTTAATCCTCATTCCGGCAGTAAAGCCCGAAACATATACACTTCCCAGTCCATTGTTCGCAGACTGCATAACCATGCTGCCAATAGCTGTAACAGAATATTGTAATCCCATAGGCACACCCATTACAAGCATATTTGTTACTACACTTCCTTTTACCTTGCAGTCACTTTTTGAAAGCCTGAGTATAGAAAACTTCTTCCACATATAAATAAAGCAGAGTATCCCGCTTACTGCCTGTGCTGTAATTGTTGCTGCTGCTGCCCCGGCACAGCCCCATTTCATAACTATAATACAGAATAAATCAAGCAGTATATTAAGTATAGTAGAAATTACAAGGAATACAAATGGGGTCTTGCTGTCACCTACTGAACGGAGTATTCCTGATAACAGGTTATAAAGTATTGTAAATGGTATTCCTAGAAATAAAATTAAAAGATATTTATAAGAGTTACTATAAATATCATCTGGTGTAGACAGTATATGTAAAATTGACGGACAAAGCAATGCACAAGCCACAGTAAGTATAACTGCTGTTATAACTGACAGCAGGCCTGCATGGAATATACATGAACGCATTGAATTATAATCCTTTGCACCAAAACGCTGTGCCACAGGGATACCAAACCCACAACATATTCCAATACAAAAACCCATTACAAGAAACTGGACACTTGCTGATGCACCAACACTTGCCAGTGCTTTTGTCCCCAGATAATTCCCGACTATTGCAGCATCAACTATATTATATGTCTGCTGGAAAATATTACCCATTAAAAGAGGAAGCGCAAATTGTAAAATCAATTTTAATGGCTTCCCTTCAGTCATACTCTTTGCCATATTCAGCCTCCATGCCATAATATAAACCATACAAATTACATTTAGTTTGTATGGTTTTATTAGTTGCCTTTATTTATCTTTCTTAGAAAATTTTGATTTGACCTTTTCAGAAAATTTCATTTTCTTAGGTCTTGCTTCAAGATTTGAACGCAGTCCTTTGACTTCCATAATATAAATTCCACTTACTATGGCACGTATCTCTTTCTTAACTGGAACAAGTTCAAAAACCTTCTCATCACATATAAGCGGCATAATCTTTGGCCCCACTTTAGCCTTGACTATTGGCACTTTCTGCCCGCGCATATATTTAGGTGTCTGGTCTATAACCAGCTGTGGCAGCCCTGATTCCTTTAATTTCATACGTTTTTTATCAATTACAAGCATTGATACACTTTGTGAAGCCGCCTGCATCTCTTTTTGTGTTTCTTCCTGTTTCTTCTGCAGCTTTCTTCCATAAATAGTAAGTGCAACAAGTGCTGCGATAAGAAGCACAAGTATTACTATTACTACTATTGTAAGAGGATGTATGCCAAATACAGGAATGAACATTATCTTACCACTCATAACTAACCTCCATAATTAAAATCCGCATTACTGCAATATATTGTAAAACGCAAACATAATAATAATATCACATTTTACATATTATGCAAATATTAATTATAATTCATTGGCATTTTGCTGCAGTTTTTCTAATATAATCTGCCTGACTTTTTCCCCTATATGCTTTTTCTCTGTCTTATCTAAATCTTCCATATAAATAGGGGTGCAGTACTCAATAATTACATGCTGGCTGTGTATCCATGGCAGATGCTTTTCAAAAACCTCAGCGGTATTGCTAATCGCAACAGGGACTACAGGGCACTTTGACTTATCAGCAAGCTTAAAACTTGCATCATGGAACTTAAGTACACCTTCTCCTTTATTACGTGTACCTTCAGGAGCTATATATATTGAAGTCCCATTTTTCATAAGCCCGACCCCTTCTAATATAGTTTTCATTCCTTGTTTAATATCTGTCCTGTCAAGAAAAAGGCAGTTCATACATTTCATCCACCATGATATCATTGGTACAGTTTCAATCTCTTTCTTTGACACATATGATGAGCATAATGGCGCTGTCGCATAACCAACAAGTATATCAAAAAATCCTCTATGGTTATATGTATAAAGCGCTGCACGGCCATGAAGTATATTTTCTTCTCCCTTAACAGTAAGCTTTACACCCGAAATAAAAAGTATTATTTTAAAACCCGCCGCTACACATTTCTGGGCAATAACTGCTTTCTTCACAGGACTTATCTTTCCTGCTACCCACTCTACCAGACACATTGGAATAGTAAAAATACCATATAATATTAAAAATATTGCTACTAATATTAACCTCATAAGTAATTATTTCTCCTTTTCCTTTTATTCTACTCCATTTCACCAGAACCATCTGGTACAGATGTTTCTTCCAGCTGGCTGTCCTCTGCCGCCTGGGCTGTTCCAGAAGGTTCTGGCGTATCCTCCTGCGGAGGTTCTGTTTCATAAGGAGGCTCTGTTATACCAGGCTCATCTGATGGCAAAGGTGTCTTTACTGGTTCTTTTGTCTTTACTGGCACTGGAGATTTTGAAGGCTTTGGTGTTTTAACTGGCTCCTTCGTTTTTGCTGGTTCTTTCGTTTTTGCTGGTTTTTTCGTTTCTTCTGGTTCTTTTGTATATTCTGGCTTACTAGTATTAACTGGCTCTTTTGTCCTTACAGGTTCTTTTGTCTTTTCTGGTCTGGCTGTTGGTGCCGGGGTATCTGTAGGTTCTGGTACTGGAATAGCACTTTGGGCAGCATATGCAGTAGTAGCTGGTGTAGGTGCTGCTGTCATCTGTGGCTCTTTTGGTGCACCAATATCCGTATCCTTAATATACTCATCTTCTGGAACTTTATCATCAACAGTAGTAACCATATAATATTCTTCTAAAGTAAGGTCTTTTTTATGAAGGTACTTTGCAAGGTTCACACCTACATACCTTATATGCCATGGCTCGTATGAATACCCTGTAATATCAGATTTCCCTTTTGGATACCTTATAATAAAACCAAATTTATGGCAGTTCTTTGCAAGCCATTTTCCTTCTGGACATGAAGCAAATGTCTTGTCTATAGCACAATTTACCGTTTCACATGACACATCAATTGCCAGTCCTGTCTGGTGCTCACTGCACCCTGGCTGGGCTGACACTTTATTTGTCTTTTCAGAACCACGTGTATTAACATTATTTTCATAAATAGCTTTCTGCCTTGTATATGACCTGTAAGCAGACACTACCTTAAATTCATACTTTTTACTTTTCTTTGCTTCTGCAAACATCTTTTCAATAGCTTTTGCTGCTGCCTTACGCATATAACTCTTTTCGTAAATACCTTCATAACTATAAGCAGCCTTAGGAATCATTAAATCATCAGGGACATAATCCCCAGGCATAGGATATTCCCTGTTTACAAGGACAGTATAGCTGGCTGGGTCAGTGTTTACCTTAATAAGTGGTATACTCGTACTAAAATTATCTACATTTTCCATATTTTCTTCTCCAGGTCCATCATCACTATCATTATTATTATAATATTCCCCAGAGCTGTCCATTGTGCCAGAAGATATACCAGTATCTGTACTGCCAGTTTCTGGAGGCTGGCTGGCAAGAAGAAAAACCAGTATAACTACCAGGCATATAAGCACTATAAATGCGTATTTAATATAATTCCTGCTTTTTTCTGTATTTCCATTGTCCTGTTTATCTTGCATAATCTATATATAATCCTCTAATCATTATTCAGTTTGCAGCTGGTTTCTTTCATTAATAAACAAATTTTTATCCCAGCTCTTATAAGTATAACACGAACAGCCAAAAAAATCTCCCAGAATTTTTTACTTTTTTTAAATAAAATGGTATTATGTTACTATAAAAAATATTAGACTATATGGAGGCTGATTATGGATATTATACCAGATAACACAATTAATATAAATACTCCTGCTAAAATAAACCTTTCACTTGATGTAACAGGACAACTTGGTAACGGATACCATACACTGAAAATGGTTATGCAGACTATAAGTGTATATGACACCCTTACTATATCTGCTGTAACTGGTACTGGCCACCATAATCCTGTAAATTTTACAATGAACAAGGAACTCCCTGATAAAATCCCTGCTGGCAAAAACCTTGTATACAAAGCTGCTATGCTTATGAAGGAAAAGTTTAATATAAAAACATGTTTTGATATACACCTGGATAAAAATATCCCTGCTGCTGCTGGACTGGCAGGAGGCAGTTCTGATTGTGCAGCTACCCTTGAAGGTATCAATAAATTATGCCGCCTTGGCTTATCAGAAGAAGAACTATGCAAGACTGGTGTTACTCTTGGTGCAGATGTGCCTTTTTGTATTAAAAAAGGCACTGTACTTTGTGAAGGAATTGGGGAGATACTTACTCCTTTATCCCCTCTGCCTGAAATATGGCTTGTACTTGTTAAACCTTGCATATCTGTAAGCACAGCTTATGTATATACACACTTAGACGTCCCTGGGCTTAAATACCATCCTGACATAGATGGCATGGTTAATGCAATAAATGCTAAAAATATTAAAGGAATAACTTCCTGTCTCTCAAATGTACTTGAAACAGTTACTATTAAAGAATATCCTTTAATCAGTGAAATTAAAACATTTCTAACAGATAATGGGGCAGCAGGTTCACTTATGAGTGGAAGCGGGCCAACAGTATTTGGAATGTTTGAAAATAAAGAAAAAGCAAGTGCTGTATACAAAAAAGCAAAAGAAAAATATAATAATGCTGATGTTATATTATGCCACACAATACAATAAATATATTACAGCCTGTTCTCTATGTCCTGTTTTTTGTAACATAAGCCATAAAATATAATAATTATAATCCTGCAAAAAGTGGGCACTTATGCACCCACTTTTAATATATAAATTATTTTATTACTGTTTATTTATACACATCACCAAGTACACCTGCCATATCAACCCTGAAAATACCCTTAATTAATTCAAGTGTTACTGTATGTTCACCAAATTCAAGTCCATTTAATGAATATATCATATTCATATTACCTGCTTCCTGGGTTTTTACGGACTCTTTATACACCTTTCCATCAACTGTAACACGTAATTTTGCTTTGTCAAATGTACCAGCAAGTATTTCAAGCCCAGTCCCTTTAAATGTATATATAAGTTGTGAACCTGCCTTTTCAGTTGTAGACATACTGCGCTGGTATACAAACATTGACTGTCCATTCTCATGTGTCCAGCTGCCTTTATATACTAATTTTGTATTTTTACCGAGTGTTAAATCATAAGTTTCCATATTATCCAGAAGCTCCGTATAATATGGCACTTCACCCCTTATTTTAGTTACTTCCAGATTGTCAAACTGTGTAAATGTATATGCACTTCCAAGCCCAATACGTCCAGCTGTTATTGGTGTTTTATCTTTGTATACACCTGCTTTTTTACCATTTATATAAGCTGTTATTGTGCTTCCAGCTCCTTCAAGTTTTAAATTATTCCACTTGCCTGCACCTTTTTTTAATCCATCTTTTGTACTAACTTTTCCATTAAGTACCACTTCACCTTTTCTGTACAGGTTCCATTTACCTGATTCAAAAAGCTGTAAAGTATATCCTGAACTTGCAAAAAGGGAGTGTGATGAGCCTGTCTGCCTTATTGAAACAGCAGCATATTGTTGCTTTTTATTATGTTCAAAAAGGACGTCAACTGATGCAGCATAATTCACCCAGCGGAAATCCCCAATTACAACAGCAGGGTCTCCATTATTCCATGCATTGCCAATACCATAAGTGTCCTCATCAAGCTGCTGGCGCAGTACATAATTGCCAGATTTTGTTTTATATACTTCAAAAGCCCCATTTAATGTGTTGGTATAACGTGCTATTGCACCACTGTCACCACCACGTGAAAGAATATAATCCTCTTCTTCCCCTGTAAACCCTCCTTTGCCATCAAGGACAGGTACTTTCTTGCCAGTATATTCAAAATTATCCGCATATAAATGGATATCTGATATATCCTGCCTGCTGCCCGTACTATCAGTATCAAGTACTATACGTTCTCCTTCAACTGGAAGCTCTTTTATATGTTCATCACTTCCTGATACATCAAGTGTAGTTACTGTAACAATAGAAAATGGCTGTACTGGCACTATATAACTGCCATCATCAGAAACAGCTATATCTCCACCATATTTCATATAATTTTCATTAAATGCACCTGCATCTGCTGCCCTCGTTTTCCATATTCCAAGACCTTTATCTGTATTTATATCCATATTTTCCACTTTAATATTATAAGCCATTGGATATTCACTGTCATTTACAATAACTGTAGAGAAATTATCCTTTTTAGGAGATGCAAGTGTAATATAATTAGGTCCTCCATTACGTCCATTAACAGGATTTATACCTTCTGCCGAAGACTCACTTGACTCTGGTATAGCACGCCATATGCCTGCGGTATTATCTTCATTCTCCCATCCTGTCTTTGCAAACTTGCTAAGATGTGCCAGCACAAGAAGCCCGGCATCATAATGTATCCATCCAGACCAAGGGTCTCTTGCACTTACAAGCTCTTTAAAAGAAAACTGTCCTCCCTCATAGAAAGAACCAATTCCTGGCTGGTAGATTACATGTGAACGGCGTGATTCCACAAATCCTTTAATAAATGTATTACCCATTTCAAGCGGGCTTCCTGTACCTCCTATGCCTGTGCCTTCTTTTGAAGGGTCTTTTACATTATTAGACGGACGGAAAGCAGAATTAGAAAATGTTGCCTGTGCCTCACTGTTCCACACCTCTTTATCCATTTCTTCCGCAAACCACTTCATTCCGCCATTCTCATCATCATCTGTGCTATAATGGTATCCAACTACGTCCACAGCATTATAAAATTCCTTATCCTCTTTAAGAAACTCTGCCACACTTGAAGAAACTGTTCCAGACTCATCAGATACTACAAGTTTTATCTGTTTAAAAAGATTAAGTGCCGTTTCATCTGGTATTGTCTTCCCATCCTCTTCTTTAATCCATTTTGCAAAATCTTTGGTAAAAGATACATCTGCTTCTTTATCCCATCTTTCATTTGTATTGGGGTTAATATAATCCACCATAAACCCATATTCTTCATAAGCAGCCAGTATTGCCTCTTTATACCAGTTATAAATATCTTTGCCTGTCTTTACCCATACAGGTGAATTCCATTTTAAAATGCTAACCTTTAAATCTGGGTTAATTTTCTTTGCATCTGCTGCAAGCTGCCATCCAGGATTACGCAATATATTTGTTTTCTCATCCTTACTCCTTTTAGTAGCAGCTTCCGGACCTGTTGAATTATTCCTGTCATTACCCATCTCCAGCTTTACATGGTTCATAACAGGATACTCCCCGCCAAATAAATACTGCATAAGCTGTGCATATGCCTCTGGATTCTCTGCTTTATAATCCATTAAAAGGTCACTTGATGAATTTCCACTAAGAATACCAAAACCTTTATATGTGAGCCCATTTTTATTCTCTGTATGGATATTATTCCCATCTATAGTTATTCCATATTCTTTAGCATCCACTGGCACTGTCCTTTCTGGTTGTTTTTCTGTATCTGGCTGTTTTGTAGTTTCAGATGTTATAGAAGATGTATCCTGTACTTCATCCTCCTTTTTCTGCCCAGAACATGCAACACATCCTGACATAAGCGAAAGGCTTATTAAAACAGCACTTATACGTTTCAATGTTAATTTCCTCAATTTACTCTCCTCCTGTCCTGATATTTTTATCCTAAAAATATTGTAACAGTAATTAAGCAGTAATCCAATCTGAAATTATTTGCGAAGTCCAAAGATATGAACATACTATATTTACATTTTAATATAAAAATCAAAAAGAAAGTTTCTTTATTTTACGGTATTCACTTGGTGAAATCCCTTCATATTTTTTAAATACCATTCCAAAATAAGTTATATCTTTATAACCTGTTTCTTCTCCAATTAAAGAAATGCTTTTACCAGTATTACAAAGCAGGACTTTTGCTTCTGATATTCTCTTTTTTGCCAGGTATTCAAGTGACCTCATGCCAAATTCTTTCTTAAATATCCTGCAGAAATGCTGCCCCGAAATACCACATATATCTGATAATTCTTTTAAACTAATATCTTTACTGTAATTTTTATCAATATAAGTAACTGCATCCTTAATAATACTGGTGCTGGCACTTTTATTTAATAAAAGTTCATTCCTTGCAGCCATAATATATTCATAAACAAGCAATGAGCATTTTTCATCCATATATGAAGAACTTTTCGCAGAAGCATATATCATATCAAACAGCCTTTTAATATTACTTATATCTTTACATTTCTTAAAAATATAAGCTGGAAATCCAAGCCGCTCCATTATGCCTGCAAGATAATCCCCTCTGAAAACTACCCAGCAGGTAGTCCATTCCCCGTCTAAAGGATAATATTCATGTGGAACACCTGATGCCACATAAAATATTGTTCCTTTTTTATTTATATATGATTTATTATCAATATTTAACCTGCCTTCACCTTTGATAGTAAATAATATCTGGTGTGAAACCAGCCCCTCTTCCCTTATAACATGGTACTCTGGTGATGCAATTCCTATACCAGATAAATAAAACGGATAACATGCCTGGCTGGCAATTACTGGATAAATATAATTAAACATTATGTTCCCCTTAATTTAAATAAATTTTTTACCTTTTTATACACTTTTATTATATTAATGGCATACTATAGTGTCAATTAAATCAAAAGGCTTTAATATAATGTTCCTTTATATTTATTGATTTTCCTTTACATTCATGCTAGAATTTTATCCAGACTAATATATGGAGGTATTTTTAAATGAAAAGAACATCTACAACTAAGCTATCTAAACTATTTATTCTATGTACTATTACTCTTTTTTCACTAAACATAACAAGCCGCAAATCAATGGCAGAAGAAATTAAAATCACAGATATTGAAAATATTGGGGAAGCATTATCTGAAGCGGAAGATAATGCTTCTGAAACAAACCCATATACAATATCAGTACAAACAGGCAATTATGAGCTTAATGAAGAAATTAATATACCAAGTTATACAACTCTTAATTTTGAACCTGGCACTAAAATTTCATGTAATGGTATATCAGATAACTATGCAATACGCATAACCTCTGGAACTGAAAATTCTGTTATTAATGGAGGAACTTTCCAAGGTGCTGGTATCTTTGTTAAAGATTCAGAAAATATTACAATAGAAAATGTAACTGTAAATAATCCTTCTGAATGTGGTATACTTGTTAAGGGTGTTAATAAACAGGGTTCTATTAAAGGAAACACTGTTACAAACTCAAAAAGATTTTCAATCGCTTTTATGGGAGCAGAATTTGATGGCAATATTGAAAAAAATACAATTACAAAATCATCAGATATTGCATTATATTTATATAATTCAACATTAAAAGGGAATATATCTGGCAATACAATTAAAAACTGCCAAAAGACAGCCATATATGCTGGCGGCACTCCAGTAAATGGTGATATTTCCAATAATATTATTAAAAATGTAAAAGGTCATGGCATTGGTATTTACCACGGTTCTCATGCCAATGCCATTGATGGTAATAAGATGGATGGCATAGGAGGGGCAAATAATGGTGGTAATGGTGACTGTGGCATTATGATAAATGCTGATGAAGGCTCTGGAAAAAAGGCATATCCAACTTATGTTAAAAGCATTACAAATAATACTATTAAAAATGTTACATACTCTGGAATTAAGCTTTATGCCGGACCTAGCGGCAATGATAACAGTAAAGCCAACCAGGATAAAGCATATATTAAAAAAGACATAAAAGGAAATACACTTTACAATATTGGTACATATAAACACAGCAAAGACTGGAAAAAAGAAATCCAAAAAGGTGGAAGATTTGGTGCACAAGTTGGGATTTATTTAGATTCACATTCAAGAGTATATGGAAATATATGTGATAATACAATTACAAAATCAAATCTGCATGGCATTTATATGCGTGTTGGTGCAGTTGCCAATAATATTACCAATAATAGCATTACAAATGTAAAAGAAGATGGCATATGCATTAATAAAGCTGCAAAAGTTAATGGAAGTATAAATAGTAATAAAATTACTAATGCCAAAGTTAGCGGTTTATGTGTACGTGAAAACTCAACTGTGAATAAAGTTTCAGGTAACACATTTAAACAAATTGGATACAAAAATATTACTATACTTGATAACAGCAAAATAAAGAAAAACAGCCAGAAATAGAAATTATGTAATAAATATTAAATTTTTATTAAGATTTTATACATGGATATTTTTTCCTTAAAACAGCTAAATATATCAAGTATTAAAACCGATATAGATAATACACAATAATAATCATTCCGTACATAGATTATTAGAAGCAAACAACAACATCCATATAGCTGGATGTAATAGCATAAAAAAGGAGGTCTAATTATGAGCGTATCATCAGTATCAGCAACAACACAGGCATATGAAACCACTGCTGCTAAAACAGCTGAAAAGAAAGACACTGCTGCAGAGAAGAAAGCAGCTGAAAATAGCGCTGAAAACAAAGAAGTTGTATATGAGAAGAGCACTGCTAAGAATAAAGACAGCGCTAACAAAATTTACAACAGGGATTCTGTTATTTCAAAACTGAAAGCAGACCAGCAGTCACGTGCAGACTCAATGAGAAGCCTTGTAGAGAAGTTACTCGCAAAGCAGACAGATAAGTTTAACACTGCTAATTCAAATCTTTCAACTATCTTTGGCCAGGCTGCTAAAAATGCTGACCCAGCAACAATCAAGCAGGCACAGGAAGATATTTCCGAAGATGGCTACTGGGGTGTAAATAAAACTTCAGACAGGCTTGTAAGCATGGCAATAGCATTAGCTGGCGGTGACACAGATAAGGCAGATGAGATGATGGCTGCTATCCAGAAAGGTTATGACAAAGCTACTGCAGCATGGGGCAAGAAGCTTCCTGCAATTTGTGAGCAGACACTTGATGCAACAAAGCAGAAGATGGAAGACTGGAAGACAGGCAAGACAACAGCACAGGATTATGCAGATTATTTATCTTAAACAGAATTAAAGTTAAAAATTTAATTTTTATGCCAGTACTATAGAGTTATATATGGTATTGGCATAAAACGTTTATAATTAAATAACAGCCAGCAGCATTAACAATATGCTTCTGGCTGTTTTAATTATTTTATCTTATCATTTTTATTTATACTTTGCTGCGATATCAATTCTTGTAAGCGCCTTTTTCAGCGCAAGTTCCGCACGCATCATATCTACAGATTTCTCACCACTCTTTAAGCGGCGTTCTGCACGCAGCTTTGCCTCTTCGGCGCGGTTTACATCTATTTCATCTGGCCATTCACATGACTCTGCAAGAATAGTTACCTTGCTTTTTGTAATTTTAACAAAACCATCATGAAGTGCAGCTTCCTTATTGCCACCAGCCTGCTTAATACGCAGTATGCCAGGTGTAAGTATTGCTGTAAGAGGAATGTGGCCGGCCAGTACACCAATCTCACCCTCTGTCGTTTTCATTTCTGCCATTTCTGCGTCGCCATCAAAGAAGACACGCGTAGGGGAGATAATTTGTAAGTTGAACGTTTTGTCCGCCATATGGTATCTCCTTTCTACTTAGACTTCATCCTCTGGACAACCTCATCAATTGTACCTGCATTAAGGAAAAGGTTTTCAGGAATATCATCATGCTTGCCATCAAGTATTTCCTGGAAACCACGTACAGTTTCACTTACTGGCACATACTGCCCTGGAAGTCCTGTAAACTGCTCTGCAACATGGAAAGGCTGTGATAAAAACCTCTGTATCTTTCTTGCCCTGTTTACTACAATCTTATCATCTTCTGAAAGCTCGTCCATACCAAGGATTGCAATAATATCCTGGAGTTCTTTATACCTCTGCAGTATCTCCTGTACGCCACGTGCTACCTTATAATGGTCTTCACCAACTACATGGGGGTCAAGTATACGTGATGTAGATTCAAGAGGGTCTACAGCAGGATAAATACCCAGCTCTGATATAGAACGTGAAAGAACCGTTGTAGCATCCAGATGGGCAAATGTATTGGCTGGAGCAGGGTCAGTAAGGTCATCAGCAGGTACATAAACAGCCTGTACTGATGTAATAGAACCCTTTTTAGTAGAAGTTATACGCTCCTGCAGGGCACCCATCTCTGTCTGCAATGTTGGCTGGTATCCAACTGCACTAGGCATACGCCCAAGCAGCGCTGAAACCTCTGAACCAGCCTGTGTGAAACGGAAAATATTATCAATAAACAAAAGTACATCCTTACCAGAACGGTCACGGAAGTTTTCTGCCATTGTAAGACCTGTAAGACCAACCCTCATACGTGCCCCTGGAGGCTCATTCATCTGTCCGAACACCATTGTTGTTTTGTCAATAACTCCAGACTCAATCATTTCATAATAAAGGTCATTACCTTCACGTGTACGCTCACCTACACCAGTGAATACTGAATATCCACCATGCTCCTGTGCAATATTTGTTATAAGCTCCTGTATTAATACAGTCTTACCTACACCAGCACCACCGAAAAGCCCGATTTTACCACCCTTCTGGTATGGGCAGAGCAAATCAACGACTTTAATACCTGTTTCAAGGATTTCTGTTGCTGTAGACTGCTCTTCAAATGCTGGCGCTTTTCTATGGATTGGGTCATACATTACCCCTTCAGGAGCCGGCTTTTCATCAATAGGCTCACCAAGTACATTAAACATACGTCCCAATGTAGCTTCACCAACAGGAACTGAAATAGGTCCGCCTGTTGCTTCTGCTTCCATACCACGTACAAGACCATCAGTAGGGCCCATTGCAATACAGCGCACAGTATCATCACCCAGATGCTGTGCAACTTCAACTACGAGCTTTCCACCATTATTTAATGGTACTCTGATAGCATCGTTGATTTCTGGAAGTTTTCCTTCTGGAAACTTTATATCCAGAACGGCACCGATAATCTGGGTAAGCTTACCTGTATTTAATTCTGCCATCGTCTTTCTCCTTCTTATTATATTTACAACCAATCCCCTTTAAAAACAAGGGACTAAACTATTATTATATATACCAGATACCAATATACTGCTATGAAATAGCTGATGCACCTGCTATAATTTCTGTAAGCTCCTGTGTAATAGAAGCCTGTCTTGCCCTGTTATACTTAAGTGACAAATCACTAATCATATCTTCTGCATTGCTTGTTGCGGAATCCATCGCCTGCATACGGGCACCATTTTCACTTGCATGTGATTCTACCAGACCTCCATATATAAGGCTGTTTACATATTTAGGAATAATAGCATCAAGTGCTTCCTCAGGTTCAGGCTCATAATTCATAAGTGTTATCTTGTCAAGCGGGCTTTCAGGCTCTTCCTCCTGCTCTGATACTATATCTTCTGCATCAATAGGAAGCAGCTTAATCATTGTAGGTATCTGCACTACTGTATTTTTAAATATTGTATATGCAAGATATATTTCTCCAATTTCGCCACTTGTAAACTTACTTAAAAGCTCCTTGCCAATCTCCATCGCATCACTATAAAGTGGTTCATTAATTGCTTCGGAATAATCACCTGCTATAACATAGCCCTGCCTTGAAAGGGAGTCACGTCCTTTTGTCCCTACAGCATAAATAATGGTATCATCCTTATTAAAACGCTCATCCTTAGAAACCAGTTTCACTATATTGGAATTATATCCTCCAGCCAGGCCCCTGTTTGAAGTTATAGTTATTACTGCCTTCTTCTCAGACTGGCTTTTCTGGAGAAACGGATGTGACATCTGCGCCGATTTGGCAATCATATCTGCTACGGTTTCATACATTGTATCAAAATAAGGTTTTGACACTTCTGCACCCACTTTAGCTTTCTGCAGTTTTACAGAGGATACAAGCTTCATAGCTTTCGTAATCTGTCCTGTACTCTGGACACTTTCTTTACGCCTTTTAATATCTCTCATTGAGGCCATATCATAACACCTCTCTATCTGTTCTTAATGAAATCCGCCTTAAATTCCTCTATTCCTTTAACCAGCTTCTTCTCTGTATCTTCCTTGATTTCTCCATCTGTACGTATTGCTTCTGGTACTTCTGGATACTTTGTATCAATATACTCAAAAAGACCTTTTTCAAACTCAAGTATATCTTCTACTTCTACATCAATAAGATACTTCTTAGTAGCAGCATATATAATCATTACCTCATTTTCTACTGGCATAGGGTTATACTGGTCCTGTTTTAATATTTCACGTATTCTTTCACCCTGTGCAAGCTGTGCCTTAGTTTCAGGGTCAAGGTCTGAACTGAACTGTGAGAAAGCAGCAAGTTCCCTGAACTGTGCAAGCTCAATACGGATTGGCCCGGAAATCTTCTTCATAGCTTTAATCTGTGCAGAACCACCAACCCTGGATACCGAAAGTCCTGCATTAATAGCAGGGCGGAAACCAGAATTAAACATTTCAGTTTCAAGATAAATCTGCCCGTCTGTTATAGAAATTACATTAGTAGGGATATATGCAGACACATCACCTGCCTGTGTTTCTATAATAGGAAGCGCTGTAAGGGAACCTCCTCCCAGCTTATCATTAAGCCTTGCTGCCCTTTCAAGAAGTTTGGAATGTAAATAGAATACATCACCAGGATAAGCCTCACGTCCAGGAGGACGCTTAAGCAGCAGCGCCATTGTACGGTATGCAGCAGCATGCTTTGTAAGGTCATCATAGATTATAAGCACATCTTTGCCAGCTTCCATCCATTCCTCACCTATTGCACAGCCTGAATATGGTGCAATATACTGTAATGGTGCAAGTTCGCTTGCTGTAGAAGCTACAACAGTTGTATAATCCATAGCACCATATTCTTCAAGCTTATTAACAATAGATGCCACAGTTGAAGCCTTCTGTCCTATAGCTACATATATACAGTACACATTTTCTGTTTTCTGGTTAATAATTGTATCAATCGCAATAGCTGTTTTTCCTGTCTGGCGGTCACCAATTATAAGCTCACGCTGTCCTCTTCCGATAGGAACCATTGAGTCAATAGCCTTAATACCTGTCTGTAATGGTGTATCTACTGACTTTCTGGAAATAACACCTGATGCAACCCTTTCAATTTGTCTTGTTTTTTTAGTTTCAATAGGTCCTTTTCCATCTATAGGCTGTCCCAGAGCATTAACTACACGTCCAAGCATTGCATCTCCAACAGGAACCTCAACAACCCTTCCTGTAGTCTTTACAATGTCACCTTCATTAATATTCTTATGGTCGCCTAAGAGCACAGCGCCGACATTGTCTTCTTCAAGGTTAAGCACCATTCCATAAACTTCATTTGGAAATTCAAGAAGCTCACCTTGCATAGCCTTTGCCAGACCATGAATACGGGCAATACCATCGGCAACCTGTATTACAGTACCTGTATCTGCAATTTCAAACTTGGTACTATAGTTCTTAATCTGTTCTTTAATTACAGAACTGATTTCCTCAGGTCTTAAATTCATGTTACTCTTGCACCTTCCTTCAATTTTAATTAGACAGCTGGATTTTATTAAGCTCCTTAGCCATATTTTCCAGCTTTGTTTTTACACTGCTGTCTACTACCCTGTCACCTATCTGTATAACCATTCCGCCAATCAAAGCAGGATTGACAGAATAACTCATACGGAACTTTACATATGAAGTAGTTTTTAGAAGCTTTGCTTCTATTTCCTTCTTCTGTGCGTCTGACAAAGCAGCAGCAGATGTCACACAGGCAACACCAATCTTCTTTTCATCCCATACTTTTGACATAAAATATAAAAGTATATCTTCTATTTCTGAAAAACGGCCTTTTTCTACAATGGTTATAATAAACCCAGTAAGTTCAGAGGAAACTTTCCCCTTAAATGCCTTTTCTACCATAACCTTTTTCTCTTCAGCTGGGATTCTTGGATGTGAAAGAAGACTAATGTATTCTTTGTTATCCCTAAGCACCTGTAAAACTGCTTCCACTTCTTCAAGCATGGTATCCAGTGTGCCCTGTTCTACGGCAACTTCAAACAAAGCATCGCCGTATGTTTTTGATACTAACTTAGCCATGTTTCATCACCCATCTCTTTTAAAGTGTCTGCAATTAACTGTGACTGTTTCTTATCATCTAAAGAAGATGCAACAATCTTACCTGCCATAATGGATGCAACAGCAATAATTTCCTGCTTCACATCATCCTTTACCTTAGATTTCTCAAGTTCAACCTCGCGGTTTGCCCTTTCAAGGATTCTTGCAGATTCTTCTTTTGCCTCATTAATAATGACGCTTTCTTTTTTCATTGCCTTCTTACGGGTCTCGCTAAGGATTTCCTCAGCTTCCTTATCAACTGCCTTAAGTTTTGCATCATATTCTGACTTAAACTGTATGGCATCCTCTTTTTCCTTAGCTGCTGTTTCAAGCTGTTCTTTTATAAAATCCTGCCTTTTCTGTAACATATTGCGCGCAGGGTTAAAGAGCAGGTAAGAAAGTAAGAGGAATAATGCAAACATCGCAATTATGGTTATAAGCGCATCAACAAGAAGCTGTGGGTCCAAACCAAATATATAATCGCCAAGTGCACTGCCCGACAAAGCTACTTTTATCACACCACTCACTTTTCAGCCTCCTTTCTGCTGCAATCTGGTAATTGCATAAATTAAAGTTTGCTATAAAGTGGGTTAGCGAATAACAGTATTAATGCAACTACAAGACCATAAAGACCTGTTGTTTCTGCTACCGCCTGTCCTAAAATCATTGTTGACATAACATCACCCTTTGCACCTGGGTTACGTCCAACTGCAGAAGCACCATAACCTGCGGCAATACCCTGTCCAACACCAGGACCAATACCTGCGATAACTGCAAGGCCTGCACCTATTGCAGAACCCATTAATACTAAACCTTCATTTGTTATATTCATTTTACATCCTCCTTAAAAATAACATTTAACCAATAAATACATTGTGATACCAGAACACTTTTAACATATACTAAGCTCAGGCATCTTCTCCTATTGCATCAGAAACAAAACTCATTGTCAACATACAGAATACATATGCCTGTATACACCCGGAAAATACATCCAGATATGCATGAAGTGCGGCAGGCCATATAAGAGTAAGAACTCTTGGCAACAAACCATAAAGCAGCCCCATCATAACCGTTCCTGATAAGATATTACCAAATAAACGGAGTGACATTGACACAGGTGTTGAAAATTCGCTAATAAGATTCATTGGGAAGAATAAGAAAATTGGCTCAAATAAAGCTTTTATCTTGCCCATTCCCTGGTACTTAAATCCATTGTACTGAATCATTACCCATGTAATAACTGCCAGAGGAAATGTTACACCGAAATCTGCTGTTGGCGGTCTTAATCCCAGCAAGCCTGATAAGTTACAGGCAAGTATAAACAGAAACAGTGCACTTACATAGTTTCTGAAAGCCATTGCCTTTTTAGGCCCCATTGTACCTTTTACCATTCCATCTAGTGATTCAACTATAAGTTCAACAACATTCAGGAACGGGCCTGGTACTTTGTTAGGATCTGCATTCTTAATAGCACGGTTTGCACATACTGCAAAAACAAGTATGGCAGCAATAACGATAATCATAGATATATGCGTTGTTGTAAGATACACATCCCATCCAAAGAATGAGAATTTTGTATTTGAATAACCCCTTATAAAGAAGTCAACCTGCTCACCGCTGTCAGCAAGAAAAACCCTGCTAAAGCCCTGCGGCAAATCTAAGACGCCATTTCCCACATTTTCACCCTCCTTTTCTATAAGATTGTATTGAAATAACAATATTAATATATTGTCAAAACACTACCACCTTTGTATACGCCCCACTATCTTATGAACTGCGGGTTGCAAATAAGCGGAAATCTTCATGCCAAATAATCCACACACAGTACCTACAGGGTGGAAATACATATGCCATACCATAGAAACTGCAATTACAAGTGCCATAAAGAAAAGCCTTCTTATAGCAGCAAACTGTATATGGCTTTGTGCATGTTTCACATCCATGTCAAGTGCTATATCAAGATGATGGTACATGTGTAATAAAAGCCCCGCTGCTGCTGCTCCGCCAAGCAGTACTCCCATTGCCATAGCAAACTTATGCTTTGCTACTATAACTAATATAATCAAAACTGGCAGTAACCATACTACCAGCCCAGCAAACATTTCTTTCAGGATTTGTTTTGCCTTTTTCATTACAAGAAACCCCTTTTACTTTCTAGCTGGCCCTTTGTTTTCAGGATAACGCTTTGTCTTAACTATTTCTTTGTATTCCTCTTTTTCTCCAGGACTGCTGCTATAATCTTTCAATTCCTGTATATACTTAATCCTGTCATGTTCTTTCTTCATATCAGCAGAATAAAATGACTTTGTAAGAATATAAACATTCCGGAATGATGCACCAATGCCTATAAACACAAGCACAAGAAAGCAGACATCTGTATTAAGCAGCCTGTTAAGCCACACTCCAAGTGCAGCACAAAGAAATATTGGCACCATCATGTTGACGCTGATTTGCGTTATCATAACAAAACTTTTTAAAACCTTATGGTCTTTATCCTCCACTTTGCTGTCCTCCTCTTTATAGACAGATGGTATTACTTTCCAGATATTATTATAAGATATAGTCCTAAAAAAGTCTACACAAATATTTATAATAAGCATATATATGCGCTAAATATATAATTTCCAGATAAATATCACATTTATGGATGTTTGAAAATTAAATATTTTACAAATTATGCGGCTCTGGCAAAATACCTGTGTATTAAAAAAACAGGGAAACTCAAATAAATAAAATATGGAATTATATTTAATGACGTAGTATACTGATAATGCTGTTGTAAGAAACAAATCAGGATTTATTTTGGAGGTGTACCATGAATAATAAAGAGATTATAAAATACTTTTATGAGGTGGTTGTTTCAGAAAACTTACTTAATGAACTTCCACAATATATTTCAAAAAATTGCGTACAAAAGGTTGGCGGAAACGAGATGTTTATTGGCATAGATGGAATGCGGCAACACCTTGCGGCTGTCAGAAAAACATATCCTGGTTACAAGATGGAGATTATTCGTCAATTTGAGGATGGTGAAACTGTTATTTCTGAATTTATTATGAGAGGAACGCACAAAAGTGAGTCCATAGGAATAACGCCAACAGATAAGGTTATAGAGATGACTGGTGTAGACATTGACAGAATTGTAAACGGAAAAATCATTGAACATGGCGGCACGGTAAATACCTTTGATGCTTTTGGGAAAAAATGTATGAAAATAAAGGATTCTGCAAGACGGGTTTCCAACAGTGGACAAAGCAGCCTGCTAGACAGGATATCAGAGTTTTTAGTGCAATATGCGAATCCCTCCATTGTTTATCATGTTAAGAATGATATTCTGAAAAATATCACAGACGACGAAAAAAGAGAGTTACAAGATAGGATTTTGCAAGAGAAAATAATCCAAAGTATCATTACATGCCAAAAAGAAAACGGTTGGCTGGGCAATGGTTTTCATGGGTCTGGCAAAAATGCAGGACCATATGAAAATCAAGAGGTTGGTGTAAAATATCTTGGTGAAAAACTGGTGTATAAAGATACTCCTGTTCTTAAGAATGCAATAGAAGCATTCAAAACTATATCCCCAAAATTATCCGGCAAAGGCGGTACTGACTGCAACAGATACGCCGCCTTCGGACCGGACATCATTAAAGCTGCTTGTGTTGCAAGAGCTGGTTATGAAGACACCTTTGATATTACAAAAGAAATTACCAAGGCACTGGAATCTTTTAGAAGAGTTACTGAAATAAAATCGGTGACAGATATTGTAAAAATAAGAAAGGGACATCCCGAGCGAATCAACCCTGAGGGAATCGCATACGTTTTTAATGACTATGAAAAATGGCCCTGTTGGTATCATCTGGATATTCTGGCTCATACAAACAGTTGGCGGAATAGTGAGAATATAGCAATGCTGGCGGATTCTTTTAATAAGTTACTGAAAGACACAGGCCTGGATTATTCACCTGCATATTGTGTAGATATTGGGCATTTGGTTGGCTGTTGTGGTGCATATAAAGAGGGTATGAAACTAGGTATAGAAACTGGCGGAGAGTATTATGTATTTCTGGATTTGGCAGAGTATATGTGCCGGTGTGGTTTATACAGTCTTGTTCCACCGCTAAAAAAAGAGGTTGATATTATTTATGATTCTATAGATGAGCAGGGAATATGCCGTGCAAACTACGTTGAAAAGGCACTTAAAGGCATGGGATGCTATGGTGGCGGGCAACTGGAGGCAGACTGGAGGAGCAAGACTAGGAAGCTTTGCGATGTAACATACAGAGGACTGTTGATACTGTATCATTCGGGATTGCTGACACACTAAGAGTGAGCCTTGATTATTTAATGATGGATAACCAATAAAGAAAAAGCATATCTTTCAGACAGATTCCCTTTTCATTATTTGTTATTTGATATTATAGTTTTTTCTTTCCCTCATTTTCCCTTATCAGCACTGTAAACAGGCTTGTAATGCTACATATTATATAAATATAATGTACACAGCAGTTCCAATGTCCCAGTTAAACATATTCCATTAAAGGGGCGCTTTGGAAACGCCAGTGCTTGAATCTGGTCTTGTCAGATTCTATGCACTGCTGCGTTTCCAATGCAGTGGGAACGTGCCCCTGGATGGAATATGTTTAACTGGGACATGGAACCTGCGTTATATTAACAACTATAAAATATTAAGTATAATTATGCCTTATCCAGGATTGTGTATAAATGTTTTTAAAAAAATTATGATTACTTCTTTACATTACATCATTACACTATTATAATTATTCCAATACTTTTTTTCACAAAATATATTATAGAATGGGGACATATCATGGACAATATACGGCTATTCCGCAAACGTTTCATACCTGAGGAAATAATTGAACTAAAAAACGACAATATTATACATTTCAACGACAACATTATCATTACAAAATGGAATGTTTTAAAACCCAGGCATGATATAAATAATGGTATTTCTGCGTATTTTATAAATGATGGCATCAAAGTCAGCAAAATATTTAATGAAAACGGCAGCCTTGTATACTGGTACTGTGATATTATTGAAACAGTCCATAATAAAGAAACTAATTCATTTACATTTAATGATTTATTAATTGATATACTTATATATCCTGACGGGCACGTTGAAGTTGTTGACATGGATGAATTTGCTGATGCAATGGAAAGCGGAATATTGTCAAATTCTACTATAGCATCAGCACTGCGCAATGCTGACTCACTTCTTAAAACAATCTACTCAGGCAATTTTAACAAATATACATCTTATATTGAAAACATTTAAAGGGGTACCGCACATATTCAGCAACGATATCCCCTTTTTGTATTTTCCATTAGTTCCTGTCCTGCATATAACTAAAGTTTGAAATATTTTTTGTAACTGTATTATATACATAGCTGCCATTAACTGCTGCCCCATCATTAGAACTTGCAGCAAAACCTATTTTAAGCATATCTCCGTCTTTTTCCATAAGAGTATATACTGTAGGACTATCCTCATTAAACCCAGCACCGTTCCCATTATATTTTTTATAAGTTTCATTAAGGATATTATTCCCATCCTCATGGGAATAGTATACATCCTGTTCTTCTAAATCATATATTATAAAGGTCTGTGCTTTTAATCCATTATAAATAAGGACTGCATACCTGCCTGTAATTCCATCAGCAGCCATCACCCATTTTATATCACAGAAATACCCTTCTGCTGTTTTCATTTTCCTTGAAGACGTACCAGGATTTAAAATAATTTCCTTTATAACTTCACTTCCACTTGCATCTTTTTGTGTTTTTATTTCTATAAGGGCAGTTCCATTACTTTCAAGAGTATGTGAATTTTTTTCACCATCTCCGCTAGCAGGACCATTATAATCTGTCCTGTATTTTTTAATATCATCTTCCTCCAGTTCCATCTGCTGGTATCTTTCCTGTCCTGTATTCCATACATAGTACATCTTTTTACCTTGAAGTTCTGTAATAAATACCCTGGTAGTCATTTCAGGTATATCAAACTGGCATGATGCGGGCTCCCTGCCTGATGTATCATAAATTGCATCTGAAACCTTTTTTAATGAAGTTTCCTCAATATTCCAGATATAATATTCATTTAAAACCTCATCTCCTTTTCTTTTAGAACCAGTTATTTCCTTCCACCTGTTGCCAGAAACTTCCACCTGCTGGCCAATTACAATTTCATTTGTGCCATCACCATTATAATCATATGCATATAACTTTGTTTCTTCTCCAAAATGCATATTTCCATCTTTTATATCATTAAAATAATAATTAAGTTCTGCTTTGGCAATCTCTGGGTCATAACCATCACTTAACCTTATAAGAAAATCACCAGTATAACCACTGCCTTTATCATATGTACCTGATGTCATTACAAGCTGCAAAGTTCTTCCAAACCCAGAAGGTGAAGTTGTATCAAGGCTTGCCACAACAATATCTTCCCTGTCATTAAAAAGGCTGCCGTTTGTTCCTGTTTCATATTCTATTCCCCATGTACCTCCAGCCCATAGTATTTGTAATGGTCTTAACAAAAATGTCCATGCAAAACACAAAAACAGCGTAAGCAAAGCAAGACATGTATATCCCTTGCTTCCTTGTTGTATGTGCAGCAGCCTGTATACCCTTGGCTGTAAATACCTTTCACCAGAAAAATAAGGAGAAAGTATTCTTTTATTAGAAGTTCCTTTTAAATTAAAAATTTCCTGTGCATATCCATTTGCAGAAGCCTGCCCATTATTTTTCACCACCATTTCATCTGCTGCCATTTCAATATCAACACACAAAAAATGGTATGCAACCCATATTAACGGATTAAACCAATGGACAATAACTACCAAAGAAGCCAAAAATCTTTTTATACCATCTTTTCTTTTTCTATGTGTTTCAAAATGCTGTAAAAGATATTTTATATCATTCACCTTTATATCTGTGGGAAGATACTGTTTCAAAACAAAAATCCCTGTTATAACCGGGCTTTCCAGCCGTTTAGACTGGTACACCCTGTCATATATATGCACAGCATCCTTAATTACACCCTTTGATTTTCTTCCATGCACAAATAAAATTATACACAAACCTGCCATTCCTGCACACCATATATAAGTACATGCCATATAACTTCTATTAACAGAAATATCATTAGTAAATACATTGGTCCAGCCTTTCATAATACCTGTACTGCCAGCCACCTCAAGACCAGTCTGGGACAGCAGTACATGAAACTTCCTGTTCCATGCCTTCACAATGCTAAACGTACTCGATAAAGCTGCTGGGCATATACCCCTGAAGAAAACCAGAAGCCATAAATACACAATACATATCTTTGGCGCTTTGGCAAGCAGCAGCCGCAGCACAAGGACAACTGGCACAATTACAGCAATTATAACACTCATAGAAAATACTGTATAAAAAAGCTTATATAATAAATCCATGCTGCACTCCATATATTTTAAATTAGTTATTGCCAGCCTGTATTTGCTCTAAATCTTTTATCCACATATTTACAGATGCATCACTCGGCATCCTCCAGTCACCACGTGGTGAAAGTGCAACACTTCCCACTTTTGGGCCATCTGGAAGACATGAACGTTTAAACTGCTGTGAAAAGAACCTGCGGTAAAATGTACACAGCCATTTATATATTATATCTTCACTATAAGCCCCGTCAAAAGTATATTTTGCAAGCCTGTATATTTTAGAAGGCGTATACCCAAAACGCATCATATAATACAAGAAAAAGTCATGCAGTTCATAAGGACCTACAAGGTCTTCTGTCTTTTGTGATATTTCACCATCCTTTGGCGGCAGAAGTTCAGGACTTACAGGAGTATCAAGCACATCCATAAGGATATCACCCAGTTCCTGGTCATTGCATGTCCTGGCATAATAAAGTACAAGATACCTTACAAGTGTCTTAGGGACAGAACAGTTTACACCATACATAGACATATGGTCACCATTGTATGTCGCCCATCCAAGTGCAAGTTCAGACATATCTCCAGTACCTACTACCATGCCACCCGCCTGGTTCGCTATATCCATAAGTATAAAAGTACGCTGTCTTGCCTGTGCATTTTCATAAGTAACATCATGCTCACTACTGTCATGTCCAATATCACGGAAATGCAGGTTTACAGCCTCATGTATTGGAACTTCTTTTAACGTAGTACCAAGCTTTTTAGCAAGATTACACGAATTATTATATGTCCTGCCAGTAGTCCCAAAACAAGGCATAGTAACAGACTGTATGCCACTTCTGTCAAGCCCAAGCATATCAAATGCCTTTACAGTTACAATTAATGCAAGGGTTGAATCAAGCCCTCCTGATATGCCGACTACCACATTTTTACAATTTGTATGGGCAAGACGTTTCTTAAGCCCCATTGCCTGGATAGCCAGTATTTCACTACAGCGCTGTTCCATATCAGATTCATTTCCTGGAACAAACGGGGTACGTGGATATTTCCTTGTAAGCACAGTTTCAGAAATATCACAAAATTCAAATCCCATTACCATATACCCTGATTCTGCAGGAGATTTTATATTAAAAGTTGTCATACGCCTTCTTTCACTTGCAAGCCTTCCAAGGTCTATCTCACTAATAACCATCTGGTTGCTAAACCGCTTTGACTCAACAAGCACATTGCCATTTTCTGCAATAATATTATGGCCTGAAAAAACAAGGTCTGTAGAAGACTCCCCCTCCCCTGCATCCGCATAAATATAACCACACACAAGCCTTGCGGACTGGCTGCTTACAAGTTCCTTACGGTAATTATTCTTACCTGTCGTTTCATCACTTGCAGACAAGTTAGCAATAACAGTTGCAGAAGCCATCACATGGTAACATGACGGAGGCACAGGCATCCACAAATCCTCACATATATCTATGCCAAGCATAAAACTAGGCATATTTAAAGCCTCAAACAGAATCTTTGCACCAAAACTTATACCCTCACCAGCTACACCAAGCCCTGGGATATTAATAATATCTGTTTTAGAAGGTGCTGGTGCAAAATGTCTTGCCTCATAGAACTCAGAATAATTAGGGATATTCTGTTTAGGAACCATGCCAAGCAAAATACCATTATGGATTACAGCAGCAACATTATAGAGCCTGCCCATATACATAAAAGGAAGCCCTATAACAATAACCATATCAATATCATCTGATGTATTACAAATTTTTGCAAGCCCGTCTATGGCTCCATTTAAAAGCGTATCCTGCAGAAAAAGGTCGCCACATGTGTAACCAGTTATACATAACTCCGGAAAAACAGCAAGTTTAACCCCTTCTGCTGCTGCTGCATGGATATCTTTAATAATACTTTCTGTATTAAACTCTGTATCACCCACCCGTATATCTGGCGTAATAGCAGCAACCTTTATAAAATTATCCTTCATTATACTATCCCTCCATTCATAAAAAATCCTGATACCATATTTTTTGCAAAAGCCAAGTATATATTCGCAATACACAAACACATATATACATCCATAACATTACCATATTATGTAATAAAAGGAAATAAAAAGATAACAAAACTGGTTGACAATATAGACCTATGGTGTTATTATAAGTCTACAGATTAGACCAAATAATATAAGGAGGTATATAAACATTGAAAGTAACAGGAAGTGAATGGTATGTACTAGAATGTTTATGGGAAGAAGAACCCCAGACACTTATGTCCATCTTCACCAGGCTTAATAAAACACAAGGCTGGGCTAAAAGCACCTGTGCAACAATGCTCAAACGCATGGAAGAAAAAAATCTTATAAGACATGAAGAAAAAGGACGTACAAAGTATTTCTATGCAAATGCCAGACGTGATGAAGTTGCACAAAAAGAAACAAAAAATTTCCTAAACCGCATATATAATGGCAGTATAAGTATGATGATGTCTGCACTTGTAGCCAAAAATGAACTTAGTGACAAAGATATATCAGAACTTGAACAGATATTACAAAAGTTAAAAAAATAAATACATATAATAATACAAAAATCTACATCCAGGATTGGAGGCAGACATGGTTACACTATTTCTCACATCAGCCTTAATGGTAACTGTAATCCTTATTATAAGGTTTCTGTTTAAAAATAAATTAAGTTTTTTAATATTATACCCATTATGGGGATTAGTACTTTTACGCCTTCTGGTTCCAGTAACCATTATTGAAAGCCCTTTAAGCATAATGAACCTGGTAAATATTACAGACAATAAGAAAAATGTCCAGCCCGCCAAAGAAGAAAAAACTACAATTAATAATAAACCAGAAGAAAATAAAAATAACAACAAAACCAACAATAAAAATACAACAGAACAGTTTATAAACAAAAATGAGAAAAATACTAATATAAATAGCACAGTTAAAAATAATATAATAATTACAAGCGGAAAACCAGATATAAAAAATATTGAAGAAAATATACCTGCAGACCTGGCTAAAGACACAAAACCACAAACACAAAACAAGTTTATAAAACCTGCAGCTGTTATATGGATATCAGGAAGTATAATATTCTTTATATTTATCATAATATCCAATTCAATATTTTACAAAAAACTCAAAAGAAGCAGGCGGCTTATGTTTAAAAGCAGCAGTAATATACCCGTATACATATCATATATTGTAAAGACCCCATGTCTTACAGGCATAATCCATCCTGCTGTTTATCTTCCAGCAGACAATAATATCAAAGAAAAATACTTAACACAAATTTTAGCACATGAATATACACATATTAAACATAAAGACAATATATGGGCACTGCTCCGGACAATATGTCTTGGCATATACTGGTTCTATCCTTTTGTCTGGATAGCAGCATTTTATTCAAAACAAGATGCAGAACTTGCATGTGATGAAGCAGTTTTAAAAAGCTGCACTAATAATGAAAGGTATGATTATGGCAAAATGCTTTTAACACTAAGCCAGAAAAGCCGCCCAGGCAGGTTTTGCATTACAACATCCCTTGGAAGCAGCAAAACTAATTTAAAGGAGAGATTAATAATGATAACTAAAAAAAGAAGGCTAAAAAAATACCATATAGCCCTAGTAACAGCCTTTTCTGTTATACTTGCAGGCTGCGGCATGACAAGCGGAAGTACATCCTCTGTTAATAAAAACCAGGCAGCTAATAAAAGCCAGGCAGCCTTAAACCCTGTAAACACAACTGTGCCTGAATCTTTAAGTACCGAAAGGCCTATAAATAACCCTGCTGCAGATAACAGGATTAAAGCATTTGAAAAATTTATGAAAAAGGATATATTATCCCGCCCTGAATGGATATACCGTCTTGAACCAGACCAGCCTGCCAGTACAGATAATTTATATTTCAGTATACAATATACAGAAGATAACATACCACTCCTTTTTGTAACTGAAAAGACATTTGAAATTTCTAACGATGCCTCTGCCTCTTCATATGCAAATGTATATTACTATGATACAGACCGCAAAGAAGTAGAATTTTTAACATTTATGGCATGCAGCAGCTCAGGAGAACCTGTTTCAATAAAAGATGGAATATTTGTTACTAACACACACCATTCATACCGTGCCTATAAATTTAATACACAGAATAATAAAAATATATTGGAAGCAGAAGAAATAGAAGGCTACTATATATTTGATGATGATACAGAGAAACAGTCTGATAACTTCACATATACAAAATATGAATGGCAGCTTCCGCTTAATGATAAAAAAATAGAACAGTCTGTTAAAAAAGGGCTTGAAAATTATACTTATAATACAACTAAAAAAGAACATTATAATGTACCTGTAGCACTAGATTTTGCCAGTAAATATTCAAATGCCATACCAATTAATTATTATAAAAACAAACAGGCTAAATGGGATAAATTTTATAAAGATAAAGGAATGGTGTTAAATTATACTTATGGCGTATTTAGTGGAAATATAGATAATGAAATATTAAAAAGCCTTAATAATATAAAAGATGAAGATTTTAAAGAAGTTATGGAACATGAAACCAGGATTATAAATGAAATGAGAATGACTTATTTGGGCAATCTTACAGAAAACCAAGCATTATACTATCTAAATGCCAGACATGATTCAAGCGCCCTCCTAATCTATACAGGTTCCGGACATTACAGTGTACATGGCATAAGAAAAGCCCAGAAAGGAATAGATGTAAACTTTCCAGAAATAAATCTTCCAGAACTTATAAATAGTGATTTTGACAATGATGGCGAAGATGAAACTGCATTTTATATAGGAGACCAGTTATTTATAATTAAATACAATTATGATTATAGTTATGAAGATTATAATATAATTACATCTTCAGTATTTGAAATATATACCTTTACAAAAGATAATGCCAGATACTTTACAGAACAATTTTGTAAACTTTATGACCAGAACCAGAAACGTCCAGATATAGAATCTTTAAACCAGATTAAAAACATTACACATAATAAAAATTTCCAGTCAAAGACAGAACTTATGTCTGGAGGCGCTTTTGAAATTTATGGTTATACCCTCTCAGATGACAGCCTTTCAAATAAATATGAATTTGGCTATAACAATTCATACGACATTACAATTGAAAATGGCAAACCTGTAATAAAAACATCAATTACCATAAGATACTATAAAAAAGGTGACAAAGAAAAAAACTATCATTATGTAATATTAGAAGCAGGTCTTAAATTTAACAGCAGTAAGAAATATGGAAAGGAATTTACATTAACACAACCTTTTTCTCTTCATTTAGCAAATTAGATTAATATTTATATTAATGCAGGATTGGGAAAAGAAAAGACAACTCACTTAGGGATTTTTAATTCCTGAAAATATGAGGCTGCCGCATTAAGAAAACACCATACAAGTTATAGGAATTTCATTTTATCAAAATACTATATCTTGTATTCTTCATTCTTATTGTGACAGCATCTTTTTTTCTTATTCTGTCATAATACCAGCCACATTGGTACAGTTCCAGTATATCCATATTGTATATTTTTTAATTCTGTATAAGCAATATATAAAACCAACCTATAAAAATATCTGTTTTTTACAACTTATTGTTATATATTACCAATAAAAACCTTAAAATTTTCAATGACAAGCAAAAAATATTCTATATTTTATTCTTATAATACCGGATATACTGTCAATATCAACAAAGAGCACGTACAAAGTGTAAAAGAGAAGGGAGAAATGAGTATGAAGAAAAAAATTATTTCAATGGCAATGGTAACAGTTCTTAGCCTTTCACTGGCAGCATGTGGTTCTAATCCTGATAATAGTTCATCAGGCAACTCAGGCTCATCAGACAAAAAAGGCTCATCATCAGAGGTGGCAAATAAAGATAAACCTTTAGTATGGTTTAACCGCCAGCCATCTAACAGTTCTACAGGTGAACTTGACATGACTGCACTTTCATATAATGATGACACATATTATGTAGGTTTTGATGCAAACCAAGGTGCAGAACTCCAGGGTACAATGGTTAGTGATTATATTAAAAATAACATTGACAAAATCGACCGCAACGGTGATGGTGTAATCGGTTATGTCCTTGCTATTGGTGATATTGGACACAATGATTCCATTGCACGTACAAGAGGTGTACGTAAGGCACTTGGTACAGGAGTTGAGAAAGATGGTGATACCAACAGTGACCCAGTTGGTACTAATACAGATGGTTCCGCTTCTGCTGTAAAAGATGGTGAAATCGAAGCTGGCGGAAAGAAATATGTAGTACGTGAACTTGCTTCACAGGAAATGAAAAACTCTGCTGGTGCTACATGGGATGCAGCTACAGCTGGTAACGCAATAGGCACATGGTCATCATCATTTGGTGACAGTATTGATATAGTAGTATCAAATAACGATGGAATGGGAATGTCAATGTTCAATGCATGGTCAAAAGATAATAAAGTACCTACATTTGGATATGATGCAAACAATGATGCAGTTGCAGCTATTGCAGACGGATATGGCGGAACTATCAGCCAGCATGCAGACGTACAGGCATACCTTACACTCCGTGTTCTACGCAATGCACTTGACGGGGCAGATATTGATACAGGTATTGGTACAGCAGATGATGCAGGCAATGTATTAAGTGATGATGTATATGTATTTGATTCAGAACACCGTTCATATTATGCATTAAACGTTGCAGTTACTTCCGAAAACTACCAGGACTTCACAGATTCTACAAAGGTTTATGAACCTGTATCAAAACAGCTTGATAAAGGTTCACATGCCTCAAAGAAAGTATGGCTGAACATATATAATGCTTCTGATAACTTCTTAAGCTCAACATACCAGCCTCTTCTCCAGAATTATGATGACCTTCTTAACCTGGAAGTAGATTACATCGGCGGTGACGGGCAGACAGAGTCAAATATAACAAACCGCCTTGGAAATCCAAGCCAGTATGATGCATTTGCTATTAATATGGTTAAAACAGATAATGCTGCTTCTTATACAGCTTTACTTAACCAGTAATTTATAATAACTATTAAAATAAGATAACATTGTAACCGTTGAACCAGGGCGGGGCCTGAAACATATTTTATAAAGACCGTTTACAGGCACGCCCTGGTACTTATACATATCAATATACAGGAGTAAAAATAATGGAAAATAATAAAAATAATATTGTTTTATCAATACGTGGCATGAGCAAGTCCTTTGGCCGTAACAGGGTTCTTGACCACATAAACCTGGATTTGAAACGAGGAACGGTTATGGGTCTTATGGGTGAGAACGGGGCTGGCAAATCAACAATGATGAAGTGCCTTTTTGGCACATACCAGAAAGATGAAGGTAATATCTTCCTTGATGGCAAAGAAGTAAGCTTCTCTGGACCAAAAGATGCCCTTGAAAATGGTATTGCAATGGTTCACCAGGAATTAAACCAATGTCTTGAAAGAAATGTAATGGATAATTTATTCCTTGGACGCTATCCTGTCAATTCTCTTGGCATAATTGATGAAGGCAGAATGAAAAAAGAAGCTTCCGAACTTTTCAGAAAGCTAGGAATGACTGTGAACCTTACCCAGCCTATGCGTAATATGTCTGTATCACAAAGACAGATGTGCGAAATTGCCAAGGCAATTTCTTATAATTCAAAAGTAATTGTTCTTGATGAACCAACTTCTTCACTTACAGTGCAGGAAGTAGATAAACTTTTTGAAATGATGAGAATGTTAAAAGAACAAGGTATTTCCCTTATTTATATTTCACATAAAATGGATGAAATATTTGAAATATGCGACGAAATATCTGTTCTGCGTGATGGCAACCTTGTTATGACAAAAAGCAGCAAAGATACAAATATGAATGAATTAATAGCTGCCATGGTTGGCCGTTCTCTCGAAAACCGTTTCCCTCCAGTTGACAATATACCAAAAGATACTATTTTATCTATACAGCATTTGTCTACAAAATTTGAACCATATTTACAGGATATCACATTTGATGTAAAAGAAGGGGAAATCTTTGGATTATATGGGCTGGTTGGTGCTGGGCGTACAGAACTTTTAGAAACTATTTTTGGCGTACGTACAAGAGCAGCAGGGCGTGTTTATTTTAATAACCACCTTATGAATTTTAATGGCCCGAAGGACGCAATGGATAATGGTTTTGCGATGGTCACTGAGGAACGTAAGGCAAATGGGCTCTTTTTAAAGGCTGACCTTACTTTTAATACTACAATTGCGAATTTAGACCAGTACAAATCTGGTATGGTACTTTCTGATTCTAAAATGGTTAAAGCAACGGCAAAAGAAATCAAAATTATGCATACAAAATGTATGGGTCCGGAAGATATGATTTCAAGCCTTTCTGGCGGCAACCAGCAGAAAGTTATTATAGGAAAATGGCTGGAACGTAATCCAAAAGTATTTATGATGGATGAGCCTACACGAGGAATAGATGTTGGTGCAAAATATGAAATCTATGAATTAATTATCAATATGGCGAAACAAGGGAAAACAATTATTGTTGTTTCTTCCGAAATGCCAGAAATTCTTGGAATTACAAACCGCATCGGCGTTATGTCAAACGGACATCTTTCTGGAATTGTCAACACAAAAGAAACAGACCAGGAAGAGCTTTTAAGACTTAGTGCAAAATACCTATAAAAGGGAGATGAATAAAGATGGATAATAAAAACAGTACAATTCTTACAGATAAACAAGAAATGCAGCTGCGCAAGCCAATAGATGATTATATAGGGAAAATCCAGTCAAAAATTGACAATCTCAGGGCAGAAGGGACAGACAGGATTATCTTTCTTCAAAATAATATTAGCACAACAAAAAAAGACCGTACTCTTTCAAAAGGAGAGAAAGATAAAAAGATTGCAGAAGACATGGCAGCGCTTGAAAAAGCAAAGGCAGTTGAGTCTAAAAACAAAGATGAAGTGTCAAAATTAATATCTGATGCTGAGTCTTATTTAAAAATGCACTTTGATAAAGACTATTACCAGCCTGTAAAAGAAAACTGTGTTTCCGCAAAAGAAGAAGTAAAAGATAAGTACCAGGCAAAAGTTGCAAAACTTAAACAAGAACACCAGGAAAATATTTCAAAACTTTCCAACCACCAGGAAATAAAAGATGAAAACTATGTTTATAAAAACCGGCTTTTTGACGCCAAAATGGTGCTTGAGAAAGACCTGCAGCAGATAAAAGACAAAAAACATGCAGCATATACTTATAAATACCATCTTCTTGACTTGCTCCGTATGTCAAAGTTTACATTTGTAGAAGCAAGGGCACAAAAATGGGAAAATTATAAATATACATTTAACCGCCGGACATTTTTACTCCAGAAC
Source organism: uncultured Lachnospiraceae bacterium (assembly GCA_948794795.1). Taxonomy (GTDB): domain Bacteria; phylum Bacillota; class Clostridia; order Lachnospirales; family Lachnospiraceae; genus Butyribacter. The sequence continues at coordinate 42,339 of CAQGLR010000013.1, read as the reverse complement.
GGCTTGTATATTGCTATAATCCTTATATTTATTATGTTGTGTATAATAACCCCAATTATAAAAGGTTCACCACTGCTTACTTATAACAATGTTTTAAATATTCTGCAGCAGGCTTCACCAAGAATGTTTCTTGCCCTTGGTGTTGCAGGATTAATTCTCCTTACAGGTACAGACCTTTCCATTGGACGTATGGTTGGCATGGGCATAACCACCTCAACTATAATTATGCACCAGGGGATTAATACAGGCTCAGTTTTTGGCCATGTATTTGATTTTACAGGCCTGCCTGTAGTAATAAGAATAGTATTTGCACTGCTTATGTGTATAATTTTATGTACATTCTTTACTGCCATTGCAGGTTTCTTTACTGCCAAATTTAAAATGCATCCATTTATCTCTACTATGGCAAACATGCTTGTAATCTTCGGGCTTGTTACATATGCAACAAAGGGTGTGTCATTTGGTGCTATTGAGCCAGTAATCCCTAATATGATTATTCCAAAAATAAACGGCTTCCCAACAATTATTCTCTGGGCAGCAGCAGCAATAGCAATAGTATGGTTTATCTGGAATAAAACAACATTTGGCAAAAACTTGTATGCTGTCGGCGGAAACCCTGAAGCAGCAGCAGTATCAGGTATTTCTGTATTCAAAGTAACAGTTGGCGCATTTGTCCTGGCAGGTATTCTCTATGGATTTGGCTCATGGCTTGAATGCGCAAGAATGTTTGGTTCTGGTTCTGCCACTTATGGGCAAGGCTGGGAGATGGATGCAATCGCTGCCTGCGTAGTAGGAGGTGTATCTTTTACTGGTGGTATTGGTAAAATTTCAGGTGTAGTAGCAGGTGTATTTATTTTTACAGCACTTACCTATTCACTTACCATACTTGGTATTGATACAAACCTGCAGTTTGTATTTTCAGGAATAATAATACTTGTATCAGTAACACTTGACTGTCTGAAATATGTACAAAAAAAATAAAAACAACAGATAAACAGACATTTATGAAAAGTAATAAATTAAAACAGCCTATTAAAATGCATATGAAAACCTATTTAAAAATTATATAATAAAAACAGCAGTTATCTGTGAAAAACAGTGGCTGCTGTTTTTATATAATGCATTTATTTACTTTTATCAATGGTTTTGATATAATTATGAAAACTAATCCAGTAATTCATATATATGGAGATAGGAATATGGAGAAATATACAATACTTCTGGCAGATGACGAAGAAGACGTAATACAAGTAATTATCAAAAAAATTAACTGGGAAGAACTTGGTTTCTCAGTAATTGGATATGCTAATAACGGAGTAAAAGCTTTAGAAATGATAGAAGAATTACAACCTGATGTTGTTATGACTGATATCAAAATGCCATATATGGACGGCATAGAACTTTCCAACCATATTAAAGCTGGTTTTCCAGCAACCAAAATTTTATTTTTCACTGGCTTTGATGAATTTGAATATGCAAAAGAAGCTGTACATCTTGAAGTTGAAGAATATATACTAAAACCCGTTAATTCCATAGAATTAACTAATGTATTTACACAACTTAAGATAAAACTTGACCAGGAAATAAACGAAAAAAGAAATGTAGAAATATTACAGAAATATTATTTGGAATCACTGCCGCTTTTACAAGCAGATTTCTATTCTTCACTAATTGAAGGAAGAATTAATGAACACGAAATTCCAAAATATCTTTCTGATTACCAGCTCTCTTTTCCTGGACCATTTTTCTGCTGCCTTGTCGTACACACCTCTTCAGACCCAGTTCCACAAGACATGAACCCTTTACTTTTATCCACCTCTGTCCAGAAACAGGCAAAAGAACGTCTTGCAGAAAAATGGCAGGCAAAATGTTTTTCTTACCTTGGAAATACAGTTCTAATTCCACAGCTAAAAAACGAAAGCATGATTTCTGAACTTACAGATGAATGTGACAGGTTCTGTAAATATGCAAAGCGTATTATTGGCGCTGTTGTAACTATTGGAGTTGGTAAAGCCTGCAGCAATATACTTGAATTGTCACAGTCTTATAAAAGTGCCAGGGTAGCAGTATCATACCGTGTAATTTATGGTGCTTCAAGGGCAATTAATATAAAAGAAATTGTTCCACAGAAAATAGATAAACCCAGTCCTTCAAACGACATGGAACTATCTAACCTTTTTAAAATAATACGGCTAGGTTCTGAAAAAGATGTAATAAAAGCGGTTGGCAAATATCTTGACCATACACTTTTTCCAAAGAAATCTTTACACCAGCACCATATTTATGTTATGGAACTGATAAGCACATTATACAAATTTTCAATTAATAATGACATTGACATAGAAGATTTTTCAACAGACATCAAAAAGTTGTATGGCAGCCTTCTTGATTTAGAACCTGATGCATTACAGAAATGGCTTACTGGTATCAGCCTTTCCTGCCATGATAAATTAATTGTTGCACGTAATAAATCAACACAATCCCTTGTAGATAAAGCTAAGGAATATGTTCATAATAATTATGCAGATGAAGAACTTTCACTTGACAATATCTGCAATGTGCTTGGTGTATCAAATTCCTACTTTTCTACAATATTTAAAAAAGAAACTGGTAACTCATTTATAACCTATTTAACAGATTACAGAATGGACAGGGCGTCGTGTATGCTTCTTGAAACAAACGAGAAAAGCTATATAATAGCAAAAAATGTTGGCTACACAGACCCTAATTATTTTAGTTATGTATTTAAAAGACGTTTTGGCGTATCTCCTTCAAAATATAGAACGGAGCATACAGAAAATGAAAAATAAATTTTTACAGTATATAAAAAAATTTAAACCAACAGGAATGCAGTCAACAATTATGGTTGCATTCTCTGCTATATCTGTTTCCATTATGTTAGTTCTTGGAATTGTAGTATATTTAAGGTTTTCTGCCTCATCCAGGAAGGAAATAATACAGAGCACACAAAAACTTATGGAACAGACTGTAGAAAGTCTTGAAGATTATCTTGTAAGTATGAGACAAATATCAGATGCTGTCTATTACAACGTTATAAAAGAATGTGATTTATCAAATAAAGAAGATAATATCAAACAGGGAATGAATCTTTTATATGAAGCAAACAGGGATAATTTAAGAAGCATTGCCATATATAACAACTATGGAAGCCTGATGGCGGCAGAACCAGTCGCATTACAAAAAGAAGACCCCGATGTCACAAAACAGGACTGGTATAAAAAAGCTATGGAAAAAATGGAAAATATGCACTTTTCCACCCCGCATATACAGAATCTGTTTGATGATACCTCCCTGCGTTACTACTGGGTTATTTCATTAAGCCGTGTTGTAGAACTTACAAATAATGGTGTACCTACTACTGGTGTTTTGCTTGTTGATATGGATTATTCCAGTATTTCACGGATGATGAAACAAATCAATACATCAAATAACGGACAGTATTATTATCTTTGTGACAAAAATGGACAAATAATATACCATATGCGGCAAATACAGATTAGCAAAGGAATTTCCAGTGAAAATAGTATAAAAGCTGCCAGTTACAAAGATGGTGTATATAATGAAACTTTTAACGGGGAACAACGTAAACTTATTGTCAGCACAATAAGCTATACAGGCTGGAAACTTGTGGGAGTAATTCCATATTCTACATTTACACATGGCATGTTTAATACCCGCTACTTTATTATTATGATTATCCTTTTAATGGCGATGATGCTGGCAGTTATTAACCGTGTTGTTTCAGTCAGGATATCAAGTCCTATTTTAAAATTAAGTGATTCTGTTATGGAATATGAAGCAGGTGAAAAACCAGAAATCTATATTGGCGGCTCTATCGAAATCAGGCGTCTTGGATATTCAATACAACAATCTTATGAACAGATTGATATGCTTATGCAAAAAATTATAATGGAACAGAATGAAAGAAGAAAAAGTGAACTTGATGCACTGCAGAGCCAGATTAACCCACACTTTCTCTATAATGCCCTTGACTCTATCACCTGGATGATTGAAGGGGAACGTAATGACGAGGCAGTATTTATGATTTCTGAACTTGCCAGGCTTTTCCGTATAAGCCTTTCCAAAGGACGCACAATAATTAGTATAAAAGATGAACTACAACATGCACAAAGTTATATGAATATACAGAAAATACGCTATAAAAATTCATTTTCCATTACGTTTGAAATAGAACCTGGAATATACTCTTATTGTACTGTAAAACTGGTTCTGCAGCCAATACTTGAAAATGCAGTTAATTATGGAATAAATAATATGGATGAATGTGGAGAAATAACAGTTTCAGGAAAAAAGGATGATGAAAATATTATTCTGGCAGTCTCAGATAATGGTGCCGGGATACCAGAAGAAGAAGTACTTCTCCTGCTCACAGATAATAACCATGTACACAAACATGGTTCAGGTGTAGGGCTTGTCAATGTCAATAACCGTATCCAGATTCTATTTGGCAAACAATACGGGCTTACTATTGAAAGTGAACCAGATGAAGGAACTACTGTTTCAATATGCATCCCTGCAATACCTTATACAGACGAAAACAGTAAAATTCTTGAAAAAGGAAATATATTTAGCAATGAAGAAATGACTAGTAACAAAATATAGGATAATTATAAATGAAAAATAATAAAAAACTATTTATTTCTATTGAAGCCATAATGGCTGTAATGGTTATTGCCCTGGCGTTTATTATGCTTATGGAAAATAGTAAAAAAGATTTACACAAAATTTCTGTAATTGTACCAAATTCAGATGATAACCAATGGACAGCATTTAAATATGGACTTCAAATGGCAGCAGAAGACCAGGATATTGGTATATCCTTTGTCAGCACAGGAAATATCCTGTCCGTTGAAGAAGAAACCAATATAATAAAACGTGAAATTGAAAATGGAGCTGACGCATTAATTATAAAACCCGTTCCAGATAATAATATTGAAAAAGTTTTAAAAAAAATTGAAAATAAAATTCCAATAATGCTTATATGCACTACTGCATCCCAAAATAAACCTGAATCTATACTTCCAGTTACAGAGGCTGACAATTACCTTATGGGGAAATCCCTGGCAGAAGAATTATTAAAAGATTATAATGGAAATATAACTGGAAAAACATTAGGAATTATTACAGAAACTTCTGTCCAGGAAGATATTATTAACAGAATAAACGGATTCCAGGATGTATTAAAAGACAAAGATGCCAAAATATCCTGGAATATTTCTGGTTCTTTCAAAGAAACAGAAGAAAATACATTAGATAAACAACCAAAGGTTGATATTGTAATTGCCCTTGATGACCAGAGCCTGGTAACAGCAAGCGCGTATTCAGCTGCTAATAACTTACATGGAGCACTTGTATATGGAATAGGCCATTCTACAGAAGCAATTTATTATCTTGATACAGGTATTATAAGATGCCTGGTAGTACCTGATGAATTTAGTACAGGTTATAAAAGTTTAACAGAAACGGCAGAAAGCCTTAAATATTATTTCCGTAAAATGAAAGATATAACTGTTTCATACACAATAATACGCAGAGATGAATTATTCTCCCAGAAGAACCAGGAAATCATTTTCACAATGAGCCAGTAAAAACAGAGGTATTTTATGAAATTTAAAAATATTTGGATATCAGCAATTATCTTTTGTACAAGCCTAATACTACTATGTGCCTGTGGAAAACAGCAACAAGATACACCAGATAAACTTCATCTTGGAATAACATGTTATAACCAAAGTGATACATTTATTAACCAGCTTGTTACATGTCTTAAAGATAAACTCAGCCAATTTGAAAATGATAATTTTGAAGTTACAATGACAATACGGGATGCTGCTGGTTCACAACGTACACAGGATGACCAGGTACAGGAACTAATTAATGCTGGCTGTAATGTACTTTGTGTAAATCTTGTAGACAGGGCAGACCCATCAGAAATTATTAACCTTGCTAAAGAAAATAATGTACCAATTATCTTCTTTAACAGGGAACCCGTCGCAGAAGATATGATGCGTTGGGAAATGCTTTATTATGTTGGTGCAGATGCAAAACAGTCTGGTATAATGCAAGGTGAACTTGCTTTGAGTGCAATACAGGCAAATAAAAATATAGACCGGAATAAAGACGGAAAAATCCAATATGCAGTGCTTGAAGGAGAACCTGGCCACCAGGATGCCATTATCCGCACAGAAAATGCAGTTGACACCTTAAAAAATAATGGCATTGAACTTGAAAAGCTATGCTGTGGCATTGCAAACTGGAACCGTGCACAGGCACAGAACCGTATGATGCATATAATAAGCCAGCACCAGAATAATATTGAACTTGTCCTGGCAAATAATGATGATATGGCTCTTGGAGCTATTGATGCATATAAAAAATTAAACTATACAGAATCTGCTTTACCTGTATTTTTTGGAATAGATGGAACTGATGTTGGATTAAATGCAGTAAAAGACCTTGAACTTGCAGGAACTGTATACAATGATAAAGAAGGACAAGCAGCCGCAATAGCAAAACTGGCTGTTGAAATTATATCTAAAAAAGAAATAACCAATAAATATACTTATCTGCCTTATTCTAAAGTTACAAGCCATAATGTTAATGATTTTCTTGATGAAGATAAAAAATAAAAAGCGGGCCTGGTAATGCCCGCTTTTTTATTTATCCCACACACACTTCATTACCAAGTGCAAATGAATAAATAATCTTTTCTTTAACTCTTTTACCAGTTATATTTTCAAGTGCCCTTGCATAATAACTAAGCTGCTGTCCATACTTCTCCAGAAGTTCTTTACTATCACCCTTTTTAACAAAATCAGTTTTATAATCAACAAGAACAATCTCCCCGTCCTCTTCAAAAAATGCATCAATAATACCTTGCATAAGCACAATCTCTGTACATCCAGTGCCAGTCCCACTATAAATTTCCGATGCTGGAAGCCCTATTATAAAAGGCTGTTCCCTTTTTAAGCTTCCATTTGCCTGCGCCTGGCACATACGTCTGCAAATACTGCTTTTATAAAAAGCCTTAAACTTATCTGCATTAATTACCAATGCCTCTTCCTTTTCCATATAACCACTGTCACACATATTTTCTATAAACTTTCCAAAATCAAAACTATCATTCAATTCACTATATGGCAGATGTTCCATTACAAGATGGTATAATGTACCCTTTTCTGTATTTGTTATCTTACTTGTATCCTTCATAAAACGGGCTTTTGGTGCAACAACATAACCAGATAAATCTGTAATACTATCTTCGTCACCACTAAGAATCTCTGCTTTCTGGGCAGCAAGCCTTTTAATTTCAGTAACTGACACTTTAACTGGAAGCTGCTGTTCACTTAAGTAAGGATAATTATAACCTAACTGGCTTTGTATTTCTACAGCCATATTTTCATTATAAACCACCTCTGTATCCCAGTTCTTAAGAAGTTTATAATTATCAATACTCCTCTCAAGCCCTTCTTTTTCTTCTGTGATAATATCACTCTGTCCTTCTGTGATAATATCAAATAAAATATCAGCTATAAATCCCCCATTAAGCAGTACAGGCATAATCCAGTCAAAATATGTCTGTGCACTTAGAAGAGAGGTCATATTATGGTTTCCGCTTTTATTTCTCCATTTTTCTATTTTCTTTTCAACACCTGCTGCCGTGCCAGTAAGTACCAGTTTCTCTTCTGCACGTGTAAGTGCAACATAAAGTATCCTTATTTCCTCAGAAAGGGTATTCTTTTTAATCTGGTTAGCCATAAACTTCTTCATAAGGACTGGCTGTTTAATCCTTAATTCAAGGTCAATATAATCAGCTCCTGCACCATAATCAGCATCAATTATTGTAGCCTTTCTTGCATCTTGTAAGTTAAAATGTTTCCCCATTCCTGCCACAAATACAACTGGAAACTGGAGTCCCTTACTTTTATGTATGCTCATAATCCTTACTGCATTAGTATTTTCTCCATTAACAGAAGCTTCTCCAAAATCAATATTTGATTTATTAAGCCTTTCAATATAATGTGTAAATCCAAAAATCCCCCTATGTCCATTTTCTGTAAATTCAACTGACTGCTGTAAAAGAATATCAAGGTTTGCTGCACGCTTTTCACCAGCAGGCATAGCAGACATAATATTATAATAACCTGTTTCTTTATAAATACATTGTAATATCTCATATACAGAAGAATACCCTGCCATATCCTGGTAACGTAAAAGCATATTACAGAACTTCTCTAGTTTATCCGCAAGTTTTTTTCCTTCCTCATAACTAGCAGGAATTTTATCAATATATTTTTCAAAATTATTTTCTAAATCTTCATCTATGTTAATATCTTTTTTATCACTATATAATTTAATAAAAAGCTGTATTCCGTCCATATAATTTAATGTACGTGGAACTGATGCAATACATGCAAGTTCTTCATCCGTTATATTTCCAATAACAGAACGTAATACAGCCACAAGAGGTATATCCTGTCTTGGATTATCAATAATACGTAAGAAATCAAGTACAGTACAGACCTCTATTGCAGAAAAATAACCTGTCTTTGTATCAGAATATGCGGGTATTCCCATATCTGCCAAAGTCTCTATAAATTCTTCTGACCACCCGCTCATACTTCTTAAAAGAATTACAATATCCTTATATTCTGCACGCCTGTAACCATCTTTTCCACTTACATAAAGAGGATTATCCCCTTGTACCATCCCACGTATACGTTCACCTATTGATGCTGCTTCAAGTACACGTTTCTCAATATTTTCTGCATCTTCACTCTTTTGTTCAATAAGAATTACATCTGTCTTTTTAGAAATATTCAAATCTGTACTTTCATAATCCCTGCCTGGTACAAGCTTTGCATCATTATCATAATTAATACCACCAAGACATTCTTTCATAATATTTTCAAAAATATAATTAGCAGAGTTAAGCACAATTTCCCTGCTCCTGAAATTTTTATGCAAATCTATTCTCTGGTATGGACCCTTGCCAACTGTATAACTATTATATTTCTTCATAAACAGCTCAGGTCTTGCGAGACGGAACTGGTATATACTCTGTTTAACATCACCTACCATAAAAAGATATGGTTTATTCCCTGGTGCACGGCAAAGGCTTGTAAGTATAAGCTCTTGTACAAAGTTACTGTCCTGGTACTCATCAGTCATAATTTCTTCATAAAATTCCTGTAACTCACATGCAACTTCACTTGGCTTTACTTCCCCATTCTCTTTAGATATAAGTATATCCAGCGCAAAATGTTCCATATCTGCAAAGTCAAGTAATCCTTCTTCTCTTTTCCTTTCTGCAAACATAGAAGAAAAATCTCTTACAAGATTTATAAGTTCTTTTACCAATGGAAACATAGCCTTAATATCTGCAAGCATCTCCTCTGGTTCTTGGAAAAAGAAATTCTTCTTAAGCACCTGCAAACCATTTTTCTGGTAACTTTCCCTAAGTGCTTTAACTTCTTCTTTTTTCTCTGGTATAATTCCTGGGTCACGTTTTGCAGAAAGCCTTGCTGGATTAAGCATGCCAAAAGCTTTATAATAACCTGCATAAGTATCTGCCTGCATTACTATTCCAATCTGCTTTATATCAGATTCTATAGCACCACAATAATTTGCAGGACCACCACCGCTATTACAGATTTCTAATGCTTTTTGTGCTGTTGCCATATAATCAGATAAACAATCACTTATATACTTTTTAAGCTCTTTCATCCATACAGTTTCTTCAAATTCATCCATAGAACTACATGCATACATACCCACACAGCTTTCAAGCCATTCATCTGCCCATGGATAGCTCATGGATATATTAAAAAGCCTTAAAACAAGTTCTTCAATATTACTGTCTGTCCTGCCAGGAGAAAAACTTTCTGTAAAATCAAGGAAATTCTGGTTGCCATTTTCCCTGCTTTCCTGGTATTTCATTTCCAGAAGTTCTTCCATAATATCTGTTTTCATTATTGCCAGTTCATTCTCATCTGCAACCCTGAAAGACGGGTCTAAATCAATTACATGAAAATAATTACGTATAATATTCTGGCAGAAACTGTCTATAGTAGTTATCTGTGCATTATGCAGAAGGGTTGCCTGCCTTTGGAGATGTTCATCATCAGGATTTTCTATAAGCATCTTTTCTATTGCGTCACCAACACGGTTTCTCATTTCCGCTGCTGCTGCTTTTGTAAAAGTAACTACAAGCAGCCTGTCTATATCAACAGGCCGGCTTTTGTCTGATATAATCTTTATAATTCTTTCTACAAGTACAGCTGTTTTACCTGACCCCGCTGCTGCAGATACAAGGATATTCCTGTCACGGAGGTTTATTACAAGTTCCTGCTCTTCTGTCCACTTTGCTTCTCCCATATATTAAATACCCAGCCTTTCTATTCCTTTAACAAATATATTTTATTTGAGTTTCCCCACTTTTTTAATACATAAATATCTTGACTCTGGCAATTCCAAATGTTTACCAACAGCAGCACGTTTGCACTTGGATGGGATACGCAGTGGTGCATAAAGCCTTAAAGAACAAGGCTTAAGCACCAGCGTCCCCATAACAGCTGCCTTTTGGTAAAACATTTGGAATCCGCCAGAGTAATATAGTCTTTGGGTAATTTAAAAAATGGGGAAACTCAAAATATTTTATTATTGTACATTTTTATGTTATATGTTATATTAAATATATATAAGGGAAAGCATAGAAGCAGCTCTGCCCTTACAACAGGTTACTTAACTTTGTTTATATAAAGGCAGCCGCCATTATTGTGAGTAGTGGCGGCTATTTTTTATCCTTATAAATCTGGTAAAATAAATCTATATTTATAATATATCATATTTTACATTACATATCAATACTTGGAGGTATTTTAAATGAGTAATATGAAAGAAAAACTTCACACTGGTGAACTTTATCTTCCAGGAGATGAAACTATTATGAAAGAACAAATGGTTTACCAGGACAAACTATGCGACTATAATATGACAAAACCATCTGAAACAGAAAAAAGAAGCCAGATGTTAAAAGATATGCTTGGTGACTGTGGCGAAGGTGTGTATATTGAAGCTCCCTTTTATGCTAATTTTGGTGGGAAACACTGTCATTTTGGAAAGATGGTTTATGCCAATTACCACCTCACATGTGTAGATGACACACATATTTATATTGGTGATTATACAATGATTGGCCCTAATGTAACAATCGCTACTGCTGGACATCCAATCCTTCCAGAACTCCGTGAAAAAATATACCAGTATAATATGCCTGTCCATATTGGAAGAAACTGCTGGATAGGTGCAGGTGCAATTATACTTCCTGGTGTTACTATAGGAGATAATACAGTTATTGGTGCTGGAAGTGTAGTAACAAAAGATATACCATCAGATGTTATAGCCGTTGGGAACCCTTGTAAAGTTATGCGTGAAATTAATGAACATGATAAAAAATATTACTACAAAGACAGGGAAATCAATATATAATAAAATATTAACAGCTGCCACATTATAATCTTCTTATTGTATATCCAGAATACAATAAGAACCCATTATAATAATAGCAGCTGTTTTATATTATATCCTGTTCAGTACATCATCATCACTAAGTTTGTTAAGTACACGGTAATTATTACCTGGTATCCTCACATCAAACCTGCATATTCCCCTGTATCCACAATAATCACATGCTGTTTTTCCTTCTGTGTCATTTTTCCTGTATGGGTTTACTTCCGTTTTTCCATCCATAATTTCTTTGCTCATCCCAGCAATATTCTTCTGCGTATATGATATAATATTATCAAAATCTTTTGTTGTAATTGCCTGTGACACCTTTTTAAGATTACCATCCTTATCAGTTGCAAATGGTGCAACTACTGATGAAACCATAGCTGGCAGTACACCTGGCTCTGCTTCAAAGTTAGCATCAAGTAAAGGAAGTACAGGGTCATCCTCATTTACTATACCCCTCATTTTAAGGCTTTTTAACATTTCATTATTAATCTGGTCTTTATCATACTTTCCCTCCAGTACAGGATTGGCAATATTATAATAAAGCACACCTGCTGGTATCACAATCTTTTCTTCTTTCTTGGCATCCATTGCTGCCTTAAGGTAAATAACAAGCTGCATCTGGAGACCATAATAAAGGTCTGAAAGTGACAGGTCTTTCTTGCCAGTTTTGTAATCAACAATTTTTACATAAGTACATTTATCATCTTTATACTCATCAATTCTGTCTATACGCCCTATAAGATGAATCATATTTTCTTTATTTTCATTAATACTACTGTTATCCTCTGTTATATCAAAAGAAAACTCACTTTCTATAGTATCAAATTTTCCAAGCTTCATCTGTTCTGTTACAGCCCATACAGTCCTTATAAGAAGCTTTCTAAGCCTCTTTACCATATAAGTATCCCTCTCTGTTTCATACATAAGGCTGTTCTTATATTTGTTTACAACTTCATCCAGGCACTCATCTGCCTGTATATGTTGTTCTTCTTCTGTCAGTTCCCACCACTGCTTTTTACTCTTAAGAAGTTTTTCAGTATATTTCTGTAAAGCCTCATGTACAATATTTCCTATATCAAAAAACTCTACTTTATGTTCTGCCCTTTCTTCAAGTTTAAGCCCATACTGTGCAAAATACGAAAATGCACAAGCAGCATAACGTTCAAGCTGGGAAGTGCTTCCACAGAACACATCATGGTAAAGTGCCCTGGCGGCTCTTTCCGAAATTTTACTTTTCACTTCCCTGTAAAATGATGCATTAACCAGTTGGCCAAGTATTTCATTATAACCATCATTTCCAGTATAAAACTTATAAAGTTCAGACCACTGTGTACTGCTATAATCAGCTTTTCTAAGCCCGTCTATAAGATACTTTAACCCCATATCATTTGACAAAATATGTTCTGCATCTTTTCTGGTTTCTTCCATCTCTACCTTAAGTCCAGGAAACATTTTTATAAACCTCTCTATTATATATGACGGGTTTTGTGCCCTTCCATCATTGCCCGTTTCACAATATGTAATATAGAGATGTCTGGATGGTTTTGTCATATTAAGATATAAATAAAACTGTTCCTGGTAAACAAGTTCCCTTGATGTTGGAGCTATTTCAAACTTTCCATCAGAAAGAAAACTTCTCTCTGAATCAGACAATATACCTCCGCTGCCATTTCCTTTAGGTATATTTATATCATTAACACCAATAAAAAATAAATACTTAATACCAGAAATACGTGTCCTTGAAATATCACCTGCAACAATCTGGTCTGTGCCAGGAGGTATAAGCCCTATCCTGGCTTCCGAAAACCCTGTGTCAAGCAGCTCTTTAAATTCAGAAAGCCTCATTTTCTCATCACCAAGAAGTTCTACAAGCCTGTCCAATACAGATAATACAATTCCATAAATCTGTTCATACTCAGCAGCAAGCCCAAGTTCTCCTTTTTCAGTAAATAAAGCCGCTCTTTCCATAATAATCCTGTAAAAATCCTGTTCATCAAAAAACCTGCATAAAACTTCTGCATAATGTCTTACTGTATGCTTTCCTGGCATAACTTCTTTATAAACAGGCATTAATAATCCAGTTATTTTTTCACGCACAATATTTAAAACTTCATCTGCATATTTCTTTGATTCTTCGGTACGTCTTTGGTATATATACCCACTTTCCCACTCTTTATTCCACTTCTTATGTCCCCTTATACCTGTTGCAAGTATAAAATTATCTGTAATATCAGACTGTTCTTTAGTAATTCCTGCAAAACTCCCTTTAATATATCTCATTACATCTTTATAAGCAAAATCTTTTATAAAAATATCAAGTATAGCATCTATCATTTCAACAAAAGGATTTGTAAGCACACTTTTCTTCTGGTCAATAAAGCAAGGAAAACCTGCCTGTTTCATTTCATTATCAATAATTATGCCATATGTCTGTAAATCACCAGCTATTACAGCTATATCCCTGTACCTGCATCCATCTTCCCTAAGCAGATGTTTTATTTCCTGTATAATATATGAAACCTCATCACCTGGCTGTTTTAACAGATGGATTGAAATTTCCTCTGGATTATTATATTTAACCAGCGGATACCTGAAAAGATTTCTCTCCAGTGCAGACAGCGATGGTGCATTTGCAAACCTGCTTTTTTCATCCTTTTTACTTGTCCATATATCATCACATACCTCAATTTTATTTTCATATGCAATATTCCTAAGCTTACATATAGTTTTCCTGCTCATATGGAAGAGACGGTGTTTCGCCCCAAGACTTGTAACAGGTTCCCTGTCATCTATTGCCACTGTCACAAACACCTTTTCTGCAGTCTTCATTAATTCTGCCAGTAGCATATATTGTAATGGTGTAAAACCTGTAAAACCATCAAGACATATTATACTTCCTTTAATAATTTCTGACCTGTTTACAATTTCTGAAAGTACAGTTATAACCTCTTCAGAAGTAATATAATTATTATTTATATAATCCAGAAATGCCCTGTATGCAACAGACATATCTTCAAGTTTCCTTCTAAGTGCAGGCTTTTTCAAAGAACTGTTAATCATTTTGCCCAGCATTTCATCATCAATGCCATACTGGACAAGCTCTGACAGAAAAGACTTTATCTCTGCAATATAACCTTTTTTATGTATATTCCTGCCAAAATATCCAAGTTCATCTTGTTTATCAAGCAATACTTTCTTAAGTATCATAGTCTTTCCCATATCATCAAGTACAGGTTCATTACCTGCACCAAGTTCAGTAAAAATCCTGAAAGCAAGCCTGACAAAACTTTGTACATCTATATTCATAATGCCCTTACATGGGCTTAACTGTATTAATTCCTTTTGTGTCTGCATTGTAAACTGTTCAGGTACTATTATTATATATTCCTTACCAGGGTTTTCAAAAGCTTCTTTTGTAACCATATGCTGTATAAAATGTGTCTTGCCCCTGCCTGAACCTCCCAAAATTAACTGTAATGACATTCTGCTCTCCTTAATAATAATATAATTAAATATTATATAAATTACATGGCTATTACAATTTCATAAAACTAAATTTAATCATCAATTTCAATCATTCTTTTATATATTCCCGAAGATTTTTCATCAATCATAATTGCACTTACACATTTCTTATAAAAACCAATAGCAGATTTTGCAGGCCATCCTATAATAGCATATGCATATCCAAGCTCCCGCATTGATTCGAGAGATTTTAATAATAATGCTTTTCCTATTCCCTTTTTCCTTTCATTTTCTAATACAGCCATAGGTCCAAAAAAATTTCTGGCAGTTGCTTCATAACATGCAAAACCAATTATTTTCTTTTCCTTAGTTGCTATATAACAAGTTATAGGGTTATTAGAAAAAGCAGCATTTACTTCATCTGAATAATCTTCTTTTGCACATGTTTTTGAGAAACTTGCTATCTTACTTCTGTCAGGTGCTAATGCTTTTTTTATTCTAATACCTTCTTCCAACAACTTCTTTTCTATATCATATGAATTAGGAATATTATATAATTTAACCAACATATCCGGCATAATAATACCTCCATAAATTATTCATTATCTAAATACAACATTTTTTCTTTCTGATGCTTTATGCAATTCCTTTACAGACCCTTTCAGAAATAAAAAGTTTCCACTCACCACTTATATCTCTGCAGCGCAGAAGCAAGGGACTGCCTTTACGGAATTAAATAACAAATTAATACTTTTTCTTACAAACGGATTTCAAAATTATATTCTTAATATAACATATCCGTTATTTATATTCAATGGCTTTAATCTTTTATCAATAAAAATGGCAGGGGATTCCCCTGCCATCAACATAAATTATTTTGCTTTGTGTTCATCCAGGACACTATCAACCTCATTTAAAATCATCTTTTCTGTATATTGGCCTTCATCGGACAACACTACCTCATCTAAAGACACACCAGAAGCAAGCTGGTTAGAAATAGACTCTACAGAAGGTTTCATAAGAGGATACATTGCAGATACTGTATCATCCAGGTTTATCATTTCTACAGACTTAACCTGTTCCTCATCAAGAACTACCTGTAAATTTATAACACTATCTCCTACTGTCATTTGTTTACTATAAACACCTGCTTCATAAACAGCTGTCTTTCCATTATCAGCTTGTTCCTTATTTTCATCCTTACCATCTGGCCAAAACATAAAAAACAATATTATAAGCAGTAATATGCCAAGGCCAACAAATACCGCTGTATATATAATCTCCCTCATCTGTAATATTACTATCCTGGTTCTTGACATAACACCCTCCACCTATGTAAATTTACTAAAATTCATTTATACACTATATTCTGTATTCCACTGCAATATTCCTTAAATTAATTATTACTTTTAATGTTATTTTATAACAAAATCCAAAAATATTTTGAATTTCCCCATTTTTTTAATACACAGGTATTTTGGCTCTGGCAGTTCCAAAGTTTTACCACCCAAAAGCCATGTTGCAAACATGGCTTTGCCGCATTTCGCTTGGATGGGATGCGCAGTGGTGCATAAAATCTGAAAACACCAGATTTAAGTACCAGCGCCCCCAAACAGCTGCCTTTTGGCAAAACATTTGGAATCCGCCAGAGTAATATAATCTTTGTGTAATTTAAAAAACGGGAAACTTAAAAAAAACAATATTTATTGAAATTATATGGCCAGCTATGATAAAATTATATTATTTATAATTATTAAATATGCATTACAAAGAACAAATAATTAAATTATAAAACATTACTTATGGAAGTACATATGAAAAATGAAAAATATTCTGTCTACTGGAAATGTTTTATTTCTTTTGGCATTTTTATACTACTTTACATAATTGGAATATTATTACCTATAGAAGCCACTCCTCATTATCATAATTATATGTCCAGAATTTGGAACTGGACAGAGATTCTTGTTTTGTTACTAGCACTTTACTACATTATCAAAACAAAGAGCTTCCATTGGAAACAATCAGTTATAGCCATGCTTCTTGGCACAATATGTCTCGTATCACTATTCCGTGACCCCAGAACAGCAGACATTATCATAACAAGTGTTTGTGTAGTGTTTACTTTTTATGCTGCCTGCAGGTTATATGAACTTGCAGATATTGAAAACGTTTCTATTCATACAGGCATTACAAAGAGCATCCAGTATTTTTGTCTTGGTGCAGTTATTTCTATTCCACTGGCATTTTTAAATATATTATATTTTTCATTAAGCCACCAGATAAATATTAGAAATATTTTAAGTTCTGCTGTTTTTGCATTAAAACCTGCAATAGCTGAGGAAGTAATATTCCGTTTCTTTCTACTGTCATATGCCTGCTGCCAGCTTTATGGAAAAGTAAAAAAACGTTTTTTTAATATATACATTTATACATTAATGATAATTCCACATGAACTGCTTCATTATCCTGATTTATTTATAGAATCACCTGGATTGGCAGTTGTGATGTGTATATTAAATGCTTTACTTTTTGGCTTACCTATGGCATTATTAATGAAAAGAAAGAACTTACAAATGGCAATAGGTATGCACTGGTTTATAGATTTTGCCAGGTTTGCTGCTGGTTTTTAAAATTTAATAAAACTATTTTCACATGTTTAAATTTTCAAACACATTATAGGTAGAAATATGAAAAATAATACTATTAATATTAGAAATGCGCATATCCACAATTTAAAAAACATTGATGTTACAATTCCAAAAGAAAAACTTACTGTCATAACAGGTGTTTCAGGCAGTGGCAAATCAAGCCTTGCATTTGACACTTTATATGAAGAAGGCAAGCGCAGATATCTTATGTTTTCTGACACACAATTTGGAGCAGATAGTGTACCATCTTTTGACACAATCACAGGCCTGTCTCCAACTGTAGCAGTTGAACAACGCACTATACGCCAGTCAAACCCAAGAAGCACTGTAGAAACACGTACAAAATTAAGTGCTTTACTTGCAATGCTTTTTACAAGTTATGGCAAAAGAGACCCAAAATATAATGACAATTTCCCCTTATCTATGGAAATGTTCCAAAGAAACTCCGCAAGAGGAATGTGCGCCAGGTGTATTGGAAAAGGACATACACGGATTGTATATGAAGATAAAATATATGGAGATATTAACCAGACCATAGGAGAACTTCTTGAAGGCAAGTTTACAATTATTAATTCATGGCACACTAAAATTAATGATTATCTTAAAGCATTCAAGTTGTCACTTAATGTTAAACTAAAAGATTTAACAGAAGAACAGTTTATTGCATTAAAATATGGTTCACCTAAAACTAAATTTAAAGGAGTAAACTCTTACGCACCAACAGAAGACAACACATTTGAAAAATTAAATAATACTAAAAAAATTTCAGAACGCCAGAAACTTTTCACATTTTCGCAAGCATATGCAGAAGAATCCATCTGTCCAAAATGCAAAGGTACTGGACTTGGAATACAGGGAATGTATACAACAATAAATGGAAAAAACATATCAGAACTTGAAAATATGTATATAAATGAACTTCTTGAATTTCTTGAAAACTATGCAGAAAACACCAATAATATTCTTGCAAAAGAAATATGTACAAAATTACAATGTATGACAGATGTAGGGTTATATCACCTTACACTTTCACGGCCTGTACCAACATTATCAGGAGGTGAAATACAACGACTGTTTCTTGCAAGTTATATTATTGCGGAAATGGACAGTATAATATTTGTATTTGATGAACCTACAATAGGACTCCATGAACTTGAAAAAGATAAGTTAATTTCAATTATAAATAATCTTATAGAACGTGGAAATACAGTAATTGCAGTAGAACATGATGCCAACTTCATTAATAATGCTGGTTATATTATTGACATGGGGCCAGGTGCAGGCACAATGGGCGGTGAAAAAATTTTTGAAGGTGTATATAGTGAGTTTTTAAAATGCAAAAATTCAAAAACCTCACCATTTATTGCAGATAGAAGTACATTTAATATAAAACCAGTTACAAGACAGATTACAGATAAAGAACTTATTATAACAGGAGCAGATATACATAACTTAAAAAATATAACTGCACATATCCCCCTTGGAGTAATGACGGGAATAGCAGGTGTTTCAGGCAGTGGCAAATCAAGCCTTATATCAGACACGCTTGTTCCTAAAATTAAAGAAATGCTCAAAAATAAATGTATAACAGAAGATTTATATGAAATAAACTGCAATGCAGAATTATATGGTACTTCAAATATTAAAAAATGTATAGTAATAGACCAGAAACCAATAGGCAGGTCTGTTACTTCATGTCCTGCTACTTATACAGGCATTTATGACAGGGTACGTGAACTTTTTGCAGCAACACAAACTGCAAAAGATTATGGATATTCTATTGGAATGTTTTCAGTTAATTCTGAAGGTGGCTGCCGTGTATGTCATGGACAAGGAATTATTAAATACCATATTGGAATGGGCAACTATATAGAAATTAATTGCGAAGCCTGTGGTGGTACAGGTTTTCTTCCAGAAACAATGGAAGTAGAACTTGATGGTAAAAACATTAAAAATATACTTGATATGACAATAGATGAAGCAGCTATATTTTTTGAAGGCAAAGACAAAATTACCTGCAATATATTAAAAACAATGCAGCGTGTTGGTATGGGATATATTACTCTTGGACAAAAAACCCCTACAATTTCTGGAGGTGAAAGCCAAAGGATTAAACTTGCCAAAGAATTAAGCAAAGGCAGAAATTGTAAAGATATATTATATATTCTTGATGAACCCACAACAGGCCTGTCATTTTATGACAGCCAGAAATTAATGGACTTATTACAAGAACTTGTTGATACTGGTAATTCCGTAATTATTACAGAACATGACCCATATGTACTGTCAAATTGTGATTATATTATTGAATTAGGAAAAGGTGGCGGCTCTGACGGGGGCAATATTATTGCAACAGGCACACCATCAGAACTAAAGAATAATAAAAATTCAATAATTGGAGGATACCTTTTTTGAAACCAGATACAGATTACAATATAATAAATGAACTTGATAACTATATTACTAAAAAGCATTACCGCCTGGTAAACAGCGTACTTATTTATAAAGATGAAGAAATACTTGTAGAACGGTATTATAATAAATTTACTAAAGAAAGCAGGAATAACTTAAAATCTGTCTGGAAAAGCATTATAGCAATATGCGCTGGAATATGTCTTGATAAAGGTTATATTAAAAGTCTTAATGACCCAGTATCAGACTATATCCCAATATTTGACGGAAGCTGCCACCCATACCATAAAATGCTTAAAGTAAAACACCTTCTTACAATGACATCTGGAATATACTGGAATGGAGGAATACATTACCACTGCCCAATGGTTATCCAATGTATGCGCTCTGGTAATATAACAGAATATATTTCTGATATATATATGAAAGATATACCTGGAACCGTATTTGTATATAAAGAATGGGATGTACTCCTTGCATCAGTGCTTATACAAAAAGCATCAGGAATGAATACCTATGATTTCTGCAATAAATATCTATATAAACCACTTAATATAAAAAGCGGCCGCTGGTTTACATCCCCAGATGGTGTATGCTATACAATTCCAGGAAATAATTACAATGGAACAGATGGCAATGCTGAAGAAGCCAAATCAGATTTATCTGCAAGAGATATGGCAAAAATAGGTATTTTAATGTTAAACAAGGGAATATATAATGGAAACAGAATTATTTCACAAAATTTTGCAGAACAAATAACCGCTCCGTCTGAAAAAATACTTGTGCAAAAAATACAAGATAATACAAAATGGGGGAATAACTATGGTATGTTCTGGTGGCTTGGTGATAACTGGTATGCTGCGCATGGTTTTGGCGGACAGAGAATTACTGTAA
This sequence comes from uncultured Lachnospiraceae bacterium, assembly GCA_948794795.1. Classification (GTDB taxonomy): domain Bacteria; phylum Bacillota; class Clostridia; order Lachnospirales; family Lachnospiraceae; genus Butyribacter. The sequence goes on along the minus strand of CAQGLR010000013.1, from coordinate 21,358 downwards.
TACCAGATAAAAATATAATATGTGTAATACAGGCAAAACCAACAACATCTGGAAAAAATTATGATGATTTACTGCCATACATTATAAAACTTTTAGAACATATTTAAAATTATATGAATTGTCAATATAATTATAATAAAAACAAGACAGGCTGTCTTAAAATTAAAACTTAAACTACAAAATATATGTTGTAAAAAATAAGAAACAAAATTTATAACTGTATATTTTTAAAAATTTCTTGACAGCCTAAGGCGTGTTTGAAAATTAAAAAATGCAAAAATTATATGGCTCTGGCAATTCCAAAATTTTACCAATCAAAAGCCATGTTGCAAACATGGCTTTGCCGCATTCCGCTTGGATGGGATGCGCAGTGGTGCATAAAGCCCCAATGTTTCTGCGAAACATTTAAGACGTGGCTTAAGCACCAGCGCCCCCAAACAGCTGCCTTTTGGTAAAACATTTGGAATTTGCCAGAGTAATATAATCTTTGTGCAGTTTGATGGTTTAAAAGCAATTTTCAAACACACCCTAGTGAGGTAAATATTTAATGAAAAAAAATATTAAAACAGCCCTTATAACTTTATTTGCTATACTATTTATTACATGTATTTTATTATATGTTTTACAAAAATCTGGCAAAACAGAAAATGTTACATCTATAGATAATATTAATAACAATGCTACAGATAAAGAAACTATAAAAAATAATAAAAACATAAGTCCTGCTAACACTCCAGATAAAACAAAAAATAATACAGTATACAGTATTATAAATGCTTCTGGCAATACTCTCCAGACAAGAATAAACCCGCCCAAAGGATATAAACGTACCAAGACCAGAAAAGGAAGCTTTACAGAATTTCTAAGAAATTACAAAATGAAAAAAGATGGCAAACCTGTGCTTTTATATGACAAAAGCAAAAAAAGCAACCAGTCCGCACATGCTGCAGTTTTTAAACTCCCCATAGAAAATGAAGACTTACAACAATGTGCTGACTCTGTAATGAGAGTTTATGCAGAATATTTCTGGCACACTGGACAGAAGGACAGGATAAAATTCCATTTTGTTGATGGATTTCTGGCAGAATATAGTAAATGGAGGGATGGAAACCGTATACAAGTATCAGGGAACAGCACATACTGGGTAAATTCTGCACAAGCAGATAATTCATATGAAACATTTAAAAAATATATGCGTATGGTATTTGCATATTCTGGTACTTTATCAATGGAAGCCGGATCAAAAAAAATAAACCTCAGGCAATTACGTACTGGTGATATTTTTATAAATGGAGGCAGCCCTGGACATGTCGTTATGGTAGTTGATTTATGCAAAGACAAAAATGGAAATAAAGCCTTTTTACTTGCACAAGGATATATGCCAGCCCAGGAGTTCCATGTACTTAAAAATCCCTTACACAATGATGACCCATGGTATTATGAAAAAGAAGTAACATATCCATTTAATACACCTGAATATACATTTAACAAGGGCAGCCTTAGAAGATTAAAATATTAAAATGTTGCTATTTTACTTTTTATAATTATTTAGAATCCCTATTGCCTTATCCTTTTGTTAAAAAATCCCATTGTTTCATTCTGGCAAAAATTTATAAGACAGGGCTTCCCACTGCCCTGTCTCCATTGTTTATATGTACCAATAGGTTAATTATACTAGCAATAGCATATTTAAGATTTAATCCCACCAGAAATACCATACTTTAGAATTTAACAAACATCCTGCAACTTCACCAAGAGTCCCTGTTTTAGTACATTGGTCTACCCTGTCAGGAGTATATGCATAATGTTCCCTGGCAAGCTGCCATGCTTTTTCTTCACTTGTTACAGGTTTCTCTACAAAAAATTCCATAACATCATGTGTAATAACTGCTGGTACTGCCCCATACTTTTCATACCAGTAACGGCATACTGTAATCATTTCTTCTGGTGCAGGGCAATCATTCCATCCACCCATAGGAAGCCATGCGATAACCTTCCATGGCTTATCTACAGGAATTTCAAAAAGAATTGTTTCCTCTATTCCATTACCACTATATGATTCAAAACCAGAGAACGTATTAATATCATAATTATTAATAAGCTTTCCCTCATGTTCATTTAAAGAATCTTTACCAAAATCTTCATAATAATCATTTATAAAAGAATCATACCATTCTTTCAAAAGTTCTTCACCATTATTACCAGCAGAATTGATAATATCTTCCTTTTCTTCATCATTTATATCAAGCCATTCTGCAAAAGTTTCATCACATGGTACAAGAACAGGGACAAAACCTTCTTCTTTCCCACGTTCAAGTTCTTCCATATAAACTTTATTCACCTGTTCTTCTGTACAATCTTCACTAAAAACCTTATAATTACAGTTTATCTTACTGATAATCTGTTGTGTTGCCTCCTTATAAGGAGACTCTTTAAATAATCCCATAATTAACTCCTTTCCAATCCTATTCTTTATGCGTCCTTAGCATGTTTTACAGAATAACCTGCCTCACTGGCATACCTGTTTAATTCCTCAAGCTGTTCTAAAGGACAAGGAAATAAAACAAAATCATCACCATCAAACTCAATATCAGCAATGCAGTAACCCTCAGATGCCCAGTTTTCATCCAGTACCTCACACCACTCATATATCTCTGCATCTTCATCAAACCAATCTGCAGATATTGGAAGGTTATTATTTTTCGTTCCATTAAAATCTTGTATAGTATCTATAAAATCTTCCAAAAAACTACTGGTATCTATCTCACATACATAACCATATTTTTGAAGAATATCAATCATTCCAAGCCATTTTATCTCATCTTCTCCAATCTCGCCTTCTTTTACGTCCTCTGGTGTAATTCCACGTTCATCATAATCTGCAATATTATTTTTGAAATATGTATATGTATCATTGACACAGATATCAATATCTTCCATTACCTCATTATTATTTGAAATTACCTTCGCTATTTTTTGAATTGGACTTTCCCCCATAATCTCTCTCCTTTCTATTACTATCATTGTATACGTTAGCCAAATAGTTTACTGAAATGTAAATTATATCCTAATTTCTTCTCATTTTAACTTTTTCAACAAGTGATTTTACTACATATACAATTAAATATACAACACCTAAAACAGCTATAAACAATACATATACTAAAATTTTATCTTTAATACTTTCTCTTATATATTCATTAACAGTTGCCGCATCCTCTGAATAATAAATATGGTCTTCCGTATAAAATATGTACCTGTCAATCTTCTTTTTACCAGAAACAGCAGCAATTCCTGCTGATGGTGTATTCTGGCCATAAGCATGGCTTGTTGGCATCCAGAATGCCTTTTTTTTATTATTAATTTCAACAACAAACTTAACATAATTTTTAGTAGTCTGGGTTGTTCTTCCTTTATAATACCTTTTCCTTGTTTCTTGTTTTATATCAACTGGAAGCAAAGATTTTTTACCAGCTGCTTCTATTTTAGAATAATCCATTATCTCACTTATATTCATTAAAACAAAAAATGCTAAAACTGCCACACAAAATAACACAGCAAAAATTATATTCCTTTTTCTTTCCCTTCTCATATAAATACTCCTTATTAATCAAACATACATTCTATTATGATACATGATTTTACCAAAAAAAGCAAGTTCCTCCAATTAAAAAGTGAAGGAACTTACTTAATAAAAGTCAAGCGGATATTCGCAATCCGCAATGTCTGCAAACAGGCATTGGCTACTTGCCCAATAACAACCCAACCTCATCGCCGCTTTACGGCAGTCTGGCAGGAGCCCAATCTCCTGCCAGACTAAGTAAGCCCTGGTAAATCAAACCCACCGCTTAAGAAGCGTGTATTTTAAAGGGCTTACTTAATGAGGTTAAATTTTAACTGATTATATCCTTTATCTGTTCTCTTTTACTTATATCTAGTTTTGAAAAAATATTTGACACATGCTTCTTTACTGTTGTTTCAGAAATATATAATTCATTTGCAATTTCAGCATTACTCATATGTTTAATTACAAGTAAAGCTACTTCTGCTTCCCTTCTCGTAAGCCCCGCTTGTAAAAACTGCTGCCTGCACTCTTCAATACCAGGCAAAATATTTGCCGCAATATTTCTATTATTATATTCATCTGTTTCTTGTTGTATATCCTTATACTGTATTTCTTCTTTATCTTGTAATACTTTAATCTTCTGGATTTCTTCTAATAATATTTCATCTATACGGACTTGTTCTGGTTGTCTTTCTTCTAATGGCTCTTCATTATGTAGTATTATCCATATACAAAATCCATAAAGCAAAGGCCTGCATGATAATGCTATATTAAAAAGCCTGTTGTCAATACTAGAAGCATTAACCAGCATAACAAAAAACAACATAAATGTTTGTATTATACTTGCACATAAAGCATTCTGTCCTATCAGGTTTTTATCCAGCTTTTTCATATTTTTAATTTCAATTGATGGAAGATATAAAATACATGCACCAGCGGCAACTAGGAATAATTGTTTGAAATCAACAAGTTTTCTTATATCAAATCCCAAAAATATGGTCATCAAAAATAAATATAACAATACTGCTATAAATTTTTTCATAACATCCCCCATACCACAAATACCTGGAACAAAGATATTTATATCTGCATAAATTCTGATATCTTAATTTCAATCCTTAATTGTATAGGCAATAAAAGAATATATAATACAAGACCATAAAACATTGTAAGTAAAGCTACTGACATATTAATCATTATACTTTTTATAGTTGAACAGCTATATCCTACCATAATAATTCCCATAAGTGTACCAAGAAATCCTGACATAATAAAAAGTTTTCCAGCAAACTTTACAGCTTCTTTAGCTCTTTTTAATTCTAAAATACTTTTAGCATTTTTCTTTCCAATAGTTAATCTAAAAGCATTGTTAAAATCTTTTAAAAGCCCTGATGCTACCATCATAGATATAAAAATAATAATTACTATTAACATACTCACAATATCAAAAAAGTGAAATATTCCAAAAACACCCGCTTCTCCTGCTGATGCAAGTAAAAATACTGATACTATCACTACTATTACTGATAAAATATACATAAAACCCCTCCTTGGATTATTATAATTGTATTATATCATGCTATACTAAAAATATAAATATCTGTAACTTATAAAATATATATGTTTTATTCACTAAACCTTATTCTATCAATAATTGTTTCCTTTTTAACTGAACGTGTCATAAAAACTACAAGTATAATCTGTAAAACAACCAGTATGGCAGATATAATAAATACTGCACCAAAAGGAAACTGGTATTTATGTACTCCCAGGATACCATATTTTTCTGCCAGTCTATATACAGGGTATGACAACAGGGCACCACCAGCTATCGTAACAAAAAGTGCCCCAAGGATATAATATGCTCCTTCTAACTGCAACATCAAAAAAAGTTGTTTATCTGTCATTCCCACAGCCTGCAACATGCCAATTTCCTTTTTTCTCCTCTGTACACTGCTAATCATTGTATTAATCATGTTCATTATACATATACAGCCTAATATTCCTAAAAGAATACTGCAAAATATTGTAACAGTTAAAATATTAGATTTATGTATTTCATACTGTTCCTGCCATGTTGATAATAACAATAACGGTTCTTCATCTTCTATTTCTTTAAGCCTGTTCTCAAGTTCTGCATTATAATCCTCCTTTCCCCAAACAGAGAATACAGATTTTAAATTTTCCTGGCAAATATCTTCAAAACTTTTACTTGCCATATAAAATCCTGGCAAAATAATAGGAAAATTTCCTATAGCTGCTACTTCTGCCTGTTTTTTTATAGTTTTTCCATTAATCTCTGTAGTATAGGTGATTTTATCCCCAATCCCCATTCCTCCCAGATACCATTTGGCAGCACGTTTGTCTATAACAACTTTACTTCCAGACTCCAGTTCTTCATAAGTAACACTTCCTTCAACAATATTATCCATAATAAAGGATTTATTCTCCTCTGGAACTCCAATAATCTGATACATCCAGGATAATTCCTCTATATTTGTATAAATGCTTTTAAAATAAGTAACTTCTTCTACTCCGTCCAGTGCCTTTATTTTTTGTAATAAATCATCTGTAAGCGGATTATTAGACACAACATTCTGCCATTGCCTTTCTGGATGGTCTTTATTATTAAATTCTACCCTTTCCCTGAACATATACTGTCCATGGCACATATCATCTGCCTCAAGCCTTGAATCAGTACATGAAAGAACCGTAGCCACTACCATAGTAAGAAGCCCTGTTACAGACATGGCAAGAATAGTTGCAATACTGCGCTTCTTATTATTCCAAAAAGTATTGTGTGCCAGGTGGCAAATATTTATCTTATTGGCACTTTTCTTCTTTTTAATATTTATCTTGCTATTTCCTGTAGAATGGTAACGTACAGCCTCCATCTCTGTTATTTTTCCTACAAGTCTTATAGATTTTCTTAAGGAAATATACATTGTGATATATGTAATAAAAAACGATAAGACTATAATTCCTATATTATAAACAATTAATTTAGGAAATGAAATATATTGTATAATTTCTTCTAACTGGTATATTGCCAGATATAATATAAAAATACCTGTAACTCCCAGAACTATACCTGTTACAATTCCTAATGGTGCTGCTTTTTTTACAATACCTGTCCCTTCCCATAAGACAACTTTCTTAAGTTCTTTTGATGTCATGCCAACTGCTTTTAACCTGCCATATTCCTGTATCCTTTCATTAGTCCTGATATAATAAATACTATAAATTGTAACACTTCCAGCCAGTACCACAACACATATAATAACAAAAATTATCATATACATATCAGGGTCTGCATAATTAGCTGTCAGATTATATCTATTTATCCTTATATTATCCTCATGGATACCATATTTACTAGCAATACTCTTAATTGTATTCTCTGCATTATCTGTAGATGTAAGATACTCATCAGGAATATGGAACAAAAAATGGTATAAAATCTGTCCAGAAGGAATTTCCTTTTCTAGTAATTCCTTAGAAATAAGAGCTATATAAACTTCTTTTCCTTCAAAGTCCATATTATTTAAAAAGCCCGTTACAGTAAATTCCCTTTCCTGTGTATAATCCTTTACACCATTGCGGTACACCTGGTATTGTAAAGTAACTTTACTGCCAAGTTCTACAGATTTGCCAAGCTTTTCTACAGCACCAGTATCAAGGACAATCTCATTCTCTGATTTTGGCATATTTCCCTCAGACAATTCCTGGCGTAACATATCCAAAGCTTTTTCATCAACATATCTATATGAAATCTCTGTTTTCTTAGAAATCTCTGTAGAAGCCATTTCTGCAAATATTCCATAATTCTTTATACTAGCATCTGAAGCAAGCTGTCCTGCTGTATCTTTTGTAATATTTTTATATTGTCCATGCCAGTTAGAATAATAAGCATTAATAACAGCATACTGCCCTTGTTGGTATACCACAACTGCAGACAATATTGCAGATACAAGAAAGGCTGTAAGAAATACTGCAACTCCAATTAAAATATTTCTCTTTCTGTAATATTTCATATTTTGTTTTGCCAACGTCCTTAACATATTCATCCTTTTTCTACCACCCTTCCATCTTCTATAAAATATACCATATCTGCCATTCTGGAGATACTTTCATCATGCGTAATCATAATTAGTGTCTGCTTATATTCTTCTACACTTTGTTTTAACAAATCCACAATTTCTGCTCCTGTCTGTGAATCCAGGTTTCCTGTTGGTTCATCAGCCAGTATAACAGCAGGACCAGACACAAGAGCCCTCGCAATGGCACATCTCTGCTTCTGTCCTCCTGATAAAGTTTCTGGCATTGCATCTTTTTTATCAGAAAGACCTGTTTTATCCAATAAATTTTCAATCTTCTTCTTATCTGGTACTATATTTTCAAGACCTAATGGAAGAATAATATTCTCCCATACAGTAAGTGAAGGAACAAGATTGTAATCCTGGAATATAAATCCAATTTTTCTTCTTCTGAATTTGGCGAGTTCATCCCTGCTGTATTTAAAAATATTTTTATTTTCAATATAAACATTTCCAGAACCAGGTTTATCAAGTCCGCCAATCAAATGCAGCAACGTAGATTTGCCCGAACCAGAACGTCCCATAATAACAGTAAATTTACCACGTTCTATTTCTAAATCTACATGGTTTACTGCTTTTACCAGATTACTGCCAGTACCATAATATTTTACTAAATCTTCTACTTTAACTACTACTTCCATTATTATCCCCCTTATTTTTTAACCTCATCAAGTATCCAATGCCTGCCTGCAAGCATTGCGGATTGCAGATATCCGCTTTGCTCTTCTAACAAGATTTAAGTTTACCTATGTTAAATTTTACTATATTTACTATTATACACTGTCTATAACGAAAAACTATACTTCCCAGGTAGTAATATTAGTATTAAACGAGAAGTAGTAGTAGAAAAAATATACATAATATGTTACCATAAATACAATATAAGACAAAATATACATAAACAATATTCAGTGTGAGTACAAGTTCCCACTGAAAAGCTGCGGTAACGGCTATGAGATTATAAGCAATCCACTTGATAAGGAGGACTGAATGGAAATTGATACATGATAAATTATTTTTAGCATTACTTGGAGCCTCATCTGCACACGCTGACGCAAGCAGGAAAGCATTTGCAGAATTAAATCTTACTGAAGCACAGCCTAAAATCCTGTATATCCTAAGGCGTACAGATGGCATAGTACAAAAAGAATTAGCTGGTATATGTAATATACGCCCATCTACTTTAACTGTTATGCTATCCAAAATGGAAAAACAAAATTACATATGTAAAGAACAGTGTTATGTTTCAGGAAAAAAACGTGCATATAAAATACATCTTACCAAAGAAGGAAGGGAAAAAGCAGACCAACTGGAAGAGGTTATTGAATCATTAGAAAGTAAAGGTTTTGAAGGTTTTACTCAAAGTGAAAGAAATATTATGCTGGATATGCTTGGAAGAATCGAAGAAAACATGCGGATAATATAAAACATTTTATTACTATTTAACTATATACATGTCCGTTTCCTCAAAAATAAATAGAAATTATTAAAATTTATGAAACAGACGTGAACTATATCCTGCAAACTTGACAATATAAAAACAGGGTGATATCATAGAATACTAATTAGTATACTAATTAATAAAAGGAGGACACTATATGCATAAAAATTTAAAAAAAATCTCTTTAATTGCTTTGGGGGCGTTATTTATTACAACAGCAATACATACCTCAGCGAAAACAAAATTAAACAAAACATCACTAACATTAGAAGAAGGTGAATCAGCAACTCTTAAAGTAACTGGAAGCAAAAAAACTATAAAATGGTCAAGTTCTGATAAAAAAGTAGCAACAGTTACCAATAAAGGGAAAGTAACTGCAAAAAAAGCTGGTAATTGTAAAATAACTGCAAAGGCTGGTTCAAAAAAATACATATGTAAATTAAAAGTAATAAAAAAAGATAACAAGCCTGCAGCAGATACAACAGACACAGAAAAAATTACAATCAAAGAACTTATAATTAAAGAAAATAATAAAGAAATATATGGTAAGATTTATTATCCAGAAAAAGAAGGAAAATATCCTGCTGTAATACTAAGCCATGGATATAATGGAACAAACTCAGATTTTGTACAGGAATGTACTTACTTTGCTCAGAATGGATATGTAGCATATGCATATGATTTCTGTGGTGGTTCTTCAAGGTCAAAAAGCAGCGGTAAATCAACAGATATGACTATATTTACAGAAAAAGAAGACTTGCTGGCAGTATTTAACTATATACAGGCTCTTAATAATGTTGACCCAGACCAGATGTTCCTGTTTGGAGGCAGCCAAGGTGGGTTTGTTACAACACTTGCAGCAGAAGAACTTATGGACAAAGTAAAAAGTGTAATATTATATTTCCCTGCACTAAATATACCAGATGACTGGAGACGTAACTACCCAACAATAGATAAAATTCCTGAAGTAACTGATTTCTGGGGATTAAAACTTGGAAAAGAATTTTTCTTATCAATACATGATTTTTATACATTTGATAATATTGACTCATATCCAAATGATGTACTTATTATTTATGGTGACAAAGATAATATTGTTCCATACGATGCAATGATTAAAGCACAAAAAACATATAATAACGCAGAACTTGTAGTCCTTAAAAATGAAGGACATGGATTTTCTTCACAAGGAGGGAAAAAAGCAAGGGAAATGGTACTGGATTTTTTAAAGAAACATTAAACCCAGGATTATTTATTATATAAATTAATAAAATGGAGACAAGGTATGGAAAAAGCAAAAATTGAGTTACAAAATATCAGTAAAAGCTATTATTCTGAAGCTGCTGTTACACAAGCTTTACGTAAAGTAAGCCTGACATTTGTACATGGGGAATTTGTAGCAATTACTGGCGAGAGCGGCAGTGGTAAATCCACGCTGCTCAATATTATTGGTGGTATGGACAGCTTTGATGAAGGAGAAATGATAGTTAATGGAATACCTACATTCCAGTATACAGATGAAGACTGGGAAAACTACAGACGTAGCCAGATTGGATATGTATTCCAGGATTACAGCCTTATAGGTCATTATACTGCACTTGATAATATAACAGGGGCACTTCTTATTATGGGTAAAAATAAAGAAGAAGCACATATTACTGCTATGGAATACTTAAAAAAGGTAGGGCTTGCAGGTTACGAAACACACCCTGCAACAGAGCTTTCAAGCGGTCAGAAACAAAGATTGTCCATTGCAAGGGCTTTAGCCAAAAATACAGGAATTATTGTTGCAGATGAGCCAACAGGAAACCTTGACAGTGAAACAGGCAGGCAGATTGTAGAACTTCTCAAAGAACTTTCTAAAGACAGCCTTGTAATAATGGTAACACACAACTATTCACAAGCAGAACCTTATGTTACACGTAAAATACGCCTGCATGAAGGAACTGTTATTTCTGATATCACAGAAAATACACCTGGTAAAACATTAATATCTGTTAATAATACAAGAACAGATATTAATGTACAAGCAAATAATAACTATGATGAAATTTCTTTTAAAGAAAAACTTTATAGATATTTTATACAGTCCAAAGAACATAACAGGCTTGCAATGTGGTTTTCACTTTTAAATATAAAAACACAACATGGTATGGCTATTATGTTTACTTCATTTTTATTTATAATTAGTATAGTATCATTTCTTTTAATTGGTGAGCTGCATCTCCAAAATGATGATATATTCACAAAAGAGTACTCACAAAGTGCATTCCGCCGTAAAGACCCTGTAAGAATTATAGCAGCACATAAAGATGACAGTGATATAACAGAAGAAGACCTTAAAACAATAAGAAAAATTCCATATGTTGAAACAGCAGATTCATGTAGTTATGCTAATGATATTAACTTTTATCTTGAACGGGGCACAGATTATAAATATATTTATGGCCAAAATGACATATCTGGTTTTGGACAGACAGCATCAGAAGGTGGAAAATCTGTTTCATTCTTAAATATGGACCGTTTTGTAATGTCAGATGATAATATTACAGAAAAAGACCTTGCAGAAGGAAAACTGCCAAAGTCAAGAAATGAAATCGTTATATATTCAAATGATAAAAATATTATTGGAACAGAATATCCATGTTACTTTACCTGGGATAATGTATGGGATGTAAATGAATATTATTATACAGAGCTTAAGATATCAGGTATTTTAAAAAAAGAAACCAGCCAGGTTTATTTTTCAAAAGAACTATGTAATATGCTTTCAATATATATTTATCCTAAAAAATTTTTAATCTGTAATGAATATAATAATACAATAAATGATTTTAAGAAAAAAATTTCTTTAATTCCTGTTATCAGTGATAATTTAAAAGAAAATAATATGCGTATTTCAGATAATTTTTATAACACTTTTGGAAATGTTTTATCAACAGGAAAAAGTACTTTACAGTTTCTTAGCTACAATGAGGATGACAGCCTGGCAGATGAGATAAAAAGTGAAGAAATAAATATAATATCAGATGGCATAAATAATTCTTCACCAATGTTTTTAGAGATAAGTAAAGATTTTTATTACAAATATTATAATATAAAAAGTAACCAGGTTTCTGTTTATATATCAAACTATGCCAAAACTGATAAAGTATTACATAAACTTAATAAAAAGGGATACAAAGCTATAAGTACATACAGGGTAAGTACAGAAGAATATGTTGAAAATCTTGTTAATGAAAGATTAATAATAATATGTATATGTTCACTTGGTTTAATTATCCTGTTTGCTGCTGGAATATTAATTCTACGTTCATTACTTAAAATACGTATAAAAGATTATTTTGTACTTAAATTTATTGGAATGAAATTTAATATAATAAATAAAACATGCCGCAATGAAACATGTTTATACTCTATATTTGCAATGATAGCTACAATTATAATTATGATGGTTATAAGAATGTCCAATATAAAAATAATTTCAGATATTATGTGGTATTATACATTTGGTGCATACTTGCAGTTTTTCTTGTACAACCTTATATTATCGGTACTAGCAGCCAAAGCATTTAACCATATCTTAAAAGGGAGGCTTAAGGCATGATTAAAGTAAATAATCTTAATAAATATTATAATAAAGGCAGAAAGAATGAACAACATGTACTAAATAATATAAACCTTGAATTTGGTAACACAGGTCTTATATGTATACTTGGTGAAAGTGGTTCAGGTAAAACTACTTTACTTAATACTATAGGAGGACTTGATGATTTTGCAGATGGGACACTCCAGGTTAATGACACTATATTAAAAAGTTATAAGCAAAAATTAATTGAACCAGTACGTAATGATAATTTTGGATATATTTTCCAAAACTATTATTTATTAAAAGACTATAGTGTAAACTATAATGTAAAAATTGCCCTTAACCGCTATAATTTATCTGAAAAAGAAAAAGATGAACGTACAAAATATATACTTGATATGCTTGGAATAGGCAAATATAAAAATAAACCTGTTTCAAAGCTTTCAGGAGGCCAGCAACAGCGTGTATCCATAGCAAGGGCACTTGTAAAGGCACCTGATATAATACTTGCAGACGAACCTACAGGAAATCTTGATGAAGAAAATACAATACGTACAATGGCAATACTTAAAAAAATATCTAAAGAATGTCTTGTACTGCTTGTCACACATGAAAAAAAAATTGCAAATTTTTTTGGTGACAGGATTATTGAAATACGTGATGGAAAAGTAATACATGATAAAAAAAATACATCCAGTTCATATGAAAGAAGTGATGATTCAAATATATATCTTAAAGAATTTGAACTGGATAGTATTGGTGCTGGCTATTCTAAATTTAATATATACTATAAAAAAGAAGAAGCTCCTCCAGCTATTAATATGAATATGGTATGGAAAGATGGTAAGCTTTATATCCAGAATATGATGGAATATGATATTATTTTTGAAGGTGAAGAAAATGGTGTAAAAATTTTAGATACAGAGCGTCCTGCTCTTGAAATGGAAGAAATAGAAAACCTGTCATATGATTTAACAAAACTGCCAGCCAAAGGAAATGCACAGCTCCCATTCCATGAAATATGGCGTATTGCTATGTCCAATATACACCTTATGGGAAAAAAACAGGTATTTATAACAATAATATTAATTGCTGCTGCCGTAATGTTATCTATTACTACTGCTAAATTTACAAATATGGTTTCCATAAATAAAGAAAAAATTGTTTCTACAGATTCACATTATGTTAAAGCAAACTTTAATAATATTTCTGTATTTAACCATGAAGACCAGCTACAAGTACTAGAATTTACATGGAAATATCTTGATAATGATATTTATGGAAATACATTTTTTTCACCAAACAGTACATTATACATTATAGGTAATGGTTTTAAACAGATTAAATCCTTAAGGCAGCCAATAAATAATATTTCATACGTTTCATCAAAACATTTAAAAGAAAGCAGCTTAATCTATGGGACAATGCCTAAAAAACGTAATGAAGCAGTAATTGACTTACAAGTTATAAAAAACCTTATGGCATCTAAAGGTGTAGTATCATCAAATTATAAAACACCAGAAGATTTTATTGGAGCTATTTTAAAAACTTACAAATATTCACTTAAATTAATAATTACAGGTATCAGCAATAACCGTGAACCTTCACTTTACTGCAGCCAGAATGTATTACTTGAATTTCCACAGAAAAGTTATAAAATTGCAAGTCTTGGTGAACTTAAAGCTGAAGATTCTGTAAATTATAGTAATATAAAATTAGCTGACAATGAAATCCTTATTAGGGAAGGTCTTTATAATTCTTTAAAGCTTGGTAAAAACAAAGAATATACTTTTGGTGATGACTCTGTACATATATACAATATTGTTGGCACATTTCCAGACGAAATTGGTACAGACTATGTACTCTCTGACCGTGGATGTTTAAATATACGTGATATTATGATTTATGAATATAAAACATGTATGGTATATACAGATAATACTAAAACAACAATAAATGGATTAAAATGAATTAAAGACCCAGACATGGGAGTATTTAAAATTAACCTTACAATACCAAATAAAGAAGAAATAAAAGCATACCAGAAAGCAAATAAAGGAGATACAAAAGCAAGCAGCCTTATTACAATAGTTATTGTTACAATATCTGTTATTATTGTTTATTTTACAATTAAATCAAATGCCATTTCACGTAGTGAAGAACTTATAGTATACAGCCTGCTTGGTATTTCCAAAAGAAGTATATTAAAATCTTATATAATTGAAATAACCTTGCTTACTTCGTATACTTCACTTCCTGCAGTTATAGTTACAAGTGGCGTTATTAAATTTATAGGAAGCATACCTTCACTTGGAATTAATATGTTATTTCCATGGTGGTCTGTATTAATCCTACTTGCATCAATCTACATTGTACATATAATAATAAGTATTATGCCAGTATACAGGATACTTTCCAGACCTCCTGCAACACTTGCTGTCAAGGGTTAATACAATAATATTCTGGCATTATTAATACAGGCGTGCGCAACAATAACTACGCACGCCTTCTTTAAATCTGGATTATATCAAACCAGGAACCCTAAGCTAATATTCACAAATTGCTTATTGCCTGTATAGAAATAAAACCTATAATCTACATTCCAGCATACTTTTCAACAAGTTCATCAAGTTTATTCCTGTTATTAACTATCCATTTATCATAAGTAGTATTCTGTCCTGAAACTGTCTTTCCAAGTTCTACAAGAAACTTTGGTATTGCTTCTACTGTTATTGATTTACCAAAGTCTGAAAGATTTTCTTTCCCCTGGTAAGGACATCCTCCTATATAAATTGCAAATGCTTTTTGTGGTCCGTCTGGTGATTGTTTCATTGCTCCTCTAAAACCTATTTCTGCAATCTGCTGTGCTGCACACGAAGAAGGACATCCAGAAATATGGATTTGAGGAAGTACTCCATCAGCAAAATTTTCCTTTCGTACTTCATCTATACACATATTTAAAAGTTCCTGTGAATTTCCAATTCCAACCTGGCATATCTGGCTTCCAATGCATGCAACTGATGTTTCAAAAAGATTAGAAGCACCATCCTGTGTTGCTTCCAGAACCTTTTCAGCTTCAGAACCATTACAATTTATTATATATAAGCTTTCTTCAGGTGTAATACGTATTTCTACATCTTCCATATCCTTTATTACATTATAAATTTCCCTTAACTTTGAAGGTGCAATCTTACCACCAACAGGCTGGTAGAATACAGCATACAGACCTGTCTGTTTTTGTGCAGTAATTCTCTTTCCAGAAACTCTTACACCATCATCTTTTTTATTAACAATATATGATCCTATATTAATATCAAGCATTTCATTTTCAAAAGCCTTATCAAGTTTTTCATTAAATGCTTTCTTAAGCCCATCAGTTCCAAGAGTATCCTGTAAAAATCTTGTCCTTGACTGTGCCCTGTTTGTATAATTGCCATATTCTACAAATGTATCCACCATCGCTTTTGCATAATAAAGAACTTTGCAAGGTTCCACAGCTTCAGCTACTTTTACCCCAAGTTTATGTTTATTGCCCAGGCCTCCCGCAATATATACATCAAACTTTCCATCAGTACGTGAAACAAAACCCATATCCCTGAAAGTTGCATGTGTTTCATTTATTTCAGAATTAGAGAAACACACTTTTAATTTTCTTGGAAACTTTACTGATTTAATAAAGTTCATAAGATAATCTGCCATTTCTTTAGCATAAGGAAGAACATCAAAATTCTCACCAGCCTGTACACCTGAAAGTGGTGAAGCCATTACATTACGTGGAAAGTCTCCTCCGCCTCCACGTGATACCATTCCTGCCCGCCATACACTCTCTATCATTCCACATAAATCTTCTGCTTCAAGATTATGAAGCTGTAATGACTGGCATGTTGTCAGCTTAATCAAATCAACATTATATTTTTCACATAACTCTGTTATAAACTTTAACTTATCTTTTGTAACCTGCCCACCTGCAAGACGCAGCCTTAACATATGTTTTTCACCACCACGCTGTGCATAGCTTCCATAACCTCCTGAAAATCCTTTATATTCTGGTACTGTAATTTCTTTATTATGAAAAGCCATAGTCTTTTCCCTAAATTCATCCAAGTCTGGTATAAATTCTTCTAAAAAATCCTTTGCCATAAATATTTCTCCTTTATTATACTATTTTTGTAAATAATTTTATTATATGTATTATATATCATGTCCTTATTTTTTTAAATAGTAACAGAAGATTTTATGGAAATTATATACATTTATAACATGCTGTTTTTTATTTTAATATTACATATATCTTCTAAGAAATGCTGACTGTGCAAACTTTGACATCTGCATTTTATATGTAACTCTTTCTAAAATCTCAAATAAAACCAGACCAATAATAACAAATAAAACCGCTATTCCTATACCTTGTACTAATGTAAAATTATAGATTTCCGTAATATAATTAAATAATATATTTATACCAAAACAGCTTCCACAGAATATAACTACAGATATAACAAAAAACTTATAAGCAAGTGCAATATATATAAATGTAATCATATACATTATTCCTGCTGAGGCCACTTCATTTCCTGAATACTGCATAAAATCTGCTATAGTATCTGCCTTTATAAATTTTATTATTAATAACAATAAAAATGATATTAAAAAACCTGTAATATTTACAAGTCTCGGAATTCCCAAATAAAACTGCCTGTATTTTGGAGAAGACTTTACAATACCAGAAACTGTAAGCGTATATGCAAGCTGCACAATAAATATAAAACTACAGAAAAATATCATATACATAGATGGGCTTTTATAAAGATTACCCCCATATGAAATTAAAAATGTTCCAAGTAATATAAAAATTACTGAAGAAATTACATTTAATTTAAACTGGTATCCATACTTAAGAAGTTTTATATTATTTTTAATACTATTAATCATGGTATCCCTCCTTTATAACCTTAAACAAAATCTTTATATGTATTAATATTGCCAATATACTTGTGGCTATCATTACTCCTGATATTATATAAATATTTTTTTTACACATTATTATAATAAAAAATCCATATACCAGCATCATAATTGTAGTTATTATATAATAAAATACAAAATAATCAAAAAACCTCAGAATGCAAAGCGATACAATTATAAAAAGGATTAATGAAACCGTCATAAATATAGCTATATTAATTGGTATTCTTAAAATTGCTGATGTAACAGACATTATTATTAATATACTTAACAATCTTCTTACTATATCAAACATAAAAGCTCTCTTAAATATTTGTATATACTTTACTGATGTTTTTAAATATTCATGCCTGCCGCTTTCTTTTCTGGCATATCCTGCAAATATAAATAAATCTGCCATACATTCTATAATAAATACAAATATAGTTGTAGTTATTAAAATTACATAATTATCAAAAAAGATTCTTTCTATAAACAAGCTTCCTACTATTAATACAGGATATACAAAATATAACAATATACCAAATATTCTATTTGGAAAAAACATATGGTAACTTTCTACATATTTTTTCATAAATTACCTCTTTCCTTAAAAATAAATTTTATCCAATTTTGGATTTTTTATTTAAGCTGTGAGTACTTTTTCATAACAGCAATACTTATCTGCGAAAGCTCAGGTATCTCTTTTGAAATATTTAATCCTGCAAGTTTATCAATATTATCTGAGAGGCATAATCCTTCAAAACCATAATTATTTTTCTGGAAATTAAATAATATATCTTTTGCTTTATCCGCATCTTCATTATCACCTTTAATTAAAATATATTTTTCTTTTAAGTCTTCAACAAATCCTTGTTCAACAACTTTTCCTTTTTCCATTATAATTGCATAATCTGTAACATTTTCCATATCTGAAATATTATGTGTTGAAAATAATACACTTTTTTCCCCATTTCCCTCTTCTAAATATTCTCTAAGCATCTGGCAAAGCTTATCTCTCATAAGCGGGTCAAGTGGTGATGCTGGTTCATCAAGCAGAAGCATTTTAGTATCCCTTGCAAATACATTGGCAAGGATAACTTTCATCTTCATACCATCTGATAATTTACTAAATCCTTTGTTTTTCTTATTTATTCCATTTACATCAATACCTAACATGTCACAAAGCTCATAAAACTTATCTTTGTGGAAATTATTAAACAAAAGTCCACTTGCATCTGCTACTTGTGATATCGTCCAATGAGGCATAAAATAATTACCAGGTCCTGTATAACCTATATTCTCACGTATTATACTTTCATCTTTTTCTCCATCAAAATAAATAACTTTACCCTTAAAATCAAGCCTTATTCCTGCAAGTATATTTATTAATGTACTTTTACCTGCACCATTTTCTCCAATAAGTGCAGTAGCAAATCCCTTAGGTATATCCAATGATGGAATATCAAGTTCAAAAGTCTTAAATTTCTTAGATAAATTATTAATATTTATAACATTATTTTTATACATAATTTTCCTCCATATATCTTTTTATTGTAAAAACTCTTTATATTTTTATTCTTCACTTTCTTCAGTTTCCAGCAAAATCTTTAAGATATCTATAAGTTCACTGTTTGAAACATTAGCTATCTTTGCTGCAGATATAGCATTTAATAAATATTCTTCCATCTTTCTCATATGCTGCTCCTTTAACATTTCAGTATCTTGCGCATTCACATAGTAACCTTTACCCTGTACCGCTGTTACAAGCCCGTTTTTCTCGAGTTCTTCATACGCTTTCATAGTTGTAATAACACTAATCCTTAAGTCCTTTGCCAATCCTCTGATTGATGGAAGAAATTCTCCTTGTTTAAACTTTCCTGCCAGGATATCTTCCTTGAACTGTCCAGCTATTTGCTGGTATATAGGCACTCCTGAATTTTGCATTATCCTCATATTTTCACCTGCCTTTATAATCCAGTATACTGTATCAAATCTATAAAATTAAATACAGCAACTGTTTATATGTTATATATACACTATAAACAATTAATTGTCAATACCTAAAAAGGACAAACTACAAAAATAAATTTTATAGTTTGTCCTCTTCAAATGTATTACTTATGTTTAAAATTGGATTTCCCTATGTTCTACACAGGTAGAAAATACTATAAGAGTCTTTGTACGCCCATATCTTTGCAATTCCCCTATAAACTGGTCAAGTTCATCAGTACTTGGAAACAATACTTCTAAAAGCATTGAATAATCTCCTGTAACACAATTACACTCAATTACATTTTTACATTCTCTTATAAATGGGTAAAACTCCTTTTTATCAACAGGTGAAACTTCAAGGTTAATAAATGCTTTAATATGATAACCAAGTTTTACAGGGTCTACATATGCATGAAATCCTTGTATATACCCGTTATCTACCAGGTTTTCTATTCTTACTGAAACAGCAGGGGATGATAAAAAAACTTTTTCTGCAATTTCTTTTAAAGATACTCTTGCATTTTCCTGAAGCATTGTAATAATTTTTTTATCAATATTATCTAACTCATTATTTTTCACATAATTTCCCTCCCTATAAATTATGTATTTTTATATTATAAAAAATAATTACACAGAAAATTAATTTATTTCTTTGCAATTACTTCTATAATTTCTTCTATTTCGTTATCAGAAAACTTCTTCCTTTTTATAAACACTTGTATAAACTCTGATAATGAACTATTAAATCCTTCATCCAGAATTTCTTCTATAAGCATACTATAATAATCATCTTTACTCACAACAGATGTTACTGTACCTTTTTCATTCTGGAATATTCCTTTTAAACATAACTTTTTAAGCACTGTATAGGTAGTTGATTTCTTCCAGTCTAAACTAATAGCTGTCAGTTTTACAAGTTCAGGTGATGGTATTGGTTCATTGTTCCATATAATCTCTGCAAACTTTGATTCAATAGTTCCCATTCTAAGATTTGTCAATTAATCCTTCCTCCTTAATCTAAATATATGTAATTTTAATATGTTAGAACTAATTCCCACTACCTAAAATATTTTGCTATTATTTTATTTTATTAAAAAAAAATCCAGTAAATATAAGCATTTACTGGATTCCAATGAGACACGGGGGAGTCGAACCCCCGACAACTTGATTAAAAGTCAAGTGCTCTACCAACTGAGCTAGTATCCCATCATGTTCACCTTCTGGCAAACACAATGCCCAGAGCCGGAATCGAACCAGCGACACGAGGATTTTCAGTCCTCTGCTCTACCAACTGAGCTATCTGGGCATTAGATATTAACATAATATCTAAAAGTAGCGGGGACAGGATTTGAACCTATGACCTTCGGGTTATGAGCCCGACGAGCTTCCTAGCTGCTCCACCCCGCGTCAGATAATAACTATAAAACTATATGCAGTTTTAACTATATTTAGAATATACTTTATTCTTTTATCTTAAGTTAAATGGATGGAGAAGGATTTGAACCTTCGAAGCCTAAGCAACAGATTTACAGTCTGCCCCCTTTGACCACTCGGGAATCCATCCATAAGCCGATGATCGGACTCGAACCGATAACCTGCTGATTACAAATCAGCTGCTCTGCCAATTGAGCCACATCGGCACGTTAATTATCATCATACATATTTAAAACTAAATGGGACCTACAGGGCTCGAACCTGTGACCCTCTGCTTGTAAGGCAGATGCTCT